>NZ_BAAATZ010000002.1:349191-456960 GCF_039533685.1 Actinocorallia aurantiaca | reverse complement strand
ACGGATTCACGGATGAAAGGTCAGACCGCGTACCCCTGGAGCAGGTCCGACACGTTCGCCGGCAGCTGCGGCAGGCCGGGCAGCCCGCCGAACAGACCCGGCTCCGTCCCCTTTTTCTTCTTCTTGTCCTTGTCCTTCTCCTCGAAGAGCGAGCTCTTCAGGCCGCTGTTCGTGCCGCTGCCCTTGAGCACTTCGAAGACGTCGTCGGCGTCGCTGTTGAGGACCTTGTTGCCGAGCAGCCTGGGCTCGGGCTCGGCCGCCATCGCCTGGCGTCCGCTCTTCGGAGCGGCCTTGCGGGGCTGAGCCTTGGGCGCGGTCTTGGACCCGGTCCTGGGCGCGGTCTTCGGACCGGCCTGGGGGCCGACCTGGGGGCCCGCCTGAGGACCGGCCTTCGGGCCGCCTGGCCCGCCGGGCATGGACGGGGTCGCCGCCTCCCCGATCTTCTCGCCGAGCTCGTCGGCCACCTCCAGGGTGACCGGGCTCTTGCGGGACAGATACTTGTCGAGCTTCTTGTCGGTCTCGAGCAGCCCGCCGATCAGGTCGCCCAGCAGGTTCCCGACCGCGTCGGTGCCCAGGCCGGGGTCGGCGGGCGCGGCCTGCTCCGCCGTGCCGTTCGGCACCCGGCGCTGGGCGGCCATCGCCTTCTTGGGGGTGACGCAGCGGGTCTTCGCCAGGTCGGTGGTCTTGCCCTTCTTGTCCACGAACTGGGTGCCGATGACGGTGTAGCCCTCGGCGGTGCGCACCTGCTTGTTGAGGACGGCGTAGGCGCCGTCCCGCAGCGGGACCTGCTGGTTGAGGGTGGGGTACTCGGGCAGCTTGGTGCCCTGGAGCCTGCCCTCCTCGATGATGGTGCCGCCCTTGGACTTGCCCTTGGCCGGGGTGACGCACTTGCTGGCGATGCCCTCGGCCTTGAGGCCGTACTTCTCGCTGGAGGTCGGGCCGAGCAGCGCGGTGGCCTCGTGCGAGCCGTCGCGGCGGTTCTCGATCCGCGAGGCGCCCGCGCTCTTCACCGTGTCCAGGGCCAGATAGGGAAAGGGCCCCAGGGCGGGGCGGGCCAGATCCGAGGACGTGCCCTTCGTGCCGTCCCGCTCCATCAGCGCCGCCAGCGGGCCGTCGTCGGCCGCCGCCGCGGGCGCCCCGGCGAGCAGGGCGACCACCGGAGCGACCGCCATGGCGCAGATCAGATTCCTGGTGGTGCTCTTCATTTCTCATCCCCCCGGACGGCTCTTTTCTCCGCCCCTTCGGCAGCACCGTCGTCGAGGGACGTTAGTACAGGTCATCCGGCCCGTTAAGGAGACTCGCGAATTCATTATGAGCAACTGAATCGAGCAAGAGAAATACACAGCCACCAATTTTCCGGACATTGTTCTCAACAATTATTCGACATCAACCCCCAAACCCGCCCAGGTTTTCGGGGGTCAGGGGGTGGCGCGGAGGGGTCCGAGCAGTCCAATCTCTTACCTACGCTTTACCGGGGCCATGTTTGGCTGTGCCCCCTGAACGACTCCCGGAGGACCTGAGCAGTGGCGACCAAGAGCAAGGGCGGCGGCGCCTCGAAGGCGAGCGCCAAAGATCGCGTGGCCGCCATGCGCGCGGCGGAGAAGCGGCGGGAGCGCGTCCGCTGGATGATCACCTTCGCGGTGGTGATCGTGATCATCGGCGCGCTGGGCGGCGGAGCGTACTGGGCGATCCAGAAGAACGAGCAGGAACAGGTCGAGAAGGACGCCAAGGCCAACCAGGTCAGGCTCGAGGCCGGTCCGCCCTGGACGCTGCCCGCCGACCCGGTCAAGGTCGCCAAGAAGCTCGGCCTCGAGGTGAAGCAGGGCATGGAGGGCGACGCCAAGCACGAGCACGCCCACCTCAGCCTCTTCGTCAACGGCGAGCAGCAGCCGATCCCCGCCAACCTGGGCATCGACCCGGCCAGCAACATCGCCGAGCTCCACACCCACGACGCCCGCGGCGTCCTGCACGTGGAGTCCTACAGCGCGGACAAGGTCTTCACCCTCGACCAGGTCTTCAAGATCTGGGAGGTTCCGCTGAGCAAGACGCAGATCGGCCAGTTCAAGACCGACGCCGAGCGCGTCCTGAAGTTCTACGTGGACGGCAAGGAGGTGCAGGACGACCCGAGCAAGATCGAGCTCAGCCACCACCGCGAGATCGGCATCGTCTTCGGCACCGAGGAGCAGAACGCCAAGGTGAAGGTCCCGGCCTCCTTCCAGTTCGCGGACGGCGAGTGATCTGACGCCTCCCGAAGGCCCGGAACCCCAGGGGTTCCGGGCCTTCGTCGCGCGATCCCGGCGGCCGGTAGGTTCTGGGGATGCGCATCGGACTCATCGGGCTCGGCGACATAGCGGAGAAGGCCTACCTTCCGCTGGTGGCCGGGCATGCCAGGACCGAGCTGGTGGGGGTGTCCAGCCGGTCGGCCACCGCCGTCGACTCCGTCCTGTCGCGATACCGGATCCCCTTCGGCACCACCGACCACCGGGAGCTGCTGGAGCGCGACCTGGACCTGGTCATGGTCCACGCGGCGACCGAGGCGCACTTCGAGCTCGTCGGGGAGTGCCTGCGGCGCGGGATCCCGACCTACGTCGACAAGCCGCTGTCGGCGGACCTCTCCGAGGCCGAGGCCCTCGCCGGGCTGGCCGACGAGCGGGGGGTGCTGCTCGCGGTCGGTTTCAACCGCCGTTTCGCCCCCGCCCTCCGGACCGCCCGGTACTGGATCTCCGGCTCCCCGCGGTGGTTCTCCCTGGAGAAGCACCGCCCCTCGCTCCAGGACGCCCCGGCCCGGCACACCGTCTACGACGACGCCATCCACCTGCTGGACCTGGCCGTGTGGCTCCTCGGCGAGGAGTCCGACCGGCTCGAACAGGAGAACCTGCTGCTGCGCACCGACGCGCACGGCCGCATGCTGACCTGCGCCGCCCTGCTCGGCAAGGCGGGCGTGAGCGGCTCGCTGGCCATGCACCGCAGGTCCGGCGCCGACCTGGAGCGGCTGGAACTGCACGGCGACGGGCGTTCGGCGGCCGTCACCGACCTGGAGCGGCTGGAGCTGCGCCGCGACGGACGGATCCAGCTTCCGCCCGCCCCGTCCTGGGAGTCCGTCGCCCACCGCAAGGGGTTCGCCGCCCTGCTGGAGCACGTGCTGGACAGCCTCGCTTCACCCGAGTCCTGCGAGGTCGCCGCCTCCCGCGTCCTGCCCGCCCACCGGCTGGCCGAACGCCTGTTGACCGGCGCCGGCTAGGACGAGCCCTTCCGCGCCTCCAGACCGGTGCACTCGCGCAGGCCCTGCCAGCGCTTCAGCTCGGCCTTGGCCGCCGCGCCCTTGAGCGGGACGGGCAGCCCGCCGGAGAGCCGGGCGGGCTTCCACACCGCCTTGGTGATCTTCCCTTCCGCCGCCTTGAGCAGCAGGACGCCGGAGTTCGCCGTCTGCCCGCTGGCGGAGTAGAAGACGAAGTTGCTCATGCCGTAGTGGATGTAGCTGTCGTCCATGTAACCGCCGCCGAGCGGGATGTGGGCGTGCCCGCCGACCACGGCGTCCGCGCCCGCGTCGACCAGCTGCCGCGCCAGCTCCTTCTGCCGGGGCAGCGGGCAGGGGTTGAGCTCCTCGCCCCAGTGCAGGTGGACGATCACCAGGTCGGAGTTCTTCCGCGCCTGCTTCACCGCCTGGACCATGCGCGGGACGTCCTTGGCCGAAGCCAGCCCGCCCTTGGTGTCGGTGGCCGTCCAGGCCGGGATGAGGTGGTCGTCCAGCACCTGGGTGGCGCCCAGGATCGCGATCCTGTTGCCCTTCACCGTCGTCCGGTAGGGGGCGTAGGCGGCCTTGGCGTTGCGGCCGATGCCCACGGTCGGGAAACCGGTCTTCTTGATCGCCTTCAGGGAGTCGGCGAGACCCGTCTCCATGTAGTCCATGCCGTGGTTGTTGGCCATGCTCACCACGTCCACCCCCGCCGCCTTCAACGCGGTGAAGGCCGTCGCGGGGGCGCGGAAGGTGAACTCCTTGCCGGGGGCGGGGGTGCCTCCGGTCGTGATGGCCGTCTCCAGGTTGACCATGGACAGGTCCGCCTTGCGCAGGATCGAGGCGACCGGGCCGAACGCCGTCTTGGGGCTGCCCAGCCTGGCCCGCAGCTGGCCCTCGAAGTGCACGTCGCCGCCGAAGGCCAGGATGATCGGCTCCTTGGCGGGCTGCTCCTCGACGGGCTCGGCGGACTTCGTGACCGGAGGCGCGGTGGCGCCCTCCGCCTCCGCGTTGTCCTCGCCGCTGCTGCAGGCGGACGCCGCCAGCACACCGGCCAGCGCCGCGGCCAGCATCACCTTCGCGCGCATACCGTCCTCCTCGCCCCTGGGTCTGCGGAACAGGATGGCAGAACCCCGCCTCGTCACTGGGAGAGACCCGCGCAGCCGTTCAGCGCGGCCCACCCGACGTAGGCGCTCTGCGCCTCGGCTCCGGCCAGCGGCCTGGGCAGGCCGGGGGCCTCCAGGGTGGCGGGATCCCAGTTGGCCTTCTGCACGTCGTGGCCCTTGAACGTCAGGGTGAGGACGCCGCTCTGGCTGGTCGGGGTGCCCGGGGTGAAGCTGTAGAAGACGAAGTTGCCCAGGCCGTAGTGCACGTACTTGTTCTTCTTGGCGGCGTGGAAGCCACCCGCCTGGAGGACGTGCGCGTGGCTTCCGACGACGGCGTCCGCGCCCGCCTCGACGAGCTGGTCGGCGAGCGTCTTCTGGTCCTCCGACGGGCAGCTCTGCTTCTCCACGCCCCAGTGCAGGTCGACGATGACGGTGTCGTACCGGTCCCTGGCCTTCTTGACCGCCTCGACGAGCCGCGCCGGCTCCTTCGCCGAGGCGAGGCCGGCCTGGGAGTCCGTGGCCGTCCAGGCCGAGGCCAGGTTGTCGTCCAGCACCTGGGTCGCGCCGAAGACCGCGACCTTGGTCCCCTTGACGTCCGCGACGTGCGGCGTGAACGCCTCGGCCGCGTTCGCGCCGATGCCCACGACGGGGAACCCCTTCTCCTTCGCCGCGGCCAGGGAGTCCTGGAGCCCTTCGGCCCCGTAGTCCATGCCGTGGTTGTTGGCCATCGAGGCCACGTCCACCCCGGCGGCCTTCAGCGCGTCCAGCGCGGTGGAGGGCGCGCGGAAGGTGAACTGCTTGGCGGCCGGGGTGCCGCCCTCGGTGATCGCCGTCTCCAGGTTGACCACCGCGAGGTCGGCCGCGCTGAGCTGCGCGGACACGGGGCCCAGCGCGCTTCCCGGGTCGGACAGGCGGTCCCGCAGCCCGCCCTCGAAGTTGACGTCGCCGCCGAAGGCCACCGTGATGGGGGGCAGGTCCTTCGCGTCGGCATCCTCGTCTCCCCCGCACCCCGCGAGCCCGCAGCCGACGAGGGCGAGGGCGGTTCCGGCGGCGATCAGTCTGCGCATCATGCCCCCTAGGATGCCGGGCTCCTTATGCTGGTTCGTACCGAGCTCCAGCGAAGGGATCAGCGTGGACGTCGAACGGATCAGGAAAGAGACCCCCGGCACCAGGCACGCCGTCCACCTGAACGCCGCGGGAGCCGCCCTGCTCGCGCGTCCCGTCCTCGACACGGTGGTCTCGCACCTGGAGCTGGAGGCCGAGATCGGCGGCTACGAGGCCGCAGATCGGGCGCACGACCGGCTGGAGGAGGGGTACGCCGTCGTGGCCCGGCTGGTCGGCGCCGCCCCCGACGAGATCGCCTTCACCGACAGCGCCACCCGCTCCTGGGACCAGGCCTTCTACTCGATCCCCTTCCGGCCCGGTGACAGGATTCTCACCACGACCAGCGAGTACTCCAGCAACGCGCTGGCCTACGTGCAGGCCGCCCGCAGGCATCGGGTCTCCGTCGAGGTCGTCCCCGACGACGAGCACGGCACCATCGACCTGGAGGCGCTGGCGCGGTCCCTCGGCCGGGGCGGGGTGCGGCTGGTGTCCCTCAACCACGTGCCCACCCACGACGGGCTGATCAACCCGGTCGCCGAGGTCGGCGCGCTGGCCCGCGCGCATGACGCGCT
Organism: Actinocorallia aurantiaca; assembly: GCF_039533685.1. Classification (NCBI taxonomy): domain Bacteria; kingdom Bacillati; phylum Actinomycetota; class Actinomycetes; order Streptosporangiales; family Thermomonosporaceae; genus Actinocorallia; species Actinocorallia aurantiaca. The sequence continues at coordinate 450,943 of NZ_BAAATZ010000002.1, read as the reverse complement.
GTTCCTCCTGGACGCCTGCCAGTCCGCCGGCCAGCTCCCCCTCGACGTGGACGCGCTGAACGTGGACCTCCTGTCGGCCACCGGCCGCAAGTTCCTGCGCGGCCCCCGGGGCACCGGCTTCCTCTACGTCCGCCGCTCCGTCATGGACCGGCTTGACCCGCCGGTCGTCGACCTGCACTCCGCCGACCTGACCGGCCCCGACGCCTTCGCCTTCCGGCCGGACGCCCGCCGCTTCGAGACCTGGGAACGTTCCGTCGCCAACCAGCTCGGCCTGGCCAGGGCCGTCGAGTACGCCCTGGACCTGGGCCTGGACGCGATCGCCGGACGGGTCCTGGCGCTGGCCGCCCGGCTGCGGGCCCAGCTGGCCGAGCTGCCCGGCGTCACCGTCCACGACCGGGGGGTCCGCAAGAGCGGGATCGTCACCTTCACCCACGCCGAGCACGGCGCCGAGGCCCTGGTGCCGAAGCTGACCGCAGCGGGGATCGTCACCCGCCTCTCCGAGCAGACCTACCGGTACGACGAGGGCGCGGCCCCGCGCGCCCGCGTCCGGGCCTCGGTGCACTACTACAACACCGAGCAGGAGGTGGACCGGGCGGTGCACGCCCTGGCCGCGCTCCTGTGACCAGACGACCGCAGCGCAGCGAGGATCGGCTGGTCACCTCGCGGGGGTCTGGGGGTCGCCCCCCAGAATGAACAGACGACCGCAGCGCAGCGAGGATCGGCTGGTCACCTCACGGGGGCCTGGGGGTCGCTCCCCAGAACGACCAGACGACCACAGCGCAGCGAGGATCGGCTGGTCAGGGGCGAGCTCGCCCGGGTCGGGGGCCTCAGCCGAGGTTGATCGCCAGCGGCCTGGTCGTCTTGGGGGTGTGCGTGCTGAGGTGGCGGCGGAACCAGTCGGTCAGGGCGGCGTCGACGCTGACCGCGGCGGTGAGCGGCGGCTTGGGCTCGATGCCGGGCTCGGCGGCCAGCGCGTGGCCCATGCGGAAGGTCGCCGCCTCGGCGGAGGTGATCCCGGCCTCGCTGAGCAGCCCGCGCAGCTCCTCGACCTGCCCGGCGGGGATGAGGAGGTCGTTGGCGCCGGCGACCAGCAGCAGCCGCGGGTCGGCCCGGGCGATCTCGGCGGCCCGCGCGGTGAGGTCGAGCCGTTCGGCGACCGCCCGGGTCTCGGGCGTCCAGGAGTAGGCGCCGAAGCGGCGCTCCCTGGCCTCGATCACCAGGGAGGGCCGGGACACCGGGGCGATGAGCGCCGCGGCCGACACCGGGACCTCCTGCTCGGCCAGGGCCAGCAGCACGGCCAGCGCGCCCTCGCCGTGCCCGGCCAGCCCGATCGCCCCGTCGCCCTGCCCGAGCAGCTCGCGCAGGCCCTCCACGGCCTCGGGCAGTTCGGCGACGGCGCGTTCCACGGTGCTCCCGAGCAGCTGGAGGTAGTCGCGGTCGGCGGGGTCGGGCAGCCGCAGCCCCAGGTAGACCCGCCAGACGGGCACGCCCGTCATGGGCAGCGCCGCGGCCATCGCGGCCTCGGTGCGGGGCGGGTCGAAGGCGTGCCAGCAGACGATGAGGCCGTCCCGCGCGGGCGCGTCCACCGAGGTGGGGGGCAGCGCGACGAAGGGGACTCCGCCGATGGTTCCGCTGCGCGGCCACGCCGGTTCTTCCGCCGACCCCTGTGCCAGTTCGTCACCGGTCATATCCCCATGGTGACATTCACCACGCCGGGACGCCTTACCAACGAAGTAATGTCCGCGAATGTGGCTCTTTTTACAGTGAGGTGCGCTATCGGCTCTGCAAGGCGTCCAGCGCGACCGCTTGGGCGAGGACCAGCCTGCGGTCGATCCTCGGGTCGTGGATCTCCACCACGTACTTGTCCCGCAGGCCGAACTTCTTGATCACGGAGAAGACCGGGTGGGCGCCCCCCGCGGTGAAGTCGAAGTGGTACGGCCAGGCGAACGGCAGGTCGCCCAGGAAGGGGATGAAGCCCCAGACCCGGCGCAGGATGGCCACCGTCTGGTTGCGCTCGGTGCCCGTCGTCACCCCCAGGCCCGGCTGCTCCAGGTGCCAGGTCGAACTGGTCAGGGAGCGCTTGAAGTCCTTGCGGAAGCTGCCGATCGGCCGGCCCTCGTGGTCGGTGATGTCGTAGGTGGCCCCGAGGTCGATGCGCTGGCGGGCCTTGAAGGAGGCCAGCGCGTACTGCTTGGTCTGGTCGGTGTAGAGCGTCACCTGCTCCTTGAACGCCATCCGCTTCTGCTGGGCGAAGGCGACGAGGTGCTGCTCGCTCCCGTCCGGGCCCGGCGTGTGCACCTCGTACTTGTTCACCATGAGGGTGAAGCGCTGGCGGACGAGGAATCGGTTCTGCGCCTGGAGCCAGTTGAAGTCCATTTCAGGAACTTATAGACCCCTCTTGGCTATCTGTCCAGATAGGTGGAGAGATAGTTCTGAATCAGCTCCTTGGCCTCGTCGATCACCTGGTCGTCGCCGTCGGGTTCGCGGCGGAAGGCCATCTTGATCAGCGCGTCCGCCGACTCCACCGCGATGGAGAAGGCCCGCTCCAGGCGCGGGGTGTCGGCCACCCCGGTGGACTGGACGATCAGCTCCCGCAGCCGCTGCGCCACCACGGCGTTGTTGTCCGCGGAGTCGTCCAGCAGGTGCAGGTCGGCCACGTCGCCGAAGCGCAGGATCCGGAAGCCGGGCACCGTCCGGTGCATCTCGACGAAGATGTCGATCGCCCGTCCGACGGTCGCCGACCAGCGGTCCATCGAGCCGGCCGCCAGCAGCTCGCCGATGCGCTCGCCGAACTGCTCCAGGTTGCGCAGCGCCAGTGCCTGGGCGACCGCCCGCTTGTCGGGGAAGAACTGGTAGACCGAGCCGATCGCGACGCCCGCGCGCTGGGCGATCCGGGTGGTGGACAGCCCCTCGTAGCCCGACTCGTCAAGGATCTCGGCGCAGGCGTCCAGCATCCGCTGGACCCGTTCGGCGGAGCGTCGCTGGGCCGGCCTTCTCCGTAGCGGAGTCCCTGTTTCGGTCACCCGCACATCATCCCCCGGTCACCCTCCGGGTGCGCAATCCGGCAGGGGACCCGAGACCGATTCGTACCTTGACGGCGTTACCGGGATCATCGATACCAGAGGGACAACTAGAGTTGATCATCTCGTTTTCTTGACTCAATCGTGTTTATGGGGTTCAATGATGGACATGACCGAGAAGGCATCTTCCGCCGAGCAGCTGCGCGGGGCCGGACTCCGCGTGACGTCCGCCCGGGTCGCGATCCTGGAGTGCCTGCGCTTCGAACGGCACCTCACGGCCGAGGAAGTGGCCGAGAAGGTGCGGGAGCGTGTCGGTCACGTCTCCACTCAAGCCATCTACGAGGCGCTCAACGCGCTCACCGGCACGGGGATCCTTCGCCGGATCGAGCCCGCCGGGAGCCCGGCCCGGTACGAGTCCCGGGTCGGGGACAACCACCACCACCTCGTATGCCGTCAGTGCGGCGCGGTGGCCGACGTCGACTGCGCGGTGGGGCACGCGCCCTGCCTGGAACCGGCGGCCAACGCCGGATTCAAGGTCGATGAGGCCGACGTCATCTATTGGGGCCTGTGCCCCTCTTGTCAGGGAGGACACCCATGACCGATAGGCCGATCACCACCGACGACAACGGAGCCCCCGCGCCGAGCGACGAGTTCTCGCAGTCCGTCGGGGCCAACGGCCCGCTTCTGCTTCAGGACCACTACCTGATCCAGAAGATGGCGCACTTCAACCGGGAACGTGTGCCCGAGCGCGTCGTCCACGCCAAGGGCGGCGGCGCGTACGGCACCCTGCAGATCACCGAGGACATCAGCCAGTTCACCAAGGCCGACCTCTTCCAGAAGGGCGAGGAGACCCCGCTCCTCCTGCGCTTCTCCACGGTCGCCGGCGAGCTGGGCAGCGCCGACACCGCGCGCGACCCGCGCGGCTTCGCGCTCAAGTTCTACACCGATCAGGGCAACTACGACATCGTCGGCAACAACACCCCGATCTTCTTCATCCGGGATCCGCAGAAGTTCTCCGACTTCATCCACACCCAGAAGCGCCGTCCGGACAACCATCTGCACGACCACAACGCGCAGTGGGACTTCTGGACGCTGTCCCCCGAGTCGGCCCACCAGGTCAGCTTCCTGATGACCGACCGCGGCACGCCCGCCTCCTGGCGGAACATGCACGGCTTCGGGTCCCACACCTTCCTCTGGTACAACGCGTCCGGTGAGAAGTTCTGGGTGAAGTACCACTTCAAGACCGACCAGGGCGTCCGGAACTTCACCGACGGCGAGGCCGCCGCGATCCAGTCCCAGGACCCCGACTTCCACATCCGCGACCTCTACGACGCCATCAAGCGGGGCGACCACCCGTCGTGGACCGTCAACGTGCAGATCATGCCGTTCGAGGACGCCGCGGACTACCGGTTCAACCCGTTCGACCTGACCAAGGTGTGGCCGCACGCCGACTACCCCGAGATCACGATCGGCCGGTTCACCCTGAACCGGAACCCGGAGAACTACTTCGCCGAGATCGAGCAGGCCGCCTTCGAGCCGTCGGCGTTCGTGCCCGGCATCGGCCCGTCCCCGGACAAGATGCTCCAGGGCCGGCTGTTCTCCTACGCCGACACCCACCGCTACCGGATCGGCCCGAACTACCTGCAGCTTCCGGTCAACCAGCCGAAGTCGCTGGTGAACTCCTACAACTTCGACGGCCCGATGGCCTTCCATCAGCCGTCCGGCCCGCACTACGCGCCGAACTCGTTCGGCGGCCCGGCCGCCGACCCGGCGCTGTACGAGGGCGAGAGCTACGCCCTCACCGGCGAGATCGTCCGCAGCGCCTACCGCCTGCACAGCGAGGACGACGACTACGGCCAGCCGCGGGCCCTGTGGGAGAACGTCCTGTCCGAGACCGACCGGGCCAACATGGTCTCCAACGTCGTGGGCCACGCCTCCAAGCCCGAGGTCACCTCGGACATGAAGAAGCGGATCGTCGAGTACTGGACCAACGTCCACAAGGACCTGGGCGACTCCGTCGCCAAGGGCCTGGGCGTCACCGACTGACCCCGATCCGCCTCTGACGAAGAAGGGCGGGCATCCCCTTGAGGGGGTGCCCGCCCTTCTCGCGTTCTCGGCTAGCCGTTCAGCGCCTTCATGATCAGGGGCCAGGCCAGCTTGTACTCGCGGTTCCACCAGGGCCAGCTGTGCAGGCCGTTCCCGTACAGGTGCACGGTGGCGGGGATGTTCATCGCCTTGAGGCGGGCGGCGAGGTCCTCGTTGGTCATGCCGATGAGCTTCTCGCTGATCGAACCCGCCGCGTAGGCCTTGACGACCTCGACGGCGTCGCCGTTCTTCTCCTCGATGACCTCGGGCAGGGTCAGGTCCAGCTCACCGACCAGGCCCGTCGTGCCGGAGGAGAGGTAGACGCCGGTGCCCCGGAGGGTGCTGGCGTTGACGTACGGGTCGTGCTCCAGCCAGTTCCAGCGGTCCCAGAGCGGGTCGCCCAGCTTCCCGTAGGGGTTCGGGTTCTCGGTGGAGCCGTCGATCACGTCCGACAGCAGCATGATCGTGGGGATGCCCGGCTTCGTGATGTGCGCTATGCCGCTGTAGGAGGCCACGTACTTGTAGAAGCCCGGGTTGCGGGTGGCGTACATCAGCGCGCCCGACCCGCCGGAGGAGAGTCCCATGATCGCCCGGGAGGTGCCGCCCCGGAAGTTGCGCTCGACGAGCTGGGACAGCTCCTTCGTGTGGAAGGTCTCCCACTTGGGGTCGCCGCCCTTGCCGCCGTTGTACCAGTCGACGAAGCCGCCGCCCTTGCCCGAGTCGGGCATGACGACGATGACGTCGTCGCCCGCGGCGGTCTCCTCGATGTCGGTCTTGTCGCTCCAGATGGTGTAGGTGTCGGGCCCGCCGGAGAGCACGTAGAGCACCGGCCAGGTCCGGGCCGCGTCCTTGCTCCACCCCTCGGGCACCAGGATCCGCGCCTTGGGATCGATGCCGGCGATCCCCGGCGTGTCGATCGTGACGTCGACGGTGCGCCCGTCCACCCAGCGCTCATCCGTGATCTTCGCCCCGCTGTCGGCCTTCGTGTACCCGGCCGTGAGCTGTTCGGGCTCCGCGACCGCAGGTGCCGTCGACAGCCCCAGAACCAGGGCCGCCCCCGCCAGCACACCGGTCGCCGACCGTCCGAACCTTGGAAGCTTCACCTTGCTGCACGCACCGTTCTCACCAGCCGATTCCTATGGTTACCAGGAAGTAAGGCGCAACATATCGGACACCTTGGACAGTTTGAAGCACACCGAGTTGCAAATCGGTACCCTTCCGACCTCGTTTCACTCACTACTCAACGAGTCGGGCCTCTTCTACGCTTCTTGATCTTTGTCACATGCCGACACATAATCCCTCGACAAGGACAGCGCCGCCGACGCTCGGCGCAACACACCAGGTGGTCCCGGACGCACGGAAGCCCCGCCGAGGACGTCGGCGGGGGCTTCCGGCGGAAGGATCAGGGCCTCTGGCCGCGCTCGTCCACCAAGGCGATGCGGAGGTCCACGGACTGGCGGAGGACGTGTCCGGGCTTCATGTACCGGGCCATTTCGGGGTCGGGAGTCCGGAGGAAGGGGCCGGGCCCGGCTCCGGCGGGTTCGAAGGAGTCATCGAAGTCGACGACCTCGCGCTCGCCGAAGAACGCAAAGGTGACGGGATCGAAGATCAACTCGTAGCGGACGCCGCCCCAGGCCTGGCCGACGGCGATGCCCACGCGGTCGGCCAGGTCGGTGACGTTCCCGGTCACGGTCGTGCCGGGAATCCGAGCCGCCGCAGAGAACAGGGCCGCACGGCTCTTCGGCGGCAAATAGTAGCCTCGGACGATCTCACCGACCTCACGGAAAGCCGCGACGTCCGACGGGTTCGCCTCCTTCCGGCCGCCGGCATAGAGCCGCTCGTACATGCCTTCGGTGTCTGTGGGCAGGTCGTCGCGGTAGTGATCGTCGCCCGCTTTGCAGTCCGGTTCGACCTTCGGGTCCTTCCTCCCCGCCTCACTGACGTTCCGGTAGCTCTCGCAGATCCAGCCGGGCCCACTGACCTTCAGTGGCGTGTGCTCTCCCGGCCAGGGCCCCTCGAAGGTCTCCCCGCTGCTCCAGCGGAACCCCGGACTCCGGCCGCCCACCGGGTACCAGGCCTCATCACGGCTGAACGACCTGTTCCTGTGAAGGACGCCCTCGCCGGGCCCCCACGGGGGCTTGCTCCGGTACACGCGGCCGAACAGATCATGCTCCTCCCTGCTCTGGAAGTAGAGGTACTGGCCGGGCGCAGGGTCGAACTCGGGTTCATCGCCCGCCCTTTCCGAGGCCCGGGCGAGGACCTCCGAAGCCGCGATGAGCCGAAGCGGGCCGCTCTGCCCGGGGACGGGCGGTCGCGAAGGGGGCCGGTCCGCCGGGACGATCAGAAGGGCCGCGGCGGCGCCTCCGGCCACCGTCGCGGCGGCACCGGCGAGAAGACCGCCGAAGAGGAGACGGCGTGTGGGTTTCCGGGGCGGGGTACTGATCTCGGACATCAGATGGTTCCTCCGGGTCTGCAGATCAGGCAGGTCCCGTCGAGGGGGCAGAGAGCTCATGACAGTTCCTCCCTGAATGTGCCGTTTACCCCTTTATGTCCGAGCGTCAAGGGTGGTTCCTTCAGCTTCGCGCGGATCCGGCTGAGGCGGGAGCGAACGGTGCCCACGGGGATCCCGAGGGCGGCCGCCGCCTCGGCATAGGTCAGTTCCTCCCAGACGCACAGGGAGAGAAGCTCCTGGTCACGGCGGGAAAGATGCCCGATCCGGTCAAGGACCTCGCGCATGCGGCACTGGTCGTCCAGCCGGGCCGCCACCAGGTCGGCGTCCTCCTCCGCGGGAACCGGCTCCGGAATGCGGGCCAGCGCCGCACCGTACCGCCGAAGCGAGCGCTGGTGGTTACGCAGGACGTTCGTGGCCACCCCGTACAGCCACGGGAGCAGCGAGCCTTCGTCCATCCGGACGTGCCCGCGCCGCCGCCACGTCTCCAGAAAGACGACCGAGGCGAGGTCCTCCGCCGCCGCCCAGTCGGCCGTACGGCGGAAGCAGTAGTTGTAGATGGCGCGGCCATGGCGGGCGAACAGCTCTCCGAAAGCCTGCTCGTCCCCCGCCAGGGCCGCGCCCCACAACTCGGGATCGGTCCTGCTGTGGAGGGTCACATTCCCCTTTTGTCCGTACCCGGAGAAGGGTTCCAGACTCTCAGCGGAGGGTCTGCCAGAGCTTCTCTGCCTCGGGCTGCTTCAGGACGAGGCGGTCGGGCTCCTCCGGGTCGGGCTTCCACGGCACGGTGAGGAAGTCGATCTCATGGTCGCCGGACTGCGCGAACACGAAGACGATCTGCAGCATCCTGCTCACGGTCAGGCCCTGGCCCTCCTTCAGAGCAGGGGCGACGGCCTTGGCCAGGTCCATGGCCTTCGCCGGGTCGCCGAGCAGCGGTTCGGACTTCTCGACGACGGCCTCCATCACCTCCTGCTGTCGCTTGATCCGTCCCAGGTCGGAGCCGTCACCGAGACCGCGACGCGCACGGACGTAGCCGAGCGCCTGTTCCCCCTTCAGGGTCTGGAGCCCCTTGTGGAGCGACAGTTTCGCCTCCGGATCCCTGATCTCGGTCTCGATCTCGACCTCTACGCCGCCCAGCGCGTCGACCACCCTCTTGAAGGCGATGAAGTCGAAGACGATCGTGTGGTCGAGGGTGATGCCGCCCAGGTTCTCGACGGTCTTCCGGGCGCACTCCGCACCACCGATGGTGAAGGCCACGTTGATCACCGCCCGGCTCCCGGGCACCGTCCTGCCGTCCGCGTTCTTACAGTCCGGGACGTCCACAAGGGTGTCGCGTGGAATGCTCACCATCTTCACTCCGCGCCCGTCGGCGGGAACGTGCGCCACGATGATCGTGTCGGACCGCGCGAAGCGGTCGGCCTCCTTCTGGTTCCGGCCGCCTCGGCTGTCCGAGCCGAGTACCAGGATGTTCACGTCCTTGGTCGGCTTCGGTTCCGTGACGGAACCCGGGTCTTCCAGAACGTCCAGATAATCCATCTCGGTGCTGAGCAGCAGGCGCGGGACGAGCAGTGCGGAGGCCGTGACGGCGGCGGCGACGCCCAGGACGAGCCAGCCCTTCGGACGGGTCCAGCGGCGGGAACGGGGGCCGTTGATTCGGTTCCGCTGGCGGTCGAGGGAGGCGGGGGGTTCGTGTTCCAGATCGTGGCCGAGGTCGCGCAGCATCTGCAGGTCGTCCATCGTCACTCTCCTTCCAGCGGGTTGACCTCGCCCAGGGCGGCGCGGACCTTGCGTCTGGCGCGGTTGAGGCGCGATCGGACGGTTCCGGTCGGGATGGCCAGGGCGCGGGCGACCTCCTCGTAGGTGAAGTCGCCCCAGGCCACGAGCAGCAGCACGTCCCGGTCCCCGGCCGACAGCGTGGCCAGCGCCAGGGCCAGCTCGCCGCGTGATGCCCGGGCCGTCACCTCCGCGTCCACACGGTCCGTCGGGGACTCCGCGTACACGGCGGGCGGGGCGCTGCGTTCCCAGGCTCGGTAGCGGGCGGCCTCGCGGCGGCGGTGGCGGGAGATGAGCTTGGTGAGGATGCCGAACAGCCATGGGCGTGCGTCCGTGTAGGCCGGGTCGTACCTGGCGCGTTTGGCGAAGGCGACCGCGAACGTGTCGCCTACGAGGTCCTCGGCGCTTTCCGGGCCGAGGCGGCGTGAGGTATAGCGGTAGAGCAGGCCCGAGTAGCGGTCGAAGAGCTCCGCGAACGCCTCGGGTCTTCGCAGGGATTCCGCGATCAGAGCCGAGTCGTCCGCCCGCACAGACGTCACCATGCCATCGCCGGCCTTCCGTAGGGGGCAGGTTCACAGGTATCTCGCCGCGAGACACGAAAGGGGTTCACGATGCAGATAGCCGTCTGCGGTCCGGCCGATCCGAGGGACGAGGACGTGACGCACGCGCTGGAGGTGGGCCGGCTGCTCGCCGAGCAGGGGGTGACCCTCCTCTGCGGGGGTTACGGCGGGGTCATGGAGGCCGCCGCCCGCGCCGCCTGGGAGGCGGGCGGGGTGACGGTCGGAGTGCTGTCGGGGGGAGACGACGAGGGCGCCAACCCCTACCTGACCGTGCGGATATCCACAGGCATGGGGGAGGCCCGCAACGCCGTCCTGGTACGTTCGGCGCAGGCGGTGATCATCATCGGCGGGTCCTGGGGGACGCTCTCGGAGCTGGCGCTGGCCCGCCGGATCGGCGTCCCGGTGGTCACGCTGGGCGGCTGGCGGGTGCTGGACGGCTGGGGCGAGCCCGTCGAGGGCGTTCCGGCGGCGGAGGACGCGGCGGAGGCGGTGCGCCTCGCTCTGTTGAAGAGAAGGGGTAAGTGGTTACATACCTTTATGACCCGAATCGCGCTCAGGACGTGTCCGCTGTGTGAGGCCCTGTGCGGCCTGGAGCTCACCATGGACGGCGACGACAAGGTCGTCAAAGTGCGTGGCGACAAGAACGATCCGTTCAGCAAGGGCTTCATCTGCCCCAAGGGCGCGAGTTTCGGGCGCCTCGACAACGACCCCGACAAGCTGACGGCGCCGCTCGTCGACGGGGCCGAGGCGGCCTGGGAGGACGCCTTCGAGACCGCGGGGCGCGAGCTCCGCCGGATCATCGAGACCCACGGCAAGGACTCCGTCGCCGTCTACCTGGGCAACCCCAGCGCGCACAGCGTCGCGGGCTCCCTCTACGGCGGGCTGCTCATCAAGGGCATCGGCACGAAGAACTTCTACAGCGCCAGCACCTCCGACCAGATGCCCAAGCACGTCAGCGCGGGCTACATGCTGGGCGACCCGCTGGCCATCGCGGTCCCCGACCTGGACCGCACCTCCTACCTGCTGATGCTGGGCGCCAACCCGCTGGAGTCCAACGGCAGCCTCTGCTCGGCCCCCGACTTCCCCGGCCGGCTGAAGGCGCTGCGCCGCCGGGGCGGGCGCCTCGTCGTGGTGGACCCGCGCCGCACGCGGACGGCCGAGCTGGCCGACCGGCACGTCCCGCTCCGTCCGGGCGCCGACACCTGGTTCCTGTTCTCCCTCGTCCACACCCTGTTCGCCGAGGGCCTCACCCGGCTCCGCCACGAGGTGGACGGCCTGGAGCAGCTGCGCGAGCTCGCCGAGGAGTTCTCCCCCGAGGCCACCGAGCCCGTCACCGGTGTCCCGGCGGAGACCGTCAGGGAGATCGCCCGCGAGCTGGCCGCCGCCGACCCCGCCGTCGTCTACGGCCGGATCGGCACCTGCACCCAGGAGTTCGGCACCCTCGCGAGCTGGCTGATCGACGCCCTGAACGTGCTCACCGGCAACCTGGACCGGCCCGGCGGCGCGATGTTCCCCAAAGCCGCGCACTCCTTCGGCAGGCGCTCCCGCCCCTACCGGACGGGCCGCTGGCACAGCCGGGTCCGCGGCCTTCCCGAGGTCAACGGCGAGTTCCCGGTCGCCACCCTCGCCGAGGAGATCGAGACCGAGGGCGAAGGCCAGATCAAGGCGCTGATCACCGTCGGCGGCAACCCCGTCCTGTCCGCGCCGAACGGCGACCGGATCGGCAGGGCGCTGGAGAACCTGGAGTTCATGGTCAGCGTCGACCCTTACGTCAACGAGACGACCCGCCACGCCGACGTGGTCCTGCCGCCGCCCCCGCACACCCGCACCCCGCACTACGACGTCGCGCTGCTGTCGTTCACCGTCCGGAACTACGTGCGCTACTCCCCTCCCGTCGCGGACCGGGGCGACCGGCCGTCGGAGTCGCAGATCCTGGCCCGGCTGGCGGGCGAGCTGACCGGGGCGAGCCCGCAGGACGTGGACGAGTTCGTCATCCAGACCACCCTGAAGAAGGCGGGCAGGGAGGACCTGCGGGCCGAGCTGGGCCCGCCGAGCGCCGAGACCAGGCTGGACATGATGCTCCGGCTCGGCCCCTACGGCCTCACCCTGGAGGAGACGGTCGGCGGCCTCGACCTCGGCCCGCTCCAGCCCAGGCTGGAGGAGGTCATGGTCCTCGACCGCGTCGACCTGTGCCCCGAGCTGTTCGCCAAGGACCTGGAGCGGCTCCGCGCCTCCCGTCCCGCCGACGGGTTCGTGCTGATCGGCCGCCGCCACCTGCGCTCCAACAACAGCTGGATGCACAACATCTCCGAGCTGGTGGGGGGTTCCAACGCCTGCACGCTGCGGCTGAACCCCGAGGACGCCGGGCAGCTGGGGATCGGGGCGGGCGATATCGTCCGGGTCTCCTCGCGGGCCGGCGAGGTCGAGGTCGAGGCGGAGCCGAACGACGAGATCATGCGGGGCGTGGTGAGCCTGCCGCACGGCTGGGGCCATGCCCGGCCGGGCACCAGGACGCGGGTGGCCTCCGCCAACGCCGGGGTGAGCGTCAACTCCCTGACGGACGAGCAGGAGATCGACGTCCTGTCCGGTAACGCCGTGTTCAACGGGGTTCCTGTGCGGCTGGAGAGGATCAGCTGATCCATCTGTCCCCCTCGTCACCGTTATCCCTCCGCCCGGAAGGGGAACGTCTTCGAAAAGGTGGATGACCGTCGAAGATGCCCGTACAAGGCAGATGGGAAGTCAGCCAGTGAATCGTGAACGAGCAGGCGGGATCGCCAGGAACGGGTCCAGGACCATCACCAGGGCCCACCCCGTGGCGCTCGCCGAGCGCCTGGAACTGGATTCGGCCCTGGACCGCCCGATCCGGATCCTCTCCAAGGCGCTCCGCAAGGCCCTGCCTCCGGGCCCGCTGCGCAACACCCTGCACGGGGTGCAGTTCGGGCACCCCGTGCACGCCCCCCTCACCGACCTCCCCATCGGGGCCTACTGCTCGACCGCCCTGCTGGACCTCTTCCCCGGCACCCAGCGGGCCTCCCGCATCCTGCTCACCCTCGGGCTGGCCTCGTCGGTGCCGACGGTGCTCACCGGCCTGACCGACTGGTCGAGCCTGCACCGGGAGCAGCAGCGGGTCGGCCTGGTCCACGCCATGGTGATGGGCGCCACCAACCTGCTGTACGGGGCGTCCCTGCTGGCCCGGGTCCGCGGCGACCACGGGGTGGGCAGAATGCTGAGCTTCGCCGGGCTCACCAGCATGATGGCGGGCAGCTATCTGGGCGGGCATCTGGCCTTCCGCCAGGCCGCGGGGGCCAACCACGCCCCGTCGATCACCCATCTCGTCCCGCTGGGCTGGCACGACCTGTGCCGGTTGGAGGAACTGCCGGACGGCTGGCCCGTGCACCGCTCCCTCGGCTACATCGACCTCTTCGTGCTGCGCCTGGGGGACGAGGTCCGGGTGCTGGCCGACGCCTGCGCCCATCTGGCGGGCCCGCTGCACCAGGGCCGGGTGGTGCGGGTGCACGACGAGATCTGCGTGGTGTGCCCCTGGCACGGCAGCACCTTCCGGGTGGACGACGGCGCGGTCGTCGACGGCCCCGCCACGAGCCGCCAGCCGGCCTTCGACACCAGGATCAGCGAGACGGGCACCGTGCAGGTCCGCCCGATCTGAGCGGACGGGCGGCCCGGGCCCGTCGGGTCAGTCCTCGCCGTCCATCGGGTGCTCGACCAGGGCGACGACCCGGCTGGCCATGAACCGCGCGGTGCGCACCGGGGTGCCGGTGCGGGTGACCTCGCTGACCTCGATCACCCCGCGCCGGTTGGTGATCTCCACCCGCCGTCCGGCCTTGGTGGCGACGACGTCGTACGTCCGGAGCACGTCCCCTCCGGACTCCACCACGATCTCGACCCGGTCGCCCTTCACCGGCCACCCCCATGAATAGAACTCATATTCGAGTTCTACCCCGTGAGCAGTTTCACAATCGCCACCAAACCAACACAGACAATGACACTTCGCAGCGCCCAGGGCGGAAGCTTCCGGCCCACCGAGGCCCCGGTGTAGCCGCCGAGGGTCGCGCCGAGGGCGATCAGGCCCACCACCGCCCAGTCGACCTCGGCGATGAAGACGAACAGCACGGCGGCCGTCGCGTTGACGATCCCGGTCAGCGCGTTCTTGATCCCGTTGACGGTCTGCATGTCGTCGGGGAGGAAGATCCCCAGCAGCGAGATCAGCAGGATGCCCTGCGCCGCCCCGAAGTAACCGCCGTAGACCCCGGCCAGGCAGACCAGGATCCACAGCAGCGGCCCGCCGTGCCCGACGTCGCCCTTCCGCCGCTTCTGCACCCACCGGTTGACCCTGGGCTGCACCACCACCAGCACCAGCGCGACCGCGATCAGCACCGGAACGATCATCTGGAACGCCGACTCGGGCAGCCGTAGCAGCAGCAGCCCGCCGGCGAGCGCGCCGAGCAGCGAGCCGGCGCCCAGCCGCAGCAGCCGCCCGCCCTGCCCGGCGAGCTCCTTGCGGTACCCCCAGCAGGAGGCGATGGAGCCCGGCACCAGCCCGATGTTGTTGGAGACGTTGGCCAGGACCGGCGGATAGCCCAGCGCCACCAGCGTCGGGAAGGTGATCAGCGAGCCCGATCCCACGACGGCGTTGATCCCGCCCGCCGCGGCGCCCGCCGCGAAGATCGCGATCGCTTCCCACGGTGTCATGCTGACCGATCGTAGAGAGCGACCCAGATCATCCTTACTTCAGGGTCATCTCCCGACAGAACGGGCGTACCACCGGTCGTTGAAGCGCTCCACCTGCAACGGGATGCCGAAGCAGGCGCCCAGGTTCTCGCCGGTCAGCACCTCTTCGATCCGGCCGGCGGCCACCACCCCGCCCTTGCGCAGCAGCAGCGCGTGGGTGAACCCCGGCGGCACCTCCTCCAAGTGGTGCGTGACCACCGCCATCGCCGGAGCCGCCGGGTCCGCGGCCAGCCGGGCCAGCCTGGTCACCAGCTCCTCGCGCGCGCCCAGGTCGAGCCCGGCGGCGGGCTCGTCCAGCAGGAGCAGCTCCGGATCCGGCATCAGCGCCCTGGCGATCTGGACACGCTTGCGTTCCCCTTCGGAAAGGGTGTTAAAGCGCCTGCGCACCAACTCGGTGCAGCCCAGAGCCTCCAGCAGGGCGACCGCGCGACCGACGTCCGTCGAGTCGTACTCCTCCTGCCAGCGCCCCAGGATGGCGTAGGAGGCGGTCAGCACCAGGTCCATGACCGTCTCCCCCGACGGGACCTTCTCGGCCACCGCCGCGCTGGCGAACCCGATCCGGGGCCGCAGTTCGAAGACGTCGGTCTGGCCCAGGGTCTCCCCCAGCACCGCCACCCGGCCCTCGGTCGGATAGAGGGTCGTCGCCGCCACCTGGAGCAGGGTCGTCTTACCCGCTCCGTTGGGCCCGATGACCACCCAGCGCTCGCCCTCGCTGACCGTCCAGTCGACACCGTCGAGCAACACGGCTCCCTCGCGCCGGATCACGACGCCCTCGAGCCTCAGTACCTCACCGCTCATTAAGATCCTCCAGCGTCAACCCTATTGCAGGCGGAGACCACGACCCCGGCTCCGCGGGAATCGTGGAAAGGTCCCGGCGCACCGCCGAGGAGATGCTCCGAAAGCCGGTTATCGTGTTTCTCATGCACGGCTCTCGTCCCTCTCCCACTCTGGTCGCCTGGGCCAACGCCTGGCTCACCGGCCATGTCGGCCTCGACGAGGCCGTGGACGCGGTCGAGCGCGGCGGCCCGCACCTGGCGGGGCAGGTGACCCTGCGCTCCTGGCTGGCCGACCTGCGCCCGCGCGGCCTCACCGGGCTGCGCCTGGCGCTGCCCGCCCCGGGGGATCCGCTGGGCCTGACCGGGCCCGCCGAGTTCAACCAGGCGGCGGTCGAGGCCGGCGAGGGCGTCATCGTCCTGCTGGACGGCTCGGCGGTGGGCCTGGTCCCGGTCGAGGACCGGCGCGGCTCGTCCTACCAGGGCACCCGCTGGGAGCTGTTCCCCGCCCGGTCCGCGCTCCCGGACGTCCCGTCGCTGGCCGACGCCGAACGCCGGCTCGCCCTGGCGATGCGCGAGGTCACCGAGATCATGAGCGGCCTGGACGACATCAACGGCGACCGCTCGGGCGTCCTCAAGGCGCTGCGCGACGACGCCGACAGCGGGCTCGCCCCCGGCTACCCGGCCCGCGCCCACCGGGTCGACGCGCTGGCCACCCGGCTGACCCTGATCCTCGACCTCGCCGACGCCACCGCCGGGCACAACCTCACGGCGGGCCAGATGCTCCGCAGGGCCGACGCGCTGACCCTGCTGGACCAGGCGGTCCGCCGCGCCCGGGTCGCCGCCCACGGCGCGGTCTTCGAACCCGCGAGATGACACCGCTCAGCCCTGGACGACCCTGGTGCCGCACACCTTGTCGGCGAACGTCTGCTTCTGCGGGTCCCACAGCGGGTTGAGGTAGCCGACGAGCAGCGACCACCAGTTGATGATCTGGGCGAAGACCCGGGCGACTCCGCGGACCAGCCCGACCCGCTCTCCCGTCCGGGCGTCCACCACCCGGAGCACGCACATGCCCTTGCCCGGGCTGAAGCCGAGCAGGCCCTCCATCATCCCGTAGCCGAAGTACACGATCGCCCAGACGAGGAACATGGCGCCGGCCTGGGCGTCGGTGAGCTCCGCGTCCGCCGGGTCCTCCCAGGTCACCACGACCAGGAACATGATCACGAGGAAGAAGCCGAGGCACCAGTCGATCATGAACGCGCCGACCCTGCGCCAGTAGGGGGCGGGGCGTCCCGCCCCCCGGGCCTGGCCGTAGGCCTGCTGGGGCGGCGAATACCCCGGAACGAACGGCGGCGGAGGGGCCTGGCGCTGGTAGGACGGCTGGGTGGGCGCCCAGCCGTGGCCGTGGTTCGCGCCGTACGGGGAGTTCTGGGCGGACGGCCGCGACTGCTGGGAGAACGGCAGTTCCGAAGGCGGAGGCGTGGCGGGCCCGTAAGCGGCGTGCCCCGGGACGTGGCCCGCGAACGGCGGCGGCGTCCGCTGGGGCGGAGGCGTGGCCGGCCCCTGGGTGAAATGGCCCGCGGCGGGGCTTCCGAACGGCGGCGGCGTCCGCTGCGGGGAGGAGGGGGAACTCGCGCCGAACGTCTGGGACGGCGCCTGCCGGAGCTCGTCCCGCACGAACTCCAGCCGGCTCAGGGCCGCCTCGGCCGTCCGGGGCCGGTCGGCGGGATCCTTGGCCAGCAGGTCGACGATCAGGCGGTTCAGCGACTCCGGGAGGTCGGGACGGAACGCACGCGGAGGGTCCGGCACCTTCTGAAGGTGGGCGTAGACGAACTCCGGCAGCGTGGTGCACTCGAACGGCGGCCGTCCGGCGACCATCTCGTAGAGCAGGATCCCGAAGGAGTAGAGGTCGCACCGGCCGTCCACCTCGGTCCTGCCGGTGAACTGCTCGGGCGCCATGTAGGCGGGCGTCCCCACCACGGAGCCCGTCATCGTGGCGTCGGTGAACCGCGCGATCCCGAAGTCCAGGATCTTCAGGCCGCCCTTGTTCAGGATCATCACGTTGCCGGGTTTGACGTCCCGGTGCACGACGCCCTGGGCGTGCGCCGCCCCCAGCGCGCCGAGCAGCTCGGCCGCGATCTCCAGCGCCCGCTCCAGCGGGAGGGGCCCCTCCTCCAGGAGGATCTTGAGGTCCCGGCCCTCGAGGTGCTCCATGACCAGGTAGAGCGTCTGCTCGTACTGGCCGATGTCGTGGACGACCATGATCCCCGGATGGGAGAGGCCGGCCCCGATCTGCGCCTCGCCGCGGAAGCGCCGGACCGCGTCCTCGGTGGGGCTGACCGCGAGGGTCTTGATCGCCACCCGGCGGCCGAGCGCCGTGTCACGGCCCTCCCAGACCGCGCCCATGCCTCCCTGGCCGATCTTCCTGAGCAGCTCGAACCGATCGGCGAGTACCAGGCCCTCGTGCAAGGGAGACCTCCGGGATAAACGACAAGCGGGGCGTCCCTGGAGGGACGCCCCGCCCGAAACGAGAACGTCAGACCGACCGGACGGCGACGGTGTTCATGACCTTGTCGGCGAAGGTCTGCTTCTTGGCGTCGAACAGCGGCCACAGGTAGCCGAGGTAGCAGGGGAGCCCGTCCAGGATGTGCGCGAGGTAGCGCACGAACGTCATACCGAAGCCGATCGGCTGTCCGGTCTGCTCGCTGATCACCCGGATGTTGGTGAGCTTCTTGCCCGGCGTCTGGCCGGTCGTGCCCTGCTGGTAGAGGAAGAAGAGCATGACCGCGAAGGCGACCGCGTAGCCCAGCAGCGAGAGGAGGATGCCCGCGCCGCTGCCGCCGCTCGTGGTGGTGGTTCCCGTGACGGGGTCGTACTCGAGGGTGGACGCGCTCATGGCCGCGCCGATACCGGCCAGGACACCGGCCGGGATGCCGGCGATCAGGCCGTCGACCAGGGTCGCGGCGAACCGCGAGCCCCAGCCGGCGTAGGCGCCGTACGCGCCGCCCGCGAAGCCGTAGGGCTGCTGCTGCGGCACGCCGTACTGCGGCTGCGCGGCCGCGGGGAAGGCGGGCTGCGCGGGGTAGGCCGGGGGCGGGGAGGCCTGGTAGGCCTGAGGCTGCGGCGGAGGCGTCTGCGGACCGCCGTAGGGGTTCGCGGGGGGCTGCTGCCCATAACCGGGCTGCTGCTGCCCGTAGCCGGGCTGCTGCTGGCCGTACGGGTCGTAGGGGGGGTTTCCCACGTTGACTCTCTCCTTGTGAATGTGCCGTTGCGTCAGCCGGGTTCGGCGTGCGCTGTCAGAAGATTCCGAACCTGACGAATTGCCAGATACCGGAACCCACTATGGCGGTGCCGAGAATCCAGGCACGCACCTGCGGTTTCCACGTCCGCCATCGGGCTCCGAGCCCCAGCGGCGCCACGGCGAAGACCATGGCTCCGACGAACAC
The DNA here is from genome assembly GCF_039533685.1 of Actinocorallia aurantiaca. Lineage (NCBI taxonomy): Bacteria > Bacillati > Actinomycetota > Actinomycetes > Streptosporangiales > Thermomonosporaceae > Actinocorallia > Actinocorallia aurantiaca. Next base: position 432,091 of record NZ_BAAATZ010000002.1, on the reverse strand, counting down.
CAGGGGATTGGCCGCCAGCGCCCGGAGCAGATGCCCGGACCCCAGCTCGATGAAGACGGTGGTGCCGCCGCAGAAAGGGCAAGGGATGTCGGTCAACGCTCGGAGAGGGCACAGGACGCCGGGGTCGTGGACCCCGTGCGCGAAGGCGACGGACACCGCGAGTGCCGCCATCGCCGCGATCCTGCCCGCGGCCGTCCCGACGGGACGGCTCAGCGCCGCGACCCCCGTCATGAAAGCCTCCACCCGATCTCTCGTCCCTTTGTTGACCCCTTATACCGGCCTGACCACTGCGACTGTCAAGCCGGGGAATCGTTGCGGGACCAGACCGTGATGGTCAGGTTCCGGCGACCGCTCCCACCAGGGTGGGACGCTGGATCGGGCCGCCTGGTTCTGCCTCGAGCACATCTGCCACGACGCAGGTGATGTTGTCGGGTCCCCCGTGGGCGCGCGCGGCCTCGATGAGCCTGGCCACGGCCCGTTCGCGCTCCTTCTCGGCGGAGAGGATGTCGAAGATCTCCTGCGGGCCGACCGGGCCCGACAATCCGTCGGAGCACAGGAGGTAGCGGTCGCCGAGCCGGGCGTCCCTGGGCGCGAGGTCGGGGTCGCGGTCGGGGCCGCCGTCCAGCACCTTGAAGAGCATGTGGGACAGGTGCGAGTTCTCCCCGGCGTCGCCGCCGTCGGCCAGGAGCTGGGCGAGGGTGTGGTCGCTGGTGATCTGGAAGAGCACGCCGTCCCGCAGGAGGTAGGCCCGGGAGTCGCCGATGTGGGCGATCGCGAACCTGCTGGTGCCGTTCCACAACATCGCCGTCAGGGTCGTGCCCATCCGGTTGAGTTCGGGATGGGCGGAGATCGCCTGGCCCAGCGCCTTGTTGACCTCTGAGACGGCCCGCGCCAGGGTGCTCTGCAGTTCCACGTCCGCCACCGGGGCGTCGAACCGGCGCAGCGCGTTGACGACGGTGGAGCTGGCGACCTCGCCGCCGGCGTAACCGCCCATCCCGTCCGCTACGGCCAGCAGGAAAGGACCGGCGTAACCGGAGTCCTCGTTGTTCTCCCGGTTGCAACCGATGTCGGAACCCGCTGCGTACCTGATTGCGACGTTCATACCAGTTTCGATGACGATCTCCTTGCGGTGGTTCATTACACCACCGCGCCTAGCGACCCTGCGAGCGGCCTGTGGTCAGCGTAGTGGGTCACCGTCCTCCAGTCCGGTCCGCAGGGCGGCTTTGTGCCCCTTCCAAAGCTACTGCGCCACCGAACAATTCGGGATCGGTCTCCAGAGCCAGACCATTCGCCTTCGCTACTTCCGGGGAATGAGTTCCCCGGAACCACCGGAGCCAAGGGGTGATCTCCGCGACACCGCCCTCGCGGACGCGACCCGCGGCGCGGGCCGTGCGCGCTCATCGTTCGTCCCTCATGAGCAGCCTCTTCTCGTACCGCCGGTCCTTCTCCTCGCCCACCGCCCAGAACGAGGCGGTGCCGGACATGCGGAACACGGCGATCGGCCTCCAGCCCTGGCCGGTCCGGCGGCCCGAGGCGGTGCGGTGGAGGATCTTCGCGTCCTCTGAGGATCGGGAGAACCTCACGCCGATCGCGTAGCGGCCGCCTCGGCCGTCGGGGGCCTGGGAGACCAGTCGCCTTTGCCCGAAGCCCTGTTCACGTGTCCAGGAATTGCCGTCTCAACGCAGTTGGTAGGGCGATTCCGCCATGACCAGAAGCTCACGCGGACACACCAGGGCCCGGTGACCGACCATTCCGCTCACGGCGATCACCCCGCCGTCGAGGACGGCGAGCGACGAGTGACCCGTCCATCGCCCGTCCTTCTTCCTCGTGACGGCCCTGTTCTCAGGATGGGCCTCTCCGAAGGGGACGGGATGCCGGCGGACACCGTCGAAACGCCAGGCGCCCGCCAGCCGGGACGGTGAGATGACGCGTTGCCTCTCCGAAGGCTTGCGGGCCGAGCCGCATTCCTTTGAATCCGGTCGGACCAGAGCCGGGAGCCTACGCTCCGGCGAGGGAAAGGAAAGGTCAACGGGGCGGTCCCGGAAGCTCTGCACGGAGGGGCGTGCGGTGATCGTCCGAATGCTGGACTCGATGCCCGGCGGGCGGCTACGGAACGGTACCGTTGGCATCGGTATGGAACGGACGCTGCTCATCACACTGACCGGCAAGGATCGCCCCGGGGTGACCTCCCGGCTCTTCGGCACGCTCGCCGGCTTCCCGGTCGAGGTCTCCGACGTCGAACAGGTGGTGATCCGCGGCCGTCTGATCCTCGGCGTGCTCGTCACCCACACCTCCGAGGTGGACCCCCTCTGGGACGCGGTCAAGAAGGTGGCCGACGACCTGGAGATGGAGGTGGAGCTGTCCTCCCCCGGCGGCTCCAAAAAAACCAGGCGCAAACGCTCCCAGCTGCACGTGACGGTGCTGGGCAGCCCCCTGACCCCCGCCGCGATGGCCGGGGTGGCCGGCCGGATCGCCAGCCACGGCGCCAACATCGACCGCATCGAACGGCTCGCCAGCTACCCGGTGACCGCGATCGAGCTGCTGGTCTCCGGCGCCGACCCCGCCTCGCTGCGCGCCGCGCTGGCCGCCGAGGCCGCCGAACGCCAGGTGGACGTCGCCGTCCAGCGGGCCGGGCTGCACCGCAAGGCCAAGCGCCTGATCGTCATGGACGTCGACTCCACCCTTATCCAGGGCGAGGTCATCGAACTGCTGGCCGAGCACGCCGGGCAGCTCGACAAGGTCGCCGAGATCACCGAGGCCGCCATGCGCGGCGAGCTGGACTTCGCCGGCTCCCTGCGCGAGCGCGTCGCCCTGCTGGCCGGGCTGGACGCCTCGGCCATCGACGCCGTCCGCGACAGGATCGAACTCGCCTCCGGCGCCCGCACCCTGGTGCGCACCCTCAAACGGCTGGACTACAGGTTCGCCATCGTCAGCGGCGGCTTCACCCAGGTCACCGACGCCCTCGCCGCCGACCTGGGCATCGACTACACCGCCGCCAACACCCTGGAGATCGTCGACGGCAGGCTCACCGGCCGGGTGGTGGGCCCGATCATCGACCGGGCGGGCAAGGCCGACGCGCTGCGCCGGTTCGCCGCCCAGGCGGGCGTCCCGATCTCCCAGACGGTCGCCGTCGGCGACGGCGCCAACGACCTGGACATGCTCCAGGCGGCGGGGCTCGGAGTGGCCTACAACGCCAAGCCGGTGGTGCGCCGCGCCGCCCACACCGCCGTCAACGTGCCCTACCTGGACACGATCCTCTTCCTGCTGGGCATCTCCAGGGACGAGATCGAGGCCGCGGACGCGGCGGACGCCGAGAACGCCTCCTGAAGGTTCCTCCGAGTCCTCTCGGCGGGGTCTCCTTCCCGGGTCCCCCCGGGATCCGCCCGTACGCCCCTCGCCGCGAACCGGATCAGATGGTCCTGGGAGTCCGGTAGTCCAGGAGCGTGCCGCCATGCGCCTGCCAGTCCGCCAGTTCGATCACGCCGAGCGCGCAGGTGGGGAAGTCCTCGACCTGCTCGTTCCCCACGACGATCACCAGTTCGTGCACCGTCGGATTGTGGCCCACCAGCAGGATCGTCCCGGCGTCCTCGGCCTCAGCGCCGGCGAGGCGGACCAGGTCCAGGAGGTCGCGGCCGTCCCCGGTGTAGATGGACCGCTCGAACCGCACGGGAGCGGACAGGCCCAGCCCCTCCAGGGTCTGCCTGGTCCGCAGCGCGGTGGAGCAGAGCACCAGGTCCGGCTCCATCCCCTGGGCCCGCAGGAAGTCGCCCATCGCGGCGGAGTCCCGCCGGCCCCGGTCCGCCAGCGGGCGCTCGTGGTCGGCCAGGCCCAGCCCGACCTCCGCCTTGGCGTGGCGCAGCACCAGCAGCCTCTTGCTCACGGGGCGACCGACCATGCCAGAAACCACAAGATCGCCATGACCAGGAGCATGCCACCAAAGACGGCGACGAACCCTTTAGCACCATTCATGGCCCAAGCGTAAGCGTCCCACGCGCCTCTCCAGCACCACTCCGTGAATGAACTTCCTCTCCCCCGGAACGGGCCCTCATCGGCGGGTGGCGCGCGGCAGCGGAGCCCCGGTCGCGGCGCCGCGGTGCCTGGAGGCGACGACCGCGGCCACGAGCACGGCCACCACCACGATGGTCACGCCCGCCCGCAGGACGGCGTCGCCCGCCGCGGCGACGACGGCGGGTGCGATCAGCAGCGAGACCAGGTTCATCACCTTGATCAACGGGTTGATCGCGGGGCCCGCCGTGTCCTTGAAGGGGTCTCCGACGGTGTCGCCGATGACGGTGGCGGCGTGGGCCTCCGACCCCTTGCCGCCCAGGCTGCCGTCCTCGACGACCTTCTTGGCGTTGTCCCAGGCTCCCCCGGAGTTCGCCAGGAAGACCGCCATCAGGGCTCCCGCGGCGATCGCCCCGGCCAGGAAGGCGCCCAACGGGGCGTAGCCGAAGGCGAACCCCACCGCGATCGGCGTCAGGATCGCCAGCAGGCCCGGAGTGATCAGCTCTCGCTGGGCGTCCCTGGTACAGAGGTCGACCACCCGGTCGTAGTCGGGCCGCTCGGAGAAGTCCATGATCCCGGGCTTGGTGCGGAACTGCTCTCTGACCTCGACGACGACGCGGCCCGCCGACCGTCCCACCGCCATGATCGCCAGACCGGAGAAGAGGAAGACGACGGAGGCTCCGACGAGCAGGCCGATGAGGACGTTCGGCTGGTCGACCGAGAGGTTGAAGTCCAGGAAGGCGGCGCCGATGGCCCGCTGCGCGTCCCCGCTCGCCTCCTCCAGTGCCGCCTCCACGGTCGTCCGGAAGGAGCCGAACAGGGCCGTCGCCGCCAGGACGGCCGTCGCTATGGCGATGCCCTTGGTGATCGCCTTGGTGGTGTTGCCGACGGCGTCGAGGCGTTCGAGGACGGCCGCGGCCTCGCCGTTGACGTCGCCGGACATCTCGGCGATGCCCTGCGCGTTGTCGGAGACGGGACCGAACGTGTCCATCGAGACGATCACCCCGACGGTGGTGAGCAGTCCCGTGCCCGCCAGCGCGACCGCGAACAGCGCGACCGTGGTGTTCCCGGAGCCGAGGAGGAAGGCGCCGTAGATGGCCCCCGCGATGAGGAGAGTGGAGTAGACGGCCGACTCCAGGCCCAGGGCCACCCCGGAAAGGATGACCGTCGCGGGGCCCGTACGGGCGCTCTGAGTGACCTCCTGGACGGGTTTGCGGTTCGTCTCGGTGAAGTAGCCGGTGAGCAGCTGGATCGCGCCCGCCAGGACGATGCCGGTCAGCACCGCGCCGATCGCCACGAGCCGCGGGTCGGCGTCCACCCGGACGCCCCCGTCCAGCTCCGCGAAGGTGGACGGCAGGTACAGGAAGGCCGCCACCGCCACCGCCACCGCGGAGATCGCCGCGGCCAGGAAGAAGCCCCGGTTGATCGCCGTCATCCCCGAGCGGTCCCGCGCCCTCGGCGTCACGGCGAAGATGCCGATCACCGCGGTGACCACACCGATCATCGGCACGAGCAGCGAGAAGACCATCCCCTGCGCGCCGAACGCGGCGCCGCCGAGGATCAGCGCGGCCACGAGCATCACCGCGTAGGACTCGAACAGGTCGGCCGCCATGCCCGCGCAGTCTCCGACGTTGTCCCCCACGTTGTCGGCGATCGTCGCGGCGTTGCGCGGGTCGTCCTCCGGGATGCCCTGCTCGACCTTGCCCACCAGGTCCGCGCCGACGTCCGCGGCCTTGGTGAAGATGCCGCCGCCGACCCGCATGAACATCGCCAGCAGCGCCGCGCCGAACCCGAACCCCTCCAGGACGACGGGCGCGTCGCCCCGGTAGACCAGCACGACGAGGGCCGCGCCGAAGAGGCCGAGCCCGACGGTGAACATCCCGGCGACCCCGCCCGTCCGGAAGGCGATGCGCATCGCGGTCCGCTCCCCGGCGTCGCGTGCCGCGGCGGCCACCCGGACGTTTCCCCGGACCGCCAGCCACATGCCCGCGAATCCGGTGATCCCGGAGAAGAGCGCGCCGAGCACGAAGAAGACCGACCTGCCGATCCGCACCCCCGCGCCCTCCGCGGGCAGCAGCAGGAGGAGCAGGGGTATCAGCACCACGAAGACGCCGACCGTGCGGAACTGGCGTTTGAGGTAGGCGCTCGCCCCCTCCTGCACGGCCAGCGCGATCTGCTGCATCCGGGGGGTGCCCTGACCCGCCGCCAGCACCTCGCGGACCAGCCCGCCCGCGACCGCCAGGGCCAGCAGGGCGATCACCGCGACCATGGAGACGAGGAAGAGATCTCCCCCGCCCAGTGCGACCTCGCCCATGCGTCCTCCCCGGGTCGTGTGGTGCGCTCCGGGAAAGGTATGCACGGCTTTTGTGCCGGGAAAAGTACTAAATTCTCACAAGAACGGTAATTTTCTTACTCTGGACGAATCGGCGCACACACGCAAAAGACCTCACGTCTGAGAACGTGAGGTCTTTTCGGGGATGAGTCAGCGCGCCGGCCAGCTCATGCTGATCGTCGTTCCGGTCTCCGAGGAGACGATCTCGAGCTCGTCGGCGAGGCCCTTGATCACCGCCATGCTCAGACCGTCTTCCTCCGGCTCATCCGGGACCCGATCGCTGACCGAGACCGAGAAACGGCCCTTGCCGTCGGTCAGGTTCAGCACCACGGGTTCCTCGGGACAGTGCTTCTGGTGGGCCTCCACGGCGCGCGAGCATGCCTCGCCCACCGCCAGACGCACCTCGTCCAGCAGCGGGTCGTCCACACCGCTGCGCAGCGCGACCGCCTTGGTGATCATGCGCGCGGTGCGCACATGGATCGGCAGCGCGCTGAACGCGACCTCGACTGTAGAAGACACGGGAGACTACTTCGCGCTCTTGCGGTTCTCCCGCGCCTCCTCGAGCGAGGTGTGAATCCCGAAGACCTTGGTCAGCCCGGTGATCCGGAAGATCTTGAGAATGCGCTCCTGGGTGCAGACCAGTTCCAGCGAACCGTCGTGCGCCCGGACCCGCTTCAGCCCACCCACCAGGACGCCGAGGCCGGTCGAGTCCAGGAACTCGACCTTCTCCATGTCCACGAGGAGGTGGAACTTGCCCTTGTTGACCAAGTCGATGAGCTTCTCGCGGAGCTTCGGCGCCGTGTAGACGTCGATCTCCCCCTCCACGTTGATGACCGTGAGGCCGTCGTCGGTGGTGTAGTCGTTCACCTTCAGGTCCACAGAACCTCCTGCGCATTCCTGCCGCAATGTAATCGGACGTCGCAGCGCTCGTCCGTCGAAATTCAACCATGCCCCGGAGACGTGTCAGCACGGAATCCTCTGTTCACATGGTCCGGCAGGGGCCGAAACCTCGATCAGGGGGCCGGGGCGTTCCGTGGTCCTTCCCACGATGCAAGACTGGAAACCTGTGTCCGCACACGAACTTCTCCGGCATCTGCTGCGCGATCCGAGGCGCCGCGGACGGGTGACCCATGTCGAGACGGTTCCCGCGCGGGCCGCCTCTCCGGCCGGATGGCCCGACTGGGCACCGGATCCCGTGCGTTCCGCGCTGAGGTTCCCCGAGCTGTGGGAACACCAGGTCACAGCGGCTTCGCTGGCCCATGAGGGACGATCTGTGATCATCGCCACAGGGACCGCCTCGGGCAAGTCGCTCGCCTACCTGCTGCCCTCGCTGAGCGCGGCGCTGGACGACGAGACGACGCTCTACCTCGCGCCGACCAAGGCGCTGGCCCATGATCAGGAACGTTTCGTGTCGGGTCTGGGAATTCCCTCCGTGCGCGCCGCGACCTACGACGGGGACACTTCGCCGGATTCCCGAGATTGGATTCGGCGTTACGCGAACATCGTTCTCACCAATCCCGACATGTTGCACTACGGAGTGCTTCCCGGACACTCCCGATGGGCCTCCTTTCTCCGCCGGCTGCGCTATGTCGTGATCGACGAGGCGCACGGCTACCGGGGCGTCTTCGGCTCGCACGTCGCGCAGATCCTCCGGCGGCTGCGCCGGGTCTGCGCCCGTTACGGGGCCGATCCCACCTTCGTCCTGGCCTCCGCGACGGTGTCGGACCCCGCGGCCTCGGCCTCGGTGCTCACCGGACTGCCCGTCGAGGCGGTCGTCGAGGACGGCTCGCCCCGGGGCGCGACGACCTTCGCCTTCTGGGAGCCGCCGCTGCTGGAGGACGAGGTCCGCAGGCCCGCCCCCGCCGAGACCGCCGACCTGCTGGCCGACCTCGTGACCACCGGGGCGCAGACGCTCGCCTTCGTCCGCTCCCGGCGCGGCGTCGAGACGGTCTCGCTGGCCGCCCGGCGCGCCCTGTCGGAGGTCGCGCCGGAACTCGCCGACCAGATCGCCGCCTACCGCGGCGGCTACCTGCCGGAGGAGCGCCGCGCCCTCGAGGCGGGCCTGCGCTCCCGCTCGCTGCTGGGACTGGCCACGACCAACGCCCTGGAGCTGGGCATCGACGTCTCCGGCCTGGACGCCGTGCTGATCTGCGGCTGGCCGGGAACCCGCGCGTCCCTGTGGCAGCAGGCCGGGCGCGCCGGCCGCGGCGGCCAGGACGCGCTGGCCGTCCTCATCGCCAGGGACGACCCACTGGACACCTACCTCGTCCACCACCCGTCGGCGGTCTTCGGCACCCCCGTCGAGGCCACCGTCCTCGACCCGGCCAACCCCTACGTGCTGGAGCCCCACCTGTGCTCGGCCGCCGCCGAGCTTCCCCTCACGGACGAGGACTTCACGCTGTTCGGGCCGGAGTCTCCACAGCTTGTGGACGACCTCACCGCCCGGGGACTGCTCCGCCGCCGCCCCACCGGCTGGTACTGGACGCACCGGCGCCGGCCGTCCACCGACCTACGCGGCTCGGGACCGTCCGTCGTACAGGTCGTCGAAGCCGGCACCGGCCGACTCCTCGGCACCGTCGACGAGGCGTCGGCGCACGGCAGCGTCCACGAAGGCGCCGTCTACGTCCACCAGGGCGAGTCCTTCCTGGTGAACCTCCTGGACCTCGACGACGGCGTCGCCCTGGTAGACCCGGCCGTCCCCGACTACTCCACGTCCGCCCGCTCCACCACCGACGTCCACATCCTCGACGAGGAGAAGTCCCTCTCCTGGGGCGAGCACGCCACCCTGCACTTCGGCACCGTCGAGGTCCGCCGCCAGGTCGTCTCCTACCAGATGCGCCGCCTCGCCACCGGCGAGATCATCGGCGAGAAGCCCCTCGACCTGCCCGAACGCGTCCTGCGCACCAAGAGCGTCTGGTGGACCGTCTCCCCCGGGGCCCTGGCCTCCCTGCTGGCCGCCGAGCCCGGCTTCGACGCGCCCGGCGCCGCCCACGCCGCCGAACACGCCTCCATCGGCCTCCTGCCCCTCTTCGCCACCTGCGACCGCTGGGACATCGGCGGCGTCTCCACCCCCCTGCACCCCGACACCGGCCGCCTCACCGTCTTCGTCTACGACGGCCACCCCGGCGGCGCCGGCTTCGCCGAACGCGCCTACACCTCCGCCCGGCCATGGCTCCAGGCCACCCGCAAGGCCATCGCCTCCTGCGAGTGCGAGCACGGATGCCCGTCCTGCATCCAGTCCCCCAAGTGCGGAAACGGCAACGAACCCCTGGACAAACAGGACGCGCTGGCGCTCCTGTCCGTCCTCCTCACGCGCCCCTGACCTCGTCCCGCGGGGCAGGGTCAGCGGCGGAGCCGGATGGTTCACGGCGCGTGGAGGGGGTCCGAACCCGTGGGGCGGGGTCCATCGGCCCAACCGGGCAGTTCGCGGCGCGTGGAAGGCCCGCCCGAACCCGTGGAGCGGTTCACGGCGCATGGAAGGCCCACCCGCTCCCGCGGAGCGGTTCACGGCGCGTGAAGGGCGTCCGAACCCGTGGAGCGGGGTCCATCGGCCCAACCGGGCAGTTCACGGCGCGTGGAAGGCCCGCCCGCTCCCGCGGAGCGGTTCACGGCGCGTGAAGGGCCTCCGAACCCGTGGAGCGGGGTCCATCGGCCCAACCGGGCAGTTCACGGCGCGTGGAGAGGTGTCCGAACCCGTGGGGCGGGGTCAGCGGCGGAAGAGGCCGCGGCGACGGCGGGGGTGTTCGAGGACCTCCGTGCGGTCGCCGGCCTCCTCGGACGGGTCCTTCGGGTCCTGCGCCGACTCGGGGGCGTCGGCCTTCGCCAGCTCGATCAGGGCCGCCAGGGCCGCGTCGGTCTTCTCGTCCGCCTTCGGGGCGCCGTCGGGGTCCTGCTCCGACCGGTCGAAGATCGTCGTCTCGGGCTCGTCCGGGTCTGGCCCGTCGATGCCCGTCCTGTCCAGGTCGAACGCGGTGACGTCCGGGTCTGCGGCTTCGTTCTCGTCCGTCGTGCTCGTCGTGTCCGCGCCGAATGTGGACTTCGGCGTGTACTCGAGGTTGAGCTCGTCCGGGAAGTCCTGGTCGGGGTCCGCCGTGCGGACGATCGAGCTCAGCTCCGGGCTCTCGGGCTCGGCCTTGCCCTTCTTGAACCTGCCGCCGCGCTTGGGCTTCCTCGCGCCCTTCTCGTCCTCGTCCGAGGACCCCTCGCCGGCGCCGCGGGCGGCGGCGAGCGCCGCCTCGATGTGCAGCCGGTTGGCCTCGACACGGGCGTGGGCCGACCCGGTCACGACCCGGGGACCTCCCGGACCGGTGACCCGCGCCATGCGCAGGCGACGCGTCCAGGTTCCCAGGTGGGCCGCGCACAGCAGCAGGACGAGCGCTATCGCCATGCTCTTGCCCCACTGCAGGCTCTCGTCGGCCAGCGTCCCCGTCAGCCCGGTGGTGCTGTCCATGCTGACGACCGAGGGGTCGAGGACCTCGGGGTCGGTGGGCGTCGGATAGGTGATCACGCCAGGGCTCTCGGTGCTGAACCCGTCGGGGTTGGGCGCCACGGAGGGGAGGGCCGGACCCTGGGACTGTTCAGGCCACGTGTAGGTCGACGGGCCGGGCGCCGGAGCGGGGCCGCTGTTGTTGTCGTTCCCCGTCTGGGGCTGCCCGGTCCCCTTGAGCCGGACGGTCCGCGTCGTGGCCCCCGAAGCGGCGGCCCCCGACCGTTTGGCGACCACCTGGATCGTCGCCTGCCCGCTGGCGGAGGGGCCCGCGGCCAGCGTCACGCTGCACTGCGCCCCGCAGGAACCGGCGGAGATGCTCTTGCTGCCGATGTCACCCGAGAGCGTGTAGCCGGTCAGGTCCGGCTCCGTGCCCTTGTTCCACTTGACGGTCACCTTGTTGTTGGCCGTCACCGACGCCGTCACGCCGCTGGGCGCGGACGCGGGCACCGCCATCCGGAACGTGCTCGAGGCCTCGTCCCACGGAATCAGGGCGTCGAGCTTGACCTTGACGGTCCCGTTCGGCGTGGTCTTCCCGTTGATCGTGTACGTGAGCCACTTGTTCTTCCCGGTGGCCACCGGGCGACCGTCCACGTGCAGGGTTCCGCCGCCCGCCGCGGACTTCACCCTGATGGTGACCGACGAGGACGTGATGACGGAACCGCTGGCCGGCGTGATCTGGGGGGCCGCCGCGGCTTTCGCCTGCGCCGGAACCCCCGCGCCGAGCATCGTCACCAGCGGAGCCACGGCCACCAGTGCCTTGAGCCACACGCGCAAGATTCCCTCCGCCACACCCGGTACCTCAGTGCTTGAGGCAGCGTATATGACCCGCCGGTAGCGAAAGTCACAGAAGAACGACAATTGGGCTTTCCAGCACCTTAGCCCTATTGACGATAAATACAACGGCTCTCTCCCCTTGACTCGCTTCGATCCGCCTCTCTCTCCGCCCACCGGTTCTGGCAGTTCCGCACCGATCGTCCGCCTGCCACACCCCGCCGTCGCGGCGCTTCCCGAGGTTTTCCACAGGCCGCTAAGCGATCTTGGCCGGGTTGGGCGACCTTGGATCCGTGAACGCTCTGGTGCTCTCCGGCGATCCGGAACTCGTCGACGACGTGCGTCGTCTCGCGGCCGCCGCCTCGGTGGAAATGGCGGTCGCCTCCCACCCCGCGGAGGCGCGCGCCTGGTGGCACCGCGCGGCCGTGGTCCTGCTCGGCCCCGACGTGCTGGCAGGCGCCCACCCGCGCAGGGACGGCCTGATCGTCCTGTCCCGCGAGGCCTCCGTCACCGTGTACCGCCGGGCGCTCGAACTCGGCGCCGAACAGGTGGCCGTGCTCCCCGAAGACGAACCCCGACTCGCCGACCGCCTGCTCCGCGCCTGCAGCCCGCCCTCCTCCGGCCGCGTCGTCGCCGTCACCGGCGCCCGAGGCGGTGCGGGAGCCTCCGTCTTCGCCACCACCCTCGCCCTTATCGCGGCCCGCCGCGACCTCCGCGTCCTCCTGCTGGACCTCGACCCCCTGTCGGCGGGCCTGGACGTGGTGCTCGGCCTGGAACGGACCCGCGGCACCCGCTGGCCCGACCTGACCCGCCTGCGCGGCCGCCTCTCCCCCGAAGCCCTGCACGGATCGCTTCCGGCGACCCGCGGGGTGTCCGTCCTCTCCCACGCGCACGACCGCACGTCCCGGATCCCCGCCGAAGCCCTCGCCTCGGTCCTCTCCGCGGCACGCCGCGCCTACGACCTGGTCGTCGCGGACTCCCCCCGCGGCACCGCGCCCTCCTCCGACCAGACCCTCCTCCTGGTCCCCGCCGAAGTCCGCAGCGTCCTGTCCGCCCGCTCCCTCACCACCGCGGCCTCCCAGCCCCTCCTCATCACCCGCGGCCCCGCCCCCGTCCGCCTCCCTTCCTCCTCCATAGCCGAAACCCTCGCCCTCCCCCTGCACGGCCACTACGACCTGGACCGCCGCATCCCTCCAGCCCTGGAACAGGCCGCCCTCCCCACCAGAGGCCCCCTGGCCCGCCTCTGCACCCGCCTCCTGCCCTCCCTTCTCCCCAACCCGCCCTGACCCGGCGCCACACGCTCGCCGCTTCCCGTCCCGCTCTCGACCCAGGAGCCACCCATGCTTCGCTCCCGCATCTCTCGACCCGCTCGCGCACTCCCTGGCGAAATCCGCCGCCTCCTCGCCCCGCTCTCAACCCAGGAGCCACCCATGCTTCGCTCCCACGCCTCTCGACCCGCTCGCGCACTCCCTGACGAAATCCGCCGCATCCTCGCCCCGCTCTCAACCCAGGAGCCACCCATGCTTCGCTCCCGCATCTCTCGACCCGCTCGCGCACTCCCTGGCAAAGTCCGCCGCTTCTTCCCCCGCTCGTCGGCCTCCGCTGCTTCCGTCTCCACCCGAAAAGGCGGACGCCTCTCCTCGGTACAAGCTCACACCTGGTTCTTCGCTCTCTTCACCACCACTTCTCCCGGCCCGCGAAGCGCCGCTTCCGCCCGCCTTCCGAAGTCCCGGCACCGCGGTCTCCGCGGCTTCTCCCGGCTGCTCTCCCCTCTCAAGGGGGTTCGGGACGCCGTCAACGCCATATCCCCCGAAACCCCCGTCCGAGGCCCGAGGCGGAGCACCTGGCAGGAGGCCCACCTGAGACGGAAGCGGCCCACTCCGGAAACAGGCCACCCGGAGCAGGGCCGAAGCGCCGAGGACCGGAAGCCGGACACGGGTATCGGCGGTGGGCGATGAGCCTCGCGGACGCGGTGCGGGGGCGGCTGGCCGACACCAGGAGCGCGGCCACGCCGGGAGCCGTGGCCGCGGCGCTGCGGGCCGAGGAGAAGGTGCTAGGCGACACCGAGGTGCTCAGTCTGACCCGCCAGGTGAGGGCCGATCTCGTGGGGACGGGCCCCCTGGAGACGCTGCTGAACGACCCGGCGGTGACGGACGTCCTGGTCAACGGCCCCGACGAGGTGTGGGTCGAGGCGAAGGGGCACCTGATGCGCACCTCCGTCCGCTTCCCGGACGAGCGGGCGGTCCGCAGGCTCGCCCAGCGCCTCGCCGCGGCGGCGGGCCGCCGCCTGGACGACGCCGCCCCTTACGTGGACGCCCGCCTTCCCGGCGGCATCCGGCTCCACGCCGTCCTCGCCCCCGTGGCCCCCGGAGGCACGTGCCTTTCCCTCCGCTCTCCCCGAGGCAGGGCGTTCACCCTCGGCGAGCTCGTGGACGAGGGGAGCCTCTGCGCTCGGGGAGCCGACCTGCTGGCCGCCCTGGTCGCCTCCCGCGCCGCCTTCCTCGTCACGGGAGGAACCGGCACTGGAAAAACCACGCTTCTGAGCTGCCTGCTGGGCCTGGTCTCCCCCTCCGAACGGCTGCTCCTCGTCGAGGATTCGGCCGAGCTCCGCCCCGACCACCCCCACGTGGTCCGGCTGGAGGCCCGTCCCCCCAACATCGAGGGCGCCGGCGGCGTCACCCTGCACGACCTGGTCCGCCAGGCCCTCCGCATGCGCCCCGACCGCCTGGTCGTGGGCGAGGTGAGAGGCGCCGAAGTGGTCGACCTCCTGAGCGCTTTGAACACCGGCCACGAAGGCGGCTGCGGCACCCTCCACGCCAACGCCCCCACGGACGTCCCCGCCCGCCTGGAAGCCCTGGGCTGCGCCGCGGGCCTCACCCGCGAAGCCCTGCACAGCCAGCTGGCGGCCGCCCTCGACGTGATCGTCCACCTGGACCGCCACGGCCCCCACCGCCGGGTCCGCGAGATCTCCGTCCTCCTCCGCTCCCCTTCCGGCCTGGTGGAAGCCCACCCCGCCGTCCACCTCACCCCCACCGGCCTCACCCCCGCTCCCGCCGCCTCCACCCTCTTCGACCGCCTGTCGTGGACCCCATGACGTTCGAAGAGGGGTGACGGGATGACGCTGCTCCTCGGAGCGCTCTTCGCGGCCGGAGCGGTCTGGCTCTGGACCTGTCCTCCGTTCTCCGTGCGAAGGCTCGCCGCCGTGCGACGCGGAGCGCAGAGGCCTGGAGGGCGGCTGGAGTCCGCCTTGCGGGAGAACCCCCTGGCAAGGCGCCTGACCCGTCACCGAGAGGAGGAGACGTGGAGGCTCGGCGTGATCGAGCTCTGTGACGCGCTGGCCGCCGAGCTCACCGCAGGACGCACCCCGGAAGACGCCTTGGCGGACGCCGTCGAGTCACTCTCCCCCGCACTGGCGGTGCCCTTGAAAGCCACCATGTCCGCCCCGGACCTCCCCCAGGCCCTGCACCGGCTCTCCGAACATCCCGGCGCGCACGGTCTACGCCTCCTGGCCGCCTGCTGGCGCATTGGAGTGGAACGCGGCGCCGCCTTCGCCCCCGTCATGGACGGCCTCACCCAGGGGCTGCGCGACGACCACGACCACCACCAGCAGATCAAGGCCCAGCTGGCGGGCACCCACGCCACCGCCCGCCTCCTGGCCGTCCTCCCGTGCCTGGGCCTGGCCATGTCCTGGTCCCTGGGAGCCGATCCCCTCGGCTTCCTCTTCACCACGCTCCCCGGCCTGGCCTGCCTCCTCCTGGCCCTCCTCCTGGACGCCGCAGGCCTCCTGTGGACCAAACACATAGCCACCAGAGCCGAACACCCCTGACCCGCACGCCCTGCCCACCACCGAGCCGAGAGACGGATGACGCAACCCCGGCCCATGAACGAGCCCCCGCCCCCACAAGCTGTGAACGAACGCCTGCCTCCACCGGCTGTACACGGGCCTTCAGAAGAAGCAAACCGCACCAAGGAGGAGTCGGTACGTCTCAGCTCGACGCGCTCCAACTTGGTACGCCTCAGCCCGGTGCATCTCAGCTGGCCACGCCTCAGCTCGGTGCATTTCAGCTCGGTGCATTTCAGCTCGGTACGCCTCAACTGGGCACGCCCCAGGTTGGTACGCCCCAACTGGCCACGCCTCAGCTTGGCGCGCTTCAGCTTGGTGCGCCCCAGCTTGAAAGGCGCTGAACGATGACGGATGTTCTGGGGGTTCTCTTCGCCGCAGCTGCGGGGCTCTTCGCGTTGGCACCGTCCCCCGCGAAAAGGCTGAGCAGGCTCGACGTCCGGAGGCGGTTCGCTCTGGCCGGGGACGTCAAGGTGCCCACCGCCGAGGAGCCGCGGAACGAGGAGTCCCGGAGGAGGCGACTGCTCTTGGCGGCCGCCGCGGGGATCCTCAGCGGTTCGCTGACGGGAGGACTGCCGGGCCTGGCCGTCGGAGCCCTCACCGGCTGGGGATGCTGGTGGTGGACGGGCAGAGGGGAGTCCGCCGGGTCCAGGAAACGTCGGGCGCGGATGGTGGCGGACCTGCCGATGGCCGTCGAACTTCTCTCCGCGTGTCTGGCCGCCGGTGTCTCCTGGGCTGAATCCATCGAGGCGGTCTCCGGGGCACTGGGCGGCCCCCTCGGAGCGGACCTGGAGAAGGTCGCCGCTCAGATCCGCCTGGGCGCCGACCCTCCCGAAGCCTGGAGGGAACTCACCGAGACCCCGGAAACCGCGCCTTTGGCCCGCGCGGCGGCCCGCACCGCCCGGAGCGGCGCCGCCCTGGCCCCCGTCCTCAACCGCCTCGCCCGCGACCAGCGTCGCACCGCCAGAGCCGCCGCCGAAGCCCGAGCCCGCTCAGCCGCCATCCAGGCCGTGGCCCCCTTGGGCCTCTGCTTCCTCCCCGCCTTCTTCTTCCTCGGCATAGTCCCGTCCATCGCCGGCATAGCCCAGAGCATCACCCTCCCTTAAGGGGAACTCCCTCAACCAGAGCCAGCATCCGGTCAGTTGGCGACAGCTCTCTCGAACAGGAACCGGGCACAGTCAGGCCGACAGCCCCCTTCAACCGGAAATCGGGGCACGCTCAGCTGACGACAGCCCCTTCGAACGGGAGCCAGAGCACACTCAGCTGACGGCCGTCCCCTCGGCAGGAACCAAACACGGACACTTCACAGCAGCCCCCTCGAACAAAAGCCAAAACACGCTCAGCTGACGGCCGTCCCCTCGGCAGGAACCGAACGCGACCACTTCACAGCAGCTCCCTCGAACGAGAGCCAGAGCACGCTCAGCTGACGACAGTTCCCTCGAGCAGGAGCCGAACGTGACCACTCCACAGCAGCCTCCTCGAACGGGAGTAGGAGCACGCTCAGCTGACGGCGGTCCCCTCGGCGGGAGCCGGGGCACTCAGTGGGCGGGGGCTCCCTTCAAGCGGGGGCCGGGGTGCGGTCGGTGGCCATGCGGAAGGCGAAGAAGGCGAGGAGGCCGCCGGTCAGGCGGCGTTGGAGGCGGAGCCAGGCGGGGCGGGTGGCGAGGAAGGCGCTGATGGAGCCTGCGGTGAGGACGAAGAGTCCGTTGAAGGTGAGGGCGACGCAGATCTGGACGGAGCCCAGGAGGAGGCTCTGGGCCGCCACGTGGCCTTGGGAGGGGTCTACGAACTGGGGGAGGAAGGAGATGTAGAGAACGGCGATCTTCGGGTTGATCACCGAGGTGAGGAAGCCCATGCCGAAGAGGCGGCGGGCGGGGGCGGGGTCGAGCGGCCGGGGAGCGAAGACCGAGGTTCCGCCGGGCCGGAACGCCTGCCAGGCCAGGTATGCCAGATAGGCGGCTCCGGCGAGTTTGATCGCGAGGTAGAGGGCGGGGACTAGGGCGAAAACCGCGGTGATGCCGGCGGTCACCGCCGCCAGGTAGACCAGGAAACCGGCGCCCACTCCGGCCAGGGAGATCAGGCCCGCCCGCCTCCCCTGGGCGATGGAGCGGGACACCAGGTAGATCATGTTCGGTCCGGGGGTCAGCACCATGCCCAACTCGACCATCGCGATACCGGCGACCGCCGCAAATTCCACCATGCAGTGATCATGCACCTCCATTCTGCCCAAAAGCCAACCGAGCGACCCAAAGGTGGACACGTCTATACGGCAGAGCGCTTCCCGACCCCGGAGTTCGCCCCTTGGAGGAAGATCTCCAGCCCTTCGAGACCTGCCGGCGTACCCGAAAAATCCGCCGCCGCTCGCGTTGCCCGCACTCGTACAGCTCCGCACCCGTCCCGCCCGGCAAGAAGACCGTCGACATGGGATAGAGCAAAGCCACCCGGGTAAAGGCCCCGTCCCGTACCGTCCTGCACCTGTTCCGTACCCGTACCGCCTCGCACTTGTCCGTCCCGGCAAGAGGAGCCAGCAGCGTGGGATGGAGCAGAGTCACCCGGAGCAGAGTCGCCCGGAGCTGAGGCTCTGTCCCGTACCGTCCGCACTCCGGCTGTCCCGCACCCGTACTGTCCCGTGCTCGTCCATCCCGGAAAGAAGAACCGGCAGCGCAGGGTGGAGCAGACCCGCCTGGAGCGGAGGCCTCTGTGTGGGGTCAGGGGTGGGGAGGGGCGGGGCCCGCTCTGGCCGTGGCGGGAATGGCCAAGGGGGCCAGCCATCGAGGGGCGGAGAGGGGGATGGAGACGGTCACCTCCGCGATGGTGCCGGGGGTGGCGGGGTCGGGGGTGAGGGTGCAGGTGATGAGGGTGGCTCCTGTTCGCAGGGCGGTTCGGCGGGCTTGGGGGCAGGGGTCAGGGTGGCCCCAGGTGTGGCGAGTCGCGGCGGTCAGGGCGGCCATGTCCGCTGCCAGCTGGGCTTGGTGACGGGCGGCCCGGATGCCGCCGATCGTCATCGCGGTGGCCGAGCACAGGCAGAGGAGGCCGGTCAGGGCGGCCGCCCAGATCGTGGCCGAGCCACGATCTGCGGGAGGGGGTTCTCGTTGGGGGATTTCCGGTGTTGATCTCAGGAAAGTCGATCTCGTCGTAAGACTCCTCGCGGACCGAGCAAGACAGGAAGGGCTGTGGAAGAAGTCTGATCTCGTCACAGAGCTCCTTGCGGGCCGAATGAGCGGGAAGACCGCGGAGAGAAGCCGGTCTCGTCACAGAGCTCCTCGCAGGCCGGGCGAGGCGAGAAGACCGCGGAAAGAAGGCCGGTCTCGTCATGAGGCTTCTCGCAGGCCGGATGAGGCAGGAAGTCCGAGGAGAGAGGCCGGTCCCGTCATGAGGCTCCTCGCAGGCCGGACGAGACGGGGAAGGCCGCGGGGGAAGGGGCTTCGGGGAAGGCGGGGGCGGTGGGTTCGGTGGGGGTCTCGGCGGTGAGGTGGAAGGTGAGGGCGGGGAGTGGGAGGCGGGAAGGCGGGCGGAAGGGGGCCGTCAGGGTGAGGCGGGTGGAGTCGGGGGTTCGGGTGATGGTGAGGACGGTGCCGGGAGGGGTGGCGCGGAGGGCGCGGGTGCGGACCTGGGAGAGGGGTTCGCCTCGGGCAGCCGAGCGTGCGGCGGTGTGGAGGGCGTCGAGGCAGGTGAGTCTGGTGGCCGCCGCGGTGATGCCCCAGAGAGCGGTCGCCACGACGGCCACCAGGGCGGGCAGTGCCACGGCCACTTCGGCGGTGGCCGTGCCCTGGTCGTCGCGGTGTCCTGGGCGGTTCATCCGGCCAGTTGGAGGGCCCGGTCGATGATCCCCGTCACCAGGGTCCGGACCTGGTCGCTGGTGACGATCTTGAAGAGCAGGCCGGCGAAGGCGGCCGCGGCGACGGTCGCCACGGCGTACTCGGCGGTGGCCATGCCGGCGTCGTCTCGGTTTCGGGGGCGCGGGGCCATGGGGCCTCCTGTGCTCTGGCCGGGTCGGTCGCCCGGCGACGAACCTCAGCATGCGCGCCACTGATCAAGATCGCTTAGCAGGCTGTGGACAACTCCGCGTGGCCAGTCGATCGCCCATCCGGGGAGCACGATCGCCGCAGACATCCGGCACCCGACGCCCACCACCCGACGCCCCGCACCCCGCACCCCGCACCCCGCACCCGCCACCCGACGCCCCGCCACCCGCTACCCGACGCCCGACACCCCGCACCCACCACCCGACACCCACCACCCGACACCCCGCACCCGACACCCCGCACCCGGCACTTCGCACCCGCTACCCGACGCCCGACGCCCGACACCCGGCACCCGGCACCCGGCACCCGGCACCCGGCACCGAGGGCAGGCTCGGCTCGGCTCGGCTCGGCTCAGAAGAAGCGGAAGCACGATCACCGTGGCCACCCGGCCCGCCCCTGGAAAAAGCGAAATCACGGCCCTCGCGGCCGCCCGGCCCGGGAAGCAGGGCCCGGCCCGGCTCCGAAGGGACGGAAGCACGACTGCCGCGACCACCGGCCCTGGAGGCAGATCTCAACCCGCCCCCGGAGGGGCGGAAGGGGCGGTTCGGCCCGGCCTCCCCAAACGGACTTAATTCACATACCAGGCAAGTTCAAAAGCCCGCCGACCTCTGCGGACTTCCCTGCTTCGGGGCTTGTCAGCAACGGGTGGAAGGCGTAGACAGGAAGTACGGACGAACGTCCGGGCACGCCACTCCGGTACCCACGCGCGACCAGCCGCGGGAGGCACGTCGAGTCGGGCTTGACCCGCTCAGACGATCACGAATTGCACGCTTGATAACCGGAGATGGCGAGGCGGTGGCGGCGTTTCCCGCAAGGGGAACGCCGCCCTTCTTCGTGCGGACCCCTCAGCCGCGCTGCATCGACTCGCAGAGCGCCTGCGCGTCCCGAGCCCCGGCGGTGACCGCCTCCGCGCAGTGCCGGATCCATTCGGCGACGCCTTCCGCGGTGCCCGTCAGGTAGGCCTCGAACGCCTTCCGGTACTCCTCGGCCCGCTCGAAGTGGCCCACCTCGGGGGAGACCAGGGACTTGGGGTCCAGCCCCCGGTCGATCAGGGTCAGCCGTTCGGCGGCCCGCGCCACCAGGCCGTCCGCGGTGCCGAAGGGCTTCAGCGCCAGCAGTTCGCCGTGCACGACGGCCGCGGCCACGAGTGCGGGGGCCTTCGACGGTGCCGTCAGCAGCGCGCTCAACGCGTCGAGCCGTGCTGCGACCTCTTCCGGAGAGGGCGTACCCGATTCCCGGGGCCGCCCCAGAAGGTCGGCCGGGACGAGGTCGCGCGCGCCCAGGACGTGCAGGCGTGCGAGCACCTGGCGGGGCGCCGCACGCCAGGTCGTCACGAGCGGCCCCATCTCGCCGGAGATCCGCAGGGCCCCCTGGACGAGGGGGTGCTGGGCATGCCCCGAACGTACTTCTTCGAGGTGTGCCTCCGCCCCTTCCAGGGCCGCGGAGGCGCGTGCTCCGCGCAGCAGCGATTCGGTGGACACCTCGGTGCTCTTGCGCCGCAGCATGCGGTGTCCGCGGAGTCTGTCCACGGCTTTGCGCGCCGTGTCACAGGCCTCTTCCACACCGGGCAGCAACGAGACTTGAAGCAGAGCGTCATCCACGGCCACGAGGGTACACAGGGGTCGGACGTGTCCCGCATCACCTACCATTTGTAAGGAAACTTAAAAGTAGTCCCGCCCTTGCTACGCATGCCCGACCACGGGTTAAGTGAGATATCCCCCCAGGGTGCGAGTCGAGAGCCAGTGACAAGGAGCCAACCCGTGAGCCAGGACGCGCTGTCGAACTTGCTACAGGAGAACCGACGCTTCGCTCCCCCGGCCGACCTCGCAGCCAACGCGAACACCACCGAAGACGCCTACGCCCGCGCCGCGGAGGACCGCCTCGCCTTCTGGGCCGAGCAGGCCGAGCGGTTGACCTGGGCCAAGCCCTGGACCGAGGTCCTCGACTGGACCGACCCGCCCTTCGCCAAGTGGTTCACGGGCGGCGAGATCAACATCGCCTACAACTGCGTCGACCGGCACGTGGAGGCCGGGCGCGGCGACAAGGTCGCCTTCTACTGGGAGGGCGAGCCCGGAGACACCCGCACCATCACGTACGCCGACCTCCAGAAGGAGGTCTGCCGGGCCGCGAACGCGCTCGGCGAGCTCGGTGTCGTCAAGGGCGACAGGGTCGCCATCTACATGCCGATGATCCCCGAGACGGCCGTCGCGATGCTGGCGTGCGCCCGGATCGGCGCCACCCACTCCGTGGTGTTCGGCGGCTTCTCGGTGGACGCCCTGCGCACCCGGATCGAGGACGCCGACGCCAAGCTGGTCATCACCGCGGACGGCGGCTACCGCCGCGGCGCTCCCAGCGCGTTGAAGCCGACCGTCGACCAGGCCGTCACGAAGAGCGTGAAGAACGTCCTCGTCGTCCGCCGCACCGGCCAGGACGTCGAGTGGACGGACCGCGACGTCTGGTGGCACGACCTCGTGGACCGCCAGCCGGAGGAGCACAGGGCCGAGCCGCACGACTCCGAGCACCCGCTGTTCATCCTCTACACGTCCGGCACCACCGGGAAGCCGAAGGGCATCCTGCACACCACCGGCGGCTACCTCACGCAGACGTCGTTCACCCACCACGCCGTCTTCGACCACAAGCCGGAGACGGACGTCTACTGGTGCACCGCGGACGTCGGCTGGGTGACGGGCCACTCCTACATCGTTTACGGGCCGCTCTCCAACGGCGCGACGTCCGTCATGTACGAGGGCACCCCCGACACCCCGCACCGCGGCCGCTGGTGGGAGCTCGTCGAGAAGTACGGCGTCACGATCCTCTACACCGCGCCCACGGCGATCCGCACGTTCATGAAGTGGGGCGACGACATCCCCGCGCGGTTCGATCTCTCCAGTCTGCGCGTCCTGGGCTCCGTCGGCGAGCCGATCAACCCGGAGGCCTACGTCTGGTACCGCGAGCGCATCGGCGGCGGCCGTACGCCGGTCGTCGACACCTGGTGGCAGACGGAGACCGGCTCGATCATGATCAGCCCGCTGCCCGGCGTCACCCACGGCAAGCCCGGCGCGGCGATGCGGCCCCTGCCCGGCATCTCCGCGGACGTCGTGGACGACGAGGCCAAGAGCGTCCCCGACGGTTCGGGCGGGTTCCTCGTGCTCAAGGAGCCGTGGCCGTCGATGCTCCGCACGATCTGGGGCGACGACGAGCGTTTCGTGCAGACGTACTGGTCGCGCTGGCCGGGCCTGTACTTCGCCGGCGACGGCGCCAAGAAGGACGACGACGGCGACCTGTGGCTCCTCGGACGGGTCGACGACGTCATGCTCGTCTCCGGCCACAACATCTCCACCACCGAGGTCGAGTCGGCGCTCGTCAGCCACCCGAAGGTGGCGGAGGCGGCCGTCGTCGGCGCGTCCGACCCGGTCACCGGGCAGGCGATCGCCGCGTTCGTCATCCCGCGCGACGGCGGCGAGATCGACGTGGAGGAGCTGCGCGCGCACGTCGCACAACACCTCGGCCCGATCGCCAAGCCGCGCCAGATCCTCCTCGTCCCCGAGCTCCCGAAGACCCGCTCCGGCAAGATCGTCCGCCGGATCCTCCAGGACATCGCGGAGGGCCGGCAGATCGGTGACGCCACCACCCTGGCCGACCCGGCCGTGATGGAGCACATCAAGCAGGCCCTCGGCCTCTGAGTCGGGACTTTCCGGAGCCGCCGTGACGTGTCACGGCGGCTCCGCCGCTCCCCGCGGGTAGGCTCCGCCGGACCGGCTCGCCCTAGATGCATCGGGTGGAGAGTGTCTCGGTAGGTTCTTGGGATGGCGCACACTCGCGTGTGTGTCACCGTTTCGCTGCTCATCGGCGATTTGGGCTACCCGAAAACCGAACATTCCGAGAGAGTGACCATGACGGCATCGGCGATGGCCGTTCATGGTGTTCGGCTTCCGGGTAAGGAACCACGCGCCCTGAGCACCGGTACCGAGAGGGAGTTCTCATGACTCGACCGAACGTCGAGGACCAGAGCCTCGGCGAGCTCGTCGCGGCCGCGACCGGCAACGTCCAGAAGCTGGTCAGGGCCGAGCTGGAGCTCGCCAAGCTCGAACTGAAGGCGGACGCCAAGAAGGCGGCGATCGGCGGCGGTCTGTTCGCGATCGCCGGCCTGATCGCCGGTGTGATCGTCATCCTGATGTCGATCTCGTTCGCGTACATGCTGGTCGGGCTGGGCATGTGGCACTGGGCCGCGTTCGCCGTGGTGTCCGGGCTCTACCTGCTGCTGGCCGCCGTCCTGATCCTCGTGGGCTGGCTGCGGATCCGCAAGATCGACGGGGCGAAGCGCACCCGGCAGACCCTTCAGGACGGCGTGAAGATGCTCAAGCGTTCCCGTGACCACTGAGCTCGCGGGTCCCTGGACTCACCGCGACGTCAGCGCCCGAGGCACCCGCTTCCACATCGCCGAGCTGGGCGAGGGCCCGCTGGTCCTGCTCCTCCACGGCTTCCCCGAGACCTGGTGGAGCTGGCACCACCAGCTGGTCGCCCTCTCCGAGTCCGGTTACCGGGCGGTGGCCGTCGACCTGCGCGGCTACGGGGGCAGCGACAAGCCTCCTCGCGGTTATGACCTCGTCACTCTCGCGGGGGACGTGACCGGGTTGATCCGCGCGCTCGGCGAGGCCAACGCGATCGTCGTCGGCCACGACTGGGGCGGCCTGGTCGCCTGGACGACCGCCGTGTACCACCCGAAGGTCGTGCAGCGCCTGGTCGCCGTCTCCGCCCCGCATCCGCTGCGCCTGCGGCAGTCCCCCTGGACGAACTGGATGGCGCACACCGCCCTCTACCAGCTTCCGATGTGGCCGGAACGCGACCTCGTCAAGAACGACGCGGACCGGGCCGCCCGTCTTCTGCACCACTGGTCGGGTCCGGGCTGGCCGGACGCGGAGACCGAACGCAACGTACGGGACGCCATACAGATCCCGGGTGCGGCGCACTGCGCGCTCGAGTACCACCGCTGGCTGGTGCGTTCCACGCCCCGTCCGGACGGCATCCGTTACGGGCACCGTATGGCCGCTCCCGTCCTGGCCCCCACGCTGCACCTTCACGGCATGATCGATCCTGCGATCCCGCAGTACGCGGCCCAGGGGTCGGGTCGTTACGTCGAGGCCCCGTACTCCTGGAAGGTGATCGAGGCGGCCGGTCACTTCCCGCACCAGGAGCGCCCACAGGCGTTCAACGACGCGCTCCTGTCGTGGTTGAGTGAATAGCCGTGTCCGAACGCGACCGCGACCAGTCCGGACGTCCGCGTAACGCCCGTCCCCGGGACGCGTACGGCCGTCCTCTCCCCTATGACGCCGAGGGCGTCCCGACGATGCCGGACGAGCTGGAACTCGGGCCGGAAGAGACCATCGCCGAAGCGAAGCGCCTGCTGGACGAAGATCGTCCCTTCCACGCGCACGAAGTCCTCGAAGCCCGCTGGAAGACGTGCCCCGAAGAGGAGCGCCCGCTGTGGCGCGGGCTCGCGCAACTCGCCGTGGGCGTCACCCACCTGCGCCGCGGCAACGAGAGGGGCGCCCAAGCGCTCTTCGACCGGGCCTGTGCGGTTCTGGACGCCTACACGGGCCCCCGGTGGGGTCTGGACGTACCGGCGATCATCACAGACGTGACGGAGAGCCGGGAGCTCCGGCTGCGCTGACCGTCAGCCGGCGCACCTGTCGGTGTGCGCGGCCTGGGTGGCGTTCTGGCCGGCCTGGACGTCCGGCGCGATCTCGTCGGCGGTCAGCGCGTACCCCGTGTCGGAGTCGTGCTCGCGGGCCGCGAAGATCACTCCGAACACCCGTCCGTCCTCGGCGAGCAGCGGGCCGCCGGAGTTGCCCTGCTCGACGCGTCCGCGCAGCGCGTAGATCTCGCGGGTGACCTGGGAGCCGCCGTAGATGTCGGGCCCGTTGGCCCGCTGGCGGGCGCTGATCTTGGCGGCCCGGACCGTGTACGGCCGGTTCTTCGGGAAGCCCGCCACGACCGCGGCGTCCCCCCGCTTGGCCTCGGAGTCGAACTGCAGGGCCTGTGCCTTCAGGCCCGGAACGTAGACGACGGCGATGTCGCGCTTGGCGTTGTAGAGCACGACCCGTCCGCGAAGCTCGCGGGAGGCGACCTGGACGGACAGCGAGCCGCGGGTTCCCGCCACCACGTGGGCGTTGGTCATGATCCGTTCGGGAGCGAAGACGAAACCCGTGCCCTCGATGCGCTTGCCGCAGTCCGGGGCGGTGCCGATGATCTTGGCGATGCTGTAGCGGGCGCTGCGCAGGGCCGGCGAGGTCTCCACGGACTTGTCGGGCGGTCCCACGTCGACCAGCGGTTCCCCTCCCAGCCCGTTGAAGACCTTGGGGAACTCGGTGCCGTCCACGAACTTGTCGAACGACTCGGCCCACTGGTCCGCCGCGTAAGGCATGACGCCGTCCACGGCCTCGAGCACGGCCGAGTTGTGGACCTGCTTGGCCACCACCCGGATGGGCGACTGGTCGAGGAGGACGATCCCGATGAACCAGGCGACGAGCAGCAGCGACATCACGCTGACCACCGCGCCGCCCGCGGCGTCCACGACCCTGGCGTGGTCGCCGGTGACGCGGTTGCGCAGCATGGCGCCCGCGGACGAGGCGAGGAGCTGGCCGAAGGTCGCGGCGAGGAACGCGATGACGATCGCCAGCAGCGCCTGCTGGGCCGCTCCCTCCACCACCCACTTCACCAGCGGCGGGGCGATGACGACGCCGAGGATGCCGCCTCCGACGAAGCCCACGAAGCTCAACAGGCCCACGATGAAGCCCTGCCGGTACCCCGAGACCGCGAAGAGCACGATCAGCAGGAGCAGGATCAGATCGAGTACGTGGTCGCCCAACACCGCTTCAAAGTACAGGGAGATCGCGGGTTTTCCAGTCCCCTGGAGGGAGGAGATGCCATTCAGGCGTGTCACCGTACAGGGTGATTCATCCCCTGGCGGCCAGGTTCAGGACGTCCGGAGGCAGGTCCTCCGTCCGGTCGGCGTCCCACGGCACCGCCCAGCCGCCCGCCTCCAGGAGGTTGTCCAGCAGGCCCGCGGTGAACCCCCAGACGAGCATGTCGCGCACCCGGAAAGCGGGGCCGATGAAACCGCCCGGAGCGCGCAGGGAGACCCGGTTCCCGGGGTCGACCAGCTCCCCGATCGGGACGCGCGCCACCGCGGCCACCTCGCCCGGATGCCCCGGGGAGACGTCGGACGGGTCGTGCCACCAGGCCGCGACGGGCGTCACCCGGAAGTTGCTCCGCGACAGGTACAGCTCCGGGAGGGCTCCCAGCACCGTCACCCCGTCGGGGTCGACGCCCGTCTCCTCCTCCGCCTCCCGCAGGGCCGCCGCGATCGGGCCGTCGTCCTCGGGGTCGATCGCGCCGCCCGGGAAGGCCGGCTGGCCCGCGTGCTTCTTCAGGGTCGCGGCCCGTTCGATCAGCAGGACGTCGGGCCCCTGGGGCCCCTCGCCGAAGAGCACCAGCACCGCCGCGGGACGTGCGTGCGGCGCGGGCCGCAGGAAGGCGGGGACGTCCAGCTTCGGCGCGCGTTCGCGGAACAGGTCGAGCCATGAGGGGATCACGCTCGGGGCAACGTTCCCCGGCACGGAATTATTCACGCGAAGGACCTGTCTCTGATCAGCTTGGCGGCGACCTTGGGCTCGGTGGGGCCTTCACCATACGACGGGCAGTCCGGCGCCAGCGGGCACGCCCCGCAGGCGGGCCGCCGGGCGTGGCAGCGCCGCCGCCCGTGCCAGACCAGCCGGTGCGAGAGCATCGTCCAGTCCCGCTTCTCGAACAGCTTCGCGATCTCCTGCTCGACCTTCTCCGGGTCCTCCTCCGTGGTCCAGCCGAAGCGCCGCACCACCCGCCCGAAGTGGGTGTCCACCGTCAGGCCCGGCACCCCGAAGGCGTTGCCGAGCACCACGTTCGCCGTCTTGCGGCCGACCCCGGGCAGCGTCACGAGGTCCTCGAGCCGTCCCGGCACCTCCCCGCCGAAGCGGTCCCGCAGCCCCGTGGCAAGACCGATGATCGACTTGGTCTTCGCCCGGAAGAACCCGGTCGGCTTGATGATGGCCTCCACGTCCTCCGGGTTCGCCGCCGCCAGCTCCTCGGGCGTGGGGTACTCCGCGAAGAGCGCCGGGGTCGTCAGGTTGACCCGGGAGTCCGTCGTCTGCGCCGAGAGCACGGTGGCGACCAGCAGCTGGAAGGGGTTCTCGAAGTTCAGCTCGCAATGCGCGTCGGGATACGTCTCCGCCAGCACCCTGTCCATCCGCCGGGCCCGCCGCACCAGCCCCAGCCTGGTCTCCTTCTGGAACCGTCGAGCCCTCTGCCCCGAGGGCACCTGCGTCGCCATAGCGCCAGGGTAGGACCTCCGGCCCGGTGCCCGCCCGGACACCGGCGCATCCGCCGCGGTGAGATCGGCGCGCCTGGCGGCACCGGTCCGCCCCTGGAACGCCGGATGACCGAGGCCGTCTCCCGCCCGCACCGCCGCAAAGAATGTGATCCATACCACATTTGACACAATGCGCCGCTTGCCGGACATAAAGGCGGCGTCCGCAACAGGTGAACGCCCCCGGTCACGACCCGGGACAGGCCGCGAGCGCTGGAACGCGGAGCGCCCCCGGGTGTTTAGATTGATCGTCTGCGACGAGTTCCACTCGAAGACCGGGGGGCCTGCATGGAACGCCGAACGATGTTGAAAGCACTTCTGGCGGTGCCGTTCGCCGCGGCCTGCAGCGGTTCGGACGGTGCCGCCGCCCCGCGCGCGTCTCGTTCTTCCGGGCCGGCGGCCCCTCAGAGCCCCGCCACCACGGCGACGCCGGCCCTCAGTGTCGAGCCGGCGCTGCGGCGCCTGGAGAAGCGCTTCGGAGTCCGTCTCGGGATCTCGGCCACGGACACGGCCAGTGGGCTGTCCGTCGGATACCGGCAGGACGAGCGGTTCGCGATGTGCTCGACCTTCAAGACGTACGCCGTCGCCGCGGTCCTCCGCGCCCATGCTTCGGACTCCGGTCTCCTCGGCCGCAGGATCCGCTTTTCCCGGGCCGACCTGGTGCCGCACTCCCCCGTCACCGAGAATCGCGTGAACAGCGGGATGACGGTCGCCGAACTGTGCGGGGCCGCTCTCCTCCAGAGCGACAACACCGCCTCCAACGCGTTGCTCGACCTTCTGGGCGGGCCTTCCGCAGTGACCTCCTTCGCCCGCTCCATCGGTGACCCGACGACCCGGCTGGACCGCCGCGAACCCGAGCTCAACGACGTCACTCCCGGTTCCCTCCTGGACACCACCACTCCGGCCGGCATGGCCGCCGGATACCGCGCGCTCCTCCTCGGCGACGCCCTCGCCCGGCCCGAACGCGACCGGCTCACCCGCTGGATGAAGGCCAACCGCACCGGCGAGGACCGCATCCGCGCGGGTCTCCCCGAAGGCTGGACGGCCGCCGACAAGACCGGCACCGGCGAGTACTCCGCCGTCAACGACGTCGGAGTCGCCTGGGCTCCCGACGGCCGTTCCCTGACCATCGCCGCCTTCGCCGACAAACCCGCCAAAAACGGCACCTACGAGGACCGGGTCATCGCCGAAGCCACGGAGATCGTCGTCAAGGCCCTCGCCTGAGGCCCTCCGCCGTTCCCCGCCGGAGGAGGTTCTTACCGATCGCGAACGGTCGTGTCCGGGCCGGGGCTTTCAGGGAGGCGCGCTTCTAGGGTGACGCCGTGACTGAGATCAAATGGGGTGTCATCGGCGGGTCCGGGCTGTACGAGTTGCTGGACGACGTGGAGGAGGTGAAGATCTCCACTCCGTTCGGGGAGCCCAGCGACTCGCTCTTCGCGGGTGAGGTCGGCGGGCGCGGGGTGGTGTTCCTGCCCAGGCACGGGCGGGGGCACCGGGTGCCGCCGCACCGGATCAACTACCGGGCCAACCTGTGGGCCCTGCGGTCGCTGGGGGTGGAGAGGGTCCTGGCGCCCTCGGCGGTCGGCGGGCTGCGGGCGGAGTACGGGCCGGGGACGCTGCTCGTCCCCGACCAGTTCGTGGACCGGACGTCGGGCCGCGTGCAGACCTTCTACGACGGTGAGTCCCTTCCCGGCGAGGGGCCGGACCTGCCCGGGGGAGCGGAAGGCGTCGTGCACGTCTCGCTCGCCGACCCCTACTGCCCGGACGGCAGGGAGGCCGCGCTC
Organism: Actinocorallia aurantiaca; assembly: GCF_039533685.1. NCBI lineage: Bacteria > Bacillati > Actinomycetota > Actinomycetes > Streptosporangiales > Thermomonosporaceae > Actinocorallia > Actinocorallia aurantiaca. Next base: position 402,440 of record NZ_BAAATZ010000002.1, on the reverse strand, counting down.
GCGGCGGCCCGCGCCCACGGCTGGGAGCCGGTGGACGGCGGCACTCTCGTGGTGATCGAGGGACCGAGGTTCTCCACCCGGGCGGAGTCCCGCTGGTTCGCGGAGAACGGCTGGTCGGTCGTGGGCATGACCGGCCATCCCGAAGCCGTCCTGGCCCGCGAACTGGCCCTGTGCTACACGCCCCTGTGTCTGGTGACGGATCTGGACGCCGGTGTCGAGCGCGGCGACGGCGTGACGATGGCCGAGGTGTTCGCGGAGTTCTCCCGCAACGTGGACCGCCTCAGGTCCGTCCTGTTCACCGCCCTGGAGCGCCTCTCCACACGACGGGACTGCGCCTGCTCCCGCGTCCTGGACGGCATGGGGGCGGCATGAACGTCCTGGTGACCGGAGGAGCCGGGTTCATCGGAAGCGCCGTCGTGCGCCGGCTGCGCGCGCAGGGCCACCACGTCCGGATCCTCGACGCCCTGCTGCCCGCCGCCCATCCCGCCGGCCCGCCGGAGCACTGGCCGGCGTCTGGGAGCCGGTCCGCCCGTCCGGCGGAGCCGCCGGCGGTGAGAGCGGGCCCGCCGTACGCGGGGGACGTCGAGTTCCGGGTCGGCGACGTGCGGGACGTCCAAGCGGTGGAGGACGCGCTCGACGGGATCGACGTGGTGTGCCACCAGGCGGCGATGGTCGGTCTGGGGGTGGACCTGGACGACGCGCCGGACTACGTGGGCTGCAACGATCTGGGGACCGCGGTGCTGCTGTCGGCGATGGCGCGGCGCGGGCTGAAGAGGCTGGTCCTGGCCGGGTCGATGGTCGTCTACGGCGAGGGCCGGTACGAGTGCGGGCTGCACGGGGACGTGGCGCCCGGCCCCCGGACGAAGGCCGATCTCGACTCGGGCATGTTCGAGCCTCCCTGCCCGGCCTGCGGGGCTCCCCTGCGACCGGGCCTCGTGGGGGAGGACGCGCCCCTCGATCCGCGCAACGTCTACGCCGCGAGCAAGGTGGCGCAGGAGCATCTGGCCTCCGCCTGGGCCCGTGCGTCCGGCGGCCGGGTGATCGCCTTGAGGTACCACAACGTGTACGGCCCGGGAATGCCGAAGGACACCCCCTACGCGGGTGTGGCCTCGCTGTTCCGGTCCGCGCTGGCGCGGGGCGAGGCTCCCCGCGTGTTCGAGGACGGCGGCCAGCGGCGCGACTTCGTCCACGTCGACGACGTCGCGGACGCGAACACGACGGCCGTCGCGGCGGTCGCCGAGGCTCCGGAGGGGGCGGTCCGCGCCTACAACGTCGGCAGCGGCGAGCCGCACACGGTCGGAGAGATGGCCTCCGCGCTGGCAGCCGCCCACGGCGGCCCGGCCCCTCTCGTGACCGGCGAGTACCGCCTGGGCGACGTCCGGCACATCACCGCGGACTCGTCCCGCCTCCGCGACGAACTCGGCTGGCGGCCCGGAGTCCCCTTCGCCGAAGGCATGCGGGCCTTCGCCCGCGAACCGCTGCGAGGCGGCTGAACCGGGCCGGTTCGTCCCAGGCCGGAGACCCGGCCCGGGACTCGGTCGCTCCGGAGGCCGCCGGTGCCGGGAGCGGCGGCCGGTACGTGGACCGGCCGGGCGGGGTTCAGGAGCGGGTGATCTCCAGCAGGTCGTCGGCCACGCCGGCGAGCCGGTCTATCTGGGGGCGCAGGCGGTCGGCGGCCTCCAGGGTCTCCAAGGTGGAGCGCAGTGCCGTCAAGGGCTCCTGGAGATCCTGGGAGATCCAGGCGACGAGTTCTCTGCGGGCGGCCTCGTGCGCCCGGGCGCGGTGGCGGTCCGCCGCGGCCTGGCGGCCCAGGAGCCAGGCGGTCAGCAGGGAGGTGCCGGCGCCCAGCGCGAGGACGACCAGGACGACGGCCAGGTCCCGGGCGGACAGGTACATCGCCCGGGCCGCGGACAGGGCGCCCGCGGCCGTCGCCAGCAGGGTGACGGCGGAGAGGGCGAACAGGGGGAGGTTCTCGAAGCGCCTCAGGAGCAGCCGGGTCACCGCCCAGCCCAGGATGCCGGTCGTTCCCGTGCCGAGGGCCGCCACGCCCGTGACCGCCATCAGGTCCGTCATCGGACCTCCTCTCCATGAACGCTGTCTCGGAGAATAGGGATCGGCGCGGGGGCCGGGCCCGGCCCGGCCGCGTCCGTAGGCGTTCCGTAAGAACTTCTCCGGGCCTCCCGGAAGATCACATCGTTAGCGTGTGTCCATGAGCGTCGATGTGGTGTTGCCCTGCCTGGACGAGGTGGAGGCCCTGCCCCGGGTGCTGGCCGGGATCCCGGAGGGCTGGCAGGCGATCGTGGTGGACAACGGGTCGTCCGACGGGTCCGCGGACGTCGCCCGGTCGCTCGGCGCGCACGTCGTGGAGGAGCCCCGGCGCGGGTTCGGGGCCGCCTGCCACGCCGGGCTGCGCGCCGCGACCGCCGAGATCGTCTGCTTCATGGACTGTGACGGTTCGCTCGACCCGGCCGAGCTCCACAGGGTCGTGGACCCGGTCGCGGCGGGCGAGGCCGATCTGGTGCTGGCACGCAGGAGACCCACCGCACGCGGCGCCTGGCCGCTGCACGCGCGCCTGGCCAACCTGGAGCTGGCCCGGAGGCTGCGGGCCCGCACGGGGGCCCCGCTGCACGACCTCGGCCCGATGCGCGCCGCGCGGCGCGAGCGGCTGCTGGCGCTCGGGCTCGGGGACCGCAGGTCCGGTTACCCGCTGGAGATGGTGCTCGCGGCCTCCGCCGCGGGCATGCGCATCGCGGAGACCGAGGTGGGCTACCGGCCCCGTGCCGGACGTTCGAAGGTTACCGGGACCCTGCGCGGCACTCGCCAGGCGATCACTGACATGCGCGCGGTGCTGGCCTCCCCGCCGCCGACGCTGCTCGTCATCGCCAAGGAGCCGGCGCCCGGCCGGGTCAAGACCCGGCTGACCCCCGCACGCACCCCGGAGGAGGCCGCCGCGCTGGCCGAGGCGGCGCTGGCCGACACCCTCGCGACCCTGGACGCGGTCCCCGCGGGCGAACGCGTCCTCGTCCTGGACGGCCGCCCCGGCCCGTGGCTCCCTTCCGGCTGGCGGGTCGTGCCGCAGGTGGAAGGCGGTCTGGACCTGCGGCTTGCCGCGGCGTTCACCCGGGTGAGGCAGGACGTCCCCGCTTTCCTCGTCGGCATGGACACTCCGCAGATCGCGGGGGAGCAGGTGGCCTCCCCCCTGTCCCCCGCCGGCCGCCGGGGGGTGGACGCCTGGTTCGGTCCCGCCGCCGACGGCGGCTTCTGGGCGCTCGGACTGGCCCGGCCGGAGCTCGCCGCCCGGCTCCTGCCCGGAGTCCCCATGTCGACCGACCGTACCGGCGAGGTCCTGCTGGCCCGGATGGAAGCGGCCGGGCTGCGCGTCCACCGGCTGCCGGAGCTCACCGACGTCGACACCGCGGAGACCGCCGACCTGGTCGCCTCGCTCGTTCCCGGAAGCCGGTTCGGGGCCCTCTGGTCCGCGCTGCCGGCGGTGTCCCGGTGACGAGGACCGCGGAGCTCCCCGCCGCGCCCTGGACGGGCGACGACCCTTTCGCAACGGCGGTCAGGGCGGGCAGGGGACCGCTCTGGCTGCGCGAGGAGAGCGGCCTGCGGCACCGTCTGGACGTCGAACGCTGGTGCGGTCCCGTGGACGCGGCCGACCGGCGGCTGCTCCACCGGAGCGCGCGGGACGGCGGCCCGGTCCTGGACGTCGGCTGCGGGCCCGGACGGCTGGTGGCGGAACTGCTCGCCCTCGGCGTCCCCGCGCTCGGCGTGGACCTGGCCGAGGCCTCGGTCAGCCGCACCAGGTCCCTGGGCGCGGCGGCGCTCTGCCGGTCGGTGTTCGACCGGCTGCCTGGAGAGGGCCGCTGGAGCGCTGCCCTGCTGGCCGACGGCAACCTCGGCATCGGCGGGGACCCCGCACGGCTGTTCGACAGGATCTCCGAACTGCTCGCGCCCGGCGGCCTCCTCCTCGTCGAGGTGGAGACCGCAGACGTCGACGAGCGGCTGACCGTCCGGGTCGAAGACGGGACGGGACGCCTGGGCGCGCCGTTCGTCTGGGCCAGGCTCGGCGCGGACGCCGCCGTCCTGCACGCGGCCCGCGCCGGCTTCACGGAGCGGGAGCGGTGGGACGACCGGGAACGGCGGTTCGTGGTCCTCGCCGCCGGAGCGCGACGGTCCTGACGGCCTGCCCGGCCACCACCGCGGCCAGGGCCAGGCCGTAGGCCGTGTCCTGGGCTTCGAGCCCGTGCAGGTAGACCACCTGCGCGGCCATCGGCACGCCCAGCCACTCCCACCGCCCGTCCAGAGCGACCAGCCCGACGAGCAGCAGCCCGTACCAGGGGTAGCCGGGAGTGAGCGCGAGCAGCGCGACACCGAACACCAGCAGCGCCCCGCTCCAAGGACGAAGCGGGTCGCCGTAGCGGAGTACGTAGAGGATCACCGCCAGCACCGCCGCCCCTGCGGCGATCACCGCGAGGTCCTCGGGGACGACGAGGCGGAGGAGCGCGAACCGCTTCAGTTCCTCGGAGTCGTAGCCTTCCTCCTTCAGGTATCCGGGCAGATACCCCAGCACTCCGCTGCCTGAGGCCAGCACGTACGGAACGTAGGTGAGCGCGGCGACCACGACTGCCGTGACCGGCAGGACGAGGTCCTTGAGCCGGGGCCGCCGGGAGAGCACCCCCGCCATCGCCCCGGGAACGGCCAGGGCCGGGATGAGCTTGGTGGCGATGGCCGCGCCCAGCAGCGCCCCGCCTCCGGCGAGCCTTCCCTTGGCGGCCAGGGCGAGCCCGCCCACCACCAGCAGCACGCCCAGGGTGTCCACGTGGGCGTCGTTGACGGCCCACACCGCGACTCCGGGGAACCAGCCCCACAGCGCCGCCTGCCAGCGCCGCTCCAGGGGGAGCAGCCACAGCAGCAGCGCGCACAGCGAGAGCGCGAGCACGGCTCCCCCGACCTGTGCGGCCCGGACGCCGTACTTCCCCCCGAGCCCGTAGAGGGCCGCGAAGTACCCCTCCGCCACAGGTGGATAGATCGTGGGCACGGCGGGCCGGTTGACGTGGCTGCAGAAACCCGGCTTGGCCTTGCGCAGGTCCCAGCCCTTGCAGTCCGTCCCGACGGGGAACAACTCCGGTGCCCGCGCCCGCAGCCCGGCGAGTTCCGGAGCGTCCGGCGGGTGGGCGTAGGGCGAGATCCCCTCGGCCTGCACCCGGCCGTCCCACAGGTAGCGGTAGGAGTCGTCGCTGGTGCGCGGCGGCTCCAGGAGGCCCGTCGCCAGCACCGCGACGGTCCCCGCGAGCACCAGGAACGGCACGAGCACCGGCCTCACGAACTTCAACGCGACGACGGCGATCGCGAAGGACCCCAGGGCGATCGGATGCCAGTGGTCCAGCGGAGCGGCGTCGCGCAGGGTGCCGCCGGAGGTGAACGCCCCGGCCATCGCCCAGGACAGGGCCACGAGCGCCGGAACGCAGACAGCCAGGGCGATTCGGGATCGTATGGAGGGCTTCACCCGGCCAGACTGGCAGCGGCTCTCCCCGGAAACCCGCCCCGGCGGAGAGACGTTCGTGGTCTGTAAGCAGACTTTCGTATCCTCCGGGCACGTTCCGATGGTCCGCTGAAGGGCATGAACACCGAGTTCTTCCGCCGAGGGCCGTTCCGCGAGGGCGCGTTCCCGTCACGGCTGCACGAGCCCCGGTCGGCCGTGGTCCTCGGCCGCTGGCTCGGCTCGGCCCTGGTCGTCTGCCTCGCCACCGGGCTGATCAGCCATGCCCTGCAGGAGGGAAGCGGTCCGCTGCCGTCCCGGCCCGTCAACGGCTACCGCGTCACCCAGGGCCTGCACGTCATCAGCGGGCTGGCGATGATCCCGCTGCTGGGCGCCAAGCTGTGGACGGTCTACCCCCGCCTGTTCGAGTGGCCGCCGGTACGCGGCGTGCTGCACGCCTTGGAGCGGCTCGGCGTCGCGCTGCTGGTGGCCGCGTTGCTGCTGGAGGTGTTCACGGGACTGCTCAACACCGTCCAGTGGTATCCGTGGCCGTTCCCGTTCCGGGAGACGCACTACTGGCTCGCCTGGACCGCGGCCGGAGGACTGCTGCTCCACCTGGGTGCCAAGGCGCCCACGATCGCCGAGCACTGGCGGCGCAGAGGGCCCGAAGTCCCGGGCCGGCGCGGGTTCCTCACCGCCGTCGCCGCGTCCGTGGGACTGGTGACGCTCACGACGGCGGGGCAGACCGTGCCGTGGCTGGGCCGGTTCAATCTGTTCGGCGCGCGCAGCCCCGACTTCGGCCCCCAGGGGCTTCCGGTCAACCGGACCGCCGAGCAGGCGGGCACCGTCGAGATCCCCGAGGACTGGAGGCTCACGGTGAAGGGCCCGGACCAGGTCCGGCTGACTCTCGCCGACCTGGAGGCGATGCCCCAGTACACAGCCCGCCTGCCCATCGCCTGCGTCGAAGGCTGGAGCTTCTCCGCCGAATGGACGGGAGTGCGGTTGCGCGACCTGCTCGACCTGGTCGGCCTTCCCGAAGACGCCGCCGTCAAGATCACGTCCCTGGAGCGCCGAGGCTACTTCCGCACCAGCGAGATGGCCGCCTCCTACGCCCGCGACCCGCTCACCCTGCTCGCCCTCAAGGTGAACGGCGAGCCCCTCGCCCCCGACCACGGCTATCCGGCCCGGATCATCGCGCCGAACCGCCCCGGGGTGCTGCAGACCAAATGGGTGAAGACCCTGGAGGCCCTGTGATGCGGGCCTACCGGGTGTCGATGGTCCTCGCGGGCGTCTGCGTCATCGCCTTCGGCCTGCACGGGCTGGTGAACGACCCGCAGATCGCCGAGCCCGCGGACATCCTGGTGTGGGCGCTCTCCGCGGTCGTCGTCCACGACGGGCTCTGGCTGCCCCTGGCCTGCCTGGGCGGAGCGCTCCTCGCCCGGAGCACGGCGCCGCGCTTCGTGCTGATCGCGGCGGCCTCGGTCACCGCGGTCGCCCTGCCCGCCGTCCTGCGCGAGGACGCCGACCACGGCAACCCGACCCTCCTCCCCCTGTCCTACCAGCACCATCTCCTGCTCCTGCTCGGAGCCTGCGCCGCCGTCGCCGGAGCCGCCTGGACGGTCGAGCGGCTCCGGCGACGGCGTTCGGCGCGCGGGGAGGACGAGGTCAGTTCGCGGAGAAGACCTTCACGAAGGTCTCGTTGAAGGACGGGATGTCGTCGGGCTTGCGGCTGGTGACGAGGGTGTTGGTGCCCTTCTCGCAGACGACGACGGGCTCGTCGACCCAGGCGGCGCCGGCGTTCGTCAGGTCGGTGTGGAGGCTCGGCCACGAGGTGAGGGTGCGGCCGCCGGCCTCGTTGGCCTCGATGAGGATCCACGGGGCGTGGCAGATGGCCGCGACGGGCTTGCCGTCGGTGAAGAACCGCCGGACGAAGCGGACGGCGTCCGGGTTCATCCGGAGCATGTCGGGGTTGGCGACGCCGCCGGGCAGGACCAGCGCGTCGTACTCGGAGGCGTCGGCGGTGGACAGCGGCATGTCGACCCGCTGCCTGGCGCCCTTGTCGAGGTGCTGGAAGAGCTGGGCCTCCGAGCCCGCCTTGTCGACCGGCGAGATGAGCACCGGCCTGCCGCCCGCGGACTCCACGGCCCGCCAGGGCTCCTGCACCTCCACCTGCTCGGCGCCTTCGGGGGCGACGAGGAAGGCGACCACCTTGCCACGCAGTTCGTTCGCCATGGTTACTTCCCTCCCAACAGGTCGAGGAGGTCGTCGGCGTGCTCCTCCTCCTCGGCCAGGATGTCTTCCATGATCCGCCGGGTGGTGACGTCGTCGTCGCCCAGCCAGCGGATGATCTCCTGATAGGACTCGATGACGATCCGCTCGGCCACGAGGTTCTCCTGCAGCATGCCCCGCAGGTCCCCGTCCGAGAACGTCTCGTAGGTGGTGTGGGAGCGCTCCGCCAGCGTCTTGGGGTCGAAGTCGGGGTCGCCGCCGAGCTGGCTGATCCGCTCCGCGGCGCGCATCGCGTGGTTGCGCTCCTGCTTGGCGTGCTGCTGGAACTCGGCCACCACCTGCGCGCGGTCGATGCCGACCGCGGCGATGGCGTGCTGGCTGTAGCGCATCCAGCAGACGATCTCGGTGGCGACGACGTCGTTGAGCACCCCGATGACCGCCTCAGGCGCCTTGCCGTACGACTCGGTCACCGGACCGCTGTTCATCTTCTGTCTGGCGCGTTCGCGGATCGCGTTCACGTCGATGCTGAAAGTGTTCTCCGACATGTCAAAGTCCCCCCGAGGAAGCCAACGATTACCCCCATACACCGAATCGTTATGCCTTCCACCTACCCGTTGAGATACTTCCTAACAACGAATTTCGATCATCCTCCGGCTCGTAAATCGTTGGACCGGGGCGGGTGCACGCGCATAGAGTCCCGCCCCATGCCCACGTACACGTTGAGGCTTCGCCGCTCATAGCGGCGGACCGACCTCACTTCCGGCACTCCGCCGCTTCAGCGACTCCTCGCCGAGCGGCTTCCCCAGGCTGCCCGGCTCACCTCGAAGCCGCGGAGATCCTGTGCACACCCAGCGTCCCGGCCGACACGAACTCGGCCAGAACTTCCTCATCGACCGGTCGGTCATCCACGCCTTCGTCGGCCTCGTCGCCGAGACCGACGGCCCCATCATCGAGATCGGGCCCGGAGACGGCGCCCTGACCCTGCCGATGCAGCGGCTGGGCAGACCCCTGACCGCGGTCGAGATCGACGGCCGGCACGTCCGGCGGCTCGCGCACCGCACCCGGCCGCCGACCGAGATCGTCCACGCGGACTTCCTGCGCCACCCCCTTCCCGCCGCTCCCCATGTGCTGGCCGGAAACCTGCCCTTCCACCAGACCACCGCGATGCTCCGCCACATCCTCGACGCCTCCGGCTGGGTCGACGCCGTCCTGATCACGCAGTGGGAGGTCGCCCGCCGCCGTGCCGGCGTGGGCGGGGCGAGCATGATGACGGCCCAGTGGTGGCCGTGGTTCGAGTTCCGGCTTCACCGAAGGGTGCCCGCCTCGGCGTTCCGGCCCCGGCCCGGCGTCGACGGCGGGCTGCTGGCCGTCTCCCGGCGGCGGCGCCCCCTCGTGGAGGAGCAGGCGCGGAAGCGGTACCAGGACGTCGTGCGGCGCGTGTTCACGGGCGGAGGGCGGGGAATGGCGGAGATCCTCGCCACCGCCGTCCCGGGGATGTCCCGCAGACAGGCATCGCAGTGGACGCGGCTGCACGGGATCCCTCCCGCGGCGCTGCCCAAGGCGCTCACGGCCGAGCAGTGGGCCGACCTGTTCCGGCACTGCCCTCCGGCGGCACGGCGCGGCGGGAGGCCGGACGCCCGGAGACCGCACCGAGCTGCAAATTCAAGGGAAAACTCATGAATCAGCGGCGGATACACGTCTATACAACCCTTGAGCCTTGTATCTGCGTAGAGGTACCGTCTTCGGGTGACGAACTTCCGGATCAGTGAGGCGGCCGAGCTGCTCGGGGTCAGCCCGGACACCGTGCGGCGGTGGGTGGACGGCGGGAGGCTCACGGCCGGGCGGGACGCGCAGGGGCACCGGGTGATCGCGGGGGCGGATCTCGCCGCGTTCGCCCGGGCCCAGGTCGAGTCCGCCGACGGCGAGGGCCGGTCCTCGGCGCGCAACCGGTTCCGGGGGATCGTGACCGAGGTCCGCAGGGACGGCGTGATGGCGCAGGTCGAGCTGGCCGCCGGTCCGTTCCGGGTCGTCTCGTTGATGAGCCGCCAGGCCGCGGACGAGCTGGGCTTGGAGCCCGGGGTGCTGGCCGTCGCGGTGATCAAGTCCACGAACGTCGTCGTGGAGCTCCCCCGGTGAAGGAGTCCTCCGTGTTCCGCCGTCTGATCGCGCTCGCGCTTCCCCTGGCCCTGGCTCTGACCGCCTGCTCGTCCAGTGGCTCCGACGGTGGAAAGACCGTCACCGTGTTCGCCGCGGCCTCGCTCACCGAGACCTTCACCGAGCTCGGGCGGGAGTTCGAGAAGACGCACTCCGGGGTGGAGGTCCGGTTCAACTTCGGTTCCAGCTCCACCCTCGCCCAGCAGATCGTCCAGGGGGCGCCGGCGGACGTCTTCGCCTCGGCCAGCCCCGCCACGATGAAGACGGTCACCGACGCCTCCCTCGCCGGGGCGCCCTCCACGTTCGCGCGCAACCGGCTGGAGATCGCCGTTCCCGTCGACGGCCGGGGCGGCGTCGAAACGCTCGCGGACCTCGCCGACCCGAAGGTCAAGGTCGCCCTCTGCGCCGAGCAGGTCCCCTGCGGGGCCGCCGCCGCCAAGGCCCTGGGCGAGGCGGGCCTGAAGGTCGTCCCGGTCACCCTGGAGCAGGACGTCAAGGCCACCCTCACCAAGGTGACCCTCGGCGAGGTCGACGCCGCGCTCGTCTACCGGACGGACGTCATCGCGGCGGGCGGCGAGGTCAAGGGCATCGCCTTCCCCGAGGCGGGCAAGGCGATCAACGACTACCCGATCACCGTGCTCGACGGCGCCCCCTCCCCCGCGCTCGCCGGGGAGTTCACGGCTCTGGTGCTGTCTGAGCAGGGCCGGAACGTGCTCACCGAGGCCGGATTCGACGCCCCGTGACCCCGAGGAGGCGCGTCCCCTGGATGCTGGCGCTGCCCGCGGCGGCGGGACTCGCCTTCCTCGTCCTGCCGCTGGCCGGGCTGCTCGTCCGCGTCCCCTGGTCGACCCTCCCGGCGCGCCTGGCCGAACCGCAGGTCCTCGAAGCCCTCCGCCTCTCCCTGGTGACGGCGACCGCGGCCACGGCCGTCTGCCTGTTCCTCGGCGTGCCGCTCGCCTGGGTGCTGGCCCGGGTCGAGTTCCGGGGGCGCCGCGTCCTCCGCGCCCTGATCACCGTCCCGCTGGTGCTGCCCCCCGTCGTCGGCGGCGTCGCCCTCCTGCTGGTCCTGGGCCGCAACGGTCTGATCGGCCGCCACCTGGACGCCTGGTTCGGCCTCACCTTCCCCTTCACCACGACCGGCGTCGTCCTCGCCCAGATCTTCGTGGCCCTCCCCTTCCTGGTGATCAGCGTCGAGGGCGCGCTGCGCGCCTCCGACCCCCGCTACGAGGAGGCCGCCGCCACCCTGGGCGCCTCCCGCTGGACGGTCTTCCGCCGCGTCACCCTCCCCCTCATCGCTCCCGGAGTTCTGGCCGGGGGCGTCCTGTGCTGGGCCCGCGCGCTGGGCGAGTTCGGCGCGACCATCACCTTCGCCGGCAACTTCCCGGGCCGCACGCAGACCATGCCCCTCGCCGTCTACCTGGCTCTGGAGACCGACCCCGACGCGGCCCTCGTCCTCAGCCTCGTCCTGCTGCTCGTCTCCCTCACCGTCCTCGCCGCCCTCCGCGACCGCTGGCTGCACTGACCATGCCGGAACACGGATCGAAGGAGGTGGGCGGCGTGGGTCTCTCGGCGCGGCTCGGGGTGCGGCGGGACGGGTTCCGGCTGGACGTGGAGTTCGACGTGGCCGCGGGGGAGGTCGTCGCGCTGCTGGGACCCAACGGGGCGGGCAAGACGACGGCGCTGCGGGCGCTCGCGGGGCTCGTCCGGCTGGACGAGGGGCGGATCGAGCTGGACGGGAGGCGGCTGGAAGGGCTGCCTCCCGAAGACCGTCCGGTGGGGATGGTGTTCCAGGACTACCTCCTGTTCCCGCATCTGTCGGTGCTGGAGAACGTGGCCTTCGGGCCGCGGAGCCGGGGCCGGTCCGCCAAGGAGGCTCGGAAGGCCGCCGCGGAGTGGCTGGAGCGGGTGGGACTGTCCGGGTTCGCTCAGGCGAGGCCGAGGGAGCTGTCGGGAGGGCAGGCGCAGCGGGTCGCCCTGGCGCGGGCGCTGGTGGGCGAACCGGAGATGCTGCTGCTGGACGAGCCCCTGGCGGCCCTGGACGCGCGGACCCGGCTGGAGGTCAGGTCCGGGCTGCGCCGGCACCTGGCGGACTTCCCGGGCGCGACCGTGCTGGTCACCCACGACCCGCTGGACGCGATGGTGCTCTGCGACCGGCTGATCGTGATCGAGGACGGGCGGATCGTCCAGGAGGGCGCCCCCGCCGAGGTCGCCCGGCGGCCCAGGACCGACTACGTGGCGCGCCTCGTCGGCCTGAACCTCTACCGGGGCGACGGGCACGGGAACCAGGTGGTGCTGGACGGTCTGGAGCTGAGCGTGGCGGAAGACGTCGAGGGACCGGTGTTCGTCTCCTTCTCCCCGGCGGCCGTGGCGCTCTACCGGACCCGTCCGGACGGCGGCCCCCGGAACCTGTGGCGCTCCGTCGTCGAGGGCGTCGAACAGCAGGGCGACCGCGTCCGGGTGCAGCTGGACGGCCCGGTCCAGGCCATGGCCGACATCGCCCCGGCGGCCGTCGCGGAACTGGACCTCGGCCCCGGCACGGAGGTCTGGACTTCGGTGAAGGCCACCGAGACCCACGTCTATCCCGCCTGACCTCACCAGACCGCAGAAGCCGTTGTGTGACAGCCGTAACGTCTCGTTACCGGCCGATGTCACACGACGGTAACGAGACGTTCCTACCTTGCTAGACGTGACTTCTACCAGCGTGAAGACCGTCTGCGCGTACTGCGGGGTCGGCTGCGGGATGGTGCTCGAAGTCCAGGACGGGCGAGTCCTGCGGGCGTCGGGCGACAAGACGCACCCGGCGAACTTCGGCCGCCTGTGCACCAAGGGCGCGACCACCGCCGAGATGCTCGCCGCCCCCGGCCGGCTGACCACCGCCCTGCGCCGCTCCGACGGCGGCCCCCAGCGGATCGACACCGAAGCCGCGATCACCGAGACCGCCCGGCGGTTCCGCGCGATCGTGGACGAGCACGGCCCGGACGCGCTGGCCTTCTACGTCTCGGGACAGATGTCACTGGAAGCCCAGTACCTGGTCAACAAGCTGGCCAAGGGCTTCGTCCGCACCAACGGAATCGAGTCGAACTCGCGGCTGTGCATGGCCAGCGCGGGCACCGGCTACAAGCTCTCGCTGGGCTCGGACGGGCCGCCCGGCTCCTATCAGGACTTCGAACACGCCGACGTCTTCTTCGTCATCGGCTCGAACATGGCCGACTGCCATCCGATCCTCTTCCTGCGCATGATGGAACGGGTCAAGGCGGGTGCGAAGCTGATCGTCGTCGACCCCCGCCGCACCGCCACCGCGGCCAAGGCCGACCTGTTCCTGCAGGTCAAGCCCGGCACGGACCTCGCCCTCCTGAACGGCCTCCTCCACCTGCTCGTGGAGAACCGCCGGATCGACGAGGAGTTCATCGCCGCGAGCACCGAGGGCTGGGAGGCGATGCCGGAGTTCCTGGCGGACCATCCCCCCGCGAAGGTCTCCGAGATCACAGGGATCCCCGAGGCCGACCTCCGCGAGGCCGCCCGGCTCATCGGCGAGGCCGGCGACTGGATGTCCTGCTGGACGATGGGCCTCAACCAGTCGACCCACGGCACGTGGAACACCAACGCGCTGGTCAACCTGCACCTGGCCACCGGCGCGATCTGCCGTCCCGGCAGCGGCCCGTTCTCCCTCACCGGCCAGCCGAACGCCATGGGCGGCCGCGAGATGGGCTACATGGGCCCCGGCCTGCCCGGCCAGCGCAGCGTGCTGTCCGAGGCCGACCGCCGCTTCACCGAGACCGTCTGGAACGTGCCCGAAGGCACCCTGCGCACGGACGTCGGCAAGGGCACGATCGAGATGTTCGAGCGGCTGGCCGAAGGCTCGATCAAGGCCTGCTGGATCATCTGCACCAACCCGGTCGCCTCGGTCGCCAACCGGAGGACGGTCATCGAGGGCCTGGAAGCGGCCGAGTTCGTCGTCGTCCAGGACGCCTTCGCCGACACCGAGACCAACCCGTACGCCGACCTCGTCCTGCCCGCCGCCCTGTGGACGGAGGGCGACGGGGTGATGATCAACTCCGAACGGAACCTCACCCTGACCCGCAAGGCCGTCGAGCCGCCCGGCCAGGCACTCCCCGACTGGCAGATCATCGCCCGCGTCGCCTGCGAGATGGGCTACGCCGACGCCTTCTCCTACGAGAGCGCGGAAGACGTCTTCGAGGAGATCAAGCTCTTCCACAACCCCGCCACGGGCTGGGATCTGCGCGGCGTCACCTACGACCGGCTCAGGCGCACGCCCGTCCAGTGGCCCGCCTCCTCCGAGGACGGCGACGACCGCAACCCCGTCCGCTACCTGGACGGAGACGGCCTGCGCTTCGCCACTCCGAGCGGCAGGGCCGTCTTCTTTCCCCGTCCGCACATGGATCCCGAGGAGCTTCCGGACGACGACTATCCGTTCGTCCTCAACACCGGCCGTCTCCAGCACCAGTGGCACACCCTCACCAAGACGGGCAAGGTCGACAAGCTCAACAAGCTCGATCCCGGCCCGTTCGTGGAGATCAACCCCGCGGACGCCGCCGCGCTGGGCGTCTCCGAGGGCGACCAGGTGGAGATCGGCTCCCGCAGGGGCCGGGCCGTGCTGCCCGCCGCGGTCTCCGACCGGGTGCTTCCGGGCGCCTGCTTCGCGCCCTTCCACTGGAACGATCTCTTCGGCGAGTACCTGAGCGTCAACGCCGTCACCAGCGACGCCGTGGACCCACTCTCCTTCCAGCCCGAGCTGAAGGTCTGCGCCGTGTCCCTCACCAAGGTCGCCGTCCCGGCTCCTCCCGACGTTCTCGAGCTGGCCGATCCGGCCCCGCCGGTGCTGAGCGAAAGGGAACGGCGTTACCTGAGTGGTTTCCTGGCCGGCCTGAAGGCGGTCCCCCCCGCGCCCGGCGAGCTGCCCGTCCTCCCCGCGGACGCCCCCTTCTCCCCCGACCACACCCTGTGGATCAACGGGATGCTCGCCGGGATCCACTCGCGGACGCGGCCCGAGCCCGTCCCGTCGGCCTCCACCGGGCCCGGAACCCTCATCCTGTGGGCCTCCCAGACCGGCAACGCCGAGGAATTCGCCGTCACGGCCGCTCAGAGGCTTGCAGAAGCCAGCGGGCAGGCGGTTCTGGTCAATATGGACGAGACGTCTCCAGAGGCCCTGCGAGAGGCCGCCGAGGTCCTCGTGATCACCAGTACGTTCGGGGACGGCGACGCCCCTGACAACGGAACCGGCTTCTGGGAGACCCTCGCCGCCCCCGACGCGCCCCGTCTGGACGGCGTCCGCTACTCCGTCCTGGCCTTCGGCGACTCCAGCTACGACGACTTCTGCGGCCACGGACGCCGCCTGGACGCGCGTCTGGACGAGCTGGGCGCCGTCCGCCTCGCCCCGCGCGTCGACTGCGAGCCCGACTACGAACCCCCCGCCCGGCAGTGGCTGGAACAGGTCGTCCAGGCCCTGAAGGGCGGGACTCCCAAGCCGTCCGCGGCGCCTGCCTCCAAGAGCCCTTCCAAGCCCGGGAACACCCCCGTTACGGCGCTTCTCAAGGGAAACCGCCTACTGAGCCTGCCGGGGGCGTCCAAAGAGGTCCGCGAGTTCACCTTCGACCTCACCGGAACGGGCCTCGTCTACGAGGCCGGCGACGCCCTGAGCATCCGCCCCCGGAACTGCCCGGACGTGGTGGAGGAGTGGCTGAAGATCACCCGCATGGACCCCGGCGTCGACCTTTCGGAGTATGACCTCACCCGGATCACCCCCGCCCTGCTGCGCTTCCTGGCCGACCGCACGGACGACCGGACGCTGCGCAAGCTGCTGCGTCCCGACAACAAGAACGAGCTCGCCCAGTGGAGCTGGGGGCGCCAGGCGGTGGACGTGGTGGCGGAGTTCCCCGTCGAGGCCGCCCCCGAGGAGTGGCTCTCGGCGCTGAAGCGGCTCGCGCCCCGCAGCTATTCGATCTCCTCCAGTCCCCTGACGGACCCGGACGAGTTCCGCCTGACCGTCTCGGTCGTCCGGTTCGAGAACCCGCACGGCAGGGTCCGCAAGGGCGTGGCCTCCACCTTCCTCGCCGACGCCGCCCCGGGCACCCCCGTCACGGTGTCCGTCCAGCGCTCCCCGCACTTCCGGCCGCCCGCCGACCCGTCCGTGCCGATGATCATGGTCGGGCCCGGCACCGGGGTCGCCCCCTTCCTCGGATTCCTCGACGAGCGCCTCGCCCGGGGCGCCGGGGGGCGCAACTGGCTCTTCTTCGGCGAGCAGCGCGAGGCCACCGACTTCTACTACCGGGAGAAGCTGGAATCACTCCGCCGTGACGGTCTTCTCACCAGGCTGGACCTGGCCTTCTCCCGTGACCAGCGGGCCAAGGTCTACGTCCAGGACCGGATGCGGGAGCACGGCGCCCGCCTGTGGGACTGGCTGCGGGAGGGCGCCCATTTCTACGTCTGCGGCGACGCGGCCCGCATGGCGAAGGACGTCGAACGCGCCCTGGTCGACATCGCGGCCCTCCACGGAAACCTGACCCCGGAGGCGGCTGTCCAGTTTGTCAAGAAAATGACCTCTGACAAGCGATACGTGCGCGATGTCTACTGAAGTCACCCCTTAGTAAACTACTTCCCGGGACGCTGGCGTCGAAGCGCGCCGGCCGATCGGTAAAGTCAGGCTAGGCGCGCCAGGACCCCACGTTCACCAGCTCGGTGCGAGGTGCGTCACACTGGGCATATAAGTGTTCGGGAGGAGAAAAGGCGTGTCGGATCGCGACATAGAAGTACTCAACAAGGCCCCGCTCTTTGAGGCACTCGACGACCAGGCCACCAAGGCGCTGCGCGCCCATGTCAGCGAGGTCCGTCTGGCCCGCGGCCAGAGCCTGTTCCACGAGGGCGATACGGGCGACCGCCTGTACGTCGTGCTCGAAGGCAAGATCAAGCTGACCCGGATGGCCCCGGACGGCCGGGAGAACCTGCTCAGCGTGCTGGGCCCCGGCGAGATGTTCGGCGAACTGTCCCTCTTCGACCCCCGCCCCCGGACGGCCGGCGCGATCGCCGTGACCGAGTGCCGCCTGGCCGGGCTGGGCCACGACGACCTGCGCCCGTTCCTCACCGCGCACCCGGAGGTCGGCGTCGCCCTCCTCCAGGCACTGTCGGAGCGGCTGCGCAAGACCAACGAGGTGATGGCCGACCTGGTCTTCACCGACGTCCCCGGCCGCGTCGCCAAGGCGCTGCTCGACCTGGCCGAGCGCTTCGGCCAGCCGGGGGACAGCGGACTCCACGTCCACCACGACCTCACCCAGGAGGAGCTCGCCCAGCTCGTCGGCGCCTCCCGCGAGACCGTCAACAAGGCGCTGGCCGACTTCGCCGCCCGCGGATGGCTGCGGATCGAGGCCCGCGCCGTGGTCATCCTCGACATCGAACGCCTCCGCAAGCGTTCCAAGTAGCCCCCGACGGACGTCCGGCCAGCGCCCCCTCCATCCGCTGGTCCGGTCCGTCCCGACCCCCGCCTCGCGCGCCCGGCCCCCCGAGGCCGCTTCGGCATGCTCTCGCCCGGGCCCCCGGAGCTCAGAGATCGCCGATCACTGCCCGGGCGAGGATCGGGCGGGAGCTCCCCGTCCGATGATCGCGACGGGCTTGGACGTCAGCGGCCGCGGAGGTACTCCATCTGCGCCTGCACCGACCATTCCGCGGCGGGCCAGAGGGCCCTGTCAACGTCGGCGTAGACGACCTCCACGACCTCGCGGGGAGTGGAGGCTCCGGCATCCATGGCGTCCTGGACCTGCTTGAGGCGGGCGCGGCGGTGGGTGAGGTAGCCCTCGAGGGCCTTGACCGGGTCCTGCAGGACGGGGCCGTGGCCGGGAAGGATGTGCCCTACACCGTTCTCGGCGGAATGGGTGCGGAGTCTTTCCAGGGAGTCCAGGTAGTCGCCGAGGCTGCTGACGATGGTGGTGCCGTAGCCCAGAACGGTGTCGCCGGTGAGGACGGCCTGGTCGCCGGGCAGCCAGAAGCACAGGGAGTCGTCGGTGTGCCCCGGCGTGCCCCAGACGCGGACCTCGAGCCCGTCGACCTCGACGACGTCGCCCTCGGTGAGCCCCTCGCCGCCGTGGCGGTGCCGCGGGTCGAGGGCGCGGACGGGGGCCTTGGCCAGCCGGCCGAACCTCTTCGCGCCCGCGGCGTGGTCGTGGTGGCCGTGGGTGAGCAGGACCTGGCCCACCTCCATGCCGCGTTCCCGGACGGCCTTCAGCACCTTGCGCAGGTGCGGCCCGTCGTTGGGGCCCGGGTCCACCACGACGGCCCGGCGCGCGCCCGGCTCGGCGAGGATCCAGGTATTCGTCCCCTCCAGGGTCATCGGAGAGGGGTTGGGGGCGCGCAAGGCGGTGGCCCGTTCGGTCCCCCCGACCGCCGCCGGGGGGAGCTTCCGGGCGGCCAGCCGGCCGACCACCCCGCCGCGCGAGCCCATCATCACCAGGGACGCGGCGGGGTCGGCGAGGAACCTCCTCGCCATCGTGATCTCACGCAGTGAAATACCCATCAGGCCCCATACTGGTGCGCGGCTTCGTCTGGGAGCACAAGATACGGAACGCCGTCGACGATCTCGGCGGTGGGTTCGTGCGCGGTGAATCTCCGCTCGTGGGAGAGCACCTCGGCGACCGAGCCGAACGGCAGGAGGTCGTTCAGCATCGCCAGCGTCGGCGGCAGCATGAACATCTCGCCGGCCTTCACCTGGTCCAGCGCGTCCTCCGGCCGGATCCACACCACGGTGTCGGCCTCGGTGCTGACGTCCAGCGCCCGCTGGCCCTCCGGCAGGGCCGCGACGAAGAACCTGGTGTCGTACCGCTTCGTCTCGACCGTCGGCGTGATCCAGTGGCCCCACGGGCGCAGCAGGTCGGCCCTCAGGACGAGACCGTGCTCCTCCAGGAGGCCCGCGAGGGACTGGCTGCGGTCCAGCAGGGCCAGCCTGTCGGCCTCGAACGGCGCGGTGTCCGCGACGATCTCGTCCGAGGAGGGGCCCGCCAGCAGGACGTGCGCCTCCTCGAACGTCTCCCGGACGGCGGCGCAGACCAGCTCCCGCGCCACCCGGGCGTCCGCCCCGAAGGCCTCGCCCCAGGCGTCCCAGTCGGCGCCGGGCTGGTCGTACTCGGAGTCCCGGGGGTCCACCCCGCCGCCGGGGAACACGTACGCCCCCGGGGCGAAGGCCATGGAGGAGACCCGGCGGAGCATGAAGACCTCCAGCCGCCCGTCCCGGTCCCGCAGCAGCATCACGGTGGAGGCGTGCTTGGGGACCGGCGGCTGCGCCCGGCCGGCTTCGTAGTCCCGGATGCGCTCCAGGAACTCCTCGGGAAGTCTGAGTCCGTTCATCCGGTCAATGTGTGCGTAATGCACCTGATAAGTCAAGAATCACCGGATCACCGGCTCACCGGACCTCGGCGATCAGCTCCACCTCGACCGGCGAGTCCAGCGGCAGGACCGCCACCCCGACGGCGCTGCGCGCGTGCGTCCCGGCCTCGCCGAACACCCGGCCCAGCAGCTCGCTGGCCCCGTTGACCACCGCGGGCTGCGCGGTGAAGCCCGGAGCGCTCGCCACGAACCCGACGACCTTGACGATCCGCACGACGTCGTCGAGGTCCACCTGGGTGCCCAGGGCCGCGATCGCGTTCAGCGCGCAGATCTCCGCCAGCTCGATCGCCCGCTCCAGGCTCACCGAGCCGCCGACCTTGCCGGCCTCCGGCAGCCTCCCGTCCACGAAGGGGAGCTGGCCGGAGGTGTACACGTGGGATCCGCTCCGGATCGCGGGGACGTACGCCGCCACCGGCTTGGCCACCTCGGGCAGCTCCAGGCCGAGCTCCCTCAGCCTCGCCGCGACGGCGCTCATGCCAGCGGCCGCTTGAAGTAGGCCACGAGCGTGTCGCCGCCCTGCGGTCCGGGGATCACCTGGACCAGCTCCCAGCCGTCCTGGCCCCAGTTGTCGAGAATCTGCTTGGTCGCGTGAATCAACAGAGGTGCTGTCGCGTACTCCCACTTGGTCATGCGCCAAGCGTAGAAGATCCGCGGCTCAGACTTCTCCCTGCCTGTGGACGGCGGGGTCGGCCTGGGCGACGGCGCGGTCCGCGGGCGACTCGACGGGCGTCACCTCGGGGACCTCGGGGACGCTCTCGATCGCCTCCTCCAGCGCCGGGGGCTCCTCGATCTCCGCGGCCCCGGACGCGGGCTCCTCCGCCGGGCCCGCCGCCTTGTCGAAGAAGCGCAGCAGCTCCACCGGAAGCGGCATGATCAGCGTGCTGTTCTTCTCGGCCGCCACATCGGTGACGGTCTGCAGCAGCCGCAGCTGGAGTGAGGCCGGGTCCTTGGACAGCTCGTGCGCGGCGGCGGCCAGCCGCTTGGACGCCTGGTACTCGCCGTCGGCGGTGATGATCCGGGCACGGCGCTCCCGCTCGGCCTCAGCCGTCCGGGCCATCGAGCGCTTCATGCCCTCGGGCAGCGACACGTCCTTGATCTCGACCCGCTCGATCCGCACGCCCCACGGTCCCTCGGTCATCTCGTCCATGATCGTCCGCAGCTCGGCGTTGATCTTGTTCCGTTCGGCCAGCAGGTCCTGCATCTCCGCCTTGCCGATCACCGAGCGGAGCGACGTCTGGGCGACCTGGGAGATGGCGTACACGTAGTTCTGGATGTTCACGATGGCCTTGCCAGGGTCGATCACCCGGAAGTAGACGACCGCGTCCACCCGCACGGACACGTTGTCGGAGGTGATGCCGTCCTGACCGGGCACGCCCATCGCCACGGTCTGCATGTTGACCTTCTGCAGCCGGTCGACCAGCGGGACGATCAGGGTGAGGCCGGGCGTGCGCACCAGCGCCGGGCCCTGGGGGCCCTGTCTTTGGATCTGGCCGAACCGGAAGACGATTCCCCGCTCCCACTCCTGGACGACCCGGACGCCCGTGGCGGCGGCTACCAGCAGGAGGAAGACGACGACGGCCAGCAGGATGACGAGTGCTTCCATGACGAGCACCTCTCGTTGGCGGCGGACTCTGCCATATCAGACCTTGATATGCCTCGTCCTGGTTCCACCCTAGGCCGCGAAAAGCGTGTCAGGAATTACTTATGGGCGCACGAGAGCTCTTTGCGAGGCGAACGATAACCTCGAAGTGTGAGCGCGAAAGATACCCACTGGGACGGCGTCCGGCTCCACGTTGTCACGGGCAAGGGCGGCACCGGCAAGACCACGGTCGCCGCGGCTCTGGCACTCGCCCTCGCCGCGGGCGGCGGGAAGGTGCTGCTCGTGGAGGTCGAGGGCAGGCAGGGCATCGCTCAGCTCTTCGACGTGCCCCCGCTGCCGTACGAGGAACGCAAGGTGGCCGTCGCACCGGACGGCGGCGAGGTCTTCGCCCTGGCCATCGACACCGAAGAGGCGCTCATCGAGTACCTCGAGATGTTCTACAACCTCCGGCGCGCCGGCAAAGCCCTGACCAAGCTGGGCGTCATCGACTTCGTCACGACCATCGCGCCCGGCCTGCGCGACGTGATCCTCACCGGCAAGGTGAGCGAGTCCGTGCGCCGCCGCGAGAAGAACAACAAGTTCAAGTACGACGCCATCGTCATGGACGCTCCCCCCACCGGGCGGATCAGCAAGTTCCTCAACGTCAGCGACGAGGTGTCGAACCTGGCCAAGGTCGGCCCCGTGCGCAACCACGGCGACCTCGTCATGAGCGTCATCCGCTCCCCGCAGACGGTCGTCCATTTCGTGACGCTGCTGGAGGAGATGCCCGTGCAGGAGACCCTGGACGGCATCCATGACCTGAAGGAGACCGGCATCAGCGTCGGCGGCGTCATCGTGAACATGGAGCGCCCCGCCGTCCTGACTCCCGAGGACCTCGCCGCGGCCGGCCGCGGCGAGCTCGACCAGGACGAGATCGTCCGCGGGCTCAAGGCGTCCGGGCTGGAGCAGAACGCCGGCGAGTACGCCGCGGTGCTGGCCGCCGAGGCCGCCGAGCACGCCCAGCGCACCGCGCTGGAGCAGCGGGAGAAGGCGCGCATCACCCACGAGCCCCGATACGACCTGCCGTTCCTGCCCGACGGCATGGACCTGGCCTGCCTGTACGACCTCGCCCAAGCCCTGCGCGACCAAGGAGCGGCGTGAAGAAACTCGACATCGACGCGCTGATCGACGACCGGCGCACCCGGATCATCGTGTGCTGCGGCGCCGGCGGCGTCGGCAAGACGACGACCGCCGCCTCCCTCGGGCTGCGCGCCGCCGACAGGGGGCGCGACGTCGTCGTCCTGACGGTCGACCCGGCCCGGCGGCTCGCCCAGTCGATGGGCCTGAGCGAACTGGACAACAGCCCGCGCAAGATCGAGGGCGTCCGGGGCGACGGCGAGCTGCACGCCATGATGCTCGACATGAAGCGCACCTTCGACGAGATCATCGAGGCGCACTCCGACCCCGACCGGGCCAAGCTGATCCTGGCCAACCCCTTCTACCAGTCGCTGTCCTCGTCCTTCTCCGGGACGCAGGAGTACATGGCGATGGAGAAGCTCGGCCAGCTGCACCGCTCGAACGCCTGGGACCTCATCATCGTCGACACCCCTCCGTCACGGAACGCCCTGGACTTCCTGGACGCCCCCGAGCGGATGGGCCGCTTCCTGGACGGGCGCTTCATCAGGCTGCTACTCGCCCCGGCCAAGGCGGGCGGGCGGCTGGGCATGAAGGTGTTCTCGGCCGGCTTCAGCATGGTCACCAACACGATCACCAAGGTGCTGGGCGGCCAGCTCCTGAAGGACGTCTCGACGTTCGTGACCGCCTTCGACACCGTCTTCGGCGGTTTCCGCGAGCGCGCGGAGAAGACGTACGAGCTGTTGAAGTCCCCCGGCACGGCGTTCCTGGTCATCGCCGCTCCGGAGCCCGACGCCCTGCGTGAGGCGTCGTACTTCGTCGACCGCCTGAAGTCCGAGCGCATGCCGCTGGCCGGGCTGGTCGTCAACCGGATGGCCCAGTCGAGCGCGAGCGGCCTCTCGTCCGCCCGCAGCCTGGCCGCGGCCGAGACGCTGGACGAGCGCGGCGACCATCCGCTCACCGCCTCGCTCCTGCGTCTGCACGCCGAGCGCATGCAGCTCGCCGCCCGACAGGAGCGGTTGCGCGGCCACTTCGCCTCGGCCAACCCGACCGTGCCGGTGACCACCGTCCCGGTGCAGGCGGAGGACGTGCACGATCTCGACGGGCTCCGGCTGGTCGGCGGTTCCCTGGCCGCATCCGGCCACCCGGCAGCCTGACATTTTAGACACGACACCCCCGGGGTACGAATCTTGTACCCCGGGGGTGGTCATGTCGATAGGTCAGCTGGCGACCAATTCGTCCTCGTCGTCGGATGAGCGTTCGTACTCTTCCTTCGCCGTCTCCAGCAGCTCGCGCCACGAGGTGACGCCGGGCTTGCGGCGCAGCAGTGCCCGCCGCTCGCGTTCCGTCATGCCTCCCCAGACACCGAACTCGATCTTGTTGTCCAGCGCGTCTGCCAGGCACTCGGTTCGCACCGGGCACCCCCTGCAGATGAGCTTGGCGCGATTCTGAGCCGCGCCCTGAACGAACAGCGCGTCCGGGTCCGCGTTACGGCAGGCGGCACGGGCGGTCCAATCAGTGATCCACATCTTGGCCCCACTCCCCTAGGGTCTTGTGTAGTTGTGCGCTACTTGGCCAGACGGGCGCGGGCGTCAGGCCGCCAAACAAAAGCCGTGGGGAGAAACTTACGGAAGCCTGGGGCGTTTAAACAGTCCCCAGAGGGCCCATTCTCGATATAGCCCACAGAGGCCATGGCCGACATGATGACTAGTCACTGCTAGGGTGCGCGGTTCACCGCGTAACGTGAGCCTACGCTGGGTAGCTAGATCAACATGGTCGAATCGGGGGATCGGCGGGAGAGCAGGCGGCACCTGGCGGGAAGGCTGGCCGCGGCGGGGGCCACCGCGGGAGGCCTGCTGGCGATGCTGCTGCTCCCCGGACTGCTGATGGTGGGGCTGGGCGCCAAGAAGATGGCGTCGGACTTCCAGAACATGGACGTCCAGAAGATCACGCAGAGTCCGCCGGTCAGGTCCACCATGTACGCCGCGGACGGTCACGAGATAGCCGCGTTCTTCGACGAGTACCGTCGGCCCGTACGGCTCGACCAGGTCTCGCCCATCATGCAGAAGACGATCCTCGCCGTCGAGGAC
Source organism: Actinocorallia aurantiaca (assembly GCF_039533685.1). Classification (NCBI taxonomy): domain Bacteria; kingdom Bacillati; phylum Actinomycetota; class Actinomycetes; order Streptosporangiales; family Thermomonosporaceae; genus Actinocorallia; species Actinocorallia aurantiaca. Next base: position 378,385 of record NZ_BAAATZ010000002.1, on the reverse strand, counting down.
GCGCGCTTCTACGAGCACGGGGCCCTGGACCTGAAGGGCACCATGCGCGCCCTGATGCGCAACACCTCCACGGGAGAGATCCGTGAGGGGGGTTCGTCGCTGACGCAGCAGTACGCGAAGAACCTCCTGCTCGCCAACGCGCGCACGGAAGCGGAGAAGCAGCGGGTCACCGCGCCCACCGTCTTCCGCAAGATCCGCGAGCTGAGGCACGCGCTGCACCTCGAACAGACGATGTCCAAGGACCGGATCTTCGAGGGCTACCTGAACATCGCCTACTTCGGCGCCGGGGCGTACGGCGTCCAGGCCGCGTCCCTTCGGTACTTCGGCAAACCCGCGTCACAGCTCACGCTGCCCGAGTCCGCGCTGCTCGCCGGCATCACCAAGAACCCGTACGCGTACGACCCGATCCTGCATCCGCAGGCCGCCAGGGAACGGCGCGACACCGTGCTGACGCGGATGGCCGAGCTGAAGCTCATCACGGCGCAGGAGAAGGGTCAGCTCTCCGCCGCGCCCCTGCGGCTGAAACCACGGCCCATACGCGGTGGTTGCAGCATCAGCAAGGCGCCCTTCTACTGCATGTACGTGCGCAGCGAGATGGTCAAGCTCCTCTCCAAGGGCGACCCGAAGAAAGCACGCGAGGCCAACGCGCAGCTCCAGCGGGGCGGCTACCAGATCCGGACGACCCTCGACTGGAAGGGCCAGCAGGGAGTGCAGCGCGCTCTCAGCGCCCGTACGTCCCACGACTCCGCCAAAGTGGCGGCCCAGGCCCTCGTCGAGGTGGGCACGGGGCATCTGAAGACACTGGCCACGTCCAAGCGGTTCGGCTTCAAGAAGCCCCGCACGACGCTGAATCTCGCGGCGGACATGGAGCACGGCGGCGGAGTCGGCGTGTCCGCGGGCTCCACCTTCAAGATATTCACCCTCCTCGCCGCGCTGGAGAAGGGACTCCCGGTCAAGACGAGCTTCCACGCGCCCGGCTCGACCACGGTCAGCGGATACCGCGACTGCAAGGACAGGCTCCTGCCTCCCTGGAACGTGAAGAACTCCCATGAGAGCGAGTCCGGCAAGTTCGACCTGCGTACGGGGACGGCGCAGTCGGTGAACACCTTCTACGCGAAGCTGCAGCACAAGATAGGCATCTGCAGCGCGGTGAAGATGGCTCATCGCTTCGGCATGAAGCGCGCCGACGGCGGGCCGCTGCAGGAAGTGCCATCACAGGTCCTCGGCAGCAACGAAATCGACATGGTGCATCTGGCCGCGGCGTATGCGGGCATCGCCAACCACGGCGTCTACTGCCCGCCGGTCGCCCTTCTGGAGGTCACCGACCCGAACGGCAGGAAACTCGCGCTGCCCAAGAACGAGTGCAAGCAGGTCGTCGCACGTCATACGGCGGACACCACGTACGACATCATGCGTTCCGTCTTCGAGTCGAAAGGCACCGCAGCCAGCGTCGGCAAGCCGTCCGGGAGCGTGGCGGGCAAGACGGGGACATGCGAGAACTTCTCGTGCGCCGTGTTCGCCGGGATCTCGCGCAACCTGTCGGCCGCCGTCGCTTACTGGGATTACCGGGGAGGCTTCAAGTACCCCGTCTACGGCGTCTACGGCGCCGGAATACCGGCGGATATCTGGTCCTCCGGCCTCAGCGCGGTGCACCGGACCTACCAGCCGCTCGTCACCGTGCCCGAATTGCGCAGAACATCGCTGGGGACCGCGATGACGGTGCTCCGGCAGGCCGGACTGAACGGCGTGGTGTCCACGACACCCGTCACCTCCGACCTGCCGAGAGGGAGCGTCGCGCACGTCTCACCCAGCACGCACAGTGAGCGAGGAGGGACTGTAACGATATTTCTAAGTAATGGAGGTTCGGGGTGACAGACCCCCTTAACGGACAGCCTCGGGTGCGGTTACGGGTACCTTAGCTCCGTGCTGTCTTCCTCACGCGACCGGAAAGCGTCCGTCTCCACACTGCTTCGGCTGCTCGCCACCAGTCTGATCGCCGGAGTCCTGGTCGCGCTGATAGCACTCCCGAGCGTCGGAGGCGTGAGTCTCACCGCGCGTGACACCGCCGACGGCTTCATGAACATGGACGTGGCGAAGATCACCCGCGACCCCGCGGAGCGGACCGTCGTGTACGGCTCGGACGGCAAGGTCATCGCGGCGTTCTTCGACGAGTACCGCGAGAACACCACGCTCGACAAGGTCGCGCCCATCATGCAGAAGGCGATCATCGCGATCGAGGACGCGCGCTTCTACCACCACGGCCCGCTCGACCTCAAGGGAACGCTCCGCGCACTGAGCCGCAACGCCTCCTCCGGCGGCACCGTCGAGGGCGGGTCGACGCTGACCCAGCAGCTCGCCAAGAACATGCTGCTCAACAACGCGACGACCGAAGAGGGCTACAAGGAGGCCACGGCCCCCACCGTCTCCCGCAAGCTCCGCGAACTCCGCCTGGCCATCCAGCTGGAACAGACGATGTCCAAGAACGAGATTCTGCGGGACTACCTGAACATCGCCTACTTCGGCGCCGGCGCCTACGGCATCCAGGCCGCCTCCAAGCGGTACTTCAGCAAGAACGCCGTCGACCTCACGCTGGAGGAGGCCGCGACCCTCGCGGGCCTCACGAAGAACCCGTACGCGTACGACCCCACGCTCGACCCGGAGGCCGCCCTTCTGCGGCGCAACACCGTCCTGGACCGGATGCAGCAGCTGGGCACCGTCACCGCCGCCGAGGCCGACACCGCCAAGGCGACGAAGCTCGTGCTGAAGGAGTACAAGCCGAAGGGCGGCTGCGAGAGCAGCAGGTACCCGAACTTCTGCGCGTACGTCTACTACGAGGCGATCGACTTCCTCATGGGCGAGGAGAAGCCCAAGACCGAGGAAGAGCAGCAGAGCCGGTGGGAGATCGCGCGCAAGCAGCTCCTGCGCGGCGGCTACAAGATCTACACGACGCTCGACCCGAAGGTGCAGAAGGCAGCGGACTCCGCCGTCAAGTACGCGACGACGCCCAAGAGCACGCGGGTGAACGTCAACGCCGTCGTGCAGCCCGGCACCGGCAAGATCCTGGCCATCGCCACCAGCAAGAAGTACGGCAACGGACCCGGTGAGACGACCATCAACCTCCCGGCGGACGAGGCGCACGGCGGCAGCGTCTACGGCGTGGACGCGGGCTCCACCTTCAAGACGTTCACCATGCTGGAGGCGCTCAAGCAGGGCCTGCCCATCTCGACGTCCTACACCTCACCGGCCACCACGACGGTGAGCGGCTACGAGGACTGCCCCTACGCCCCGTCGCCGACCGGCCGGATAGGCGGCGGCAGCTGGACGCTGAGCAACGCCAGCGACTCCGAGGCTGGCACGTTCAACATGAAGAACGGTACCTGGCTGTCGGTCAACACCTACTACGCGCAGCTGCAGAAGACGGTCGGCGTCTGCAACGCCGTCAAGATGGCCGAGAAGTTCGGCATGAAGCGCACCAACGGGTCGCCGCTGGAGCCCACCCCGTCGCAGGTGCTCGGCGTCAACCCGATCGACGTGGTCCACCTGGCCGCGGCGTACGCGGGCATCGCGGCGCGCGGCAACTACTGCGCGCCGAACGTCATCACCAGCATCGTCGACCCCAAGGGCGCGAAGGTCGCGATCCCCGGCGTCAAGTGCGAGCAGGTCGTCGACGAGCAGGTCGCGGACGCCGCCACGATGATCCTCCAGGGCGTGCTGACGAACGGCACCGGCCGGGGCCTCGGCATCGGACGACCCGCCGCCGCCAAGACCGGCACCTGCGAGAACTACGCCTGCGCGGTGTTCGCCGGATACACCCCCGACCTCGCCTCCGCGACCGCCTACTGGGACTACCGGAGCGGCGTGCAGTACCCCGTGACGGGCGTCTACGGCGCGACGATCCCCGGCCCGGTTTGGCAGCGGACGATGGTGAACGCGCTGGCGGGCGAGCCCGTCCAGCAGTTCCGGCGCCCGACGCGGGACTTCGGCGACGTCAAGCGCAAGGGGCTCCCGAACGTGATCGGCAAGCCGGTCGACCAGGCCACGCACATCCTGCGCAGCGCCGGGTTCGACGTCCGGGTCGCCGCCAAGCCCATCAGGTCCAAGGCCCGCCGCGGCACCGTCGCACGGACCTCGCCGAGCGGCTCGGCGGACGAGGGCTCCGTGGTCACGCTCTACGTGAGCGCGGGCAAGGGCGGCGGCCCCAGGCGCTGACCGCGCTCCTCTGACAGATGAAAAGGGCCCCTCCCGGAAGCCGGGAGGGGCCCTTCTGCGCCTCGTCAGGCCAGCTGCCTCTTGACCTCGGCGGCGACCCTGCCGCCCTCGGCGCGACCGGCCACCCGCGGGTTGACGATCTTCATGACGGCGCCCATCGCGCGAGGGCCCTCCGCCCCGGACTCGGCGATCGCGGCGCTGACGATCCCGGCGAGCTCGGTGTCCGTCAGCTGCTGGGGCAGGTAGCCGTCCAGCACGACGCCCTCCTCGCGCTCGGCCGCCGCCTGCGCGTCCCGGCCGCCCTTCTCGAACGCCTCGGCGGCCTCGCGGCGCTTTTTGGCCTCCCGCGCCAGCACCTTGAAGATCTCGTCGTCGCTGAGCTCCCGCTCGGACTTCCCGGACTTCTCCTCGTTCGTCACGGCAGCCAGCACCATCCGCAGCGTGCGCTTGCGCACCTCGTCATGCGACTTCAGGGCCGCGATGAGGTCGGCTTCCAGCTTCTCCTTCAACATGTCCTCATCATGCCCCTCGCGGCCGGACAGATCACCTCGTTTAACCCGGTCACCTCCGGCCGTCTGGCAGCATGGGGAGAATGCGGAAGCTTCTCGCGGTCCCTCTGGGCCTTCTCGGCGCCGGCACTGCCACCTTCGCCTATGCCTCGGTCATCGAGCGCAACTGGTTCCGCCTGCGGCGCCACGAGGTACCCGTGTTGAAGCCCGGGACCCACCCCGTGAAGATCCTCCACATCTCGGACACGCATCTGACGCCGTCCCGCACCCGCATGATCCACTGGGTCCGCGCCCTGGACACCCTGGAGCCCGACCTCGTCGTCAACACCGGCGACTCGATCTCCCACCGGGACGCCATCGGCCCGTTCCTGGAGCTCCTGGGCCCCCTCCTGGACCGTCCCGGCGTCTTCGTGTACGGCTCCAACGACATGTTCTCCCCCGTCCTGAAGAACCCGGCCCGCTACGTCTGGCGCACCTCCCAGTCCGACTACGCCGCCCGCAGCCGCACCCCCGACCTCCCCTACAAGGAGCTCGGCGCCGCCCTGAAGTCCGCCGGCTGGCTGGACCTCAACAACCGCATGGGCCGCCTGAAGATCGCCGGCCTGGACGTCGAGTTCGCCGGGATCAACGACTCCCACATAGGCCTGGACGACTACGACAGGATCGCCGGCCCCGTCGACCCCCTCGCCGACCTGACGATCGGCGTCACGCACAGCCCCGAGCCCCGCAACCTCGACCGCTTCGCCGACGACGGCTACCAGCTCCTCCTCGCCGGCCACACCCACGGCGGCCAGGTCTGCGCCCCCTTCTACGGCGCCCTCGCCACCAACTGCGGCATCGAACGCGAACGCGTCAAGGGCCTGCACCGCCACCAGGACTCCTGGCTCCACATCAGCGCCGGCCTCGGCACCTCCCCCAAGGCCCCCTTCCGCTTCTGCTGCCCCCCCGAGGCCACCCTCCTCACCCTCACCCCCCGCCTCACCTGACCCCGGTACCCCGAAACCGATTCCCGGTCACCCCCCAACGTCCTGTAGACTCACCGAGGTGCCGGAGACCGCAAGGTCCCCGAACACCGGGGTGTAGCGCAGCTTGGTAGCGCGCTTCGTTCGGGACGAAGAGGCCGTGGGTTCGAATCCCGCCACCCCGACCAGCTCAAAGCCCCCTTCCGATCGCGGAAGGGGGCTTTTTGATCTCTGTACAGCAGCGAAGTACAGCAACGGCTACTTCAAGTCGAGCCGCCTCCTCAGCCGCTTGAGGGCCCGCCGGGTCTTCTCGTCGGAAGCCTCCGTGTAGACCTCCATGGTCACGTCGATCTGGGCATGCCTCAAGATCCGCATTGCCACGCGCGGGTGGACGTCGAGGGCGGCGAGGAGGGTCGCGCAGGTGTGCCGGGTGTCGTGGACCTTGATCCGCCGGACACCCGACTTGAGGCATCGGGCATCGAACCGCCGGTGAACGTCCTCGGGTCGATCGGGGCGCCCTGACGGCCCGTGAAGACGAGCCCGCGATCCGTCCACTCTCCCCCGGCCGCCTCCTTACTCTGCTCTTGGTCCTTCTGCCGAACCCGCCTCGCGCTGTCGTCCTGGAGCGCGACGAGCGCATCACCGGCTCAGCGCTGACCCGCCTGCGAGCCTCGGCCGCGCACCCGGCGACGTACCACGCAGCCGAACCACGTTGACCGCAACACCACGGATCAGTATTATCCGAAAATGTGCAATACGAATCCGTGATACTTGAGCTTCAACGCGCAACACACGCCACGCTCCAGGTGCTCGCGGCCGAGCTGGTCGACCTGGACCTGACGCCCTCGGAGCTCAACGCGCTGGGCAACCTGGCCGACGGGGCCGCCCGGACCGTGTCGCAGCTCGGCGCCGCAGTCGGCAGCCGGCCGACCACGCTGACCGGCGTACTCGACCGACTGGAGCGGCGAGGGCTCATCACCCGAAGTCCCCGCCCTGGCGACCGCCGAGCGGTCCTCATCGAGCTGACCGCCGACGGCGCGCACACGGCCGCGCAGATCCACCGAACGCTGCGTGCCGTGGAAAAGCGCGCGCTCACCGACCTGCCCCCCGACTCGCTCGCCAGCGCGCGAGCCGTACTGCAAGCGCTGACGGAGCTGGGGACATGAGCCACGACAACTTCGACGCCCTGATGGCGGAGGTCATGACCCAGGCCGACCAATTCGGCCACCGACAGCACATCCACCTCGCCTGGCTCGCCGTACGCCGGTACGGCACGCCCGCGGCCATCACCCTCGTCAGCGAGGGCATCCAGCGCACCGCCCGGTACGCAGGCGCGCCCCACAAGTTCCACGCCTCGGTCAGCCGGGCCTGGGTCGAGCTGGTCGGATATCACGCCGTGGACGACACCGGCGACGACTTCACCGCCTTCGTCGACCGGTACCCGCAGTTGCTGGACAAGCGGCTGCTCACTCACCACTACCGCTCGTCCACGCTAGCCACTGCGGCCGCCCGTACCGGCTGGGTCGAGCCGGACCTCCTGCCGCTACCGGCGCACCGCCGATAGCCGCGCCCAAGCGAGCCTCGCGGTCGCCAGCCTCGCAGTTCGTTCCCGGACTCAGGCATCTGGGCTGGAGACCGCACCCTGGAGCGGGCAACCGTTCAATCCGGCCAACCCCAGGGCGAACATGCTCATCCACACGTTCGGCGAACGCGGCCTCGCCACATACCTCGTACTGGAAGAACAGCGCACGGTATGCCTACTCCGCATCGAATGGCCGTGATCCACAAATCAAGGCGAGCGGCAACGTCCGCCACTACCGACAACCACCGGCGCACATTGAGCACCGCCCGGCTTCGGCCGACAGCGCTGCGCCGTGATGATCACTACTCCTGAAAAGCGGACGGTCGCCGACTGGTGTTCAAGACGATCGCCGTTAGCGCTTGGGTGCTGTGTGGGGTTGCGCGGTGGAGCCTGTACAGCACGGAAGTACAGCAACACCGCCGCACAACGCCTGTCCTGAACGCACATCAGCACACGTCCCGACCAGCGCGGCGAGGGTCTGACCTTGGGGCCGCCGATAGTTCGGGACGAAGAGGCCGTGGGTTCGAATCCCGCCACCCCGACCAGTACAGGGCCGTGATCGAGAAATCGATCACGGCCCTGAGTGTTTTTCTGAGTGACAACGGGATTCCGACTCCTCGGACGGCCGACCCGACGAGCCGGCCCACCCTGAACCCGGGCCTGATCCCGCCGCCCCACACTCTCGGTCCCTCGCTACGCTCGGGGCTCTGCTCACTGGGGCTCCGCCCCAGACCCAGGCGAGAGGCTCCGCCCCTCCCACTCCCCACCTTCCAGAATCGGTGTCCTCCCCCGTCCAAGGACCTCTGCTCTTCCCCGTTCGAGTATCTCGGTCGTACCAGCGAGGCTCTCCGGGCCTGACGGCCCGTGTCGCCTCGCTCCAGCCGTCCGGAGGCGATCGAGGCTCCAACCGGCGATCAACAGCGGCCGGTACCCATCTCGGTTGAAAAGCGACGATCGGCGCGGCGAGCAATCCAGAAGGGACGTGACCGAAGGTGACACCGATTCAGTCGAGCAAGCGGGCGGCGGCTTCGATGAAGCCGCTCGCACGGGACTCGTATGTGGCGATTTCGCCGAGTGAGTTTCCCCTTCAATACGCTCCTGCTGGTTGGAGTGTCTACGGAAGCGGAATCCCCCCTTCGGATGACCTATGAGTCGTGGTTCCAGGGATTGATGAGAAGGGTCTCGGTCCGGGTGAGGTGCTTGGTGTTTCGACTCACCAGAGTCCAGCCGTTGGCGAGTGCCGTGGCGGCGATCAGAGCGTCCGGCGGGTCGATGGCGTCCCGGAACTCTTCAGGCGCTTGTGGATCGTCAGGTAAGCAAGAGCCTCTGATTCCCCGATGGGAGCGATTCGGTCTCTATATTCGTGCCTGATGTCGGCCAGCATCCGTTCGAAGGCGGCGCGGCGGTCGGGATCCGAGGCGGTGGAGATGTCCAGTTCGATCTCGGCGAGTGTCACGACGCTCAGGAAGATGCTCGGGCAGGGACAGAACGAGCCCAGGCCACGACGGCGGGAGACGGACGTGGGCGAGTGGTGAGTTCTGCCGCACGTTCGTGTCGAGGAGTTAGATCACTGGCCGCTCGCGGCGTCGTCATAGGAACGCTCGCCGAACTCCAATCCCTCAAACGGTGCGGAGAGGAGGAAATCCAGGAAACCATCGTTCGCCATGACGGCCCAACGTTGGAGGACGGCGGGCAGAGCGTCGAGGTCGGTGTCGGCGAGTTCGGCGTCGAAGTGCTCGCGCTGCTCCTCTGGCAGGGATTCCCTGATCTCCCTCATGGTCCTCAGGGGATGCTCAGGCTCAGGACGGTGAGAAGACAGCGGCCGACTGGACGCGGTGCCCATGATCTCCTCCCCTCCTCACCAGCGGTTCAGCGGTGGCTATCCACCCACTCTAAAGGCGATGCTTCCCCATGTCAGCCGGTGCCAGGTATGTCGCCTTCACCCGAACTCCCTTGGTACCGACATCGCACCGATCACTTCAAGGCGACTTGAAGCGGCTCTCTGTCGATACCGGCGTCGGTCGGCTGCGCATGAAGCGAGCCACGCCCGCCACGTGATCACGGGCGGAGGCGGCCACGTCTGGTTCAGGTCTTGCGTTGCCGACGTGGGCCTTGTTCCGCTCGTTCGAGTGCGATGCCGAGCCGGCGCCGGGAGGGCCGGACACCCAGGTGCCCGGTCGGCTCCAGCGTGCAGGCGCGGTTGTGCCTCCCGATGGAGGTCAGGGGGCCGGAGGAGTCGGCGAAGAAGGCGAGAGGGGTGGGGCGTCTTTCACCCTCGGTCGGAAGCCCGCTCGATCGCGGGGGCGACGAGGCCGTCCGGTTCCGCGTGGATGACGGTTCGGGGCGGGAGAGGCGGCTGACGGGGAGGGCCCAGCGGGGGTGGGCGGTGGTGGTGGGGTGGTGGAGGCGGCCCTGGAGGGCTTTCAGGGCCGCGACCTGGGTGAAGCTGACGCTGACGAGGAGGGCCCAGGCGCCGAACTTGGCGGGGTGGACGAGGTGCCAGGTCTCGGCCTGGTCCGGGTAGGTCCAGGCGCCTAGGTAGGTGGCGAGGTTCTCGGCGACCCACAGGAAGAAGCCGATGAGGGCAAGGGCGAGGGCCAGGGGCATGCGGTAGCGCTCTTCGCCGACGGTGAAGTGGACGACGGTGCCCCAGGTGGCCAGGAGCAGGGCGAGGGCCAGGGGGACGCGGAGGTCGACGAACCAGTGGTGGGCGATGAAGTTGATGTAGATGGCGGTGGCGACGAGGGCCGTCGTGCGGGTCCGGTAGGCGACGAGGCGGAGGTCGAAGAGGCGCCAGGCGCGGCAGACGTAGCTGCCTACCGCGGCATAAAGGAAACCGCTGTACAGCGGCACGCCGCCGATCTTGGTGTAGGCCTCCTCGGGATAGCTCCACGAGCCGAGCCTGACCTTGGCCAGCTCGAAGGCGAGGCCGACCACGTGGAACCCGGCGATGACCAGGAGTTCCCGGGACGATTCCAGCCGCAGCAGGCGGAACACCACCGTCACGGCGATCGCGTAGAGCAGCAGGGCGTCGTAGCGGGGGATCGGCAGCGGGACGACCGACGCGGCGGCCAGGCCCGCGAACAGCGCCACCGCGAACGCGCACGCGCTCACCTCTATCAAGGCGAACCTCAATAGCTGCCCCGCGAAGGTCCTCATGCCTCTGTGAGACCTCGGCCCCGCCCCTCCGGTTCGCCGTCCCCTGGTTCGAGGATCCGGAAAGAAGTCCCCTCAACGGTGCGAGCCGGGCCGGACGGCGGAACTCGTCACAAGTCCCGCGCGCCGGGACCGCCCCACCGGGCGGCCATGCCCTCGTTCATGCGGGTGCTGATGGGACAGACTCCTGGGTCCCGCCCACCGGGGCTCCGCCCCGGAACCGTTGATCTGGTGCGCGCGATCAACGGCTGGTCCGGTTTTGCCGGGTGTCAGATCATGCGGCGTCGGTGTCGGTGCCGCGCAAAATATACAGGTCATCGCCGAAGACCGCGGAGATCTGGAGATGGCCGCCAAGGGCCTGGACGTAGCGGGCGATGGCGTCCACGGTCGACACCTCACCGCGCTCTATCTGGGAGACCCGGCCCTTGGTGACGCCCATCCGCTCGGCGACCTCGCTCTGGGTCAGACCGAGCGCCGTACGACGCTCGGCGAGCCGGTGACCGTCGACGTAGGACTGGTTTCGCTTGCGGGCCTCGGCCACGGCCTGCTCTCCACCGGCCTCGGCGACGATGCCTGCCCTCACATCACTCCACTTGGGAAAGTTCGTCATCGCTGCCCCTCCTCGGCCTCTCGTTCCTTCACGTACTCGACGTACAACTCCTCAGCACGCGGGATGGCCCGCCGGTACCAGCCCGACCAGTCTCCCGACTTGTCCCCGCCCACCAGCAGGATCGCCGACCTCCACGGGTCGAAGACGAAGACGATCCTCACCTCGGAGCGGCCCGCCGAGCCCGGCCGCAGTTCCTTCAGGTTGTGAACCTGGGAGCCCTCCAACCGGTCGACCAGCGGACGCCCCAAACCGGGACCGCCTTCGGCCAGCCTGTCGATGGCATCGACCACCTGGGCTTTGGACTTGCCGTCCAACGTCTTGATCCAGCCCAGGAACTCGTCGGTGACCCGGATCTCCCACTCCTCCACGGTGCGAGTTTAGCAAATCCTCTACTTCTCTGGCAGAGCACGCGCGGTCATGACCACGACCGCATAGAAGGCCGAGGCCGAAGTCCGAGAGTCATTCGACTTCTTCACAGCACATTCCAACAGTCCCCCATGGAAGTCGGACGATCCGATGGCCGTCGTCAGTCCGGCAAGTCATCGCGGTACAGGTCCGGCTGTTGGCCGAAAATCAGCGGTGCCCTTCCGGGAGCGAGGTCCCGGCGCCCTGCCGGGCCGCGAACTGGAGGATCGCCTCGGCGGCGGCGGCCGGGCCGTCGACGGCGTCGTAGCGCTGCTGGATTCGGCGGGCCGAGCGGCGGTGGGAGTCGTCGGCGAGCATTCGGCGGGTGAGGGCGGCGAGCTTCGGGACGACGTCGTCCGGGGCCAGGCGGCGGGAGGCGCCGAGGCGTTCCAGGAGGACGACGTTGAGGTCCTGTTCCAGGTGGAGGGGGATGCCGATCGCGGGGGTGCCGGCGGCCATCGCGGTCTGCAGGCTGCCCTGGCCCGCGGTCACGATCGCGAGGTCGGCCCGCGGCATGACCAGGTGGCTGGGCAGGACGGACTCGACCATCACGCGCTCGTCCTCCAGATCGGCCAGGTCGTGGACGGTCGCCGCGACCAGCACGCGGGCGTCGACCGCCGCGAGCGCCCCGACGACACGGCGGATGAGCTCCGGCGGGGTGGACGTGAGCGCCGCGTACACGACGGGGCCCGGCGCGTCGAGGAACTTCTCGACCCGGTCGGGCAGCGGGAGGTCGAGATGGGCGAAGAGCGGGCCGGTGTAGTGCAGCCTCGTGTCCGGGCGGTAGCCGCGGCCCGGACGCCAGGCGGCCATCTCCTCGTCCGGGATGCCGACGACCTCGGGGATCTCCGGGACGAGCGTCAGGTCGCCGAGCAGCAGCGCGGGCATGCTCGGGACGGGCTCGACGCCGAGTTCCGCGGCGATCCGGTCGAAGCCCGAGCAGTAGTACCGCAGGGACGGCAGCCTGCGGGCGACCGCCCGGCGGGCGAGGAAGCCGGGCATGAAACGCGGCGGGCCCTGGCGGGTGGTCGGCACGGGCAGCAGGCCGCGTTCGAAGACCGGCGGCACCCAGCTTCCCGCGTGCTCGGTAACGAGCCCGACGCCGGCGAGCCGGGTCGACAGCAGCGTGGTGAGCGTGAACCCGGTGACCGCGACGGTGATGCCGTGCTCGCGGAAGTACTCGGCCTCCGCGAGCACGTAGGTCCGCAGCTCGTCGTCGGTGTACATGCTCTGGCCGGGCGGTCCCAGCCCCAGGCCCGAGCGGACGAACTCGGCGCTGCGCCGCGCGCTCATCCCGGGTCCGACGATGTCGTGGGCGACACCGGCCGCGGCGAGGAGGTCCTCGTGGACGCCGCCGTGCGTGGCCACCCGGACGTCCGCGCCGCGTGCGCGCAGCGCCTTGTGGAACTCCAGCATCCTGGACGTCTCGGATAGGTATCCGCAGTTGGGGAGAAGACAGATCATGGCGACCTCTTCCGCAATATATTGCGCTTTTTCGCTAGCATAGGCGTCATGGATCCTTCGCGGAAGGCCGCATTCGGCCTCGACCCTGACCTCGACCCGTCAGCGCGCGCCTTTCGCATCCTGCTGATGACCGGCCAGCGGCTGCACGCCCTGATGGACGAGCGCCTCCGCCCGGACGGCCTCACCACCCAGCAGGCCGCCCTGCTCACCGTCGTGAAGGCGATGGACGCCCCGTCCGTCACCGAGGCCGCCCGCGCCCTGGGCACCACCCACCAGAACGCCGCCCAGCTCGTCGCGTCCCTCACCCGCAAGGACTTCCTGCGCACCGAACCCGACCCCGCCGACCGCCGCCGCCGCGTCCTCGTCGCCACCGAGGCCGGCGACGCCTACTGGCGCGACCGAGACCCCGCCGACTTCGCCGCCCTCGCCGACTGGTTCTCCCCCCTCACCCCCGACGAACTCCACACCCTCACCGCCCTCGCCGAACGCCTTCTCCTCTCCCTCTCCGCCCCCTCCTCCCCCGAGGCCTGACCGCTGCGCACGAGGGAATCCTGCGGATCTCGGATGGGCTGCGGCACGAAGAGGAGATACCGCCCGGGCCTGGGACGCGGCCGGGAGATCCCGGGCGGTCGGCTCGGCCACCGAGGTGGGACCGGGTCAGGCGAGGGTGGCGGTGATGATGGCGATGTCGTCGTCGCCGCCTTCCGCGTAGGCCTTCAGCAGGTGGTCGCAGAGGCTTTCGGGGTCGGTGGGGCCGGCGAGGACCGAGGCGCGGAACTCGGCGAGGGAGGTGTCCAGGTCGACGTCGCGGACCTCGACCAGGCCGTCGGTGATGAGGACCAGGCGGGTGCCGGGCGGGGTGTCCAGGGTCTCGGGCCGCGGGTGGGGGATCTGCATTCCGAGCAGCGGGCCGTGCGGGATGTGGAAGTGGGCCTCGCCGTCCCGGGTGATCACGAGCGGGGGGATGTGGCCGGCGTTGGCGATGTGGACGCGGCGGGCGCCGGGCTCGATGAGGACGATGCAGAGGGTGACGGTGATGGCCGGGTGGGAAATGGCCAGCAGCGTCTCGAGGCGGTCGAGGATGTGGTGGGGCTGGTGGCCCTCGCTGGCGTAGGCGCGTAGCGCGTGCCGCACCTCGCCCATGATCGTGGCGGCGGCCAGGGAGTGGCCCGCCACGTCCCCGATGGCCAGGAGCAGGCCGTTGTCGGTCTCCAGGGCTTCGTAGAAGTCGCCGCCGATCTCGGTGTTCTCCGAGGCCGGAAGGTAGCGGTAGGCCAGGTCGATGCCCTCGACGACCGGCAGGCTGCCGGGCAGGAACGAGCGCTGCAGCGCGAGGGCCAGGGAGTGCTCCTCGTTGTAGGTGCGCAGTGCTTCCAGGGCCAGGGCGCAGGCGTGGACGAGCTGCTGCAGGAGCTGCTGGTCGTCGGGGCCGGTGACGGCGTCCGCGGAGACCGCGAGGCAGAGGGGCGGCCGTCCGCGCTTGGTGCGGGCCACCGCCAGGGCCATGTCGCCGGGGAGGTGGTCGGCCGGGAAGAGCGCGTTCCAGTGCGCCTCGGGCACGGTCGCCATCGCCGCCCCGGTCCCGTCGCCCAGGCAGTGGGAGGCCAGCCGCTCCAGGAGGTCCGCCTGGACGGGAAGCGTGCGTGCGGGGGCGTGCGGGGCGGCGACCACGCTGTGGACGGCCTGGCCCTGCGGGGAGAGGAAGACGGCGCTGGCCGCGCAGTCGAGGAGGAGGGCCGCGCCGCCGGTCGCGGCGACGGCGAAGGAGTGGAAGCCGACGGCGCTGTAGACCTCCAGGGTGGCCTGGTTGAGCGCCATGAGCCGGGCGGCCAGCCGCTCGGCGCGCTGGCGGGCCCTGGTGTAGCGCAGGGTGGCGGTGACGGTGGCCAGCAGCTCACCCGGGTCGATGGGCTGGTCGAGGTAGGCGTCCGCGCCCCGGTGCAGGCCTTCCGCGTGGTCCTCGGGGCTGATCGCGGCGGCGGAGATCTGGATGACGGGCAGGTCCGCCGTCGCCGGGTCCCGTTTGATGCGCTCGCTGACCTCGAAGCCGCTCATGTCGGGCAGCCGGACGTCGATGATCGCGATGTCCGGCGCCGAGGCGGCGAGGTGCGCGAACCCCTCGCCCGCGTTGCCCGCCTCGAGGACCGCGTGTCCCGCGCGCCGCAGCCAGCTGGCCAGGACGTAGCGGTTGGTGTCGTTGTCGTCGATCACCAAGATGGTGGCCGGAGCCGTGTCCCGGGTGTCGTCAATCACCGCTGGTCCCTTCCGGTGCGGGCGCCTGCCGCACGGCGGTGCGGTCCGGTATCCGTACCTCTGCCCGCGTACCGACGCCATGAGTGCTGGTGAGCGTGAGGGTGCCGCCCAGCAGTTCGGTGAGCTTGTGCGCGTAGGGCAGGCCCAGCCCGGTGCCGGGCCGGCGGCTCTGGTGCCTTCCCTGAACCTGGTAGAACTCCTCGAAGACCCGGCCGAGCTCTTCCCGCGGAATGCCGATTCCGGTGTCGGCGACGGTGAACAGCACGACCGGTTCCATCCCGGTCCGGTCGATGTGGACCGATAGGCGCACTTCGCCCTGTTCAGTGAACTTCAGTGCATTGGACAGCAGATTGCGCAGAATGCGCGTCAGCAGCGTCTCGTCCGTGGTGATGACGGGCAGGCTCGTCGGCTCCGGGGCGACCAGGGCGACGTCGTCGCCGGGATAGGTGCCGCGCATGATGCCGCTGAGCTGTCCCACCAGCAGCCGCAGATCGACCGGCGCGTTGTGGATGTCCAGCTGGCCGGATTCGGCTTTCGCGACGTCCAGCAGGTCGCTGACGAGCGACAGCATCGTGTTCCCGGAGGAGGCGATGAGTTCGATCTGCTGTTTCTGCTCCGCGGTCAGGTGCTCGGATTCCGGTGCGAGCAGCAGTCGGGAAAGAGCGACCACCGCGTTTATCGGAGTGCGCAGTTCATGGCTGATGTTCACCCAGAACCGCGTTTTCGCCTCGCTCGCCTCGCGCAACTGACGCGACTTGTCCTCCAGTTCGGTGTGCAATGCCAGCACTCCGCTGTTGGTCGTCTCCAATTCCTGCGTCAATTCCGAGTAGAGGGCCAGGACTCCCTGGTTCGTCTCCTCCAGCTCCTCGTTCAGCCGGAGCAGTTCCTCTCGCTGGGCGCGCGTCTCCTCCAGCGCCGCGATCAGGTCGCGGGTCTGAGCGCGCAGATCGTCGACCTCCGAGATCGGGGTGTTCTCACGCAGCGCCTCGACGAACCCGACGCGCGCCTCGTGGCGGAGGACGCCGTTGCCCGACAGCGGCTGGCGTACGAGGATCCTGTCCCGCTCGCCCCCGGGTTCGTAGCGCACCTCCTGCACCAGCCGGGAGGCCAGTTGCAGCGACTCGGACGCGGGCGCGTCTCCGGCGGGCCATTCGAACGTCACGACGACGGCGGCCGGCGGCCGGTCGTCCAGATGGAAGGTCACCGACAGACCGCCGCGGAGCATCTCACGGCCGAGCTCGCTCAGGGCGGTCGCCAGGCGCACCTGGTCCTGGCGTTCCATGCCCAGCGCGGCGGCCGCCTTCTGAGCGCTGCGACGCAGGGTGAAGACGTCCTGGGAGGACGACAGGCCGAAGGTCACGGGAGCGGAAGCCTGCTGCCCATGACCCGTCACCATGTGTTCTTCACCACCACCACACCCGCGTCGTCCTTACGCACGCCCGCCTCCCGCAGCAGCTGTCCCGCCACGACGGCGGGCGAGTGCTGCAGCAGCCCCGGCAGCGCGTGGAGATCCCAGCGTTCGGTCAGGCCGTCGGAGTGCATGACCAGGGCGCCCCCCGGCGGCAGCTCCTCCTCGAAGGTGCGGAGCCGGCGCATCTGCGCCCCCACGATGCCCGGGGCGGACAGCAGGGCCCGGCGCGCGTCGTGGCCGATGATGAAGCCGCTGATGTTCCCGATCCCGCAGTACGACAGCCGCCCGGTGTCCATCTCGATCCGGGCGACCGCCACGGCGCCTCCCCTGGTTCCCTTCAGCGCGCGGTGAACGGCCTCCATGACGCCTTCGGGATCACGGGCGGGAGTCGCGTGGAAGGCCCGCACGGCGGTGGTGGAGGCCAGCGCCGCCAGCGGTCCGTGCCCGAGCCCGTCGCACATCATCACCAGCAGCACCGAGGGGTCCAGGGCGCGCACCGCCCAGGCGTCCCCGCAGCTCAGTTCGCCGCTGATCGGCCGGGTGACGCCGGACGCCACCGGCGTGCGGCCGCCCGGGACCGGGTGGACGGGCTTCCCGCCGGGACCGCGGTTCCAGAACTGCGCGGCCATGACGGTGCCCCTGCCCGGCACGGAGTGCACGTCGAAGGCGTCGGCCAGCCGGGCCACCGCCCCCAGCCCGATGCCCAGCGTGCCGGCGCTGGACGTGCCGTCGGCCAGCGCGGCGGCGACGTCGGCGATCCCCGGGCCCGAATCGACGGTGAGGAACTCCACGCCCGCCCGGTTCTCGTCGCGCAGCACGCGCAGCAGCAGGGCCCCGTCCTCGGCGTGCCGCTGGACGTTGGTGGCGGCCTCGGTCACGGCCAGGGCCACCTCGGCGGCGCGGTGGGCGTCCAGGCCCGTCCGCCGGGCCAGTGCCGCCGCCGCTCCCCGGGCGGCCGCGGCCAGCGAAGGACCGTCCCGGAACCAGGACACGTCCTCGCAGTCCAGGACCTCGACGGCTTTCACCGGACCCATTTCGTGATCGTCACGGTGGTACCCGCTCCGACCTCGGTGGCGAGGTCGAACTCGTCGACCAGCCGGCGTGTTCCGCTGAGGCCCAGGCCCAGGCCGCCGCCGGACGTCCAGCCGTCCGTCATGGCCAGCTCCACGTCCGGGATGCCCGGCCCGTCGTCCGCGAAGACCGCGGCGACGCCCCGGCGCACGCCCTTCTCCACCATTCCGGCCCTGACGGTGCCGCCTCCGCCGTAGACCAGGGCGTTGCGGGCGAGTTCGCTCGTGGCCGTGATGAACTTCGTCTGGTCCACCAGGGACAGCCGGCACTTCTGGGCCAGGGTGCGGACCATCTGCCTGATCTGCACCACGTCGCTACTCCGCGCGATGGAAAGGACGTGTGGCTCCTCACCGACCGCCCAGGGCGGTGTCATGCCAGGTCCGAGGACTGGAAGGACCGGTGCAGCCGGGCCAGCCCCTTCTCCAGGTCGAGTGCCGTGGACACTCCGCCCAGCGACAGGCCCAGTTCGACGAGGGTGATGGCCACCGCGGGGCGCATGCCCACCACGACGGTCTGCACGTCGAGCAGGCGGGAGATGTCCGCGATGGTGGCCAGCATCCGGCCCACGAAGGAGTCGACGATCTCGACGGCGGTGATGTCGATGACGACGCCCCGCGCGGAGCGGGCCACGATCTGCTCCGCCAGGTCCTCCTGGAGGTTCAGGACGGTCTGGTCCTCCAGGTCGAACTGGATGGAGACCACCAGTACTTCCCCGATCCGCAGGATCGGCACGCGTTCGGTCACCGGCGTCCGCCCGTTTGCGCCACCAGGTCCACGCCCGACCTCTTCAGCGCCAGCCGCAGCGCGTCCGCCAGGGTCGCCTTCGTCGTGATGTCGCCGAAGTCGATGCCCAGGGCGACGATGGTCTGCGCGATCTGCGGCCGGATGCCGGAGACGGTGCACTCGGCGCCCATCAGGCGGACGGCGACGATCGTCTTCAGCAGGTGCTGGGCGACCTGGGTGTCGATCGCGGGAACACCCGTGATGTCGATGATCGCCTGCTCGGAGCCTGTGTCCACCAGCGCCTGGAGCAGGCTCTCCATGACGATCTGGGTGCGCGCCGAGTCCAGCGTCCCGACGATGGGGACGGCGATCACCCCGTCCCACAGCTTCACCACGGGCGTCGACAGCTCCATCAGCTGCTCCGACTGCACCATGATGATCTCTTCGCGGGTCTGCGTGTACGCCTCGATCGTGAACAGGCCCAGCTCGTCGAGCAGCAGGCCGAGCCGAACGTAGGCCTTGATCTGCTCGGCCGACCCGTCCTGCAGGACGGGCTCGAGGACCCGCTTGAGCGCGAAGATGCTGACCGCCGTCTCGCTCGGCGTGAAACCCTGCCTGGCCCTGGTCCGCGACAGTTCGGTCAGCAGGGCCCGCACCTCCGACATCTGCTCGGAGTGCACCTCGCGCGCGCCCTGCCGCAGCGCCTCCACCAGAGCGGCGTACAGCTCCTGCAGCTCCCGTTCCAGCACCTGCAGGCTCATCCGGCCCGACAGGGAGCCGAAAGCCCGCTGCGCCCACTCGGCGGCCAGATCGCGGCCCTCGGCCGACAGCAGCCCCACCAGGTCGACAGCGGTGTCCCGCTCTACCATCACGTGCTCCTCGTATGAAAGATCACCAACCAAGGGTGAACGGGTGAAGCCTATGTCATCTAGGCGACATGACGAGATTCCCCCACGAAACGGCTAACTACGGGAAAAAATGCCGGTCGGCACCCCTCCAAAAATCGCACCGATTTTCGGTACCGCCGATAACAGATTTTCTTCTTTTCGCACAGGAGACCGCCGGGCCTCCGTCGAATCAATCGGTATTCCAAGAAGCCTTACCCGACGCCGTAATGGCCGAGGCGAATTCGACCCGATCCGCGGGAGGCGGAGGTCAGGACGGCGCGGAGCGGCTGAGAGGATCGAGGAGGGGGAGGCCCGTCATGACCCGTGAACCCAAGGTGGACACCAGGTCCGTGCTCGGCAAGGTCGCGGCCGTGCTCTACGCCTTCACCGCCGACGACCACGGGGTCGGCCTCGCCGAACTGGGGCGCAGGACGGGAATCCCCAAGGGGACGCTGCACCGCGTCCTCGCAGGCATGGTCGAGGTGCGTCTGCTCGACCGGACGGGCGACGGGTACCGGCTGAGCGGGCAGGTCTTCCAGCTGGGCATGCGCGCCTCGGTCGAGAGGGGTTTGATCGAGGTCGCCACCCCCTTCATGGAGGACCTCTACGAACGCACGCACGAAACCGTCCATCTCGGGGTGCTCGAGGGGACCGAGGTCGTCTACGTGTCCAAGATCGGCGGGCACCGGCAGGCGGTCTCCCCGTCCCGGATCGGCGGCCGGATGCCCCTGTACTGCACCGCGATCGGCAAGGCCCTGCTGGCGCTCTCCCCGCCCGACCTGCTGGAGCGGGTCCTGGCCGAGGGGCTGGCCCGCAGGACGCCCCGGACGGTCACCGCGCCCGGCCTGCTGCGCCGGCAGCTGGAGCGCGCGGCCGAGACGGGCGTCGCCTTCGAGCTGGAGGAGTCCGCGGTCGGCATCGTCTGCGTGGCCGCTCCGGTGCTCGATCCGGCGGACCGGCCGATCGCCGCGGTCAGCGTCACCGGGCCGGTGACCCGGTTCCGGCCGGAGGCCCACGCGGCGGTGGTGAAGGCCGCCGCGGCCGGGATCGCCGGGACGCTCGCCCGGCGGGCCGCGCTCGTCCAGAAGGACTGAAGCGCTTCGACCGGCGTTCCACTGAGTGGAACGTTCGGGTGGCTGTGAGCCCGTGACCTGGGCGATCGTTCTGTCATCAGCCCGACGCGAGGAACTGTGATGACACCGAACGACCCCCTGGACCGCGAAGCGGCCGTGGCCGCCGCAGCGGCGCGGCTGGAGGCCGCGGAGGCCTCCCGCACGCCCTGCGCCCCGGTCCGCGACCTGCTCGGCGAGACCGACATCGAACTCGCCTACGCCGTCCAGCGGAGGCTCACCGAGAACCGGCTCGCCGCCGGGGCCCGGATCGCCGGCCGGAAGATCGGCCTCACCTCCCCCGCCGTGCAGCGGCAGCTGGGCGTCGACCAGCCCGACCTCGGGGTGCTCTTCGAGGACATGGACGTCACCTCCCTGGACGAGGTGCCCGGCGGGCGGCTGCTCCAGCCGAAGGCCGAGGCCGAGATCGCGTTCGTCCTCGGCGCCGACCTCGACCACGAGATCTCCGGCGTCGACGACGTGCGCGCGGCGGTGTCCCACGCGGTGGCCGCGCTGGAGATCGTCGACAGCCGGATCGCGGACTGGGACATCAAGATCACCGACACGGTCGCGGACAACGGCTCCAGCGCCCTGTACGTGCTCGGCGACCGGCGGCTGACCCTGGAGGAGTTCGAACCGGTCGACGTCGGGATGAAGCTCTACGCCGACGGCGTGCTCGTCTCCGAGGGGAACGGCGCGGCCTGCCTCGGCGACCCGCTCGCGGCGCTGGCCTGGCTCGCCCGGACCGCCCGCGCGTTCGGCTCCCCCCTGCGGGCCGGGCAGGTCGTGCTCTCCGGCGCGCTCGGCCCGATGGTCCCCGCCCCTCCCGGCTCCGTGATCCGCATGGAGCTGACCTCGCTCGGCTCCGTGACCGCGACGTTCTCCAAGGAGGCCCGATGAAGAAGACGAAAGTGGCGGTGATCGGCTCCGGCAACATCGGGACCGACCTGATGATCAAGGTGATCCGCCTGTCGAAGACGCTGGAGATGGGGGCGATGGTCGGCATCGACCCCGACTCCGACGGCCTGGCGCGCGCCCGCCGGATGAAGGTCCCGACCACCCACGAGGGCGTCGACGGGCTGATCGCGATGGACGGCTTCGACGAGATCGAGATCGTCTTCGACGCGACGTCCGCCGGAGCCCACAAGGTCAACGCCGCCAGGCTCGCCCCCCACGGCAAGAAGCTGATCGACCTGACCCCCGCGGCGATCGGCCCGTACGTCGTCCCGCCGGTCAACCTCGAGGAGCACCTGCGGGACGGGGCGGGGAACCTCAACATGGTGACCTGTGGCGGGCAGGCGACGATCCCGATCGTGAACGCCGTCTCCCGCGTCACCCCGGTCGCCTACGCCGAGATCGTCGCCTCCATCTCCTCGAAGTCGGCGGGCCCCGGCACCCGCGCCAACATCGACGAGTTCACCGAGACCACCTCCCAGGCGATCGAGGCCGTCGGCGGCGCCGGACGCGGCAAGGCCGTCATCATCCTCAACCCCGCCGAACCTCCGATGATCATGCGGGACACCGTCTTCTGCCTGATCGGCGACGCGGACCACGACGAGATCCGCGCGTCCGTCGAGAAGATGGTCGCCGAGGTGAACCAGTACGTGCCCGGCTACCGGCTCAAGCAGGAGGTGCAGTTCACCCCGGTCGCCGAGGACGAGCCCGTGCACACCCTGCTCCCCGACGGCGGCCCCCTGACGGCCGTGACCACCAGGGTGGCGGTGTTCCTGGAGGTCGCGGGAGCCGCCCACTACCTGCCCGCCTACGCCGGGAACCTCGACATCATGACCTCCGCCGCTCTCCGCGTCGCCGAGAGCATCGCCGCAGGAGCCGCCCGATGAACGCCCAGCCGAACCTGTACGTCCAGGACGTCACCCTCCGCGACGGCATGCACGCCGTCCGGCACCGCATCGACCCCGAGAACGTCGCGAAGATCGTCGCCGCGCTCGACGCGGCCGGAGTCGACGCCATCGAGGTCGCCCACGGGGACGGCCTCGCGGGCGGAAGCCTCAACTACGGCCCCGGCAGCAACACCGACTGGGAGTGGATCGAGGCCGCCGCCGACAACGTCCGCGACGCCGTGCTCACCACCCTGCTGCTGCCGGGCATCGGCACCATCAAGGAACTGAAGCACGCCCACTCCCTGGGCGTGCGCTCCGTCCGCGTCGCCACCCACTGCACCGAGGCCGACGTCTCCGCCCAGCACATCACCGCGGCCCGAGAACTCGGCATGGACGTGTCCGGCTTCCTGATGATGAGCCACATGGCGCCCGCCGAGAAGCTCGCCGAGCAGGCCAAGCTGATGGAGTCCTACGGAGCGCACTGCGTCTACGTCACCGACTCCGGCGGCCGCCTGACCATGGACGGGGTGCGCGACCGCGTCCGCGCCTACCGCGACGTCCTCGACCCCGGGACGCAGATCGGCATCCACGCCCACCAGAACCTCTCCCTGGCCGTCGCGAACTCCGTCGTCGCCGTCGAGGAGGGCGTCACCCGCGTCGACGCGTCCCTGGCGGGCCACGGCGCGGGCGCCGGCAACTGCCCCATCGAGCCGTTCATCGCCGTCGCCGACCTCCAGGGCTGGAAGCACGGCTGCGACCTGTTCGCCCTGCAGGACGCCGCCGACGACCTGGTGCGCCCCCTTCAGGACCGTCCCGTCCAGGTCGACCGCGAGACCCTGACCCTCGGCTACGCCGGCGTCTACTCCAGCTTCCTGCGCCACGCCGAGACCGCCTCCGCCCGCTACGGCGTCGACGTCCGCACGATCCTCCTCGAGGTCGGCCGCCGGAACCTGGTCGGCGGCCAGGAGGACATGATCATCGACATCGCCCTCGACCTTCAGGCCGCCGCGAAGCCGGAAGGTCAGCCCTTGAAGTAGACCAGCTGGTGAGTGGAGGCCAGCAGGGTGCCGTCGCGGCCCCACATCTGGGCGGTCTGGTCGAAGTAGCCGCGCGAGAAGCGCCGGCTGCGGGCGGTGCCCAGGACGTACTCGTCCCCCTGGGCGGCGATCTCCTCGGCGTCGGCGTGGAAGTACACGGTGAGGGAGACGGTGCCCGCCGCCATGTACTGGCCGCGCCGCAGGAACACCCGCGGGTAGAACACGTCGCACAGGGACGTCAGGGCCGGGAAGTCGAGGGGCCGGGCCGGAGCGTCGCGCACCCACAGCGTGGTGGTCGAATCCGGGTGCTCGCCGGAGGTCTCGTCCGGGATGGCCCCCTCCACGAAGCGCATCTCGTAGTTGCGGGCCCAGGCGATGAAGTCCGGGAGGTCCTGGAGGGGGACGGCGTCCGGCGACGGGACCGACGGCATGTCGGTCTCGGTGTCCGACCACGTGTCGCGGCGGATGCCGAACACCGCGGTGGCGGTGGTCTTGACCTCGCCTTCCTGGGCCAGTTCGAGCGTCCAGTGCTGGTTGCTGCGGTTGGTCCGCATGATCCGCGCGGTGATGTCGAAGTCGCCGTCGGCGATGGGGGCGGCGTAGTTGACGGTGAGGGAGATCGGGTCGCCGAGCCGGTCCGGGTGCTGCTGCACGGCCCGCACGAAGGCGGCCGCGGTGACGCCGCCGAAGGGGCCGACCATGTTCGCGTACGCGGGCAGGGTCCGGCCCCGTACGAGGCCGTCGGCGGCGGGGACGAGCGCGACCGCCGCGTCGAAGCGGTGGGGCGGAGCAGCGATCTCGGTCATGCTCTCTCCTTGTGGGAGGACAGGCGGTTCTGCCCATACCGGACTTATGTATGTCAACATACATAGGAATCGACACCGTGGGGAATACGGAATGGCGAGACGCAGAGACCCGGACGGCCCCCGGGCCGCGATGATCCGCAGCGCGATCAGGCTGATCCGGCGGCGCGGCGTCGCCGCGACCTCGTTCGCGGACGTGCTGGCCGACAGCGGCGCGCCGCGCGGCTCGGTCTACCACCACTTCCCCGGAGGCAGGCCCCAGCTCGTCGAAGAGGCCACCCGCAGCGCCGCGGACCACCTGAGCGCCTCGATGGCCGGCGTGCTCGAGGCCTCGGACACGCCGGGCGCCCTGCGCGCGCTGACCGGCCTGTGGCGCCGCGGTCTCGAAGCCGGCGACTACGCCGTGGGCTGCCCGATCGTCGCGGCGGCCCTCGGCACCGAGCGGACCGCCCGCGACGTCGCCGGAGAGGCGTTCGAGACCTGGTGCGGCCTGATCGCCGACAAGCTCGTCTCCGACGGGGCCGAGCGGCGGCGGGCCGAGTCCGTGGCGGTCCTCGTCGTCGGCGCCCTCGAAGGCGCGCTCGTCATCGCCCAGGCCAAGCGCACCTCGGCCCCCCTCGACGCCGTGGTCGACGAACTGGGCGACCTGTGCCGGTCGGTGACCCGACGCCCGTCGCCCTCCCCCGGACCCGGCGAGACCCCCTGAACCGGGGCCTCGCGGCGGCCGCCGCGAGAGGCGCCGCCCTTCCCGAACGCCGAGACCGCACACCTCCGGGGCGTCGGAAGGACGATAAGATCGCGATCGACCCCTCACCGACCGCAGCACCCATCTAAGCGCCACGCTCCTCTCCGTGGGCCCACCCGGCAGGCATCCACCGGTACGCCGCGCCTGCCGGAGCCGACGCCAAGGTGATCGAGAAGGTCCCCATGTCGTACACCGACCCATATCCATCCCGCCAGGACGCGCAGCCCGCCGCACCCGAGGACCGCCTGGCGGTACGCCCGGACGTCCTGTTCGCCTACGGCAGCCTCCAGTTCCCCGAGGTCCTCCTCGCCCTCTTCGAAAGGGTGCCCGCGCACAGCCCGGCCCAGGCCCCCGGCTGGAAGACCACGACCCTCCCCAACCGCGTCTACCCCGGGCTGGTCCCCGCCATCGCCTCGGCGTCCGGCTACCTCCTCACCGACCTCAGCCCGCACGAGTGGCGGCTCCTGGACGCCTTCGAGGACCCCGGCTACGACCTGTGCCCCCTCGACCTCACCGGAGGCCGCCGCGGCTGGGCCTACGTCTGCGCCCTGGGCGCCGAGACCCTCCCCGACCCGTGGTCCCCCGACGAGTTCGCGCGCTTCCACCTGCAGGACTACGTCAACCGCTGCACCACGTGGCGCCAGCGCTACCAGGACCGCGGGCCGGCGCACCGGGGATGAGCCCGCGCTCCGGGCACGCCCCGGCCGCTCCCGGGCCGGCGGACGACGCCGGCCCGGGAGCGGAGTCATCCGCGGGCGGAGGGTCAGCGCTGCCGGCGCAGGGTCCAGAAGAGCCAGTTGCCGCCGGCCGCGCAGGTCGCCACGTCCCAGCCCTGGCCTCCGAGGTCGGAGAGGATGGAGACGACCTCGTTGTAGCCGCCGGAGAACATGCGTTCCTGGTCGCCGGGGAGGTTGACCCGGATGGAGCCCCCGTCCCACAGCCACTCCAGGGTGGCGAACTCGTAGGTGAAGATCACGGCCTCCCGTTCTGGACGATCGCGGCCGAGGCTAACACGAGACCCCATCCCGCATTATTCGTACCGATCAGCCAGGTCGGGCGCCGTTCACTTCCGTGCCTTTTCGTCCCGGGCGGGTACGGGAGGGTCGGGGGTGAGTCGTGGGGAGGGTGTTCCGGTGGGGGCGGAACGCGGGGGCGTCGGCACTGCGGCGGATGGACGCCAACGCCTGGACCGTGGTCCAGGCGACGCTCGCCGTGACCGTCGCGTGGATCGTCGCGGTGCGCGTGTTCGGACACCCCAGACCGTTCTTCGCGCCCATCTCGGCCGTCGTGGCGCTGACGGCGGCACGGGGGGAGCGCGGGACGACGGCCGTGCGGCTGCTGTTCGGGGTCGTGGTGGGGATCCTGGCGGGGGACCTCGTCATCCTGGTGCTGGGGCAGAGCCTGTGGGCGCTGCCGGTGTCGGTGTTCGTGGCGATGATGGCCGCGGCCGCGCTGCGGGCCGTCCGCATCATCATGGTCCAGTCGGCCGCGTCCGCGATCCTCACCGTCGTCTTCGCGGGCGGCGCGGCGGGATGGCAGCGGCTCGTCGACGCGCTGGTCGGAGCGGGCGTCGCGATCCTGATCGTCCAGTTCCTGTTCCCGCCGGACCCGGTCCGGCTGCTGCGCCGGGCGGTGTCGGCGACGCTCGCCGAACTGGCGGACGGCCTGGACGCGGCGGCCCTCGCGCTGGAGAACGACGACGAGGACGCCGTCCGGCAGGCCAGGGACCGGTTGTGGGAGGAGAGCGGCCGGCTCGCCGAACTCGCACAGGCCCGGACCTTCAGCCGCCGCATCGCCCAGCGGGTGCCCGCCCGGCGTCCCCTGATCGGGCGGGTGCGGTCGGCGAGCGAGAACGCGAGCCTCCTCAACCTCCTCTACGTCAGCTGCATGCTGCTCACCCGCGCGGCGCTCTCCCTCGCCGCCCCCGAACGCGAGCGCTTCGCACCGGTCGTACGCGGCCTGGCCGAGGCGCTCCACGAACTGGCCGCCCACCCCGACAGCCGGGAGGCCCGCCAGGCCTCCGTCGACCGCGCGCTGGACACCGTCCGCCCCCTCGCCGGCGAAGCGCCCGCCCCGCACCCCTTCCACGCCACCGCCGTCATGGCCGCCCGCATGGTCGTCCTGGACCTCATGATGTTCACCGGCGTCGACCCCGACCAGGCCCTCTCCGCGGTGCGCACCGGAAAGGGCGAACCCGCCGTCCCGCCGCCCCCGCCCCGGGACTAGGCCCTGGGGCCGGGACCGGCGAGCCTTGAACTTCCGATCATCGGCGCGCTCCCGGTCAGACCTTGGGGAGGGTGGACATGTGGGTGTGGAGGATTTCGTGCAGATAGTGGGGCGGGTAGGACTCCGGGTGCAGGGCGGCGTGGATGGCCAGGCCGTCGACGAGAGCGTGGAGGCGGTCGGTCTCACGGTCCAGGTTGCCGGTGGTCAGCGGCTCCAGTAGGGAGCGGCAGCCATTGCGGAGGGCGGTGCGGCTCTCGTCACAGAGGGCGGCCAGATCCGGGTCGACCATGGCGCGGGCCGTGAAGGCCAGCCAGATGCGGTGTTCGGTGAGACGTTCCTCGTCGAGCGGTAGCAGTTCGGCCAGGACCAGAACGGCGCGGCTGAGCGGGTCGGGCGAATCGGGGAGCGCGGAGATGCGCTTGTCGACTCCCGCGATGACGGCACGGAGCGTGAAAGCCATCAGGTCGGCCTGCGTGGCGAAGTAATGGCGGAGCGAGCCCATCGACAGCTCGGCTTCGGCGGCGACCTGACGGACGGAAGCCCGATCCAGGCCGTCGCGGAGGATCACCCGGCACACGGCTGCCACGACGTCCTGACGGCGCTGCTCGGGATCGACGGCTCTCGGCACGTGTTCTTTCTAGCACACCCGTGCTAGCTTCCGAAGTAACACGACTGTGCTACTAAGGAGCCTCCGGTGAAATCCGTCGTCCTCGCGCTCCTCGCCTGGCTCGCCGCCAACGCCCTGATCCTCTGCCTCGCCGGTCCCGAGCTGCCGATCAATCTGCCGGACCCCGCCACCGGCAAGCAGCTGACGGGTGTGAACACCCTCATCGCCGAAACACTGCTCATGCTCGTTCTGATCGGACTCCTGACGCGCAGGCGACCACGCCCGGACCTCGCTGCACGCGCCCCGGAGCACGCCGGACGCGAGACGCTCGGTCTCCTCGCCTACGGGGCCGTCGCCATGGCCGTCGGCTACGCACTCGGCAAGACCCTCGGCTGGCACCCGTTCGGCTGGCACCTCGCCGGCTCGGTGTTCGGCACGCACGACGACGTCACGCCGCGCGAGGCCGTCACCTGGGCCGGGTACAACCTCGTCGCCTACGCGATCATCCCGTTCGCCTACTTCCGTCGGCGTTACAGCGCCCGCGAGCTCAACCTCCGCTCCGCGGACCGCCGCGCGGACACGACACTGATCCTGGCCGTGCTGACGGTCGAGTCCCTGGTCCAGATCGTCGCCCTGGAACCCGCGATCTTCGACCTCTCGGCGCGCCAGCTGGCCCTCGGCGCCCCGCTGACCTTTGTCCTCTACTTCGCCGGAACAGTCCTTCCCGCGATGGTGTTCGTCTTCGCGATCCTGCTCCCGCGCCTGGCCAGGCTCACCGGCTCGACGGCGGCGACCGTCATGCTCGGCGGCCTGGCCTACACGGTCTTCCACCTTTGGGACGCCTGGGCCGTCTTCGGATCGCCGCGGGAGGTGACCGTTTCCCTGTGTTTCCTGCTGCTGACCTACACCGGCCCCGGCATGGTCAAGAGCTGGTTGACCGTCCGAACGGGCAACGCCTGGGTACACGTGTGGGCCTACCACGCGCTCGCACCGCACACCCTGAACGACACCTCCCTGATCGTCCGCGCCTTCAGGATCAGATGAGGCGATCCCGGACAACCG
This sequence comes from Actinocorallia aurantiaca, assembly GCF_039533685.1. Lineage (NCBI taxonomy): Bacteria > Bacillati > Actinomycetota > Actinomycetes > Streptosporangiales > Thermomonosporaceae > Actinocorallia > Actinocorallia aurantiaca. The sequence continues at coordinate 349,713 of NZ_BAAATZ010000002.1, read as the reverse complement.
GCATGCACCAGCACGCATGGCGAGACACACCGAACGGACTTCTCGCGGACGCGCTACGGCAGAGGCCACGCGCCCAAAACACCATGATCTGGACTACGAACAGGCCCTAGAAGGCCGACAGGGCCGTCCCCGCAGCGAAGCCGAGCATGGCGATGAGGCCCGCCGCTCGGCCGCCCTTCTCGGCGGCCGTGGGGATCATCGAGTCGATCAGCATGACGAGGGTCGCTCCCGCGGCGAACCCGTTGACGGCGCCGTTCAGCGGCCCCGACGTCACGTCGGCCAGGGCGTTCCCGGTGACGGTCGCGAGGGCGCAGAGCACGGCGACGCCCAGCCAGATCAGCCGGATGCGGGCGGGGGAATGACCCGCCTCGCGCATCTCGGACGCCGAACCGACCGCCTCGGGAAGGTTGGAGACGAAGACCGCGGCCAGCAGCCCGACGCTGATCCCGCTTCCGGCCGCGACGCCGAGGCCGAGGACGAGCTGCTCGGGGATCCCGTCGAGGACGGCTCCGAGGGCCAGCG
>NZ_BAAATZ010000002.1:260275-349133 GCF_039533685.1 Actinocorallia aurantiaca | reverse complement strand
GAGCCGCTCGATCACCCCGTCGGCCAGGTAGTAGGTGAGGGCCCCGACGGCCAGCCCGATCGCCATCGCGGTCGCTCCCCCGATCCGCGCCCCCTCCTGCGCCAGCTCGAACGCCACGGCCGAGATGAGCGCCCCCGCCCCGAACGCCAGCACCAGCCCCACCAGCCGCTCCGGCCACTCCCGGACCAGCCCCAGCAGAGCCCCGATGACCAGCGACGACGCGGCGAGCGCTCCCCACCCCAGAGCCGCCCCCATGCCCCGCCCTCTCCCGCGACCGGTGATACACGGGAGGCCTACCCGGTTTCAGCCGGGCAACCGGCCGACTTCGTCGACGATGCCCGCGGTCTCCCGCAATTCATAGTCGCCTTCACCGATCCGACGCACTTGCATCGGCATCGGAGTGATCCGCCCGTCCTCTCCCATGGACGCCCCGCCGGAGCGCTGCCGCAGGTCGTTGCGGACCACCACGGCGCCCCGGCCGCGGCTCGCGTAGGTCTCGGGGTCGAGCAGGTACTCGTATCTGAGGCCGTACTGGTCCATCCTGGCGACGGTCACGACCGGCCGGCCGAGCGGGTCGGCGCCCTCGGGAAGCACCTCGACGCCGGGGATCCTGGCGATGGCCCGGAAGGCCGCCGCGTGAAGCCGCGGCGGGGTCAGGACTCCTTCGAAGAGCTCGGCGATCTCGTGGTAAGCGGCGCGATGCCGGTTGTCTTCCATCATGTCCTCCTTGAGCTCTCCTCTCTCGTAGTCCCTGTAGGGGTTCGGCATCCGTTCGAGCTGGGCTTTCCTCTTGGCGAAGCGGTCGTCCACGGCTTTGTAGGCCCGGGCCAGGAGCTTTTTCGGATCCGTGGAGAGCGTGCGCAGGTGGTCGTACCGCTGGAGCGGGGACCGTTCGTTCCTGCCCAGGTACGGCCCGTCTATAGCGGGCTTGCCGTCCCGCCCGTTCCCCGAGGACGCCTGCTGCCCGTCGAGCCGCTTCCAGGTCTCCGCGGAATGTTCCGTACGGCCGTCACGACCCTGGATCAGGGTCTTCTCGTACAACCACTGGTGCGGTCCAGGCCGGACGTCAGGACGCTTCTCCACTACCCGAGCAGCTTTTTCCAGATATTCGACGGCGCTCACCGGATGTGCCGACGGTGCGATCCGGGTGGAGTCGTCCCCGGGCAGGAGAAACAGCCCCAAGGCCAGCGCGCCGGCCGTCGCGGCCGACACCGCGAGCGTCCAGCGGGGAAGGCGGCGAGGGCGGGGGCCGTCGAGGAGACGGGAACGGGCGCGGGCCCTGCTCACCGGGTCGTAGGGAGCGGCCTCGGGCCGGCCGTCACGGAAGATCTCGATCTCGTCGATGGTCAAGACGCGTCCTTCTTGCTCGTGCCGGTGGGGTCGACACCGCCGAAGGCTCTGCGGACCTTGGCGCGGATGCGGTGGAGTTTGGAGCGGACGGTGCCGACGGGCAGGCCGAGGGCGGCGGCGCACTCCTCGTAGGTGAGGTCGGCCCAGGCCACGAGCAGCAGCAGGTCCCGATCGGTGGACGACAGCCTCGTGAGCACCTCGGCGAGCCGGGGCTGGAGCTGGGCGGAGGTCACCCGGGACGCGCTGCGCTCGTCGAAGGACTCGGGCTCTGGAACCGGGGCACGGGCCAGGAGGCGGTTGCGGCGGTTCTCGGCGCGCCGGTTCGCCCGGATCAGGCGGGACGCGATGCCGTACAGCCAGGGGCGGGAGTCCTCACGGGCCAGGTCGTAGGAGGCGCGTTTGCGGAACGCGGTGAGGAAGGTGTCCGACACGACGTCGTCAGCGAGGTCCGGGCCGAGCCGCCGGGAGACGTACCGGTGGATCTCGTCGGCGTGCCGGTCGAAGACCAGGGCGAACCGCTCGGGATCCGTCAGCGACTCCGCTATCAGCGACGCGTCGCCGGAGAGGTCCTGACGGTCCTCTTCGGCGAGCAGGGGCGGCCGGGTCATGGAGGGTGATCCTCTCGCGGGGGTCGTGATCACCCGTACTCGGTCGCCGGACGCGATCCGGTTCCCTCTTTCTCCGCGAGCCCGGTCAGCGGGGGGACGGGCAGGTCCAGGCCGCGACGCCGGCGAGGCTCGGGGCGGGGGTCCAGGGGTCCGGATGGCCGGGCCAGGTCTGCTCGATGGGAGTGCCGGACGGCCAGGGGACGAGGACCGTGCACACGCCGGGCGGAACCGGATGTCCCAGGTCGTACCAGCCGATCCTCGTCCAGGAGACGTGGTGGTACAGCGCGGCGCGGACGTGCCAGGGGACGTGCCGTTGGGTGAGCACGCCGCCTTCGGGGAGGTTCGCGTCGAGTGGCTGCTCGTCGCGGAACGGGGCGGTGATGCTCACCAGCGCCACCAGGTTGACGAGCGCCAGGACGACGACCGGTCTGCGGACGAGGGCGAAGACGGCGAGCAGGGCCGTGGCCGACGCCGTGGCGAGCCCCAGTTCCAAGGAGTCGGAGTCGCGGGTCAGGAAGATGACCTCGGGGAAGTCGAAGGGAATGAACACCGTGTCGTCCAGCCTCGGACCCGCGTACAGCGTGACGACCTGGGCGGCGGCGGTCAGGGTCACGACCGCTCCCAGGACGGCCTTGTGGTCGGCGAGCGCGCGGAGCCCGACGAGCGCGTAGGCGAGGGCGACGCAGCTCAGGTAGCGCCCGTAGGCGAAGTTGCCGACCCGGTTCTCGTCGGGGAGGGCCGCCATCGAGGCGTAGGCGATGCCGAACGTGACGGCGCAGAGCACCAGGGCCATGGGTTTGCGGCGCACGGCCGCGGCGACCACCACGACCAGGCCCGCTCCCGCCAGACCCCAGGTCGACGTGATCAGGTACCAGATCTGGCCCGCCGCGCCGGACAGCGCCCACGCCTGGCCGTCGAGGCTGAGCAGCCGGTCGAGGAGGTTGCCGCCGAGGTCGAGTGCCCCGGACGGGTAGAGCTCCGCGAGCAGGAAGGCGTTGAACCGGTCGACGGCCAGGTATCCGAGGCCCGTGGCGGCGAGGCCGGTGAGCGCGGGCCGTCTCGTCTTCCGCAGTGCCAGGAGCAGGGCCAGTGCGTGGACGGCGAGGAGGATGGAGCCCCGGGAGTGGATCGAGCAGGCGAAGCAGACGAGCAGGCTCGCGGGCACCGCGGAGCCGTGCCCGCGGAAGAACCGGTCTAGTGCCAGCAGCCAGGCCAGGACGACCACCGGAAGGACCGCGTCCGCCAGGGCATGCCGCCCGAAGATCACGACGGCGGGCAGCAGTGCGGCAGCCCAGGCCAGTGGAAGGCTCGCGTTTCCCAGCCGTTTGAGCGCCAGGTAAGCCAGCGGGAAGACCAGCGCTCCGACCAGGGCGTTGACCAGCAAGACGAGCCGGTACGCCAGGACGGGATCCTCGGTCACCCAGAAGACCGGGGCGAGCAGCAGCGGGTAGCCGCCCTGGTAGAAGGTGTGCCCGGACAGGTCCGCGCCCGGACCTCCCGCCAGCAGCCGCGCCGCGACGAGGTAGCCGGCCTCGTCCGGGTGGGCGACGGGCCCGAGCCGGTGCCAGGCCAGCCCGAACCGGAGCGCGGCCTGTGCGAGCCAGCCGAGGAGGAGGAGCCGGAGTATCCGGTTCCCCGATCCGGGTTCCGGAGGGACGTCCGTCCGGCGGACTTCCACGGCGAGAGCCATGCCTTCTCCTGTTTTCGGGCGCGCGAAAGCCCGGAAGGGCTCACACGGGCGTTCTGAGAGAGGGGTTATCGGGCTCCGGGGCTACCAGGCCAGGTCGTCGGGTGGTTCCTCTTCGATCGTGATGGTGCGGGTGCCCTGACTTCCGTGCATGAGGGTCTTGATGCCGATCTGGAAGAGCACTTCCGGCCCCGACGGATGCTGTTTCAGCAGAGTGCGGGGGTTCCCGTAACTTTCTACGGATATCGCCGTCAGCAGACCCCAGGAGCGGGCCTCCCCCTTGCTGAGTGGGGACTCCTTGATCTCGTAGCCCGTACCGGCCTCATGCGGTTCGCTCGACAGCGTCAGGACCTTCTTTCCGTCGGGGGTGATCATCGCGTTGGACAGCAGTGGGCCCGCGCCGTCCGTCTGGAACGGGGCGTTGCCCGCTTCCTCCAGCAGAGAGGTGGTGTCAGAGGGGTCCGCCGTCCTCATGAGCAGGAGTTCGTTCCTCGGCTCCTCTCCGCCCTCGATGTCACGCTGCCGGAACACCGCCAGGCTGTGCCCGTCCGGTGAGTAGGCGAGGTTCAGCACCTTCCCTTCGGCTCCCCAGATCGTGGTGGTCCCCGCCCAGTGGTGCGCGATCTTCCGCTCCCCGGTCGCGCCGTCACCGACGTAGTGTTCGGTGTTCCCCTCGACCACCTTCCGACCGCAACTCTCGTACGAGTAGGCGATCTCGTCCCCCTTCGGGGTGGTCGCCAGGTTCGCGGGTGTGCCGTCCAACGCCACGAACGAGATCGAACCCGTTCCCCACTGGGTGAACCTGCCTTCAGCGGAGAACCCGATGTTGTAAACCGTGTACTTCGCGCATCCAGGTTGGAAGCCCGGGCCCAAGCGAGTCAGAAGATGAAAGGAGCTCACCCCCTTCCTCTCGTCATCTGGGATGGACGCGATGGACACGAAGCTCTCCCTGTTGCCCGCGTAATTGACGTCCCGTACCTCCCCCGTGGCGGTCGAACGGGCCTCGAAACGCGACGGCCGACCTTCCTCGGCGCCATAGACCGCCACGTAGAACTCCGGTGCCGACCCGATGGCGTAGCTCGGAGAGCTCGCCGGAATCGGCGCGTCGGGCTCCCCGTCCGGCAGGACGAACGGCCCCAGGACGACGAGCGCGACGACGAGCGCCGCCCAGGCAGGCAGAAACCGCGTGATCCCACGTCCGCGGCGGACCGCCGGTAGTGGCCGCGGCCGGTCCTCCACCAGGTCGGCGGTGCCGTGGAGGGCGGCTCTGAGCCGGTCTTCGACGTTCATGAGGCGTCCTCCAGTTCGCGTTCGAGGGCGCCCAGCGCCCGGGACATGGTGGAGCGGACGGTGGAGGGGCGGATCTTCAGGGTCGTGGCGATCTCCTCGTCGGGCAGGTCGGCGTAGAACCGCAGGACCAGGACCTCGCGTTGCCGCCGGGGCAGCCGGTGCAGGGCCCGCATCACCTCGCGGTGGTCCTCGCCGAGCATGGCCTGGGACTCCGCCGACCAGGCCGGCGGCTCGTACCGTTCGGCGTGCCTGCGCATGAGCTTGCGCCGCCGCAGGACCGACCGGCAGCCGTTGAGCACCGAGGTCCGCACGTAGGCGAGGAGCTTCCCCTCGTCCCGGAGTGAGGGAGCGTTCCGGTGGAGGCGGACGAACACATCCTGGACGACGTCCTCGGCGGTGGCCTCGTCGCCGACCAGCATCATCGCCAGCCGGACGAGCCCCGTCTGGTGCTCGCGGTAGAAGGCGGGGAACGCCTCCGTCTCGGCGATCACCGCGCTCCAGCGGACCGCATGTTCACTCTCCACATGAAGAAGACACGCGCCCCACCGGTATTGCTGCTTCGCAGGAGTGACTTTTTCAGGAAGTGATGTTCTGCATGGCGTAACGAGCGGCTTTGAGAGTGATGTCCTGAGCGTTCCGCACCGTGGCGGACTCCCCTCCGTACTCGACCTGGAGGATGAGCCGACCCGAGCGGGCCGAGAGGACGGAACGGGTGCTCGCGAAGGACCCGGTGAGGGTCGTGTCCTGGGCGAAGGCCTCCTCGCCGAGGCCGGGCAGGTCCCGGGGAGCGGACTTCACGACCGTCGAGATCGGGTCGGCGGAAGTGCCCGCGGAGCTCGTCGCCTGGCGTCTCATGAAGGCGAACGTCTTCTTGGCCGTCTCCTCGGGAGGCTGCCCGCCCTGCGGAGGCAGAAAGCGGACCTTGAGGTCGAGGTCGCCCCAGGAGCAGGTGTCCGCGCCCTTCGCCGAGGCCTTGGAGCCGCTCACGAGTTCGGAGGCCTGCTCGGCGGTCAGCAGGCCGCAGGGATCGGGCGCGGCGGCGAGCGTCGCGGAAGGGGACGGCGCGACGGAGACCGGAGGCGCGTCGCCGGGCCGCAGGAGAACGAAGCCCAGACCGGCCGCGGCCGCCAGCACGAGCGCGGTGCCGACGATCAACGGCCCCCGCCGACGCCGACCGGAAGGCGTGACCGTGCTCCCGGGGACCGTCGAAGGGAAGCCACCCCCGGCGGGAGGCGAAGGCTGGAACACGGGCGGGGAGACGGGAGCGATCCCGGCCGCCGCCTGGAAGGCGCGCCTGATCTCTGCGGGAACGGGCCGGAGGTGGGGATTGCGGTTCATCATCGCGACGAGGACGGGCCCGAGCGGTCCCGCCAGCCGGGGCGGGGGGACGTCCTCGGTCAGGACGGCGCCGAGCATCGCCAGTGCGCTCTGCCGCTCGAAGGGGTGGCGGCCTTCGACGAGCGTGTAGAGGGTCGCGCCGAGGGCCCACAGGTCCGACGACGGGCCCGCGCCGTGCCCGTCCTGGAGGCGTTCGGGCGCCATGTAGCCGGGCGAGCCGACGATCCCCTCGACGGAGGTCAGGCGGACGTCGCCGGAGAGCACGGCGATACCGAAGTCGGTGAGGATCGCCCGGTCGCCGCTGAGCAGCACGTTCGCCGGTTTCACGTCGCGGTGCAGGATGCCGCGTTCGTGCGCCAGGCACAGGGCGTCCAGCAGCTGAAGGCCTATTTCGGCGACCTTCCGGGGCGGCAGCGGCCCCCGCTCGGCCCGGACGCCCTCCAGTGACGGGCCGTCGATGAGGTCCATGACGATCCAGGGGCGCCCGTCCTGCCGCAGCACGTCGTGCACGGTGATGATCGACGGGTGGGGCAGCGCGGCGGCGGCGCGCGCCTCGCGCAGGAAGCGCTCGCAGAAGTCGGCGCGCCGATCCTCGTCGAGGCCGGACGGCAGCCGCACCTCCTTGACGGCGACGGTCCGGCCGAGGAACTCGTCGCGGGCCCTCCAGACGTCGGCCATGCCGCCCCGGCCGAGGCGGCTCTCCAGCCGGTAGCGCCCGGCGAGCAGCGTGTTGTCAGCCATGGCTCATCGCCTCCGCCACCCAGTGCGCGCCGCGCAGCGCGGCGGCCGTCATCTGCTCGCCGCCGTCGCCGCCGCTTCTCAGTTTGAAGGTCGTCACCGTGTTGCTCAGCCGGAAGGAGACCAGCACGCTGCGGCTCTTGGACCCGCCGGCCGCGTCGTGGGCGAGCTCCTGCAGGAACGCCTCGTCCCCCAGGCCGGGAACCGAGACGGACTCGCCCGCCCATCCGGCGTTCTGCCGTTCTCCTGCCAGTTTCTTCTCGGGGTCGTCGCTGAGCTCGACCTGGAGGTCGAGGGTGAACCGCAGCGATTCCGGCGTCCTGGCCGAGGCGGAGACGGGAGTCCAGTTGCAGGCCCCTTCCTGGTAGTCGCTGCCTTCCCGGCTGCCGGGCACCAGGTACTCCACCTGCTCCTCGGTGAGAAGCTCGCAGGCCGCGGGAGGCGCGGTGCGCCTCTCGGCCGCCGCCGGCGTGCCCGGCGCGGGATCCGGTCCGGCGACCGCCACCGTGACCGGGACGGTCACCGCGGCGAGCAGCACCGCTCCTGCGGCGAGCAGGGCCGGATGGACCCGCCGGACCCCGCCGGTTCTCCGAGGCGCGGGAATCCGCGCACGCAGCGCGGCCCGCAGAGCGGAGGCGTCGGGACGGGCCGCCGGGTCCGGGTGCAGCAGCGGGAGCAGTACCGATCCCAGCAGGGGCGCCCGCATCGGCGTCAGGGGCTGCCCGTACCGGATGGCGTCGACCGTCGGGAACGGCATCCTGCCTTCGGCGAGCGTGTAGAGGGTCGCGGCGAGCCCCCACAGGTCGGACGCGGGTATGCGTTCCGGCTCGGGCGGGGTGTAGGCGCCGTACGGCCGTGCCGTCCCGAAGCCCCAGAGCTTGAACCGCCCGTCGCCCGCCCGCACGACGGCCCCCGGTTCGACTCCCCCGTGGACGATGCCGAGCGCGTGCGCCGCCGTCAGCACGTCCAGGAGCTCCAGGCCGATCTCCGCGACCTGCGCTTCGGGAAGCATCCCGGCGGTCGCGAGCGTCTGCCCGTCGGCGGGCTCCGTGACGATCCACGACTCACCGTTCTCGGTGAGGATGTCGTGGACGGTCAGCGCGGACGGGTGTTTCAGGCCCGTCGCCGCCCGGACCGCGGGCAGCGCGCCGGGGTCCACCCGCCGTACGGTGACGTCGCGGTGCAGGAGCTCGTCCATGGCCCGCCAGGCGGTCCGGGACTCGTCGAGCGGCTGGAGGAGCCGGTAGCGGCCGGTCAAAATCATCGTGCGGTCATCCTGTCCGTGTCAGTGCCGCGCCGACCCACCCGGCGGCCTTCTCCGCGCACTCGCCGAGCTCCCGCACGACTCCGCCGGCCTGGAAGTCCGCGGGGACCTCCTGCTCGCAGGAGACCACCGCGACGGCGTTGCTCACGACGATCACCGTGTTCGTCGCGTACTCGCCGTCCGCCTCGTGGACGTCGTAGGCGATGGCCTGTTCGCCGACTCCCCGCAGTTCGCGCACCGGCGAGACGGTGCCGCCGTCGCCCGCGGCGCGCGGCGCCTCCTCCTTCGCCCCGGTGAGGAACCGGCGGGCGGTGGCGGGCCCGCCGCCGTGAGGTCCCGGCCGCAGGACGAAGAGCTCGATGACGAGCGACCTGTCGGACGATCCGCTCCCCGCGGAGGAGACCTCGCAGTAGGTGTTCGGCTTCCGGCTCCCGATGCCGCCCCCGTCGTCCTTCTCGAAGTCCGGGAACAGTTCTCCGGCCTGGTCGTCGCTGATCAGCCCGCACGCGCGGGGGACGGCGGCGAACCTGCCGGGCTCGGTGTCGACGGACGCCTCCGCCCGGGAGGCCGGGGGTTCCGGGGAGCCGAGGAGCACGGTGGCGATGGTCGTCACCGAGGCGACCGCCACGGCGAAGCAGGCGGCCAGGACGGCGAGGACCGCCGGACGCACCGGCACCTCCCGCCCCTTGCGCGCCGCCGGTCGGGCGAGCTCCGCGAGGACGTCCCCCGCGGCGGCCGGCCGCCGGGCGGGGTCCTTGGCCAGCAGTTCCAGCAGGACCGGCCCCAGTTCCCCCGCCCGTTCGGGCGGGCGCGGGTCCGCCGACAGCACCGCGCTCAGCACCGCCATCGGCCCGTCGCCGGTGAAGGGAGGCGTGCCCTCGACCGCGAAGTAGAGGGTGGCGCCCAGCGACCACAGGTCCGACGCGGGGACCGGATGGGTCGTCTTCTCCGGCGCCGTGAATCCGGGGGTGCCGATCGAGGATGCGGCCTGCGAACGGACCGCCACCCCGGTGCCGAAACCGGTGAGCACTCCCCTTCCCTCGGGCGTCACCCAGACGTTCTCCGGCTGGACGTCCCCGTGCACGACTCCCATGGTGTGGGCGCGGGAGAGCGCCCCCCACACGTCCAGGCCGAGGACGGCCGCCTGCTCCGGGGAGAGCGGGCCGTACCCTGCGACGACCTGGGTGAGCGGCCGCCCGTTGACGGGCTGCGTGACGATCCATGCGCGGCCGTCGTGGGAGACGGCGTCCAAGACGGCGTTGACGGCCGGATGCCCGACCCGGCTCGCGGCCCCTGCCTCCCGGACGACCTCCTCCGCGAGGGCCCGGCGCTCGTCGTCGTTCAGTTCGGGCGGGGGTTCCACCTCCCGGACGAGCACCTGCAGGCGTGTCCGCTCGTCGTACGCGAGGTGGAGGTGCGCGCCCAGGGCCTGCTGGAGGACGTAACGTCCGGCGATCTTCTGTTGCACGTCAGCTCTCGTCCACCGCTTCGGCGACCCAGCGGGCCATGGTCAGCGCATTCTGGCGGATCTTCTTCTTCCCCGTCTCGTTCGTCACGTCCGCGTGGGTGATCTCGAAGACGATGTTGCTGATCCGGAAGTACACGTCGGTCATCTGCGCTCCCAGCCGGCCGTAGGTCTCGACGACGAAGGCCTCCTCGCCCAGGCCCTCGACCTTCTCCGCCGCGGTCTGCGGCCCGGACGTGATGGACTCCCCCCCGATGTCGCTGTAGTGCCAGATGACCTTGTCGCTCCCGTTCTTGGCCCGCAGGAAGCCGATGAACGCGTCGTGCGCCTCGGCCGGGCTCGTGGCCGTCCAGGGGTCCGAGGACGTGGAGCTCGACCAGGTCCCCGCCTCGATCCCCGAGCCGGGCGCGTCCCAGGAGCAGGACGGATCCTCGGCGTCGCCGCCGGGCTTGCCCTCGGCCCTGGGGTACGAGGGGATGATCTCCTTCACCCGTTCCACCGGGATCAGCGAGCAGAAGTCGATCGGCACGGTGAACCTGGCGGTGTCCTCCGACGGGGTCGAGGGCGTCGAAGGCCCTCCCTGAGCGGGCCCGGTGGGCACGCCTGCGGCGGTGACGGACGACCGGTCGTCCGTCACGACCACGACGGCGGCCGCGACGGCCAGCAGTGCGGACGCGGCCACCGCTCCGGCCAGCAGAGCGCCCGGCCTCCTGGCGCGCTTCGCCTTCCGGGGCAGATCCGAGGGGACGGTGGGCGGCGGAGCCTCGGGCACGCGCGGGGCGGGGAGCACGATCTCGCCGGAGGGCTCCCCCGCGGCCACCCGTTCCAGCACGCCGCGGACCACCGAGGCGTCCGGGCGGGCCTCGGGACGGCGGGCGAGCATGTGCGTGAGCAGCGGCCCCAGCTCGCCCGCCCGGACGGGCGGCACGGGGTCGGCGGTGAGCACCCCTGCGAGCACCGCCATGGGGCTGTCGCCGGGGAACGGCGGACGGCCTTCGACCGCCCGGTAGAGCGTCGCCGCCAGCGACCACAGGTCCGACTGGGGGCCCGCCTGTTCGCCCCGCAGCCTTTCCGGCGCGACATGGCCGGGCGAGCCGACGAGCATGCCCGAGCGGGTGATCGTCGCCTGGCCCTCGACGGTCGCGATGCCGAAGTCGGTGAGGACCGTACGGCCGTCTCCGGTCAGGAAGACGTTTCCGGGTTTGACGTCCCGGTGCAAAATGCCTGCGGCGTGCGCGGTCTCGAGCGCGCCGAGGACGTCCGCGCCGATCCGCGCCGCGCGTTCGGGCGGGAGCGGTCCGCCGTCCTCCAGCGCCTTGTCGAGGGAGGCGCCCTCCAGGAGCTGCATGATGATCCAGGGACGGTCGTCCTCGACGAACGCGTCGTGCACGACGATGACGCCGGGGTGGCGGAGCCGGGCGGCGGCCTGCGCCTCGCGGACCGCGCGGGTGCGGGCCTCCTCGCGCAGGGCGTCGTCGAGTTCCGGGGCGATCCGCAGTTCCTTGACCGCCACCTCGCGGCCGAGCGTCTCGTCCCTGGCCCGCCAGACGGTGCCCATTCCCCCGCTGCCCAGGATTTCGAGCAGGAGGTAGCGGTCGGCCAGCTTTTTCCCAGCGTTCCCATCGTTTCCGGACACGCCAGGCATCCTAAATCAAGATCGTTTCAATTATTAGAATTCCCCCAAAAGGGTGATAATCACCTGTTCGGGGTATGCCGTGGTTTACAGGGATTAACAGGAGTCGTTCCAGCGCGGGCTGTGACGGGAAGAACGGAGGCGCACGTGACTCGACCCATCGTCGTCGGCGTGGACGGATCGCCGCAGTCCCTCCAGGCCGTGGACTGGGCCGTCGAAGAGGCGCGGCTGCGGAGGCTCCCTCTGCGGATCGTCCATGTCGCCCTGCGGTGGGAGTACAGCGCGGAGGCCCCGCCGGAACCCGGCCTGGAGGCCTCCCGGCCCGAATCCGCCGCCCTGCACGTCCTGGAACTCGCCCAGGACCGCGCCGCGGACCGCGCTCCCGACATCGAGACCAGCACCGCCCTGGGCATCGGCCACGTCCCCACCACCCTGCTGGAGGAGGCGTCCGACGCCCTCCTGCTGGTGGTCGCGGCCCGGGGGACCGGAGCGTTCAGCGGCATCATGCTCGGCTCTGTGAGCCGCCAGGTGGCCGAGCACGCCGCCACCCCGGTCGTCGTGGTGCCCCACCACCCCGACCCCGAACCGAGGCCCGCCGAGGTCGTCGTCGGGGTCGACGGCTCCGAGGCGTGCATGGACGCCATCGGATTCGCGATGGAGGAGGCGGCCCTGCGCGGAGTCGGGCTGCGCGCCATCCACGTCTGGGACCACACCGCCTACCCGCCCGCCATGCGGCCGGCCTCCTACAGCGAGCTGTCCGTCGAGCAGGAGGGCGCGCGGGTCCTCTCCGAGTCCCTGGCCCCGTGGAAGAGCAAGTACCCGACCGTGCCCGTCGTCGAACAGGTGATCCAGGGCCGCACGCCCACCGAGGCGCTGGCCGGCGCGACCGTCCGCGCGGCCCTCCTGGTCGTCGGAGCCAGGGGCCACGGCGGCTTCCCGGGGCTGCGCCTGGGCTCGGTCAGCCACGCCGTCCTGCAGCAGGCGCAGGGTCCCGTGGTCATCGTCCGTCCCCGTCCCTGACCGCCTCCGGTCCCGCGAACGGCCAGGGCCCCTTCCCGGCGACCGGGGAAGGGGCCCTGCATCTGGATCCGGCGGTGCTCAGCCGACCGGCATGGCGGTACCGGTCCTCCGGGTCTCCCGCTCGTACATCTCCTCCATGTCCTCGCCGCTCCAGTGCTCCTCCAGGCGCATGGCCGTGCCCAGCGCGAAGAAGGTGGGCGCCCACTCGCCGACGAAGATGCCCCAGCGGTCGGCCCGGTCGAGTCCTGCGGCCTCCGCCTTCTTGGAGGTCATCCATGACGCGAAAGCGAGTCCGATCGACACGAACCCCGCGCTGAAGAGCATCTGCGAGGTGATACCGCTCTTGCGCATCAATTTGAGCATGCTACGACCCTTTCGTCGATCTTGGATGTGTCGTAGGCGTGCCCGACCCGTCTTCCCGGTAAGCCAGCCCCCCCACCAAAACGACGCAAACCCAGAGAACACCAGGAGCTGTTCAGCCCACCCGGAACGCGATGGACTTGGACTTGGAAGGTGCGTACAGGGAGTTGCCCGACCACACGAGCAGAATGGAGCCGCTCTTCTTCGGCCGGAAGGTCTTGGTGAACCGGCCCAGGGAATTGGTCTTCGCCTTCCCCGCCAGCGACCACTTCTTCTTGCCCTGCGGCCGGTAGTAGATCTTCACCTGGCGCTTGGCGAGGTCCTCGTAGCCGACCACGGAGACCCCCTGGAGCCTCCCGCCGACCTTCAGCGGCCCGCCCTTCCTCACCTTCTTGGGCTTGACCGCCGCGCTCAGCCTCGTGACGGCCTTGAAGGCGAAGGCGGTCTCCGGGCCCCGCACCTCTTCGCCGGTGTCCGCGTCGATGGCCGAGGACTCCACCCGCCACTTCCCGGGTGTCGCGTTGAGGGTGTCGAACTTGACCCTGCCCGTCCACACCCCGTCGTTCTCCGGGTCGGTCAGGTTCTGGTAGCCGTACCCGGCTCCGTTGTTCGCCTTCATCTCGACGAGCACCCCGTCGTAGAAGTTGCGCGGTCCCTCGAAGTCGACGGTGACGGCGACCCAGGTGGCGCGGTCCGCACGGATCAGCGCGGGGTTCGGCGTGACGCGGATGGACGGGGCGCGGCGCTCCCCGGAGGGCGCCGCCTGGGCGGGGACGGCGGTCAGCGGGGCCGCGATCACAGCGGCCAGCATCAGGGCGAGCCCGGTTCCGCGCTTCATCGGTCACTCCATCATCTCAAGAAGGAACGTGCAGTCTCCGACCCAATCCCTGGAGAAGGTTCAAAGTTGAATCACATGCCACAAAGACCAGATTTGTCTCATCCGTGACGTGCGATCTTCAGGAAAGCCTCGGGGTGCCGCATCATGGACGGGTGACACCGAAGCTGCTGGCCGTGAGCGACCTCCACGTCTCCTATGCCGAGAACAGGGAGGTCACCGCGAAACTGACGCCGACGACACCGGACGACTGGCTGATCGTCGCGGGGGACGTCGCGGACAAGGTCTCCGACATCGAATGGGCGCTCTCCCTGCTCGCAGAGAAGTTCGCGCAGGTCGTCTGGGTACCCGGCAACCACGAACTGTGGACGGTCAAGGACGGCGCGGACGGACTGCGCGGAGTCGCGCGCTACGAACACCTCGTCGAGCTGTGCCGGCGCCTCGGAGTGCTCACTCCCGAGGACCCGTACCCGCTGTGGGAGGGCCAGGACGGCCCCGTGCGCATCGCGCCCCTCTTCCTCCTGTACGACTACTCCTTCCTCCCTCCCGGCTGCACGACCAAGGAGGAAGGGCTCGCGTACGCGATGGAGACCGGCGTCGTCTGCACCGACGAACGGCTGCTGCACCCCGACCCGTACCCGAGCCGCGAGGCCTGGTGCGAAGCCCGCGTCACCCTGACGGAGAAGCGGCTCGCCGACTGCGACCCCGACGTCCCCCTCGTCCTGGTCAACCACTACCCGCTGGTCCGGGACCCCATGGACGTCCTGTGGTACCCGGAGTTCGCGCAGTGGTGCGGGACGACGGCCACCGCGGACTGGCACCGGCGCTTCAACGTCAAGACGATGATCTACGGGCATCTGCACATCCCGCGGGAGACCCGCTACGACGGGGTGCGCTTCGAGGAGGTGTCCCTCGGCTACCCCAGGGAGTGGAAGAAGCGCCCGCGCCCTCCGCAGTTGCCCAGAGTCGTGCTCTAACGGACCACCGGCCGGATCTCCGCGACGAGGGCCGTGGCGTTGTCGAGGCCGCCGAGGCGCTCCGCCCTGCACACCAGTGCGGCGGCGAGCGCGGCGGCCGACTGGTGAATGCCCGCCAGCTCCACCAGGTCGCCGGCGAACCAGTCGTCCTCGCCGAGGGCCGCGCCGTCGCTGAGCAGGACGAGCATGTCGCCGGGCACGACCTGGACGTCCGCCAGGAACGGCTCGTCGGCGTATCCGCCGAGGTTGCCGAGCAGGATGGAGCCGCCCATGTTCGCGAACGGGTCGGTGAGCAGGGACTCGGCGAGCACCGTCTGGTCGGGGTTGAGGCGCAGCGCCGTCCGCCCCCCGAACGGCAGCATCCGCACCAGCCAGGCCGGGCTGTCCCCCACCGACAGCAGGGCCGTTCTCCCGTCCGGGTGGACGGCCGCGAACAGAGCCGTGGACGCTCCGCGCCCCTGGCCGACCACGGCGTCCTCGGCCGCCCTCAGCGCGCCTTCCAGGTCGTGGGAGGAGACGAGGTAGTCCTTCAGGGCGGCGACGGCCGCCCGCGCGGCGCGCGCACCCGAACCGTCCCCCGGGCCCGTCACACCGTCGCAGACGACCAGCGCGACCACGCCATCGGTGCTGCGGACCGCGGCGAACGCGTCCTCGTTGTCCCACTCGGGATCGCCCTTGGCCTTCCGAGACCCCACCGCCGTCTCGGCCGCGATCCGCACCGAGACGCCCTCGTCCCAGGGACGGGTCACGGCCGCCACCACGCCGCCCGGGTCGTTCCCCGCGAGCAGGGCGCGCACGACCGCGTCCAGCCCGTGCGGCGAGTTCCCCGCGTGCAGCTCCAACAGCAGCGAAGCGTCGGTGAGGTCACGCGGAGGCCGTCCGACGGCCAGCGTGACGAGCCCGCAGATCACCGCCCAGACGTCGCGTGCCCGCGCGCCGGGAGTCTCCGGGACGGGCTCCTCACCCGCCCCGTGCGGCGGGACGCGCAGGATCTGCCAGCCCCGCTCCGGCCCCCAGCGCAGCGAACCCGGATACAAGAACCCCGGGCCGGTCCGCGCGAC
The DNA here is from genome assembly GCF_039533685.1 of Actinocorallia aurantiaca. Lineage (NCBI taxonomy): Bacteria > Bacillati > Actinomycetota > Actinomycetes > Streptosporangiales > Thermomonosporaceae > Actinocorallia > Actinocorallia aurantiaca. The sequence continues at coordinate 333,507 of NZ_BAAATZ010000002.1, read as the reverse complement.
GCTCTCCGAGAGCAGCGGCCAGAGGGCGGGAAGCTCGCCCATCAGCCGCTCCACGGGCATCCCTCCGGGGTCGCCGAGAGCCGGCAACGGTTCTTCGGGCCACTCGACGGTCACTTCAGCGCGCACGGCCTACTCCCGCCCTGGGACGTCCGAGAACGCCCGTGGATCAGCGACTGGTAATGCCGTTCATAGTGGTACTCCAGGCCTGTCCGGGCAAGGTCATCCGTCAGGTCGCGTCTGTGAACGTTCGCAAAGCCGCGATGAGCCGGTCGATGTGCTCGTCCGTGGTGCCCAGGCCGATGCTGGCGCGCACCGCCGTGCCGTCGGCGCCCTCGCACCCGCCCTCGCCGCCCAGCAGGTGACGGACCAGCGGATGCGCGCAGAACTTGCCGTCCCGGACGCCGATGCCGTGCTCGGCCGAGAGGTACTCCGCCACGGAGCGGGCCGAACGCCCCTCCACGGTGAAGGAGACGATCCCGACGCGGGGGTGCTCCGGGCCCCACAGCGACAGCTCCCGTACGGCGGGGAGCTGCGCGAGCCCCTCCCGGAGCCTGCCGAGCAGCCGCTCCTCCTCGGCGATCAGGTCCTCCCAGCCGGTGAGCGTCTCGCAGGCCGCCGCCAAGGCGATCGCCCCGAGCACGTTCGGCGTCCCCGCCTCGTGGCGCTGCTCGGCGTCCGCCGCCCACTCCACGGAGCCGCCGGAGCCGACGTTCCGGCTCGCGCCGCCGCCCTTCAGGTAGGGGGCCGCGGCACGCAGCCAGTCCGCGCGGCCGGCCAGGACGCCCGCCCCGAACGGGGCGTACAGCTTGTGTCCCGACAGCGCGACGTAGTCCAGGTCGCGGGCGTCCAGCGGACGGTGCGGAGCGAGCTGGGCGGCGTCCACCGCGATCCGCGCCCCGTGGCGGTGCGCCAGGTCGGCGAACTCCTGGACGGGCCACAGCTCGCCCGTCACGTTGGAGGCCGCCGTGATGACGAGCAGGCGCGGCCCCTGCGGGCAGACCCGCAGCGCCTCGCCGGCGGCCCTCAGCGCCTCGATCGGGCTCGCGGGGACGGGCAGCCGGACGGCGTTGCGCCACGGCAGCTGGGTCGCGTGGTGCTCGGACTCGAACACCACGACGGACGTCGGGACGGGAAGCGCCCGCGCCAGCAGGTTGAACGAGTCCGTGGTGTTGCGCGTGAAGACGACGGCCTGCGGCCCGCCGAGGAAGGAGCGGACGCTCTCGCGCGCCTCCTCGTAGGCCCGCGTGGTGACCTGCGAGGCGTACCCGGCGCCGCGGTGGACGCTGCTGTAGTACGGGAGCGCCCGCGTGACGGCTTCCTGCACGCTCTCCAGACACGGTGCCGAAGCCGCGTAGTCGAAGTTCGCGTACGGCACGACGCCCGTCGTGACGGGAACGGGGGCGTCGGCGCCGACGAGCTGCGGGATACGGGTGAGAACGGACATGACCCAGCCTCCGGGATCCTGGGACCCCGGGGTGTGCCCGACGGGTCCGCGCTTGCCGGACGCTTCTTGCGACCGGCCAGGTCGTCACCCGGACCACCCCACCGCGGAAGGAGGGTTGGCGGCCAGCGAGCCGGGGCTTGGCGCTGGCACTCATGACCTAGCCGGGACTATAGCAAGGCCCGCCGGGCCCTTCCAGCCCGGTCGGCCCGGCGGTCTCAGGCGAGCCCGGCGAAGAGGTCGTCCTCCTTGTCCGGCCCCTCGCCGCGCACCCGGATGAACGACTCCGCACCGAAGACGATCGGCTTGGCCTCCTCGGGCAGTTGCAGCAGGAAGATGCTGTCGCCCTGGCTGGCGTGCGCCCTCAGCGCCTCGAACTTGGCCTCCGCGTACTGCGCGACGTCCACCGTCGTGGTGATCATCTCGTCGGAGACGCCGAAGTTCATCGGCTCCTCCATGCCCAGCTCCTCGGCCAGCCCGCTGGCCTTGAGGTAGTCGAACATCATCTGCAGGCCCGACTGGGGCACCGCCGTGTAGTAGAGCCTGTCCGGGATCCCCGTCCTGTCGGTGGCCGCGACCGCGACGCGGTGCGTCTGGATGTGGTCGGGATGCCCGTAGCCGCCGTTCTCGTCATAGGTGACGACGACCTGCGGCCGGTACTGCTCCATCAGGGCCACGAGCCGATCCGTCGCCGCGTCGAGATCGACGTTGGCGAAGGAGTCCGCCGCGTGGTTGGCGTCCCAGCCGTCCATTCCCGAATCGGCGTAGCCGAGCAGTTCCACATGCTGGATGCCGAGCAGTTCGGCCGACTTCTTCAACTCCTGGAGCCGGAGCTCCCTGACCGCCGCCGGGTCGTGTCCGGGCTCTCCGGGCTTCACCCCGCCCGGTCCGTCTCCCTGCTCGCCGTTGGTGCACGTCACGAGCACCGTGCGGATTCCGGAGGCGGCGGCCTTGGCGAGCACCCCACCGGTGCTGATCACTTCGTCGTCGGGGTGGGCGTGTACCGCCATCAGGGTCAACATGGACTCAGCGTACGTCCACCGTCTTCCAACCGGTCACCTTCTTCTGCCACACGGTGGTGCCGTTGTAGCGGGCCGCGACGGTGCCGTCCTTCTTGGCGGTGAAGAGGCGCGAATAGCGACCCTTGGAATTGGTCGTGACCACCGCGATCCGGGTGCCCTTCTTCTTGCCCTTCGGCTTGAACCAGATCTCGATCTTCTGCTTTTTCAACGCCGCGTAGGCGCCCTTCGCCCCCAGGGCCCGCAGGGTTCCCTGAACGCGCAGCTTGGCCCCCTTGGTCACGGGCCGGGGAGCAACGGCCACGTTGAGCTTGGCGGCCCTCCGGACCGTCACCGCGCCCGTCTTCTTGGCCGTCTTGAAGGCGTAGTAGGCGTCCTTGGACGTTCCGTCCGTGGCCGCGACCTCGATCGTGTAGCGGCCGCCCCAGTCGTTCGCGTCGAGCAGGGCGGTCCCTCTCCAGACGCCGTCTCCGGCGGTTCCCGAGACCCGCTTCAAATCGCTGATCAGCGCGAACCCCTTACCGCCCGCGTGCTTGAGGGTGACGTCGACATCGGTGATCTTCGTGCCGGTGACGGCGACCTTCACCGGCACTTTCGTCTTCTTGCCGGGGACGATGACGGGATTCCCGTACGCCTTCATGGCGCGAATGGTCAGCGGACCTTCCGCCTGGGCCGGGGCCGGGCCGGAGAGAACGGCGGCGAACACCAGCAGGGCGAGAGGGGCGACGGTACGCATGCGGGGGAGTCTAAACGCTGCCCGCGTTTTCACCAGAGGCCTCCCGGATCCACACCTGGAGCAGCAGCATCAGTTCCAGCCTGAACTCGGGGTTCTCGAAATCGAAATCGAATATCTCCTGGAGCTGCCCCAGCCGGTACCGGACGGTCTGCGGGTGCACGCACAGGGCGGCGGCGGCCCCGGTGGCGTTGAAGCCGTTCTTCAGGCACTCCAGCAGGGTGAAGGCCAGCCGCAGCCCCTGCTTCTCCCCCGCCCTGGTCAGGGGGGCGAGCCTGCGCGCGGCCACCAGGGAGGGCAGCGCCCCGCCCTCCTGCAGCAGCAGCGCGGACAGGTGCTCCTCTGCCCGGACGAGGAGGCCGGACCTGCGGCCGCTCTTTCCGGAGACCACCCCGGACGTGAGGAGGTCCAGGGTCCTGCGCGCCCACCGCAGTGACGTCCCCGCCTGTTCGACCGGCACGGACGGGCCGATCGCGCCGGTCCAGCCGCCGAGGGCGGAGGCGAGCTCGTCCACCCGTCCGGGGCCGTCGGCGTCGGGCATCACGAGGCAGAGGGTGCCCTGGTCGTGCCCGCTCAGCAGGTGCGGCGGCAGACCCGCGGGGCTCTCGCCGCCGCTGCCCTGGCGGGGCAGCAGCACGACCACCGCCAACCGCTGCGGCAGCGGCCAGCCGGCCAGCGCCGACTGCTCCCTGAGCACCTCGGGGGGCACCGGCGGGTCGGCCAGCAGGAGGCTGAGCAGCCTGTTCCTGCGCTGCTCCCGCTCGCCGGCCGCCTTCTCCCGCGCCCTGGCGTAGCCCTGCGCGGCGGCGGAGACCAGCTCGTCGAGGAAGGCGAAGTTGGCCTCGGCGAGTATCGCGATGAGCGAGCGCGACTTGCCGAGCCGGTCGGCCTCCACCGACAGGTGCCGCCAGGCGATCCGCGAGGTCACCCGCATCGCGTTCTGCAGGTGCTCCAGGCTCCTGCCCTCGACGGCCTCGCCGTAGCCGACGTCGAAGTAGACCTGGTGGACGTCCTTCCAGGAGATGTCCGGATCGGCTATCAGCTCGACGAAGTGCTCCATCGCGTGCCCGACGGCCCGTTCCACGATCTCCTCGTAGACGAGGTCGCCGGGCCGGGCGTACTCCGGCACGTGCTGCTGCACGCCCTTCACCATCACCCGGCGCAGAGCCGGGAGATGGGGACGCATCCACCCGGCTTCCTCGCGCGGGACGTTCCGCCAGGGTTCGGCGACCAGCTCTTGGCCCTCAGACATCACCGCCATTCTGGCGACGGTAGATTCACCGTCGCCGAGGTGAAACTCAGCGTGATGATGTGTGCGAAGTCACAATTTGTCAGAAGTTGATAAAGCTTTTCGCACGAGGCCTGAGCAGCGATTTACTCAATCAGCGGTGAAACGGACAAAGGTTTTCTTCAGTCGGACGCATACCGCGCCCCGGCCTCCTGGCGGACATTCTTCCTAGCCTGTCCGGCTTTCCCACCCCCCAGGAGTGTCCTGATGAGACGCCTTTCCCTGCTGGCGGCGGCCCTGGCCGCGGCCTCGTCGCTGATCGCCCCGGGCTCCGCCGCCGCGGCCCCCACCGGCTGCACCGCTTCGGAGGCCGACATCTTCGCCCCCGCCGCGCCGCTCTCCGGCGCGAACGGGGAGCTGCTCGCCTGCCGCACGGTGACCCTGCCGCACGTGCCGGGCGACATCCCGATGAACGCCTACCAGGTGCGTTACGTCTCCTCCGACCTGCGGGGGAAGAAGGTTCCGGTGACGGGCTTCGTGGCCGTCCCCAAGGCGGCCTGGACGAAGAGCACGCACCGTCCGACCGTCGCGTTCAACCCCGGCACGCTCGGCTCCGGCTCGCAGTGCGCCTTCTCCAAGCAGATGACGGGCGCCTACCAGGACGCCTATGAGGGCGACCAGATCGCCGCGTTCCTCAAAGCCGGCTTCGCCGTGGCCGCCACCGACGGCATGGGCTACGTCAACGGCGGCGTCCACACGTACATGATCGGCCAGAACGCCGGGCACTCCCTGCTGGACATCGTCCGCACCTCACGGCAGATCCCCGGCGGCACGCTCAACACCCAGGGGCAGGTCGCCATCTCCGGTTACTCCGAGGGCGGCGCGGCCTCCCTGTGGGCCGCGCAGGTCGCGGCCTCCTACGCTCCCGAGCTGAAGGTCGTCGGCGCCGCGGCCGGCGGCGTGCCCGGCGACCTCAAGCTGACGGCGGCGAAGCTGAACGGCGGCCCCTTCGCCGGCTTCCTCGCCGACGCGGTCGTCGGCCTGCACGAGGCCTACCCGGCCCTGCCCTTCGACGAGCTGATGAACGACACGGGCCGCAAGGCCGTGGCGGACGTCAAGGCCAACTGCCTGTTCGGCACTCTCGGCGCGTTCCTCGGCAAGAAGATCGAGAGCTTCACCACCGCCGGCTACTCGCTGGAGGCCCTGTACGCGCTGAAGGACCCCGCGGGCAACTCGTGGGGCCAGGCGGTCGAGGAGCAGAAGCTCGGCGTCGGCATCGGCGGCCGGTTCTCGTTCGCCAAGTGGAAGATCGACTTCCCCACGTTCCAGTACCGGGGCGCGCTGGAGGAGATCATCCCGGTCGAGACCCAGGAGGAGACCCGGCGGCTGTACTGCAAGGCCGGGATCCCCACCCAGTTCAAGAACGACTACCTCGGTGAGCACCTGCTGACCGACGGGATGGCCAAGAACGACGTCACCGCGTGGATCTCCGACCGGTTCGCCGGCAAGTGGATGATCGGAAACTGCCCGCTCTTCTGACGGGCTCCCCTTCCGGATCCCCGCCTCGCGCGCGACGAGGCGGGGGTCCTCACTTGCTCGAACGCTTCGACTTCTTGGTCTTCACCTTGGTGCCGCTGGAGGAGTCGTCCTCCCATTCGTAACCCAAGGTCTTCTTCTCGCAGTAGCTGTTGGCGACGACGGTGTCGGTGGCGTCGTGCTCGCACCAGCGCTCCTTCTCGGAGCAGGCGGTGAGACCACCCGCGACCACCGCGAGCGTGACCACGGACAGAGCGAGCCTGCGCATCTTTCACCTCTTCTGTGTCGGTGTGACGGAGGGAACGCTAACGCCCGGCAGTCCCTTTTCACCAGGGACTCGGCTCCCCCTTCGACCGAGCACTCTGTCCACCGTCACGAGGGCCGCTCCAAGGAAAAAGAACAAAGCGGCATAAGTAACAGCATTCACCGCCACACCGCCATAACCGAGTTCCAGCACGTCCAGGAACGGATACGGGTAGCGCAGATCCCCGGACGTGACGAACATCCCACGGACGAGGGCGAAGGCGAAGTAGCCCAGCGGGTAGACGAGCCATATGGCCGCATGGACGTAACGCAGAGCCCCGTGCCGCGCGAACACCAGCCAGCCGAGCAGCCCCAGGACGGGCGTGGCCATGTGCAGGACCGCGTTGCTGAACGCGGCGAACCCGTGCTTGGGCTCGGCGGTGGGCGCGAGGACGACGTTGTAGACGAGCCCGGTGATGACGATGAAGAGTGTGGCCGAAGTGAGTACCGGCAGGGACGGCTCTCGTCGACCGTTCCATAGCCGCCACCCCGCGAGCGCGGCGACGATGCCCAGGTAGACGTTGCTCTGGTTCGTGAAATAGACGGCCTGGTCCTTCTGCCCGTGGGCGATGAAGCTCGCCGTCTCCCCCAGGAGCACCAGGACCGCGAGCAGTGTCCAGAAGGAAGCGGCGACGACCCGGTTCTGCATCCGGTCAGTGTAAGGACCGGCTGTGAGGGATCGCACAGGCCGCCGGGGTGACGACTTCCCCCGCCCTCTGGTTACGGTTACGTAAGCGTAAGTTATTCGGAGGCTTCGATGAGCGCCCTCACCCGCGTCCTGTCCGCCCTCACCACCCCGCTGCTCCCCGACGACTACCTGAGCCTGTTCAACCCGCTCTGGTCCACCAGCGAGACGCGCGGCCGGATCGTGGAGGTCCGCAGGGAGACGGCCGACGCCGCCACCCTCGTCATCAAGCCCGGCCTCGGCTGGAGTGAGCACCGCCCCGGTCAATGGCTGAGCGTCGGCGTCGACATCGACGGCGTCCGGCACTGGCGCAGCTACTCCCTCTCCGGGCCGCCCGGCACGGTGGAGATCACCGTGAAGGCGCAGGGCCTGGTGTCCGACCACCTGGTGCGCCGGACCCGCCCCGGCACGATCGTCGCCCTCGGCGAACCCGAAGGCGACTTCGTCCTGCCGTCCGAACCGGTGAGGCCCCTGTTCGTGACGGCGGGCAGCGGCATCACCCCGGTCATGGCCATGCTCCGCGCCGGAGTGCGCGACGCGGTGCTCGTCCACAGCGCACCGTCCCGCCCGTCCGTCATCTTCGGACCCGAACTGCGCCGCATGGACGGCCTCCGGTACATCGAACGGCACACCCGCAAGGAAGGACGGCTGGAGCCGTCCGAGCTGAAGGCGCTCGTCCCCGACCTGGACGAACGCCAGATCTACGCCTGCGGCCCGGAAGAGATGCTCCGGGTCCTCGAAAAGCACTACCCCTCCGTCAAGACCGAGCGGTTCCGTCCCATCCGGACGGAGATCGGAGACGGCGGCGAGGTCTCCTTCACCCGAAGCGGCGTCACCGCGCGGACCCGCGGCCCGATCCTCGACGCCGGAGAGTCCGCCGGAGCGCTGCTGCCCAGCGGCTGCCGCATGGGGATCTGCTTCAGCTGCGTCGGGAAGCTCACCTCCGGCAAGGTGCGCGACCTGCGCAACGGGCAGGTCCACGGCGACCCGGGCGACCTCGTGCAGATCTGCGTCTCCGCCCCCGCCGGCCCCTGCGAAATCGACCTCTAACCCGACCCGTAAGGGAGAATCGCGATGAGCACCGCCACCCTGCCCCCCGAGGCGCGGAAGACCCGCCCGCTCAGCCCGTCCACCGCCCACCTCACCTCCGAGGACATCGAGGCCATCGGCGTCGAGTTGGACGCGCTGCGCGAGGAACTGCTGGACTCCCGCGGGGAGAAGGACGCCCGCTACATCCGCAGCGTCATCAAGCTCCAGCGGGGTCTGGAGCTCAGCGGACGCGCCATCCTGTTCGCCGGCTGGTTCCCGCCCGCCTGGGTCGCCGGGACGACCGCGCTGTCCGCGGCCAAGATCCTGGAGAACATGGAGATCGGGCACAACGTCATGCACGGCCAGTGGGACTGGATGCGCGACCCGAAGATCCACTCCACCACGTGGGAGTGGGACAACACCTCGCCCGCCGACCAGTGGAAGCACTCCCACAACTACGTGCACCACACCTACACCAACGTCGTCGGCAAGGACCGCGACATCGGCTACGCCGTCCTGCGCATGACGCCCGAGCAGCGGTGGTCGCCGTGGCGGCTCGGCCAGCCCGTCTACGCCGCGCTGCTGGCGATGTTCTTCGAGTACGGCGTCGCGCTGCACGACCTGGAGATCGAGAACGTCCGCACCGGCAGGAAGCCCCGCTCGGAGACCCGCGCGCAGCTCAAGGCCATCGGCCGGAAGGTCCGCAGGCAGGTCCTCAAGGACTACGTGGCCTTCCCCCTGCTGGCCCTGCCGACCGGCGCCGCACTGCCCGTCCTCGCCGCGAACTTCACCGCCAACATCGTCCGCAACGTCTGGTCGAACCTGGTGATCTTCTGCGGCCACTTCCCCGACGGCGCCGAGGTCTTCCCCGAGGACCAGGTCGAGAACGAGACCAAGGGCGAATGGTACGTGCGCCAGATCCTCGGCTCCGCCAACATCTCCGGCGGCCCGCTGATGCACCTGGCCACCGGCAACCTCAGCCACCAGATCGAGCACCACGTCTTCCCCGACCTCCCCAGCAACCGCTACGCGGAGGTCGCCCCCCGCGTCCGCGACCTGTGCGAGAAGTACGACATCCCCTACAGCACCGACACCCTCACCGGCCAGATCACCTCCACCTGGAAGAAGATCTTCCGCCTCTCCCTGCCCTGACGCCCTCCGCCCGCACCCGTTCCGGCGCGTCCTAGGGTGAGCGGTGTGGACAGCGCTGTGCACGAGGTCTTCGAAGGGCAGCGGGCCAGGCTGACCGGACTGGCGTACCGGATGCTCGGGTCGCGGCAGGACGCCGAGGACCTCGTTCAGGAGGCCTACCTGCGGTGGGCGCGGGCCGGGGAGGTCGAGCATCCGCAGGCGTGGCTCACCAAGGTGGTGAGCAACCTCTGCCTGAACGAGCTGGCCTCGGCGCGGGTGCGGCGGGAGTCGTACACCGGGCCGTGGCTGCCCGAACCCGTCTTCACGGATGAAGATCCGGTGGAGCTGCGCGACACCGTCTCGTACGCGCTGCTGACGCTGATGGAGCGGCTCACCCCGGCCGAGCGGGCCGTGTTCGTGCTCAAGGAGGCGTTCGGGTACTCCCATCACGAGATCGCCGGGTTCCTCGATCTCACGGACGCCAACACGCGGCAGCTGCACAGCAGGGCACGGCGCCGGCTGGGGGACGGGCCCCGGTTCACGCCCTCGCCCGAGGAGCAGAGGCGGCTGGTCGAGCGGTTCCTCGCCGCCGCGGTCGAAGGGGACATCGACGGGCTCACCTCGCTGCTCGCCGCCGACGTCACCGCCTGGTCGGACGGCGGCGGAAAGGCCCGTGCCGCGCTGCGTCCGATCACCGGACGGGAGAAGGTGCTGCGGTACGTCCTGGGGCTCGTGCGCAGGCTCGGCGGCGCGGAGATCGTCCTGACCGAGTTCAACGGGGAGCCCGCCATGGTCACCTTCGGCGAAGGGTCTCCGTTCACGGCCACGGTGTTCGAAGTCGGCGAAGAGGGACTCACGGGGCTGCGTACGGTGCTGAATCCCGAAAAACTCCGTCTGGTGGCCCTGCGCCTGTCACATTCCTGAGCCCTGTCCGGTTCTCCTCTGTGGAACACCCGAGAGAGGAGCACCCGATGATCATCGTGACCGGAGCGTCCGGGACCCTGGGCACCCCGCTGACGCCGCTGCTGGCGCGGGCCGGCGCCGACGTCCACGGGCTCAGCCGCAGGCCCCGGCGGGGAGACGGCGTCACCTGGCATCTGGGAGACCTCGCCGAAGGGCCGTCCGTGCTCGGCGAGGCCGACACGATCGTGCACCTGGCCAGCGACCCGTTCAAGAAGGGAGCGGACATCGCGCAGGCGCGGGGGCTGCTGAAGGCCGCGCGGCCGGACGCCCACCTCGTCTTCATCTCGATCGTCGGCATCGACCGCCACCCCTACTTCTACTACCGGACCAAGCTGGCCGTGGAGCACATGATCGAGTCCTCCGGACGGCCGTACACGATCCTGCGCGCCACCCAGTTCCACGAGTTCGTCGCCCGCTTCCTCGACGCGATGAGCAGGGGGCCCGCCTTCGTCGTCCCGTCCAGTACCCCCTGCCAGCCCGTAGCCGCGGCCGAGGTCGCCGCGCGGCTCGCCGAACTCGCCCTCGCCGACCCGGCGGGCCGCGTTCCCGACCTGGGCGGGCCGGAGGTCCACGACATCCGGCACCTGGCCCGCACCTACATGGAGATCACCGGGAAGAGGCGGCCGCTGATCCCGGTGCGCCTCCCCGGCAAGGCCGCGCGCGCCTTCCGGGAGGGGATGCACCTCGCCGCCGAGCCCGGAGGCAGCCAGACCTGGCCGGAATTCCTCACCGGACGCCTTCTGTCTTCGGCCCCACGCCTCTAAAGTGATCATCTCGACTGTCGTGGGAGAGGCGGATGCCCGTGTACCGCGCCATCAGCCGTAAAGCCGTCGCCGGGACCGTCGCGGGCGCCCTGGTGACGGGCCTCCTCGTCGCGGCACCCGGGCGGGTGACCGCCGCCAGGCCGCTCAACTGGCTCAACTGCTCCTCGGACCACTCCCCCGAACTGGCCCAACGACTCGAGAACAGACTGCGCAAGGCCGTCCGGGGCCGTTCGGGCACCATGTCGTTCGCGCTGTACGACCGCGAGCGCAAGGTCGGCTGCTACTACGGCTCCGGACGGCACTACGACTCGGCCAGCACGGTCAAGCTCACGATCGTCGCCGCACTGCTGCGCACCGCCCAGAAGCAGAAGCGCGGCCTGACCGCGCGAGAGAAGTCCCTGGCGCGCGCCGCGATCACCCGTTCGGACAACGACGCCACCACCGTGCTGTGGCGTCAGCTCGGCCGCTCCCGCGTCCAGGGCCTGCTGAACGCGGTGGGCATGCGCGCCACCAGGCTCGACCCCGGCGGCCACTGGGGACTGACCCGCACCACCGCGGTGGACCAGCTCCGGCTGCTGCTCACGCTGACCCGCAAGGGCGACGTCCTCAACGCCAAGTCCCGGCGCCACCTCCTGAAGCTCATGTCCGAGGTGGTGAGCGGGCAGCGGTGGGGGACCCCGGCCGGGGCGTCCTCCAAGATCGACGTGCGGGTCAAGAACGGCTGGCTGCCCCGCGCCGTCCACGGATGGCGTGTCCACAGCCTGGGGATATTCGGCGACGACCGGCGGGACTACATGATCGCCGTGCTCACCCAGGACAACCCGTCCCTCAAGCAGGGGATCATCGCCATCGAACGGGTGTCGCGGATCGTCCACGGCACGCTCGTCCCCGAGTCCAGCGCCCGCCGGATCCCCACCCCGTATCCGCCCGAGATCGGGGACGGCAGCGCGCCCTTCACCATGGAGTGACCGGAACCTGCCGATCTCCTGACCAGCCGTCACACCCCGATAACCAGGATGAAGCAGACACGAAACGCGTTCCGAGCAGTCTGCGAGCATGACCGGGGACCTGCAGTTCCGCGAGATCCATGGTTACCGCCGCGCCTTCCGCATGTTCGGCGACGGCCCGCCCCTGCTGCTGATCCACGGCATCGCCGACAGCTCCGAGACCTGGCTGCCCGTCCTGCCCGCCCTCGCCGAGCACCACACCGTCATCGTCCCCGACCTCCTGGGCCACGGACGGTCCGACAAGCCCCGCGCCGACTACGCCGTCGCCGCCTACGCCTGCGGCATGCGCGACCTGCTCGCCGTCCTGGGCGTCGACCGGGTCAGCGTCGTCGGGCACTCCCTCGGCGGCGGCGTCGCCATGCAGTTCGCCTACCAGTTCCCCGAACGGTGCGAACGCCTCGTGCTGGTCTCCAGCGCGGGCATCGGGCCCGAGATGCACGCCGTGTTCCGGCTGGCGACCCTCCCCGGCGCGGGCCCCGCCCTGAGGATCCTGTCCGCCTCGCCCCTGCGCGGCGCCGTCCTGACGGCCGCCCCGGCGCTGCGCCTGCTCGGCGGCGCCGGGCTGGGCCCCGACCTGGACTACGTCCTGGACCGCTACTCCGAACTCGCCGACCCCACCGCCCGCAAGGCCTTCCTCCGCACCGTCCGCGCCGCCGCCGACCCCGGCGGCCAGGCCATCACCATGCTCGACCGCAGCTACCTCGCCCGCCACCTCCCCACCCTGATCGTCTGGGGCTCCCGCGACGCCATCATCCCCGCCGCCCACGCCCGGCGCGCCCGGCAGGCCCTGCCCGGCAGCGCCCTGGAGATCTTCGAAGGCGCCGGCCACTTCCCCCACCACCACGACCCCGCCCGCTTCGCCTCCCTCGTCACCGGCTTCCTCCGCGACACCGAGCCCGACCCCTTCGACCGCCGCATGTGGCAGGAGGCCCTCCGCGAAGGGCACCCCGCCCCGCCCGGCGCCTCCAGCGGAGCCTGACCTCCCGCGAGGCGCCGATCACCCCGCGCGCCCGCCGCCGGAACCCGTCCCGGAGGCGTCCGGCGCGGCATGACGCCCACGACGGAGGGGACGCGCCGCCTAAAGTGGTGGGGTGAGCGAGCCCAAGGCCATCGGTCGGTCGGAACAGACCCGAGAGTTGATCGTGGACACGGCGCTGCGGCTGTTCCGGGAACGCGGCTACGACGCGACGACCATGCGGGCGATCGCCAAGGAGGCCGGGGTCTCCGTCGGGAACGCCTACTACTACTTCGGCTCCAAGGAAGAGCTGATGCAGGCCTACTACGACGAGCTGCAGGAGTCGCACAACGCCGCCTGCGAGGCCGTCCTCACCCGCGAGAAGACCTTCGCCGGACGCCTGCTGGGCGTGCTGCGGGCCCGCGTCGACACGATGGTCCCCTACCACGCGTTCGCCGGGAAGTTCTTCAAGCTCGCGGCCGAGCCGACCAGCCCGCTCAGCCCGTTCAGCTCCGAGTCCGGCCCCGCCCGGCAGGCCGCAGTCGCCCTCTACCGCGACGTCGTGGACGGCTCCACCGACCTCAGGCTCGACCCCGACTTCCAGCAGGAGCTCCCCGAACTCCTGTGGCTGTACTCCATGGGAATCGTCCTGTACTGGGTCCACGACGGCTCCCCCGACTGCCGCAAGACCTACCTCCTGGTGGACCGCACCGTCCCGCTCGTCACCAAGATGGTGGGGATGTCCCGCCTCCCCGGCTTCCGCTCCGTCACCCGCGAACTCGTCGACATCATCCGCAGCGTCCGCGCCTGACCGGCTCCCGGGAACCGCGCCTTACGGCGATCACCCCTACCGGTACCCGGTGACCACGCCTCCGGCGTCCGCGCCTGACCGGCTCCCGGACCGGGCCCGGGAGCCGGTCAGGCGCGGCGTGCCGGCGTCAGGCCAGGCCCAGTGACTTCATGGCGAAACCGATCTCGGCCTCCACCTGCTTGAGGCGCTCCTCTATGACGAGGGAGCCGTGACCCGCGTCGTAGCGGTAGACGTCGTGGGGGACGCCCAGCTCGGTCAGTCGCGCGAGGTAGTTGTCGATCTGGCGGATCGGGCAGCGCGGGTCGTTCTCGCCCGCGAGGATCAGCACCGGGACCTTCACCGACTCGACGTAGGTGATGGGGGACGACTCGCGGTACTTGTCCGGCACCTCCGTGGGGGAGCCGCCGAACAGGGAGCGGTCGAAGGCCTGCAGCGCCTCCATCTCGTCCTCGTAGGCGGCGACGTAGTCGGCGACGGGGACGGCGGCGACCGCGACGGACCAGTCGTCCGGCTGGGTGCCGATGCCCAGCAGCGTGAGGTAGCCGCCCCAGGAGCCGCCGGCCAGCACCAGCTTCTCCGGGTCCGCGAGACCCGTGCGGACCACCTCGTCCCGGACGGCCTTGACGTCCTCGAGCTCGATCAGGCCGACCTTCTCCTCCAGCGCGTCCCGCCAGGCGGAGCCGTAACCGGTGGAACCCCGGTAGTTGACCTGCACGACCGCGAACCCGTGGTCGACCCAGGCGGCCGTGCCCGGGTTGAACGCGTCGACGTCCTGTGCCGTCGGCCCGCCGTGCACGTCGAAGACCGTAGGGAACGGACCCTCGCCCTCAGGCCTGGAGACCAGCGCGTGGATCCGGCCGCCGGGGCCCTCCACCCACAGGTCCTCCACCGGGACGGACGGTGGCGCGGGCTCCCCGGGCGGGGTCAGCACCACGGCGCCCGTGGTGGAGCGGATCACCGGGGGCTCGGCGGCGCAGGTGAAGCCGTACTCGACGGTGCCGTCCGGACGGGCGGTCGCGCCCCCGACGGAACCACGCGGGGTGTCGATCCTCGCCAGCTCACCGGACTCCAGGTCGTAGCGGAACAGCTCGTCCCGCGCCTCGTAGCCGTGCGAGACCAGCAGGCTCCGCCCGTCGGGGAACCAGCTCGCGCCGACCTCGCCCGGCAGGTCGAAGACCAGCTCCCGCTCCTCGCCGGTGAGCGGGTTCCACAGGAGCAGCTCCTCCTTGCCGCGGCGCTCGTGATCGACGAGCAGCCGGGGGTCGCCCTCCACCGGGGAGAAACCGGACGGGCCGACGCCCTTGCCGGGGCCGTCCCACAGCTCGGCCACCACCGAGCCGTCCGGCCGCAGGATCTTCAGCGCCGGATGGCGGCTGTCGCCGTGCTCGCTGTGCCCGACCGCGATCAGCTCCTCGTCGCGGGAGAGACCGCCCAGGTAGGCGTTCTCCGCGTGCTCGTAGATCGTCACGGGCTCGCCGCCGGGGTCGATCAGGTGCACCGACGAGCCGTGCCGCCCGCTCCGCCCGACCAGCACCCGCCCGCTGCGGCCCAGCGCCAGCCCCGCCGGGTACGAGGGCTCCAGCGGGGTGGCGGGCACCGCCTCGCCGCCCTCGAAGGGCTGCCTCATCCACACCCCGAACTCGTCGCCGTCGGTGTCGGCGAACCACCACAGCTCCCGCCCGTACGGGTCGAGCCCGCCCATCAGGGTGCCGTTGGGCCGGCTGGTCGCCTGCCGCTGCTCTCCCGTCTCCCGGTCCCAGGTGTAGATCTCCCAGGTGCCGCTGGCATTGGACCGGAAGACCGACCGCTCCGGAGCCTCGCGCGCCCACCCCGGCAGGCTCACCCGCGCAGCCCGGAACCGCTGCTTCCACCTCTCGTCACTCATGAGTCCTGTCTATCCCACTCGAACCGGTGAATCGTGTCTTCAGCCACAGGCTGATCCCGTGCGACGGCCCGGCCCCTGTTCGGGCCGCCACACGATGTTCCACGTGGAACATCACCGCAGACCGGAGAGCTTCGCCGGCAGCCCTGCGGCAGCAGGCGGCTCGCCTGATGCCGTTCGCCGTCGGCGACGGGACCGCCGGAGAACCGAGAATCCCGTGCCCTCGACCGGCGGCGGTCAGCGGAGGCGGCGGATGTCGCCGTAGGCGCGGTAGAAGCCGCCCCGGCCGGAGGGGCGGACGCCCTCGACGAGGTAGCGGGCGCCGGGCTCGCGGATCTCCTTGGGGAACTGCACGCGCCAGGTGTCGTCGAAGCCGGAGGAGACGACGCGGACGCGCAGGCGGGAGCCGTCCTGGTAGCACTCCACGACGATGCCGTCCTCGTCCGCGCCGGCCGTCTCCAGGGTGACGGTGGGCTCGACCGTGGGGAGCGAGGCCGCCGCCTTGACGTCGCGGGCCTGGGGCAGGGTGCCCTGCTGGGCGTCCAGGATCGCCTGCTCGGTGGCGTCGATGCAGGCCAGGGTGCCGTTCGTGGTGACGATGTAGAGGCGGCCGTCGAGGTACTGCATCGAGAACGCCGAACCGCAGCCGGTGCCGAGCTTCCACAGGCGGTTTCCCGACTGGTCGAAGCAGTAGATCGAGGAGGCGCTGTCGCCCGCGAAGACGTAGCGCCCGTCGGGAGCGGTGGCGCAGGAGTAGACGGTGGCGTCGCAGCGGTAGACCGCCTCGGCCGCGCCGGTGTCCTTGGCCAGCTGGTGGACCTCGTTGCGGCTCGTCCCGGCGTAGACCGAGTCGCGCTCCTGCCAGCCGAACAGCACGGAGCCCCGCAGCTCCCTGCGCCAGAGCGGGGTGCCGTCACCGGCGTCGAAGCGGGTGACGCCCCACGAGTCGCCGTAGTAGACGGCGTCGGTGTCGCACCGCACCATCCAGGCCGAGTCGCCCTCGTTGTTGCGGGCCCACTGGAACTCGTCCTCGTGGTCGATCGTGGTGACCCGCCCCTGCACGTCGGAGACGCCGAGCGTGCCGTCGTGGATGTCGAGCCAGTAGATGTCGACGTCCTGCGCGATCTCGTACGCGACGCGGGGGATCTTGCCGCTGAGGTCGTACACCTTGCCGTCGTCGCAACCCGCGTAGATCCAGAAGTCGTCGGCGACGATGCACTTCACCCCGTCGGGCAGGCGGAACCGGCCCGAGACCGTGCCGTCGTGCAGCACGGTGAAGACGTCGCCCCGCTCGTTGCCGACCCAGCAGCGCTCCTCGTCCACGAAGATCCCGAACGCCGGGGCTCCGCTGGCGAAACGCCACAGGACGGGCGCCTGCCGGGCGGTGGAGCGGGTGCTGGCGACCGGCCGCCGCGTCACCGACCTCGCCTGCCGCACCCCGCGGACGGCCGGCGCGTACCCCTTGCGGACCTTCTCCCCGACCTTCTTCGCGGCGGCGGCGACCGCCTTGGCCTCGGTCGCGAACTCGGTGGTCTTGGCCTGCCCCGGCGTGCCGATCCGCCCGTACGTGATCGTCACCCGGCTGCCGGACCGCACCACCTCGTAGAACTTGTGGGCGCTGCCGCCGTCCTCCGAGAGCTCCAGGTAGTCCGTCTGCGCGCTCAATTCCACTTCTCCTTGATCGGGGGGTGTCCCGAGCCTACGAAGAGCCACTGACATTCCTTGAACGCCGACGGCCCGGCCCCCGAAGACGGGGACCGGGCCGTGCGGACCAGCAGGTCAGGCGGTGAATTCCGTCGCGACGAGCTCGGCGATCTGGGCGGTGTTCAGCGCGGCGCCCTTGCGCAGGTTGTCGCCGCACAGGAACAGGTCGAGGGCCTTGGGGTCGTCCAGGGAGCGGCGGACCCGGCCGACCCAGGTGGGGTCGGTGCCGACGACGTCGTTCGGGGTCGGGAACTCGTGCGCGGCGGGGTCGTCGCTGAGCACGACGCCCGGCGCGGAGGCCAGGACGGCCTGCGCCTCGGCCTGGTCGACCTCCCGCTCGAAGACCGCGTGCACGGCCAGCGAGTGGGTGGTGACGACGGGGACGCGCACGCAGGTCGCGCTGACCTTCAGGCCGGGCAGGCCGAGGATCTTGCGGGACTCGTTGCGGACCTTGAGCTCCTCCGACGACCAGCCGCCGTCCTTGAGGGAACCCGCCCACGGCACGACGTTCAGCGCCAGCGGGGCCGGGAACGGCCCCTCGGTGCCGACGGCGGCCCGCACGTCGCCCGCGCGCTGGCCGAGCTCGCGGTTGCCCGCGACCTTCTCCAGCTGCGAGTACAGGGTGTCGATGCCCTCCTGGCCCGCGCCGGACGCGGCCTGGTAGGAGGCGACGACGAGCTCGGAGAGCCCGTACCTGCGGTGCAGCGCCCCCATCGCGACGATCATCGACAGGGTCGTGCAGTTCGGGTTGGAGATGATCCCCTTCGGACGGGCCAGGGCGGCGTCCGGGTTCACCTCGGGGACGACCAGCGGGACGTCCGGGTCCATCCGGAAAGCTCCGGAGTTGTCGACGGCGACCGCGCCGCGCTCGGCGGCGATCGGCGCCCACTGCGCGGACACCTCGTCCGGCACGTCGAACATCGCGATGTCGACGCCGTCGAAGACCTCAGGGGCCAGCGCCTGGACGACGACCTCCTCGCCGCGGACGGTCAGCTTCTTGCCGGCCGAGCGGGGCGAGGCGATGAGGCGGATCTCGCCGTAGACGTCCTCGCGGGTCGACAGGATGTCGAGCATGACGGTGCCGACGGCACCGGTGGCGCCGACGACGGCCAGGGTGGGCTTGCGGCTCATCGGCCGGTACCTCCGTATACGACTGCCTCGACCTGGTCGGCGTCGAGGTCGAAAGCTCTGTGGACGGCATGGACCGCGGTGTCGACGTCGTCCTGATCGACGATCACCGAGATCCGGATCTCCGAGGTGGAGATCATCTCGATGTTGACGCCCGCGTCGGCGAGCGCGCCGAAGAGCGTGGCCGAGACACCGGGGTGGGCCCGCATTCCGGCGCCCACCAGGGAGATCTTGCCGATGCGGTCGTCGAACCGCAGCGACTCGAAGCCGATCTCCTCCTGCGCCTTGTTCAGCGCGGCCAGCGCGCTCTGCCCGTCCGTGGCCGGCAGGGTGAAGGAGATGTCGGTCTTGCCGGTCGAGGCGGCGGACACGTTCTGCACGACCATGTCCAGGTTGATCTCGGCCTCGGCCACCAGCCGGAAGATCGCGGCGGCCTCTCCGACCTTGTCCGGCACGCCCACCACGGTGAGCTTGGCCTGGCTCCGGTCGTGCGCGACGCCGGAGATGATCGCGTGTTCCACCTCGGTCCCCTCAGTGCTCGCGACGACCCACGTGCCTTCCTTCTGGCTGAACGAGGACCGTACGTGGATCGGAATGTTGTAGCGGCGCGCGTACTCCACGCACCGCAGATGCAGGATCTTCGCCCCCGAAGCGGCCAGTTCCAGCATCTCCTCGTAGGAGATCTTCGGGATCTGCTGCGCGGCCGGGACGATCCGCGGGTCGGCCGTGAAGACGCCGTCGACGTCAGTGTAGATCTCGCAGACGTCGGCGTTCAGCGCCGCGGCCAGCGCGACGGCCGTGGTGTCGGACCCGCCGCGTCCCAGCGTGGTGATGTCCTTGGTGTCCTGCGACACCCCCTGGAACCCCGCGACGATGCAGATCGATCCGCCCTCGAGCGCGCTCCGGAGGCGCCCGGGCGTCACATCGATGATCTTCGCTTTACCGTGGAAGCTGTCCGTGATCACACCGGCCTGCGAGCCGGTGAACGATTTGGCCTCGTGCCCCAGGTTGGCGATCGCCATGGCGAGCACCGCCATGGAGATCCGCTCACCCGCGGTGAGCAGCATGTCCAGCTCCCGCGCCGGAGGCAGCGGAGAGACTTCCTGGGCCAGGTCGATCAACTCATCCGTCGTGTCGCCCATCGCGGAAACGACGACCACCACGTCGTTCCCCGCCTGCTTGGTGGCAACGATGCGCTGGGCCACCCGCTTGACGCATTCGGCATCAGCGACGGAGGAGCCGCCGTACTTCTGCACGACTAGAGCCACGGTAGGGCGCTCCTCAGTAGATCGGGGGTATAGCTTGACCCGTCGAGTCTATCGAGGCCGTCCCGAGACCTTTCATCTGGTTATCCCCCACACCCACCAGGCCGATCCGCCCTGACCTGCACGGATCCGGACGACCCGACGCCGCCCCCGCCCTGACCGGGAATTCCTCCGGCGGGCAGGTCACACTTCTGAAAATCCCATGGAAGTAAGAAATGTCTATCTTCTGTGGACGATCACCTCGGCGTGAAGGCGTCCAGGATCGACAGTCCTCCCTGCGGTCCCTAGGTTCTCTGATGTGCGTGCCGCCCGTCTGATCTCCCTGGTGTTGCTGCTCCAGTCGCGCGGCTCTATGACGGCCGGCGAGCTGGCCGGCGAGCTGGAGGTGTCCGAGCGGACGGTCTACCGGGACATGCTGGCGCTGGCCGAGGCGGGGATTCCGGTTTATGCGGACCAGGGGCGGCATGGGGGGTATCGGCTTGTCGGGGGGTTCCGGACCCGGTTGACGGGGATCACGCGGGACGAGGCGGAGGCGCTGTTCCTGGCGGGGCTGGACGGGCCCGCTGACCAGATGGGGTTGGCCGACGTGGTGGCCTCGACGCGGCTGAAGCTGCTCGCCGCGCTGCCCGAGCCGTTCCGGGGCGCGCCGGGCCGGACGAGCCGGAGGTTCCATCTGGACATTCCCGGCTGGTGGACCGACGCGGAGCCGCCTCCGCTGCTGGTGGAGCTGGCCCGTGCCGTCTGGACGGATCGGGAGATCGAGATCGGCTACCGGGAGAAGCAGCGGACGGTGCGGCCCTACGGCCTGGTCCTCAAAGGCGGCGTCTGGTACCTGGTGGCGGCCGTGGGAGACCAGTTCCGCACCTACCGGGTGGATCGGATCGCCTCGCTGCGGGAGACCGGGACGACCTTCGCACGGGACGAGTCGTTCGACCTGGCCGGGACGTGGGCCGAACGGTCGGCCCGGTTCGTCGCGTCGCTGTTCACGGGCGAGATCACCGTCCGGCTCAGTCCGGGCGCGATGCGGGCACTGCGTCGCGTGGCCGAGCCGCCCGCCGTGGAGCGGGCCCGCGCGGCGGCCGGGGAGCCCGACGGGCAGGGGTGGGTCGTCACCGTCCTGCCCGTCGAGAACCTGGACGTCGCCTTCGACCAGTTGCTCCGGCTCGGGCCGGAGGCGGAGGTCCTGGAGCCGCAGGAGCTCCGCGCCCGGCTGAAGGAGTCGGCCGAACGACTGGGGGCGCTGTATCAGCGATAACCGGTGACGTCCGCGGGCTTGCCCGCGTCCTGGACCTCCACGATGTACCGCCACGCGTCCGGACGGCTGCCGTCCACGTCGGTGAACCCGTAGACCTGCGCGAGCTGCCCGCTGGACAGCGACTCACCGTTCCACCGCGACCGCTCCGGGTCGGTCGCGAGAGCCGCCACCGCACGTCCCACGAACAGCGGGGACTCGGAGATGGCGAAGTGCGGCTCCTTCTCCAGCGCGTCCTTCCAGTTCTCCTCGGTGACGTCGAAGTGATCCAGCATGAGTTCCGAACGCAGCCAGCCGGGCGTCAACGACACCGCGGTCCCCCCGAACGAGGCGAGTTCCTTGGCCTGGGCGAACCCGAGCCGGTTCACCGACACCTTCGCCAGGTCGTAGAACAGGGAGATCCGGTAGTGGTCGGCGTTGTACTCGGCCGTCCCGTCGGTCATCTCCACCACCAGCCCGCCGGGGTTCCTGACGAGCAGCGGCAGCGCGTAGTGGCTGGTGATGATGTGGGTGTCGACCGCCAGCCGCAGGATCCGCATCCCGTCGTCCAGGGAGTGCTCCCACACCTTCGCCTCCCAGTCGGTCAGCAGCTCACCACCCCAGATGTCGTTCACCAGCACGTCGAGCCGCCCCTGTTCGGCGTCGATCCGCTCGACCAGCGCCCGCACCTGCTCCCGCTCCAGGTGGTCCACCACGACCGGGATCCCGTGCCCGCCCGCCGCGGTGACGAGCTCGGCCGTCTCCTCGATCGTCTCGGGCCGGCCCATCTCCGACCGCTTACCGCCCCCGCTGCGCCCCGTCACGTAGACGGTCGCGCCGATCTCTCCCAGCGCGACGGCCACCCCGCGCCCCGCCCCACGGGTCGCTCCCGCCACCAATGCGATCTTGTTCTCGTTCATGACTCCACTCTTCCCGCAAAACCTGCCAGGGAGTGTCAGCCTTTCCCGCGTCTTCCCGGCCGGGCCGGCCGCCCGACAAGCCGGGACACCGGTCACGAGATGATCGGGAATCTCGGCGATACGGCGTCTTACAGCCGATACGGCCTGTCGTGTCCTGTGACCATGGGCCGATGGAAGAGGAGCTGTGGCGAGAACAGGTCGACGTCAACCCGCCCGAGGGAACGCCGTCCTGGCTGGAGTTGAGCGTGCCCGACCCCGACCGGGCCCGGGAGTTCTACGGAACGCTGTTCGGCTGGACCTTCGAGGACGACCTGTGCCTCCTGGACGGCCTGCCGGTGGCGGCCATCCGCCTCCTCGGCGACGGCCCAGGTGAGCCCAACGGGCCCGAGTGGACGGTCTTCTTCGCCACCGACGACTGCGCACGGACGTCCGACCGAGTGAACGCGGCCGGAGGACACCTCCTCCGGCCCCCGTACGAGGACGGCGACCGGGGCCGCGCGGCACTGGCGGCAGACCCCAATGGAGCCCATTTCGGCCTGTGGCAGGGCCGGGAACTCGTCGGAACGCGCCTCGTCAACGGCTACGGCACCTTCATCTTCAACGAACTCCTCACCACCGACGGAGAACGCGCACTGCCCTTCTACCAGGAGCTCTTCGGCTACCGCCCGTCCGCCTCCAGCTCCAGCAGCGACCTCGTGCGCCCCGATGGCCACACCGTGGCCTCGATCATCTCCCGCGAGGCCATGGACGACCTGGACGACCCGGCCGACGGCGACCTGCCCCACATGGTCGAGCTGGACGGTTCCCTCCACCTCCCCGGCCACGGCTCCTGGCTCACCTACTTCGCGGTCGACGACGCGCACAAGGCGACGAAGCGCCTACAGGACGCAGGCGGCTGGGCCCATTCCCCGGGCCCGGTGGAATGCCCCTGGGGCTGCATCTCTGCCGTCAAGGACCCCCTCGGCACCCCTCTCCGCCTCATAGAACCCTGGGACGTCATCTGACGGGTCTTTCCCGTGCCGCGAACCGCCTCGACGCCCGGACCGCTTCCCCGGTCCGCTGATCGTCGCAATCCTGCTACGGCGAGGACGGCCTCTGGGGCACGCTAGTGGCTCGGGTGAAGCGTGCGCCCCACTCCTGGACGTGCGCGGCGAACTCCGGAGGGCCCAGCACCTCGAACTCGGCGCCCACGTTGCCCAGTGCCTGGGTCGGCCAGTCGAGGGAGGTCGAGGTCATGGTGAGCCGGCAGGTGTCCTGATCGAGCGGTTCGATGGTGCCCCACTGGCCGACCGCCTGCCGTACCCGGGCCGCGGGGGCGTGGACGAGCGCCTCGACCTTGTAAGGGGCCGGGGCTCCGCTCGCCGCCTGGACGAAGGCCGCGGCGTCCTCGGCCGGGAGCGGACGGGGCCGGAAGCGCGTGCCGGTCGCGGTCGGCCCGGTCAACCTGTCGAGGCGGAAGCTGCGCCAGTCGTGCCGGGTCAGGTCGTAGGCGACCAGGTACCAGCGTCCGCCGAGGGCGACCACGCGGTGCGGCTCGACCTCGCGCTCGGTGGGTGCGGAGCCCCTGGCGGTGTAGCCGAAGCGCAGCCGCTCCCGGTCCCGGCAGGCCTGGGCGACCGCGGTGAGCACCCCCGCCGCGACGACCGGACCGGACGCCGCGACGGAGAAGGTCGTCTCCCGCAGGGCGTCGACCCTGGCCCGCAGCTGAGGTGGCAGGACCCGGACCACCTTGGTGAGCGCGCGCAGCGACGCCTCCTGCATGCCGGCGATCCCGCTCTGCGCCGCGTCGCCGATGCCCACCGCGAGGGCCACCGCCTCCTCTTCGTCCAACAGCAGCGGCGGCAGGACGGCGCCGGGCGCGAGCTGGTAGCCGCCGTCCGTACCCCGGGCCGCGCTGACCGGGTAGCCGAGCTCACGCAGCCGGTCGACGTCGCGGCGCAGGGTCCGCTCGGACACCCCGAGCCGGTCGGCCAGTTCCACGCCGGGCCAGTGGCGGTGGGTCTGCAGCAGCGCGAGCAGTCTGAGGGTCCGTGAGCTGGTGTTCGCCATACCGTCATTTTCGCTCTACTTCCGGTCAGAAAGTGACCGGAAGCGTCTTTAGAGTCGGTCTCGAAAGCCGCTCCGACGTGAGGACCAAGGAATGATCACCCGTGAGATTCAGCTGGCCGCGCAGGTCACCGGCGCACCGGCACTCGACAATTTCGCCGTCGCCGAGACCGAGGTGGACGGCGAGGTCCTGGTGCGGACCGACCAGGTGGGACTCGCCGCGACCTACCTGGAGCTGATGCGCGCCGACTGCACCATCCCGGTACCGGCCCGGCGGCCGGGCGAGCGGGTGGGCGTGGCCGCCATCGGCACCGTCGTCCGGTCCGACAGCCCCGAGCTCGAAGTCGGCGACCTGGTCCAGTCGATGACCGGCTGGAGCGAGTACTCGGCGGGCCCGGCTGCCCAGTACGTCAAGCTCGATCCCGTCGCCGACCCCGGCTACTACCTCGGTCAGGGGCCGACGGCCTACTACGGGATGGCCGACGTGGCGGCCGTCGGCGAGGGCGACGTGGTGTTCGTCTCCGGCGCGGCGGGCGGGGTCGGCTCACTGGCCGGGCAGATCGCCCGGTGCCTGGGCGCGGCGCGGGTGATCGGCAGCGCCGGCAGCCCGGCCAAGGTCGACTATCTGGTGAACGAGCTCGGCTACGACGCCGCGTTCGACTATCACGACGGTTCGGCTGCCGACCGGCTCCGGGAGCTCGCGCCCGAGGGCATCTCGGTGTTCTTCGACGTCGTGGGCGGCGAGCAGTACCAGGCCGCGCTGCAGGCGGCCAGGCTCGGCGCCCGCTTCGCGCTGTGCGGCTCGCTGTCCAGCCAGCTCGGCGACGCGGCAGAGCGCTTCCCCGAGCCCGACCTCTCGGCGGCCCGGGCCAGGGGCGTCGAGCTGCTGCCGTTCTCCTGCCACCACACCCCCGACCAGATCGCCGCCTGGCGGGAGCACTTCAACGCCTGGCTGGGCGAAGGCCGCTTCGTCTATCCGCAGACGGTCGTCAAGGGCGGGATCGAAGACGTGCCGCAGGCGTTCCTGTCCCTGCTCCAGGGGTCCTACCGGGGCAATGTGTCGGTGCGGCTGTCATGACGACTCTCTCGAGCAGGGCCCTGAACCGGGCCCTGCTGGGCCGCCAGTTCCTACTGGAGCGCACCGACCGCACCCCGCTGGAGGTGATCGGGCGCCTGGTCGCAATGCAGGCGCAAGAGCCCAACTGGCCTTACGTCGGGCTGTGGAGCAGGATCCACGGCTTCGACCGATCCGAGCTCACCGCACTGCTGGAGGACCGGAAAGTTGTCCGCTCCGGCCTGCTCCGCAGCACACAGCACCTCACCGCGGCCGACGACTTCCGTCGGCTGAGGCCGCTGCTGCAGCCCGTACTCGACCGCACCGCCCGCTCTGCGTACTTCGCCCGCAACAGCGATGGCTTGGACACAGCCTCGCTGGTCGCCACCGGGCTTGAGCTGCTGGCGGGCGGGACGCTACCGCGAAAGGAGCTGGCCCGACGGCTGACCGAACGCCACCCGGGCCGCGACGGGCGCGTCCTCGCCGGGGAGGTCGAGCTCAGAACCCCCCTCGTCCACAACCCGGCCACCGGCGCGTGGGGCTCTTGGGGCACCCGATCGGCCGTCTCCGTCACACCCGCCGAGACCTGGCTCGGCCGACCCATGGCCCCGGCGACCGCCGAGGACCTGATCCGCCGCTATCTGGCGGCGTTCGGCCCGGCCGGGGTGATGGACGTGCAGGCCTGGTCCGGGCTGACCCGCCTCAGCGAGATCGTCTCCCGGATGCGCACCGAACTACGCCACTACCGCGACCCCGACGGCAGGGAACTGATCGACCTGGCCGACGCGGAACCACCCGACCCCGACACCCCCGCCCCCGTGCGGCTGCTGCCCGCCTTCGACAACGCCCTGCTCGGCCACGCCGACCGGACCCGCATCATCGCCCACGAGGACCGCAAGCGCGTGATGCCCGGCCAGGCGCAGGTACGGCCCACCTTCCTCGTGGACGGCCACGTACACGGAAGCTGGTCCTTCAAAGGCGACACCCTGCACCTCACTCCGTTCCGCCCGCTGTCCGCAACCGATCGTGCGGCCCTGGAGCAGGAGGCGGAGCGCCTGCTGCCGTTCGTGGGAGGCGCCGTTCTGGTCTGAACTGATCGTGCCGAGCGGAACAGCGGTCCTTTCCGGGAGGATCCGCCCTCAGCCGGTGTGGTGGTCTGTTCGACGTTCATGGATTCCCGTGCACGGTGAGCTATGGAGCCGGTTCAACAGGATCTAGCAAGGAATCTCGGCCGTTCACGGCTGGGAGGAATTGCCTCCGCGGGGCGGGATCGAGCGCCACGCATCGGTCGGCCGGGGCGTTCCTTCTATCCGAGATACAACGAACATGCAGGTCGTAGACGAAGCTTCACCCCGTTGTGCATGCCGGAATCGGAAACACTCTCGGTTGCGGAGAGAATACGCTACGTTGGGGGTGTGAAGCTCGTAGTGCAGGTGAAGCTCCTCCCGGACGAGGCCACCGCGGTGGCTCTTCGGGAGACCCTGCACACCTCCAACCGGGCCGCCGACCACGCCTCCCGACGTGCATTCGACAGCGGCGTCAAAAGCGGCCGGGCGTTGCAGCGGCTGGTGTACGGCGAGGTGAAGGCGATGGGCCTGTCCGCCCAGCCCGCCCTCCACGCCGTCCGCAAGACCGCCGACGCCTACGCCGCCTTGAAGGCGAACCTGAAGGCCGGGAACTACGGCCGGGAGGGCTCCAAACGGCGCAAGGCCGTGGAGTCCAAGCCGGTCCGGTTCCGTAAGGATGCCGCCCAGCCGTTCGACGACCGCTGCCTGTCCTGGCAGCCGGAGGCGCGCACCGTCTCGATCTGGACCGTCCGCGGCCGCGTGAGGAGCATCGGATTCCAGTGCTCGGCGGCCCAGATGGAGATGCTCACCGAGTACCGGCGCGGGGAGTCCGACCTGGTGCTGCGGGGCGGAAACTGGTACCTGTACGCGACCTGCGAGGTCCCCGAACCCGAACGGGGCGAGGTGGTCGGCTTTCTGGGCGTGGATCTGGGCATCGTGAACATCGCCACCACCAGCGACGGCGACCGGTACGCCGGTAAGCACCTCAACCAGGTCCGGCACAAGAACCGGCGGCTGCGTCAAAAGCTCCAGAAGAAGGGCACCAAGGCGGCCAAGCGGCTGCTGCGCAAGATCTCCGGCCGGGAGGCGCGTTTCGCGGCCGACACCAACCACTGCATCGCCAAGAAGCTCGTGACCGAGGCTCAACGCACCTGCCGCGGTATCGCCCTGGAGGACCTGGGCGGCATCCGTGACAGGGTACGGCTCCGCAAGCCCCAGCGGGTCACCCTGCACTCCTGGTCCTTCGCGCAACTCGGCGCGTTCATCTCCTACAAGGCAGCGCTGGCGGGGGTTCCGGTGGTGTTCGTGGATCCCCGGTACACCTCGCAGGGCTGCTCCGCCTGCGGCCATGTCAGCAGGAGCAACCGGCCTGATCAGTCCACATTCCTTTGCACGTCGTGCGGCTTCGCTGAGCACGCCGACGTGAACGCGGGCCGCAACATCGCCCAACGCGGTGCTGCGGCCTGGGCAGTGAGTCACGCTGCCGACGACGCGGCCTGAACCACACCGGCCAGGTGTGGGGAAGAGCTGCAAGCTCGACCCTTCAGGGCCGAGAAGCTGACTGTGTGGCGAGTTACCGTCGGAGAGCCCACCGCGATGGCCAGGAGGCAGACATGGGCGAGCGGAACGCGGCTCAGGGTAAGGGGTTCGGGCCGTACACCGTCCTTGACCTGCATGAGCTTCCCGATGATGGAAAGGGTTTCGAGCTCGAGGACGGGTGGCTGATCGAAGTGGCTGCCAGCGCACGACACAACTGGGTGATGCGCACTCTGGCGCGGCTGCTCGATGCGGCGGTGAGTGATGCCGGGGCCGACGTGCTCGTCCTTGACGGTGGCGAGTGGGAGATGAGCACACCGGCGGGGATCAGGAAACTCGATGTGTTCGTGGTTCCCCGCGAGGTCGCGCGGGCGGCCATCGTCGACGAGTCGCCGAAAGTGATCCCCGGATGTGAGGTGCTGCTCGTGGTCGAGGTCATCTCGCCCGGCAGCGGCAGCGAGCGCACCGATCGGATGCGTAAGGTGGCGGACTATGCGGCCACGGGGATCCCGCAGTACTGGATCATCGAGCACACACCGACACTGCTCGTCCACAGGCTCGCCCTGCACGGCGACACCTATACGCCCACCGCACCGCCGACCGGCGCCGGCTCTCTGGTCACGGCCGAGATCGAAGCCGACAAGCCGCTTCCCGTCACCTTCGACCCGGCCGTTCTGATGGACTTCTGATCAGCGCCGGGAAACCGGTCGTAGACCATCCGGAGTTCCTGAGCGCATGACGGCCGAGGAGATCGAAGCGGTGTCAGTCTTCCGTGTCCGGTGCCTCGACGGCCATCAGCGTCACGGTGCCGTCGTCCGCGACGGACCAGCCCGGGTTGTGGCAGACCTCCCAGCGGTGGCCGTCGGGGTCGGCGAAGTAGCCGTGGTAGCCGCCGAACGCCGCGTGTTGCGGCTCCTTGAGGACGGTCGCCCCCGCCTCTCGGGCCCGCCGCACGGCCGCGTCCACTTCGGCGGGTGAGCCGAGGTTCTGCGCGAGGGTGAAAGGGGTTCCGGCCGTCGCCGCGTGCCCCGTGTCGGCGCCGAGCTCCGTCAGGGGGAAGAGCGCGAGGGCCAGGCCCTTGCCGACCTGGTAGAAGACGATCTCGTCCAGGTCGAGCAGCGGCGTCCAGCCGAGGCCTCGGCTGTAGAACCGGCGGCTGACCCGCAGGTCTTCGACGCCCAGCGTCACCAGGTTCAACTGCTGGTCCATGAACCGCCCCCATGCGCCGGTAGGAGATCATCCCTCGGCCGCAACGCTACCGGCGCGGTAGAACGAACACCGTCTGACGCGACGGCCTTGCGGGGAAGCGCGGCTGACCCGGCGCGGTCCTCACCTCGTCGGCGCCGAGGCACCGGGACAAAGGAACTACAGGTCGTGACGGCCTGCTCGGATCTCCTTCAAAGCCTTGCCGAACGCCGCCCGCCCGAATGCCAGGTGAGGAGCCTCCGGGTTCTTCGAGTCACGTACGGCCACTTCGAAAGGAAGGCCCGCCAATTCGATACAATCCCCGCCGGTAGGGCCGCTGTAAGTACTCTTTCGCCAGTGGACCGACGTCAGTTCCTGATCTTTCACAGACCCTCCCAGGCCGCGTGCAGGAATTCCAGGGAGTCGTCAGCGGACATTGCCACTCCCCGGATCAGGTCGAAGTGCACGGTGTGACCTCGCACGTTCGCTGCATTACCCGTGATGCTACCTCCCAGATACCCTTCGGTGTAGACCATGTCCGGACCGTCATCGAATCTGAGGATCGTGAACGCCCCCATGACCCCCGGGTAAGCCCCCTTGCCCGGAGGAACGATATGCATGGTGACGTTCGGCATCTTGGATATCTCGACAAGCCGGGCGATCTGATCCCGCATGATCTCTCGACCACCGACCGTGCGTCGAATGACCCCCTCGTCGAATACCGCGACGATCTGGGGAGGCTCGTCTCTCGCGAGGATCTTCTGACGCTCCATTCGCTTTGAGGCCAGTTGCTCGACCTCTTCTGCCGCCCGGCCCGACCTGAGAACCTCACAGGCATAGTCGTACGTCTGAAATATTCCTTTTATGACGCCGAACTCAAATATGTACATGAGAGAGGCGCGGGATTCCTGGTCGACATAGTCGATGAACCCGGGCGGCAGAAGACCGTTGGTCCGGGCATCCATGATGTTCTGCTGAAGTTCCGTGAACGCCTCGGTACCGAACAACGTGTTGAGGTCCTCGGCGAACCTTGGAGACGGCACGTTCTTGGCCGCTTCCACCTGACTGGTATAGGCGGGCGTGTAGCCGAGTTTCTCGGCGAGTTCCTTCTTGCCGAGGCCCGCCTTGACGCGGAAGGCGCCGAGTGTGATGGCGAACGCCCTGATCGCGGGGTCTTTGGAGGGTTCGGACTGTGCGGTCACTGGCTGCTCCCGGGGGCGTACCGGCACGGCGGTTAAAGCGATCAAGAAGCTGGTCAAACGGTGGTGCGTCACGGGTCCGTTGCTCACGGTATCCGCTCCTGTGAGCCTGGTCATGGGAAACGGAGACGAAAAAACAAAGGATCCGGACGTGGAAGAGCAGGAAATTCGCAGGCTTTCCGAGGACTATCCCGATTTTTGCATCAGTCGGATTTCGGGACCGGCGACAACGATCGCGACGGCCATGCCGGGGCCTCAGTACGCGTCGCACGGAACGAGTTCTCTCGCGGGCACGCAGGTCGAGCAGGTCTTTCTCGCGGAGTTGGCGCAGGTGCGGGCCGGACGCGCCTGGGTGCGCGACGTCCTGCCGTCCGCCTGCCCGTTGCGGGACGACTGCGTGCTCGTGTTCTCGGAACTGCTGGCGAACGCCGCCGAGCACGGTGGCGGAGGGCTGGTCAGGGTGTGGATGACGCACGGCACGGGACGTGTGAGAGGCGTCCTGATACAGCGTGCGCTGCCAATGGCAGGCTCCGTTCCAGAGGTCCCGCTTCCGGTGCTCCTCGAGATCGAGCGGCTGCTGGAAGCCCCCGTACAGCGCATGGCGGACGTGGCGGACCTGGCCGAGTCCGGGAGGGGCCTGGCCGTGGTGGCCGCGCTGTGTCCGGGGCCGCTGGAGTTCGAGCGGCGGAGGGACCACTCGGTGATCCGCTGGGAGTTGGAAGGGTGCGCCTGCACTGTCGGGACATCAGAGGCGTCTCCGATGGAGACCGAAGCGGGAATCTGACATACGTCACACCGGAAGACTGATATCCATCATTTCGATTCCGGGATCTTTTCCCGTCCCTCACACCATTCCTTAAAATACCCACCGAATTACCTGATCATGGCCCGGTGATCTCTTCTTCGGAGAAAATCGCGGTGCTGGACGGGCTGCGGGGTGTCGCCATCCTGCTCGTCGTCTGCGTCCACGTGGGCGACGCGACGGGAGTCGTCAGATATGCCGGCTTCGGCTGGCGGCTGCTGGACACCGGCAGCATCGGGGTGCCGCTCTTCTTCCTCCTGTCGGGCCTTCTGCTCTACCGACCGTTCGCGCGGGCCACGTTGGACGGCACCGGCTTTCCCGATGTCAGGCGCTATTTCCAGCGCCGGGCGCTTCGCATTCTCCCCGCCTACTGGCTCGTGCTTCCGGTGGCGTTCCGGCTTTCCGCATCACCTCAGGCGGAACGCCCCCTCGTCTGGCTGGAGTTCATCACCCTGACCCACCCCTACGCCCCCAGCCGCTGGTGGGAGGGCACGAACCTTCTCATGCTCTGGAGCCTGTCCGTCGAGGTCTGCTTCTACCTGCTGCTGCCCCTGCTGGCCTGGGGAATGCACCGCTCGTGCCGGGGATCGGCGCGGCGGCTGCTCGTCATCACGTCCGGCCTGGCCGTGGCATCCGTGGTGTGGACGGCGGTACTGCGCTACGTCGCCGAACTCCCGTTCATCTTCTACTCCGAGCATCTGCTGCCCCGCTCCCTCGTCCACTTCGCGCTAGGAATGGCTCTCGCCGTCGTGGCCGAACGTCCCGGCGCCGTCGCCGCACGGATAGCGGCCTCCCCAGGCCTCGGCCAAGTGGTCGCGCTCTGCGGCCTGGCCCTGCTCTCGACTCCGCTGGCCACCCCGCTGTCCGGCCCGCAGAGTTCCCACCAGTACCTGGTGGCCACCGTCCTCACCCCGCTCGTCGCGTTGGCAGCCGTCGCCCCCGCGGCCCTCGCTCCGGACCTTGCCTTCAACCGCGTCCTACTCGGAAACCGCCTCCTCATGGAGTTCGGCCGGATCTCCTATGGCCTGTTCCTGTGGCACATGCCCGTCCTGATCGCCTGGTACCAGCTGACCGAACGCTCCTTCTTCCTGGGCGACTTCTGGCTCGTCCTCACCGTGATCCTCCCGATCTCCATCTTGTTCAGCGCCCTGAGCCACGACCTGGTCGAGCAGCCCTTCCAACACCTCGGACGACGGCCGGGAAAGCGGACAGAGGCTCCGGACAAGTACAGGTGTGAGCAGACCGGTGAGAGAAAGGCGGTTCCGGATGGGCGAAGCGCTCGATGAGCTCAGCGAGACACGGCCCGTCTCGGGGCTGCACGGCGGCGCGGAGGAGTTCACGGCCGTCTACGACCGGTACTTCCACGACGTCTACCGCTACGTGGCGGGACGCGTCGACGTGCAGGTCGCCGACGATCTGGCCGCCGAGACGTTCCTCGTGGCGTTCCGGAACCGGAAGAAGTTCGATCCGGAGCGCGGTTCGGTCAGGCCGTGGCTGTTCGGTGTCGCCACCAATCTCGTGCGGCGACATCGGAGATCGGAGCTGCGGCACTACCGGGCGCTGGCTCGAGCGGGGGCCGAGCCGGACGCCGACAGCCACGAGGGGCGGGTCGTCGCGGCGGTCTCGGCGCAGGCGCTGAAACCGACGCTGGCCAAGGCGCTCACCAAGCTGAACCGCGGTGAGCGGGACGTTCTCCTGCTGCTCGCACTCGGCCAGCTCAGCCATGAGGAGATCGCCGAAGCACTCGGCGTCTCGTACGGAACGGTCGGTTCCCGGCTCAGCCGGGGCCGCGCCAAGCTTCGCGACATTCTGGAGGAGAAATGAGGGAGGTCCAGATGGTCGCGGACCTGCTCGCCAAGACCGGGCCGTCCGCTGAGACCGTCGACGCCGGCAGGCGCAGACTGCGGCAGGCCGACACGACCCGACGCCCGCGCCGCGGCATGCTGTTCGGCGGGTTGGGCGGTTTCCTCACGCTCGTCTCAGGTGTTGCGGCGGCGGCCGTCTTCATGACGGGGGGCGGCGAGCAGGTGCTGGTCAAACCACACGACCCGGCGTCGGCCTTGCAGACGGCGGCCGAACGGGCCGAGACCGCCTCGTGGGGTTCTGGAAAGTACTGGTACGTCAAGTCCCGCTACACCCTGGCGAGGAACCGTGACAGCCCCCCTGACATGGACGGCACCGGTGAAGCCTGGACGACCCGCGACGGGCGGATGTGGCTCAGGTCCATCTCGCCTCCTGACAAGCTCAGAAAGGCACCGGGAAAGAACCGACTCAACGTCTGCGGCAAGAAGGTGAGCTACCGGGAGATCCAGGACCTCCCCACGGAACCGAACGCGCTGCGTGCCGAACTCCGTCGGATGAGGCCGGACGACCAAGGCGGTCCAAAGCCCCCTGAATACGGGGAGCACCTCCTGACCTCCTGCATGATCGACCTGCTCCTCGAACAGTTCGCCCCGCCGAAGATCCGGGCCGCGGTCCTCCGCTCCCTGGCCGGCCTGCCCGAGGCTGAGGAACTGGGGACCGTACGGGACAACGCCGGACGGGAGGGCACGGCCCTGGCCATCACCAATGGCGAGAACCGGCACGAGCTCATCATCGACCCCGCGACCTCCGCCGTTCTGCAGTGGGAGGGCTTCCAGACTCTTGGAGACCAGACGATGCTGCAGATCAGGACCTTCTACAAGGCCGGCTGGACCGACACCCCGCCGTCCTGATCCCTCCCACCGGCCGGGGCCGTCGTCTGCGCGACGAAGGCTCCGGCCAGGACCATCGCGCCGCCGATGAGCTGCGGCGCCGACAGGTGCTCGCCGAGCAGGAACCAGCCGAGCGTGACGGCGATGACCGCCTCCAGGCAGGCCACGACCCCCGCGACCGGGGCGGACAGTCCCCGCACGGACACCACGCCGGTCACGTAGGCGAAGACCGTGGCGACGAGGACCAGGTAGCCCAGCAGCAGGAGGGCCGGAACGGACGTCGTCCCCAGTTCGGCGGTGCCCTTCAGCACCGTGAAGTCCATCTCCCACGGCCTGACGAGAACGGTCAGCATGGCCGCTCCGATGAGGAAGCCGTAGACGATCAGCCCGATCGGGTCGGGTTCGCTCCGCCCGTCCGACCCGCCCTGATCGACCAGGAGGAAGTACCCGGCCTGGCAGCAGGCCGCGCACAGCGCGAACACCAGCCCGAGGGAGTCGAAGCCCAGCCCCGCCCACACCTCGACCACGCAGGCGAGTCCGGTGACGGCCAGGACCGCGCCCAGCGCCGCGCGGGCCGTCACCGCCCTGCCGCGCACGAACCGCACCCAGCCGAGGATGATCACCGGGGACAGGTACTCCACCAGCAGCGCGACCCCGACCGGGATCCGCGACAGCGCCGCGAAGTAGAACGCCTGCACTCCCGCGACCCCCAGCAGCGCGAACGCGGCGAGCAGGGCGGGCCGCTCCCGTACCAGCGCCCGGTGCCGCCAGGCCAGCGGCGACAGCACCAGCGCGGCGCCCGCGATCCGCAGCCACACCACGTGCACCGGTGACAGCCCGGCCGAGATCAGCGGCTTGGCCGCGATCCCGGAGCTCCCGAACATGAGCGCCGAAAGGAGCGCGATCCCGAGGAACGCGCTCCTGTCCCGCTTCGTCTCGCCCGTCACCGTCATGCCGCTCATGATGACAGTGGCCAAGTGATGATCACTACTGACCTCCGCTTACGGGAAAGCCCGCGGCACGGCCGTCGTGGAGGTCACCGGTCGCAGGCGTGGCCCTTCCCGGGGTCGGGGGAACCGGCCAGAACCGCGGCGAGCAGGTCGCGCAGGCGCTCCTTGTCCGGGCCGATCGGCTCGAAGAGGGCCCGGGCCTGGGCGCGGCTGCGGGCGAGGAGCTCCTCGCGTCTGCGTTCGCCCTCCTCGGTGAGGACCACGTGCTTGACGCGGCGGTCCGCGGGGGCGGGGCGGCGGATGACCAGGCCCCGGCGTTCCAGGCCGTCGACGATGCCCGTCACGTTGGAGGGCTCGCACGACAGCCACTCGGCCAGGTCGCGCATCGGGGCGGGGGCCGACAGGTTGGTCAGCACGAGGGCCTGTGCGGGAGGGAGTCCCAGCTCCGCCGCCGCCGTGTTGAACCCGCCGCGCAGCCGTCCCGCCGCGAGGAAGACCAGGTCGGTCAGCTCGTCCATGGTCGGGTCGGCCTGCGTGCTCATTCCGCCAGCATAGACGGCACTTCACCAGCTCGACTGTTCAGGTCCTGAAGTAATGCCCTATGATCCCGAGTAGTTCAGGAACTGAAATATCCATGAGCTTAAGGAGTCGGTATGACGGACACCCCCCGAACGGCCGGATCGCGGAGACGGGACCGCGCCCTCGCGGTGGCGGGAGCGGTCGCGGCGGCCGTCGTGGTCTGGGCGGTGGGCGATCCCCTGCTCGGCAACGACCTGATCGTCGAACAGCCTGACCGGGAACCGATGGACCTCGGATTCGCCGCCTTCGCGATCTTCTCCCTGGTCTCCTCGCTCCTGGGATGGGCGCTGCTCGCCGTCCTGGAGAAGACGACCTCCCGCGCCGCTCTCATCTGGACGGTCGTCGCCCTGATCGTCCTGGTCCTGTCGTTCCTCCCGCTGACCGGCGTGGAGGCGACCGGCGGATCCAAGGCCGTGCTCGCGGTCGCGCACCTCGCGGTCGGCGGCGTCCTCATCCCTGCCTTCTGGCGGACCCGGAAGGAGAACCGGTGACGGCGGAGGAGATCGTCGACAACGCCACGGGCTGGGTCGCCAAGCACATCCGTCAGTACGTCGAGACCGACGGGAAGAAGGGGCACCTCTACCAGGGGCTGCCCACGCTGCTGCTCACCACGCGCGGGCGGAAATCGGGGCTGCTGCGCCGTACGGCGCTCATCTACGGCCGGGACGGGGACCGCCACCTGCTGGTGGCGTCGAACGGCGGGGCGGACGAGCACCCCTCCTGGTATCTCAACCTGGCCGCGGACCCGGACGTCGCGGTGCAGGTCGGAGCAGAGAAGTTCGCCGCGCGGGCACGTACCGCGTCAGCGGAGGAGAAGCCGGCGCTCTGGGCGCTGATGGCCTCGGTCTTTCCCACGTACGAGGGCTACCAGGCCAAGACCGAACGGGAGATCCCGCTGGTGATCCTGGAACGGGTCTGAGCCGCCACCGGGCCTTCGCGCCCGGTGGCAGGCGACGACACTGCTCGTCGAAGAGGCTCAGATGGTGACGAGCGCCTCGTTGACGTCCTCCTCGGCCACCTGGAGGCGGACGTTGGAGACGACCGCGTGCAGCCCCCGCAGGGCGGCGCCGCCGTGGTTGCCCCAGTGGTTGAGGTAGCTGTACTGCCACCACCACAGGGCCTCCATCGGGCGGTCGGCCTGGTAGTGGCGCAGGCCGTGGACGAGGTCGGACGCGATGTCCACCAGGTCGTCGGACAGGCGGTAGGACGTGAGCTCGGGGTCCTTGTACGGGTCGAAGACCTCGGTGTACTCGTCCACGACGGCCAGGCGCTCGGCCAGGCCCTGGCGGACGGCGTCCAGATCGGGGTCCTCGCTCATCTCGGGCTCCCAGTTGTCGGGGAGCACGACGTCGGGGCTGGCGCCGAGCTGCGCGCCGGCCAGCATGATCTGCGAGACCTCGAGCAGGAGCAGGGAGACCGTCTGCTGGCCTCCCTCCCCCCGGGCGCAGCGTTCCAGGCCCGCGAGGTAGTTCTCCACGTGCACGACCACCCGCCCCGCGAGGTCGGTCCAGTCCTTGGGGGTGTTCTCACTAGACATCGAGCAGTCTCCGTCCTTCGAAAGCGCGTCCCAGCGTGACTTCGTCGGCGTACTCCAGGTCCCCGCCCACCGGCAGGCCGCTGGCGAGCCGGGTCACCTTCAGGTTCATCGGTTTCACCAAGCGGGCCAGGTACGTCGCCGTAGCCTCGCCCTCCAGGTTCGGGTCGGTGGCGAGGATCAGCTCGGTCACCTCCCCGTCCGCGAGCCGTTGCATGAGCTCACGGATCCGGAGGTCTTCCGGACCTACCCCCTCAATCGGGCTGATCGCTCCGCCCAGGACGTGATAAGTGCCACGGAACTCCCGGGTTTTCTCGACCGCGATGACGTCCTTGGACTCCTCGACCACGCAGATGACCGCCCGGTCCCGCCGTACGTCACGGCAGATCCGGCATTCGGTGTCCTCGGCGACGTTCCCGCAGATCCGGCAGAACCTGACCTTGTCCTTCACCTCGCGCAGCGCGTCGGCCAGCCGGAGCACATCGGCGGGGTCGGCGTTGAGCAGGTGGAAGGCGATGCGCTGGGCGCCCTTGGGCCCGACGCCCGGGAGCCTTCCCAGCTCGTCGATCAGGTTCTGGACCACGCCTTCGTACATACTTAAAACCCCGGCAATCCCGGCATCCCGGGCATCTGAGTGAGTGGACCCATCTTTTCCTGCTGCAGCTCCGCGGCCGTGTTCGTCGCCTCGCGGATCGCGGCGACCACGAGATCGGCCACGGTCTCGGCGGTCTCCGCCGGATCACCGGCGTCGATCAGCCTCGGGTCGATGACGATCTCCACGACCTCGCCCTGCCCGTTGACCCTCGCCTTCACCAGGCCGTTGCCCGCACTGCCCTCGACCTCCGCCCGCGCCAGCTCCTCCTGGGCGGCGAACAGCTGTTCCTGCATCTTCTGCGCCTGCTGAAGCAGCGCCTGGAAATCGAGCTGGCCACCGGGTTCCACAGTCATCCCCTCCCCTGACTCGGACTTACGAGACTACGGCGTCGGCCCGCAAAGCGATACGACCCGGGGACCCTCAGGAGTTGTCGATCTCCCTGATGACCTGGCCGCCCAGCTCCCGCTGGATCAGAGCCATCCCGCTGACCGCCTCGCTCGCCGGCGGGGCGCCGACCTCTTCATCATCGCCCTCGTCCATCGGGGCCTCGGGCGGCGGGGGTAG
The DNA here is from genome assembly GCF_039533685.1 of Actinocorallia aurantiaca. Lineage (NCBI taxonomy): Bacteria > Bacillati > Actinomycetota > Actinomycetes > Streptosporangiales > Thermomonosporaceae > Actinocorallia > Actinocorallia aurantiaca. Next base: position 295,968 of record NZ_BAAATZ010000002.1, on the reverse strand, counting down.
CGGCTCGGACGGCTGCGGCACGGAAGGCTGCGGAGCCGACGGCCGGACGGGCGCCGCCGCCGCGGCCGGGGCGGGAGCCGGGGCCGGACGGCGCTCCGGAGCCTGCCGGGGCTGCTCCCATGTCGGAGGCGGCGGAGCCGACGCCGGACGCGCCGAGGGCTGGACGGCGCCGCCGAGGACCGCGTCGATCCGCCAGTCCACGCCGAGCTGCTCCCTCAGCACCTCGGCGAGCACCCCCTCGCGGCGGCCCATCGTGAAGTTCTTGCGCTTGCCGTCGTTCGCGAACGCGATCGTCAGGAGGTTGCCGTCCACGGCCGCCGGGGTGACGCCCTCCATGATCGTCATCCACGCGACGCGGCTCTTCTGCTGTACCGCGTCGAGGATCTGCGGCCAGCGCTGCCGGACCACGTTCACGTCCACCCCGCCCGAGGAGGGCGGAGCCGCCGCGGGTGCCGCCGGAGCCGGGGACTCCACGGGAGCCCCCCAGCCGTCGTTCGCCGCCGGACGGGACGGGGCCGGCCTGGACTCCTGCCGGGCAGCCGGACGGGCCCGGGCGGGCTCCGGCGCGCGGGGCGCCGGCTCGGGCACGTGGGGCGCCGGCTCCGGGATCGCGGGCCGGGGCTCGACGGCCCTGGGCGGCGGGGACGCCTCCACGCGGGGGGCGGCCACCTGGGCCGTGGCCACCTGGGCCGTGGCCACCTGGGCCGTGGCCACCTGGGCCGGCGGGCCGCTCCGCTCCAGCCGGTCGAGGCGGGCCAGCAGCGCCGCCTCGTCGTTGTAGGCGCCGGGCAGCAGGATCCGGGCGCAGATCAGCTCCAGCAGGAGCCGCGGGGACGTCGCCCCCCGCATCTCGGTGAGCCCGGCGTGCAGCAGGTCGGCCGCCCGCGTCAGGTCGGCGGGCCCCAGCGCCGCGGCCTGCGCCGTCATGCGCTCCAGCTCGTCGGCGGGGCCGTCGATCAGCCCGCTCTTCGTCGCGTCCGGGACGTTCGCCATGATCACCAGGTCGCGGAAGCGGCCCAGCAGGTCGGCGGTGAAGCGGCGCGGGTCCTGGCCGCTCTCGACCACCTGGTCGATCGCCGCGAACACCGCCGCGCCGTTCCGCGCGGCGAACGCGTCGACGACCACGTCGAGCAGCGCCGCGTCGGTGTAGCCCAGCAGGGAGACGGCCCGCGTGTAGGTGATACCGGCCTCGTCGGACCCGGCGAGCAGCTGGTCCAGGATCGACAGCGAGTCGCGCGCCGACCCGGCGCCCGCCCGGACGACCAGCGGCAGCGCCGTCTCCTCGTACGGGACCTTCTCCGCCTGGAGGATCTCCTCCAGCAGTTCCTGCAGAGTCTTGGGCGGGATCAGCCGGAACGGGTAGTGGTGGGTGCGCGACCTGATCGTCCCGATGACCTTTTCCGGCTCGGTCGTCGCGAACACGAACTTCAGGTGCGGCGGGGGCTCCTCGACGAGCTTCAGCAGGGCGTTGAAGCCCTCCCGGGTGACCATGTGGGCCTCGTCGATGATGTACACCTTGAACCGGGACGAGACCGGCGCGAAGAAGGCCCTTTCCCGCAGGTCGCGGGCATCGTCCACACCACCGTGGGAGGCGGCGTCGATCTCGATCACGTCCAGGTGGCCGGCTCCGCCGGGCCCGAGCGCCACGCACGACTCGCACACCCCGCACGGGTCGGGGGTGGGTCCCTCCACGCAGTTCAGCGACCGGGCGAGGATCCGCGCACTGGACGTCTTCCCGCATCCGCGCGGCCCGCTGAAGAGGTAGGCGTGGTTGATCCGGCCGTTGCGCAGAGCCTGCTGCAACGGCTCCGCGACGTGTTCCTGGCCCTTCAGCTCTCCGAAGGTGGCCGGCCGGTACTTGCGGTAGAGAGCAAGACTCATCACGGGCCCCGTCCGTACTTGAAGCAAAGGAACCCCCCGCGCACCCGCCAGAGCCTGCTTATCCTTGCTGCCTTCCGGCCCTGGGGAGGTTCACAAGATGACGCCACGCGAGGGGTCCGCCAAGAGTCTATGGCATCCGCCCCCGAGCCGCGTACAGTCCGGCCCATGTCCCAGATCTTCCATGTCGCCACCCGCTCCGCCTGGGCCGGTGTGACCGACGCCACTCCCTACACGATGTCCACTCTGGACAGGACTTTGGAGGAGGAGGGCTTCATCCACTGCTCCGCCACCGAGGACCAGCTGGACCGCGTCCTCACCCGCTACTACCAGGGCGTCCCCGACCTCCTCGTCCTGACGATCGACCCCCGCCACCTGGACATCCGCTTCGAGCCCTCCCCCGAGGACCCGGCCGACCTCTACCCCCACCTGTACGGCCCCCTCCCCAAGTCCGCCGTAATAGAGGTCCGTCCACTCCCCGACACCCGGTAAGCTGTCCGACGGAGGATTCGCCTAGTGGCCTAGGGCGCACGCTTGGAAAGCGTGTTGGGTGCAAGCCCTCACGAGTTCGAATCTCGTATCCTCCGCCAAGTGCCTCGCCGGGCACTGAAACGAAGGCCCCTCGCGGGAAACCGCTGACGGGGCCTTTGTTTGTTCTCCCCTCGGAGACCACCCGGCCGGGCGGACCGAAGGCCGGTGTCCTGTGGGCACCGGCCTTCGTCGATCTTCCAGTCTCGTTCTCAGTCTCATCCGAGGCTTCACCGGCAGGACCAGCGACCATGCGCCCGTCCGGGGTGAGGCCTGTCCGCATCGGCGCTTTCAGTCGGCGACCTGCGTGAAGTTGACGACGCGCCATTTGGTCGCGGGGTACGGGTCGACGTAGAAGTGGGAGGAGCCGCCGTCGTAGCGGTAGTAGCAGTCCCAGGCGTAGGACACACCCGATTCACTGCCCTTCTGGCAGCCCTCGATTTTCGCGTCGACGTTGACGACGCCCGCGAAGACCTTCTCGACCGTGTTGGGGCCTGCGGCCTTGAGCGCGGCCTGCTTGTCGCCCTTGTTCCAGGCGTCGATCAGGGCCTGGACGGCCGCCTGCGGGCTCTCGAAGCCACCGGCGGGCGCGGGCTGCGCGGGATCCGAGCCGGACGGCGTCGCCGGGACCGCGTCGGCATCCGTGGGGGCCGCCGGAGCCGACGGCGTCCCGCTCGTCGAGGACTTCTCGTCCGCGCCGTCGAGGAGGCCGCAGCCGCTCAGCAGGACGAGGCCGGTAGCGAGGGAAACGGCGTACAGCGAGAGACGCGGCATACGTGATGCTCCGTTCTGGTGGATCCGTCCGATCGGATGATCCCGGTCGCGCTGCTTCCCGCCAACCGGGAACAGGGCCCTTATTAGGCTTTGGGCCGCGCACTCCACCCGTCAAGCGCGAGCGGTAATTAATCCGAAGCATTGACGTAAATGCTTCCATGACCGATGATCTGGCCATGGACAGGCCCACTGACGCGTTGCACCGGTTGCGCCGGGTGCACGAGGACACGGTTCTCGCGGCCCTGCGGACGGAGGGCCCCCTGAGCCGGGGCCGGTTGACCGAGCGGACCGGCCTGTCCCGGACGACCCTGTTCGCGATCATCGCCGACCTCATCGAACGCGGTGTCGTCGCCGAGGTCCTGCCCGAGGACGATCTGCCACGGGGCCGGGGCCGCCCGGCCGGCCGGATCACGCTCGCCCCCGGCTCGGGCATGCTGATCGGGCTCGATCTGGGACGCCGCCGGATCCGACTGGCCGTCGCCAACGTCGCCCACGAAATCGTGGCCACCGCTGTCGACGATCTGCCGGCGGACGCCGACGAGGACGAGCAGCTCGACTGCGCGATCGCGCTCATCCACAAGGTGTGCGAGGAGCGGGGGATCAGCCTGCGGGCGCTGGAGGCGATCGGAGTCGGCCTGGTCGGATTCGTGGACGGGCCCGCCCGCCGGGAGCGGGCCGCGGGAAGGCTCGGGGCGGAGTTCGGCGCCCGGGTCGAGGCCGACAACAACGCGCGGCTGGCCGCGCTGGCCGAGAAGACCTGGGGGGCTGCGCGCTCGGTCGACGACGTCGTCTACGTGCGCTGGTCGGTCGGGGTCGGCGGCGGGTTCATCGCCGGGGGCCGGCTGCTGCGGGGGGCGCACGGGACGGCCGGCGAACTCGGACATGTGTCGATCGACCCAGGCGGCGAGCCCTGCCACTGCGGGAGCCGGGGCTGCCTGGAGGGCCTGATCGGTTCGCCCGCGCTGCTGACGGCCCTGGCCGCCGACGGGGTGATCCTCGACGGCCTCGACGCGTTGATCGAGGCCGCGAGAGACCGCGAACCGGCCGTCACCCGGCGGGTCTCCGAGGCCGGCGCCCTGCTGGGGAGGGCGCTCGCCGGCACGATCGTCCAGCTCGACCCGCGCCGGGTCGTGGTCGGCGGGGAGTTCGCCTCGCTCGGCGGCCTGGTGCTCGATCCGATCCGTGCCGCCGTGGCCGGGCTCGCGCTGCCGGGCACCCCTCGCTCCCTCGACCTCGTCCCCGCCGACCTGGGGGCGACCGCCTCCGCGTTGGGCGCGATCGCCCTGGTCCTCAACGAGGATCCCGCCATCCCCCGCCATCTCCGCCCCTAGTTCCGATAATTCCTACTTGCATTACATGAATAGGCACTATTAATGTCAACCCTCAGGAATATAGATCGGAGTCCTGTGCCCCCCGCGACGTTCTCTTCCTCATGACCGACCAGCAACGGTTGGAGCCCCGCATGTTCCGTTCCCGTTGGACGGCCGCCGCTGTTGCCGCCGTGGCCTCTGTCGCCTCCCTCTTCGTCACCGGCCCGGCCCGGGCCGCCGCCCCCGTCAATCTGGCCCTGGCGGGCACCGCCTCGGCCTCGAGCATCGAGCTCGACTCGGCGACGTTCGCCGCGTCGTACGCCAACGACGGCAGTACCGCGACGCGTTGGTCGTCGAAGTACGCCGACGACAATTGGGTGCAGGTCGCGCTCGCGGCCAATAGCCACGTCGACCATGTGACCCTCGTGTGGCCGAATGCCTGCGCGCGCGATTTCGCGTTGCAGACCTCGGGTGACGGGGTCACCTGGACGACCGTCAGCCGGTTGCAGCGCACCACCTGCCCGCGTACCGACACGATCGCGGTCGGCGCGACGACGCGGTATGTGCGGATGCAGGGGTATCAGCGGTGGGCGTCCTACGGATACTCGATCTCGGAGTTCCAGATCTGGGACGCTCCCGATGCGCCCGTTCTCGGTCTGCTGCCGAAGCCCGTCTCGGTGACCACGACCGGCGGTTCGCCGTACACGCTGTCGTCTTCCTCCCCGATCGTCGCGTTGGGGGCGGACGCGCAGGCTCCCGCGAACTATCTGGCCGGGGTGCTGCGGCCGTCCACCGGTTACGCTCTGCCCGTCACCACGGCGGACGGCGGGACCGCGCCGATCGTGATCCGGGTCGGCTCGGGGTACGGTCCGCCCGGGAAGCCCGAGGGTTACACGCTTTCGGCGGCGCCCGGACGGATCGAGATCGCTGCGTCTTCGGCCGGCGGGGCGCTGAACGGAGTGCAGACGCTGCGGCAGCTGTTTCCGCAGTGGGCCGAGTCGCGGACCGTCGTCGCGGCCTCCTGGACCGTGCCCGCCGTGACGATCACCGACTATCCGCGGTTCGGGTACCGGGGGATGATGATCGATGTGGCACGGAGCTTCTACCCCGTCGCCGATATCAAGAAGTTCATCGACACCGCGGCGTCATACAAGATCAACCGGCTGCATCTGCATCTCACCGACGATCAGGGCTGGAGGATCGCGATCGACGATCCGGCGGACAATCCGTCGGGGATCGATTATTCGCTGCTCACCTCGGTGAGCGGGGCGACCGCCGCGAGCTACAACGGCACGACCATGCTGGGGACCGAACTCGGGGCCACCGGGTACTACACGAAGGCGGACTACGCCGAGATCGTGCGGTATGCGGGCGTCAACGGGATGACCGTCGTTCCCGAGATCGACATGCCCGGCCATGTGAACGCCGCGCTGCACGCGATCCCGCAGCTCAACAGCGCCGGGTCCAAGCCCGCGCTCGCCTCCGGGGCGACGACGGTTCCGGCCAACGGGACCAGCTCGGTGGGGTACTCGTCGCTCGACGCGGCCAACCCCGTGACGTACGAGTTCACCCGGCGGGTGCTGACGCAGATCGCGGCGATGACGCCGGGCCCGTATCTGCACATCGGCGGGGACGAGTCGCTGGTGACGTCCTCGGCGAACTACACGACCATGATCAACGCCTTCACCGCGCAGGTCGCCGGGCTCGGGAAGACCGTCGTGGGATGGAACGAGTACTCGGGAACGGCGCTTCCCTCGAACAACTCGGTGATCCAGTACTGGAACGGGAGTACCGCCCCGGTGGCTTCGGCCGTCACCACGCGGGGAGCCAAGGTGATCCTCTCTCCGGCGCCCTACACCTACATCCCGCAGCGGCAGGATTCACGGCAGCCGCAGGGCGGCACCTGGGCCTGCGGCGGGCCGTGCACGCTGGCCGGCTACTACTCGCTCGATCCGGGGACGTTCATCTCCGGCATCGCGGAGTCGAGTGTGCTCGGAGTGGAGACCGCGCAGTGGGGCGAGTGGCTGCGGGGAGTGCGGCAGGTCGAGTACTTCGCCTACCCGCGGTTGATCGCCAACGCCGAGGCGGGATGGTCGCCGCAGTCCGTCCGGAACTTCACCGACTTCACGGCGCGACTGGCCGTGGCGGGCGGGCGGATGACCGTGCGGGGGGTCAACTTCTTCCCCAGCGCGGACGTCCCCTGGCGGGCCGTCGCGGTCGGGAACTCCCGGTCCGTCCCGGTCGGCGGGACCGGGGCCACCTGGACGGTCACGGTTCCCGGCGCCGCCGTCTCGGACCTGACGGCGGCCATCGCCTGGTCGGACGGCACCCGCGAAACCGTCACCCCGACGACGACCCGGACGGCGAGCATCCCGAACATGTGGCTCAACGCGGCGTTCACGGTCACTTCCGCACGGACGTTCACCCAGGCGGGCACCTACACGGGAACACTGCTGGTGGGCCGGACCGGCGAGGTTCCGACAGAGGCGCCGATCAAGATCACCGTCCCGTAACCGCCACAGGCCGAGACCATCGAGGGCGAAGGCATCCCGGCACCCGTGCCCCCGCCCACGATGGTCTCGGCCACGCCGCGCTCCTCACGGTTGCCCTGGCCCGCACCTCCTGCAACAGCTCCCCAGGCCAGGCGACCAGGCCTTCGCGTCAGGCTTCGCGTGACCTCGTGTCCCCGAAGTAGGGACCGAAGACGCTGCCTCGGGCGTCCACCGGGGCGTGGAAGACGTTCGCGATGTTCGGGTGGCCCGCCGGGGCGGGGGATGGTCCGGCCGTTCGGGGAGCAGGGGCGGACAGGTCGAGAGAATGAGCGTCGTGGCCGGGGAGGTAGAGGTAGGCGGGACGGTCGTACTCCTTGACAGTCACACGGACCTCTCGGAAGTCGGAGGGGGACAGGGAGGTGTACTCGTTGCGGACGACGTCCTGGAACACCCGCTCTGACAGGAGGACGACCAGGTCGGCTTCCGAGGCAGTGAGGGCGTTACGCAGGACGGAGCTGTCGCACAGGCGGCTCACCTCCACGACGCCCGCGCCGTCGTGGCTCTGCGCGCCGCGGACGGCCGTGCCATGGTGGACGGCCAGACGCAGCCGGAGCCGGCGGCCGTCGCGGTTGGCGCGGCGGAGTGCCCCGGCCAGGCACATGACGTAGTCGTCCACGACACGGGGTTCCGGCTCGTCCGGCGGCAGGACGGCCAGCTCCCCGTCGCCCGCCACCTGGCGTTCCCAGCGGTCGCGGCGCAGACCCGCACGGGCGGCGGCATCATCAAGGACCGCCAGGAGCGCACGTTGGATACCGCCCTGCCGCCGGTCGGTACTCGGGCCGTAGCCCTGGGCGTCGACGGAGGTCAGCAGGCGCCTCGCGAAATGGTCGCCTTCGGACATGGGCACTCCCCTCAGACCTCGCCCCGCTTGCGCCGGGCCGTCTCATCGATACGGCGGTTGAGCTCGTCGTCCTGCTGGACGCGTTCGAGTACGGCGACGTCACGACGGCGCTGCTCGCGGGTGCGCTCGTGCCGGTCGAACTCGTCGAGGTCGGCGTGCATGGGCTTGAGGTGGCGGCGACGGCGCAGGTCGTCGCGAACCTTGTGCAGCTCCTCGTCGGTCTCCAGGACGAGGACCAGGTTGCGGTCGTAGGCGGTGAGGCCGCCGACGCGTTTGGCGATCACCGGGAGGCAGTCGATGAGGATCAGTATCAGCCGCAGGAGGATCGACCCGATCAGCACCGTCAGGCTGCCGAAAGCCAGGGACTCCAGGCCCTTGAGCTCCTCCAGCAGGCCGATGCGGCCATTTACGTCAGGGAGCTTGTCCTTGATCGCTTTGTTGACCTCACCAGCGTAGGCGGCGTCGGCCGTCGTCTTCTTGGCGACGAGTTCGTTGAGGTCGTCTTGGAGATCGGAGATCTCCTGCTGGCGTTGCCCGATCTTGAGCGTGCGCTCCAAGTTGGCCGCGTTCTTGTATTTCCGCCTGCACTCGGGCCCGTAGCCGTCCACGCCGGTCGTCTCCCCGGTCTTGACGCCTTTGCACTCGCTGTTGGCGAGCTTCTGGCTCGTGCCGAGGCGATCCATGTCGTCTTCCAGTTCGCTCCGCTTGTCGACGAGCCGGGCCTGCAGCGTCGTGATGTTCTCGGAGATCGCGACGGGATCGGTGCCCACCGACACCAGCATCCCGCCCGCTCGGCAGCGGGCCAGGGCGGCCTCGTCCAGCCGGACCTTGGGGATGGGATTGCACGCGTTCAGCGCGGTCTCCTTGTCCGCGCGCTCGTCCTGCCGGTCCTCCATGACCTGCCGGTGGATGGCCGGCTCGAAGACCTTCAGCAGCAGCGGCTCCGCGATCACCGCGCCGAGCAGGACCGACATCGCCAGACGCACCAGGAACACGCGCTTGCTGCCCGCCGTGCCGTGCATGCCGGTGATCAGCCAGCTGTCGATGCTGAAGATCAGCCAACCCCAGAAGGCCGCCGGTGGGATCAGCAGCGGCCAGGGCGCGTCCAGGAACTTGGTCAGCGCGAGGAGCATCGACGCGCCCGCCAGCGCGCTGATCGTGAGGACGAGAGCGCCGATCTTGGTGTAGTAGGGCCGGAGCGTCGGCGTGTGGTCCAGGACGGACTCGTCCACCCCGATCCGGGCCCGCAGCCAGCGCCCGGCACCCGAGGACGGCTCGGCGGGCCACTCGGCGGACGGGCGGGACGGCGGGATCAGGTCGGGCGTCGTCGCGAGGGGGGAGGTGGTGGTCATCAGGCGTCGTCCTCCGAGAAGGACGTCTGACCGCTGTCTTCGGGCTCGTCCTCGGCCTCGTCCTCGGGCTTACCCTTGGGGACGCCCTCGGCCGCACCGATCTCGGCCTGCTTCGCCTGCCCGTTCAGCCGGTCCATGAAGGCGTCGATCTCCTCGATGCTGATCTCGTCGAGGTGCCCGTGCTTGGCCAGTTCCTTCATCAGGTCGAGCCGCGCGGAGAAGGCCGTGATCCGGTCCTCACGCGTCCAGACGTCCTGGCGGTCGGCGGAGGCCCGCATGAATTCCTGCCGCTGGTGTTCCAGCGCGTGCTGGCGGTCCTCCAGCTCACGGCGCCGCGCCTCGATCTCGCGTTCTTGCTCCATCCGCCCGGCGACCATCTCGGCCGCGGTCATCTCGCCCTTCTGGATCGCCCAGTGCGCCAGGCCGACCGCGTCGGCGCCGACCGCCTCGTGGATCATCTCGGCCTGCCCGACGGTGAACGCGTTCTCGCTCATGGCGAGCTCCTGTCGGCTCCGCTGCTGGGCCACGGCGAAGGTGTGCTGCTGTTCGGCCAGCAGCAGCTCGAACCGCTTGCGGGTCAGCTCCAGCTCCTCGGCGTGACGTTGCTTCATCAGCTCCAGATCACTGGAGAGGGTCGCCTGCGTGGTGGCGGTGAGGTGGCCCTGCTGCTTGTCGAACCGGGTCCGGTGGTGGTGGACCAGCTCGTCGGGCGTGAGCACTTCGATGCTCGTGAGCAGCACCCGCATACCCGGGGTCTCGGGCCGCACGTGCTCGTAGTAGGACTCCAGCTGGCTCTGGACCATCAGCCGCACCTCGTTGACCTGCGAGATGCCGTAGGCCAGACCGAGCTGGAACAGCCGGTGGTACTGGCGCAGATACCCCAGTAGGACGACGTGCGCCTCGGCCTGCCCCAGCCGGACGACCTGTTCGGGGTCGGTCACGGTGCACAGGAACGTCGCCTGGACGGTGAATTTGTTGGCGTCGGCCGACGGAATGACCACCTCGACCTCGACGCTGCGGTTCTGGCTGAGGTCCACGACGGTCACCTCGGTCGCCTCCACGACCGTCTCGTCGTCGTGGGCCAGCCTTCCCTTGTCGACGATGTGGCGGCCGCCGACGAGGTAGACCCGCGCCTGGTTGGCGCGTGGCGGCGGCAGCTCGTCCCAGCCGCGGCGGCGCGTGCCCAGGCCGAACACGCCGGATTTGCCGACCGGCGCGAGCGCCCGTATCTCGACGATGGGATAGGGCTGGTTCATGGGTATTCCTCTCTTCTTTTGCGGTGCGCCCCTTCCATGGCCTTGATGAGAATCTCGGCAAGTTTGGGGGAACGGCCGCGGCCCGCGGCGTTGCGGACCCGTTTGGCGAAGTCTGCGGCGACCTGGGTCTTCTCTTTCTCGGACAGGGCCTCACCCAGCGCGTCGCCGAGTGCGCGGGCCAGCTCCTGGGCGTCCGGCGTCATCGGCTCGAGTGCGCGCAGCCCGGCGTGCAGTTCGTTGAGCGCCTCGTGCCGGAGCGGCCAGTGGCGCAGGAGCGCCGCCCACATCACGGCGACGGCCGGGATCTCCGCGGGCCGGTCGCGGAGGTACTCCATGATCGCCGGACGTCCGGTGCGCGGGTTGCGGGCCGTCACGACCGACCGGGCCGCCACCAGGGAGGCCCGGTAGAGCGCACCGCGCCGTCGTCGCTCGGGAGCCTCGGCGAGCTGCCCGCTCAGGTGGTTCACCACCTGACGTCCGCCGCCCTCCTGGTCGACGAGCCGGGCGAACAGCCACCCGAACGCCGCCGCCGCGACCTCGCTGAGGTTGTTCTCCTGCTTGACGAGCTGCCAGAGCCGTTTGGGCGCCTCGGACGGGTAGCGCACGCCCAGGTCCGCGGTGAAAGCGATGATCGCGGTGAGCCTGGCTTCGCTCGATCCCTGCGCAGCCCAGCGGTTCACCGTGCGCAGCGCGATCGGCGAGAGGTTCTCGTCCAGGCACATGAAGGACAGGGTCCAGGCGGCGGCGTAACGGCCGGCCACGCCGGCCTTGGCGTCGGCCCACGGCCGCAGGTAGGACGCCTCGATCTCCTCGAACGCCGAGTGCGACAGGAGGGCGAGGCCCGAGGCGACGGTCGGTTGGAGGCCGCGGTCGGCGACGGTCACGTGCAACCAGTCGCGGACGGCGTCCCAGAACTCGATCGGGTAGGCGTCGAACAGCCGCTCCAAGACGTGCCGCCGGTAGCCGGGTTCCTTGAAGACCAGGAGCCGTCGCGGCACGCCGTCGATCTCGACCTGCTTCCGGCCGATCAGCGGGTGCTTGAGCAGGCGGTCCGCGCGCGGCGGCACGAAGGGGGCCTCGGGTCCTGGCTGGGCGGGATCGACGGGCGGCGGCTCGGGGCGGGCGGGCAACAGGGCGTCCAGGCCCGCCCGGCAGGTCTCGAAGTCGCGGATGTTGACGTCGGTGACGAACGCCAGCGTGGTGATGTCGAGGACCTGATCACGTGTCAGGTCGCGCGAGAACCACTCCTCGACGTCCTCGTGCTCGGCCTGGCGCAACACCTCGGCCACCGCGTCCGGCACCGAGGCGCCCCGCGCCACCCGCCGGGCCACCTCCACCAGGTCGCCCATGCGGTACTCCTCCGGCAGCAGCGAGCCGATCTGCGCGATGATCTCCTCGGTCGCGGCCTCGCCGAGCCTCGCGCGCAGCACCTCGGCCTGGTCCGGGCACTCCCAGGCGATGTGCTGGACGGCCTCGGGCGCGTACCCGTCCCACTCGCGTGTGGTGACGACGAGGTACGCCCCGGCCTTGCAGACCCGGGTGCGCACGACGTTCCACCGGTGGTCGATCTCACGATCCCGATCCACCCGGAACCGGTTGAAGACCACATAGCCGTGGCCCTTGCGGAAGTCACGCTTGTCGGCCAACTCCTCCAGGGTGACCGAGGGCGCCAGGGAGACGATGGGCGCGTCCGCGGGCAGGACCTGCCGCAGCAGGACGATCGCGCCGGTCCGCTTGCCGAGCCCGAGCGCCCCGTACAGGACGACGGCCTGCCGCTTGACGAGCGCCGCGCGGGCGGCGGCGTAGGGGGCGGGCCGGACATAGCTGCGGATGGTGGTGGAGATGAGCTCGGCGTCCAGCGGGCCGGTCGCGGCGGAGGCCTCGGACTGGTTCGACATGCCGAACGCCGACCCGGGCGCGTAGACCCGCTCGTGGAACTCGTTGAGGATGTAGGTGACCGACTTGCCCTCGGTGACGTCCTCGTCCGATTTTGAGGAATCCCCCTCGGTCCCGTGTGCCGCGGCATCCGGCTCGTCCTTCTTGCCCTCGGCGCCGCCCGGGACAACGTCCTCGCTCACTTCCGGCCCTCCCCGTAGTAGTGGGCGACGCCGAAGACGGCGTACCGGGCGTCGACCCGCTCGTGGAAATCGGCGCGGATCGTGGTGGGCCGATCCGCCGATCGGGGTTCCTTCTCCCGCCCCTCGTCTGCCCGCCCCTCGTCTGCCCGCCCCTCGCCCGCCGGCTCCTCGGGGGAGGTGGGCGGGTCGGCGGCGGGGTCGTCCAGTCCGGGATCACCGCTGATCATCCGTTGGTAGAGCGCGGACAGGTCGCGGCCCACGTCGATGCCGGCCTGCTCGACCAGGAAGTCACGGACGGCGCCGAAGACCTGGACCGCCTCGGTCTGGCGGCCCGACCGGTAGAGGGAGATCATCAGCAGGCCCGCCAGGGTCTCGTCGCCGGGATCGGCGCGGTGGGCGGCGAACAGGTGGGGGACGCGGGCGCGGTGCCGGCCCAGGCGCAACGCGGTGCGCTCCAGCTCCACGCGGGCGGCGCGGAGCTCCTCGGCCAGGCCCTGCCGCTGGGCGTCGATCCGCAGCCCGCCGAGATCGGCCAGCGGCTCCCCGGACGCGATGCGCAGCGCCTCCTCCAGCAGGGCGGCGGCGTGCTCGGCGTCGGTCTCGTCGCAGTCAGCGGCCTGCTCCACCAGGGCGCGGAACCGGCGGACGTCGACCGAACCAGGCGGAACCGACAGCCGGTACCGTCCGTCGCGGTTCTCCAGCGCGTTCTCCAGACCCGCCTCGGCCAACAGCTTCTTCAGCTTCCCGATCAGCCGGTACAGATCCTGGAGCGAACCCGCGCCCGGGTCGTCCCACAGGCACTCTTGGAGCCGGTTGCGGGTCACCCAGCCGTCGGCCAGCAGCAGGACGGTCAGGAGCAGCCGCTGCTGCGGACCGCCCGCGTCAAGCGGAACGCCGCCGCGGGTCACCCCGACCGTGTCGAAGAGCGTGAACCGCACCTCGGGCCGATGCTCGATCGTCATTCCGTTCTCCTTCGCGCGCGCCGCGTTCCCGGTCGTGGTCCCGGTCCGCTTCCCCTCTGTCGGCACAGTCGCCGGGCCGAGCCTCGGTCCAGCGAGATCGAAGACTCGCTGGACTCAAGGAACGAGGAGAGACGATGAACGCGGAACCGGTCTTCCGGAAGAGCTCCTACTCGGGTTCGGTCAACAACAACTGCGTAGAGATGGCGGCCACTGAGAGCCGGGTGCTCCTGCGCGACTCCAAGCGGCCCGGCGACGGGTCGCTGCGGCTGGACCGGGGCCTGGCCCGCAAGCTGCTGAGCGGCCTGCGCGAGGACTGAGCGACGAGGGAGCGTCCCGTCCCCGGTCTGCGGGACGCTCCCTCCGGCCGTCAGCACGCCGCCGCCAGCCGGTCCAGGAGGTCGCGGGAGTCCTCCCGGCTCAGTGCGCCCGCCCGAGCGCTCTCGAACAGCGTCAGGTAGCGGGCGACGTCCTCGGGCGAGCGGGTGAAGTGCTCGCGGTCCAGCCATTCGTGCTGGGCCATCGACGCGACGGCGGCGAACTCGAAGACGTGGAAGGTGAGGTCGGTCGCGCGATGCGGCCCCGCCGCCATCGGCCGGACGTGCAGCGCGATCCCCGGGGCCGTCGCCAGCTCGGCGAGCCGCCGGTACTGGGCGCGCATGACCCCGGGCCCGCCGACCCGGCGGAGCAGGGCCGCCTCGTCCAGGACGAACACCGCCTCCAGGCCGGTGCCGCGCCTCAGCACGCGGCCTCGTTCGGCGCGCAGCGTCGCCAGCTGCTCGACGCGGTCGAGCGGCTGGTCCGAGAGGGTCGCCATCAGCTCCCAGGCGTACTCCCTGGTCTGGAGCAGGCCGGGCACCAGCCCCGCGTGGTGGCTGTACATCCGGTTCGCGCTCTCCTCGGCGATGAGGAGGGTCTCGAAGGAGTCGTCGACGAGGTCGGCGTAGCCCGCCCACCAGCCTCCGGCGGCGACCGAGACGAGCGCCTCGACGTCGTCCGCCCCGTAGAGCTCCAGCAGGGCCCGCGCGTCGACCCGGCGGATCGTCGCCAGGCCGTCCTCCATCCGTTCCAGGCGTAGTGCGGACCAGCCGACCTGGGCGGCGGCCTCGGCGGGCGCGACGCCCGCCCGCTCGCGCCGGAGCCGCAGTGCCTGGCCGAGCTCGCGGCGGCGGGCATGGGGGATGTGGGAGACCATGCGGATCCTTCGGGGAGTGGGGCGGCCCCGCCTCCGGACAGAGCCGCCCGTATTGCCTTATGCAATTTGCAGTCTGCCACTCGCGCTCCGCCCTCCGCAACGCCAAAGCCGCGGAACACGCAGGGACTTACTTATCGTTACGATCGCGACACACCCGGCTCACCGCCCGTCCGCACCGCCACAGCGGTGCCGGCAGCACGCAGCCGAGCGCCAGGACGAGGCACCAGACGGCCTGCTCCGTATGCTCACCCACGAGGCAGAGCGTGCCCGCCAGAACAAGGACGCGCTCGAGATCCTCCATGGCCTGGTGAAGGGCCTGGCGGCAAAACCGGACACGGATAGACGAGTGCCTCTTAGATGGCATGTACTCTCCATATTCTGCCTTCAACGGCCACTGGCCATGCGGTTAAATAAGAAAGTTGCAGGATGCAAGGAGCACAGATGACGACCCGAGGGCGCAGCCCGGTGATGCAGCGCCGCAGGCTGGCAGCGGAACTCCACCGCTTGCGCAGCGCGTCCGGGCGGACTCTCGACGAGGTCGCGACCCACCTGGAGTGCTCGCCTGCGAAGATCAGCAGGATCGAGAACAACCAGGTCGCCGTCCGTATCCAGGACGCCCGTGAGCTCCTCGACCTGTACCAGGTGGACGCCGACCGACGCGAGGAGCTCCTGCGCATGGTCAGAGAGGCGCGGGCCAAGGGATGGTGGTCGGGCTACGCCGACGTGCTGAGCGAGGGCGACGAGACCCTCCTCAGCCTGGAGGAGGAGGCCGTCGCGATCCGCGTCTACGACAACGGCGTCATCACCGGCCTGTTGCAGACCGAAGAGTACGCGCGCAGCTACTTCGGGACGTGGACGGACCTCCCCCTGGAGGTGGTCGACCGGCGGGTCGCACTGACGATGGAACGTCAGCGGATCCTCCACCGGCCGGAACCGCCGAGACTCACCGTCGTCCTGGACGAGGCGGTGCTGCGCCGCCCGGTCGGCTCGCCCGAGGTGATGCGCGCCCAGCTCGGTCGGCTTCTCGAGGCCGCGGCCCATCCGGCGGTCACCGTCCGGGTCCTGCCGTTCTCGGCCGGCCCGCACCAGGCGATGGGCTTCCCGTTCCGTATCTACGAGTTCTCTGGAGACGACCCGGCGGTCGTCCACACCGAACTGCTCGACCGCGGCCACCCCATCGAGGCGGCCGAGGAGGTCGGCCGCTACCACGCCGCCTTCACCCAGGCCGAGGCCAAGTCCCTCTCGCCCACCGATTCCCGCGCCCTGCTCAAGGACCTCGAAGCCATGACCTGATCCACCCTTCCCGTTCGCGTTCCGGTCCGTCTTCGACCTTCACCCCGGGCACTGGGAGAACCACTGGGAAACCGACCGGGAACCTCACATCGGCGGCCGAAACTGAGAACGGTTCGCGGGAACTCTCGCCCTCGAGGTTGGGAACGATGGCAGGAAGTAGGTGCCACCGCCTCGAAACCGCATCGCCACGTGGAACAGCGCCCACTGGCGCATGGAGAAGGGTCCCACTCCCGAACAGCGCATCCGCTCCGTTACCGCCGACGGCTTGTGCGCCTTCAGCGACCTGCGAGATCAGGGACGGGTGCCAGTGGGCGTGGGACCGGTTCGATGACCGTGGCGTTCAGGATCCGAGCGGTGGGTCCACCCGGCGCATGTGATGTCGCGTCGCCGTCCGCCCCGGCTGGTGACGCGACATCGAGGCCTATCAGGATGACGGCGCAGTCGGTCACGTTCATGGCGGCCAGCCGCCGGAGGCGGGGTGCCAGGCCTGTCTGGAAGTCGGTCCACCGCAGCGACGAAATACCGATCCGGACAATTCCGTCTTTTTCGGAGGTCGAGGCGGTGCTCAGAGCAGCAGGACGACCT
Organism: Actinocorallia aurantiaca; assembly: GCF_039533685.1. Lineage (NCBI taxonomy): Bacteria > Bacillati > Actinomycetota > Actinomycetes > Streptosporangiales > Thermomonosporaceae > Actinocorallia > Actinocorallia aurantiaca. The sequence continues at coordinate 279,367 of NZ_BAAATZ010000002.1, read as the reverse complement.
CCAGCGCGACGATCGACAAGGCCGCGACACGCTTTACCCAGAACTCCCGTGTCCGGCAAATGGCTGAGCCTATCGAGACCCGGAGAAGAAGATCACGGGACGGGAGTTCGCGCCGGAACGGCTGTGGGCATCAGGAAGCGCCGATGTCGGCGTGTTCAGGCTCGGGGCTCGACGAGTTCGGCGAGCTGCCGGGTGACGGTGCCCCAGCCGTCGCGGAAGCCGAGCTTCTCGTGCTGGTCGCGGTCCGCGATGTCGCGGTGCATCGCGGTGCATCGCGGTGGCGGTGTACTCGGTTCCGTCCGGATGGTCCTGCATGGTGATGACGGCGGTCACGAACGACGCCTGAGCGGGACGCCGGCCCGCGACGAGCGCGTCAGTGGCCGATCAAGGAATCCACCCGTAGAGGAGGCCGTCGCCACGGAAATACGTGCCCGCGCACGGCTCCGGTGTCCGAAGGTCAGGGGACGGAGGCCAGAGGGCGTGGGGCCGGTTCGGCGGTCGTGGTGTTCGGGGTTCGGGTGGTGGCGGCGAGAACGAGGGGCAGGAGGACGGTGAGGCCCAGGGAGAGGACGGAGATCCCGGAGTCGTTGACCAGTGTGCCCACGACCAGGGTCGTGAGGGCGCCCAGCACTCCCGCGCGGAACAGGGGTGCTCGGGTGAGGAGGTCCTTGGCCGGGCCTCGGAGGACGAAGACGAGGAAGAGGACGGCCACGAGGGTCAGCGGGACGGCCCTGGGGTTGGTGAAGGTGTGCGCCATCACGGTGAGCTTGCGCTCGAGGAGGGGGGCGGCGTCGCCGTGCAGCAGGTCGTTGACGAACCGGCCCATGTGGGTGCGGTCGGCGGCCGGGCGGAGGCTGTCGGCGAAGGCGACGGCCAGCACGCCGATCGCGGTGACGGTCGCCATCACGGCGAGCTTGGCGGCTGAGACGCGTCGGCGCGAGGCGACGAGGAGCGTCACGGCCAAGCCGGGGATGAAGGCGATCATGCCGCCGAAGTCGCTGCCCCACAGCGGGAGCCCGTCCAGGAGCGCGGCGCACAGGCCGAGTCCGGCGATCACGCCGAGGGCCGCCCCCGGCCGTCCCCGGTCGTGCGCCCGCTGCGCGAGGACCGACGCGGCCAGCAGCGTCGAGGTCGTCAGGACGGCGAATCCGATGTTGCCCATGCCGAAGTAGCGCCAGCCGCCCAGGTGGGAGTAGCCCATCAGGCTGTTGACCTGGAGGTTCGTCCCGAGGAGCTGGTCGCAGGCGAGCACCGCGGCCGACAGCCCGGCCACGGCGAGGACGGGCGCGAGCGCCGAACGCCGCCGGGTGACCGCGAGCGCGGCCGCGGTGATCAGCGCGTCGCAGAGCAGGACCCCGGAGATCAGGGCGACGCCGGGGTCTGCGGACAGCGGCGGGGCGGCCCAGGGAAGCAGGTTGACCAGGAAGGTCGAGACGGGCAGTGCCGCGGCGGCGAGTGCGGCGGCCCTGAGCACGGGCAGCAGGCGGCCGCGCCGCCGCAGGGCGACGACGCCCAGCGCGTACAGGGCGTAGAGCGCGATGACCGTGCCCAGGTGGAAGCCTGAGGAGACGCGCTTGAGGATCTCTCCTTCGGACGCCTGGACGTTCAGCCGGCGGATCTCCTCACCGAGCCGCTTCTGCGGGCCGCCGGTGGAGCGCGCCGGCGTGCCGACGAGGGAGTCGGGGGCGGGGACCCCGGCCGCCTCCAGCACCGTGGCCGTGAGATCGGGAAGGATCATGAGGTCGGGCTGGCGGGTGGAGGCCGAGCCCAGCGAGCGGTGATCGAATCCGCCGCCGGAGGCCAGCACGGCCCGGATGCGGGGAATGCCCCAGCGGTCGGACGTTCCGGCGACCAGCACGGTCGTCCCCGCGGGGATCCGCGCGAGCAGGGAGCCGACGGTCGCGTCCACCCGGCGCATGACGTCGCGTCGCCGCTCGCCCCGGCTGGTGACGAGGTCGTCGAGGCCTATCAAGGTGACGGCGCAGTCGGTCACGTTCGCGGCGGCCGGATCGGCGGTGTAACGGTCGATCCGGCCGGAGCCGTCTGCCCCGCCGAGCGCCGCGCCGGGACCGGCGGCCGACACGCAGCCGCCCGACCGGTGGACGGCGTCCCCGAGCAGGCCGATTTTGGCGGGAAAGCCGAGGGAATCGGCATACCTGCTGATCGAGGGAACGTCCTCGACCACGGCGCCCGGCCCGTCAGGCTCGACGGTCGGCGTTCCGGCGCACAGGCCGGTCGCGGTCCGGGCGCCTGAGGAGATCGTCGCCCAGCCGTCCAAGGGGCAGGTGCTGTAGCCGACGGACTTGGCGGACAGCAACCCGATCGAGCTGCGGGCGGCCAGCCGCCGCAGATGGGGCGCCCGGCTGGCCTGGAAGTCCGTCCACCGCAGCGACGGGATGCCGATCAGGACGACCCTGTCCTTCTCGGAGGCCGAGGCGGGCGCCCAGAGCAACGGGACGACCGCCAGGGCGACGATCAGCAGGACCGCGACGCGCTTCACCCAGAACCCCCGCATACCCGGCAAATGGCTGAGCCTACCGAGATCCGGAGAAGAAGATCACGGAACGGGAGTTCCCGCCGGGGTTCACTCCCCGGCGGGCTCCTCCCGGGCCTCGATGGCCTGGGGCTCCTCCGCGGCGCCGAGGCGCTCGCCGGCGCCCTGGGCGAGGGCGAGCATCATGTCGCGGGCCTGGGCGAAGGGCATGACCTGCAGCAGTGCCTGGGCCATCTCGCCGCTCCCGCCGCTGGCGATGACCTGGGGGACGCCCATCTTGACCAGCTCGGAAAGAATGCGCTCCATCGCCACCTGCTCGGGGCCGAGCAGTTCGACGAGGCCCTGGATCTGGATGAGCTCCAGTTTGCGGCGCTCGGCCTCCACGATCAGCTTCTGCTGCTCGATCCGGGTGTACACCCCGGTGTTGACCAGCTCGGCCTCCAACGCCGCAAGCTTGGCCTCCTCCAGCTTGTACTGCTCCTTCTGGATGGCGATCGCGCGCCGGAGCTGGTTCATGTCCTCGGGTTCGCACTCGTAGCCGTCGAGCGTGGTGGCGACCGCCTCGATGCCGTGCTGGGCGAGCGCCTGCTGGACCTCCCGGAAGAGGGCGGCGCTGAGCTCGTCGTACTTCGTGATGAAGTCGAAGATCGTGTAGCTCGCCGAGATCTTCCGGAAGTAGGAGGTCACCGTCGACGACAGCTCCTTCTCCACGAACTGCTGGACCGGCGTCTTGAGCTCGTTGTTGCGGCTCGCCTCGCCGAACATGCGCACTAGGCGGGGCGCCGCCTCGGCGGGGATGCGCAGCGTCTGGTTCATGTCCAGCCGCACCCGGTAGCCCTGGACGTCCAGCTCGATCTGCTCCAGCGAGGCGTCGAGGTTGCTCGCCGACTTGTCGTCCTTGGTCCACTCCATGATCAGATTCTTGGTGGGGATCTTCACCACGGTGGCGAACCAGGGGTTGATGAAGTAGTAACCGGCCTCGGGAAGGGTCTCGGACTGCACGCCGAGCTCCCCACCGCCATTGAGGAAGACCCAGGGGTGCTGGAAGGAGTGATGGCCGGGGACGAACCGTCCAAGGTAGGAGGAGTCCCCTCGATGCGCGGTGCCGAGGCGGGTGATGACCACTCCGGTCTCACCCACGTTGATCTTGATCTCGCGGAGGTCGTCCGGCACCAGTCCGACGTCGGGGCGATCGGCCAGATCCGCGACGGTGATCACGTCGAAGACGTACGGGTTGATGTCGTAGCTGCCGCTGCCGAGCACCTGGAGCTGGCGGCCCTGCTGGCCGCCGTTCCGCAGGAAGGCGGCGCCGTCCTGGAAATGGTCGCACTCGACGAACGGGGCGACCCTCATCCCGGGCGGCGGCACCCTCCCCACCTTGGCCACGACGACGCCGATCGTGCCCGGCGGGACGTACGTCTGGGGAAAGTGCTCGATCCGGTAGAGGTAGGTGGGACGGAGATAGTAGGCGTTGGCGCTGAGCAGCTCCGCCTGCGGCCCCGGGGCGCCGTAGACCGCGACCCGGGAGAACTCCTTGGGCTGCCGCCGTCCGAAGCGGCGGTGCTGGACTCCGACGTGGCCCGCCGGAATCCTCTCGACGGAGTCGCGGAGCACGTAGACGGCGACGCCGCAGAGAGCCAGCAGGAAGAGGACGGTCAGGACGGCTGCCATGTCATGTCCAACCATGAAGTCGGGCGTGGAGGGAAACGGCTGTGGTGACCCACTCGTCGTACCAGTTGGGGTTCTTCTCCTCCTCGTCCGGCAGGCGGAGCGTCGGATAGAAGGGAAGACCGGTGTTTCCGGCGGCGACGAAATCCTTGTAGGGCGGCGCGACCCCGTCGTTCGTCCGCCATCCGAGCGCGAGGGACAGCCGGTGGAAATCACGGCGGTTGCTCACCGGGCCGTCCGCCAGGTGCTCGCGCTGGGCCGCGAAACCCCACCGGCCGCCGGAGTACTCGGCCCACAGGGCGTCCACCTCGGCGAACAGCGTGTCCGGCAGGTTCGCCGCGTCGCTGGTGCGCAGAAGCCTGTGCCGGGCCTGGCCGCCGGCCTCCAGCAGGATCCGGGTGGTGAGCGCGTCGGCTCGCATGAGCTCACCGTCGCGCAGGGCGACGCGCAGGGCGGCGAGCTGCTCGTACGTCCGCGGACTGAGGACGGGCAGCTCCCGGGTCACGTTCCGCTTGGGCGCGGTCGGCTCCGGGGCGCTCGGCCGCTGGTCCTGCCGGGGCCTTCTGGGAGGATGCGCGAGGCCGCGGAACTGGTCGAAGATGTTCGGGGCCTCCGCTTCGGGCACGTTCCGCGCGGGAGGGGCGGCGGCGACGCCGGGCACGTACAGATAGGCGTTCTGGCGGAAGCCCTTGGCGGGCAGGTCGACCAGGACCCGCGTGAACTGCCGCTCCTTGATCCCCTTGATCTCCGGCCGCACGGCCCTGTTGAAGACGTCCTCGGAGATGATCTGGACCAGGTTCGCCTCGGCGGCGCCCTGCAGCGTGTCGCGTATCGGCCGTGAGTCCAGCAGCCGGTTCAGCACGGTCAGGCCTTCTCCGGCGTAGCCGAGCCTTCCCCACGTCAGCGAGTCGAGGTGCATCGCGACCCGGAGCCGGATCTGCGTGTTCGCCTGGTGGTGCTCGTTGTGGTCGGCCAGCAGGGAGTCGAGTTCGACCACGAACCGGCGCACGATGAACGTCAGGTCGATGTCGGCGGGGAGCACGGCCACCTCTCCGTCGCCCTCCGCCCGGCACTCCCAGCCGGCGCGGTCGAGCCCGGCGGCCAGGGCCGCCTCGGTGAGCATGCGGTCGAGTTCGCGCTGGATGACCAGGTGCTGGTTGGCGTTGCGGGAGCTGAACTTCTCCACGTCGACGCCCATGACGAAACGAGTAACAAGCGACACGGCGCCGGCCCTCCGTCCGCTAGGAGGTGAAATCCGTCAGCAGACGGTTCTTTGTAGATCACTCGTGTTTGGAGGCCAGTGTAGGCGTCGGGGGCCGAAAGCATGTGGAAAGTGACACATATGGATTCTCAGAGCATCGCCCGAGGCGCGGTGGGCGGCGCGCAGGAAGGTCCCGGTACCGGTCTGGTGTCGGGTTTCGACCTTTCTCACGGATCGGCGGGGCGGATCCCGGTCGTGATCACGCGGGCGATCTCGGCGAGGGGTTCCGGCTCCATCAGGAAGCGGTGCTCGACGTCCAGCTCATGGTTCTCGACCGTTCCGCTGAGGAGGGGGCCCCAGTTGGCCTCGGCCGTCAGGGAGTCGGCGGTGCGGCCGTGCAGGGCGGTGAAGAACACGATGTCGCCGTCGAGCGGGCCCGGTTCGTACTCGCCCGCGATCCGGAGGCCGTTCTCGTAGTTGCGGTACAGGGCGATGAGGCCGTGGTCGTCGAGGCTGGCGAAGGCGCTGCCCTTCTCACGGAGTGCCTCCATGACCCGGGGGACGTCCGGTGCGTGCCGGTCTCCCGCGATCTCCTCGGAGATCCCGGCGGCCTCCAGCAGTTCGGGGACTATCTCCCGGCCGGGGACGTCGAGGTCCTGGGAGTGGAAGGAGTCGATCAGCGCCAGCAGGGCGACCTCCTCCCCCGCCGCTCGGAGCTGCCGGGCCGCCTCGTAGGCGATGAGTCCGCCGAGGGAGTAGCCCGCCAGGTGGTAGGGGCCGTGGGGCTGGACGCTCCGCAGGTGCGCCACGTGATCGCGGGCGGCGTCCTCGACCGACGCGTGCAGGGGTTCGTCGGCGTCCAGGAAGCCGCGCGCCTGGAGCCCGTAAACGGGCTGGTCGGCGGGCAGGTGCGGGATCAGCCCGAAGTAGGGCCAGGCCAGGCCGCCCGCGGGGGGCAGGCAGAACAGCGGGGGTCGCCGGCCTTCGGCGCGGATCGGCAGGAGCACGCCGAGGCCGAGTTCCTCGTCCCCGGGGCCGCCGCGCGCGGCGGCCAGCGCCTCCACGGTCTGGAGGGCGAAGATCGCCCGCGGGGACAGGTCGAGCCCGGCCGAGCGGGCCAGGCCGCTCAGGCGCACCGCGAAGATCGAGTCGCCGCCCAGGCGGAAGAAGCTGACGTCGGCCGGCACCCTCGGCAGTCCGAGGACCCGGGCGAACAGCGCGGCGATCTGCTCCTCCTCCGGGCCCTCGGGGTCGCGGCCCTCCAGCCCGTGCCCGAAGTCGGGGACGGGCAGCGCCTTGTGGTCGACCTTGCCGCTCGAGCTGAGCGGGAGCTCCGGCAGGAGCACGAACGTCGACGGCACCATGTACGACGGGAGGTGCTCGGCGGCGAACCGGCGCAGCTCCTCTTCGAGGTCCGGGCCCGGTTCCCGGCCGCTCGCGGGCACGATGTAGGCGACCAGCCGCTTGCCGTCGGGTCGGCTCTCACGGGCGTTCCCGCGCCCGTCGGCCGGATTCCGGTCGTGGACCGGCTGCGGACGGGCGGTGGCGGCCGCCTCCCGCTCCTCGGGATCGAGCAGGTCGATCCGGCCGACGGGCGTGTCCGGCTCGTCGGCGACCAGTCGGAGCGCCTTCTCCAGCCGGTGGATCAGCCGCCGCGCCTGCCCGTCGTCGAACAGGTCCGGCCGGTAGTCCATACGCAGCAGCAGCCGCTCGCCGGGGATGGCGCCCAGTGCGATCGGGTAGTGAGTGGCGTCGTAGCCGACCCCGGCCGTGACCTTGAGCCCGTCCAGGTCGGTGGCCTCGGCCGACGGGTCGTAGGGGTAGTTCTCCAGCACGATGATCGTGTCGAACAGGGCGCCGACGCGGGTGAGCCGCTGGATCTCGGCGATCGACAGGTGCTGGTGCGGCATCAGCTCGGTCTGCTCGTCCTGGAGCCGCCGCAGCGCCTCGCGCACGGTGTCCCCGGGCCGGGTCCGGACCCGGACAGGCAGCGTGTTGATGAGCAGGCCGACCATGGAGGCGACTCCGGGCAGCTCCGGCGGCCGTCCCGACACCACCCCGCCGAAGAGCACGTCGGTGCGGCCGGTCTCGCAGCCGAGGACCAGCCCCCAGGCGAGCTGGAAAATCGTGTTGAGGGTGATCCTCTCGGCGCGGGCGCGGGCGGTGAGCGCGGTGCTGGTCCCGGGGTCGAGCCGCAGCTCGATCATCTTCGGCGGGACCGCGGGCCCCGACGCCTTCGGCCGGATGAAGGTCGGGTCCTCGACGCCCTCCAGCGCCGAGGTCCAGGCCGCGACGGCCGCCTCCCGGTCCTGCCGGGCCACCCAGGCGAGATAGGTCTTGTAGGGCGTGACGCGCGGCAGCGCCCTGTCGTCGCCCTTGCTGAGGTACAGCGCGAACAGTTCGGTGGTGACGACCGGGGTCGACCAGCCGTCGAGCAGCAGATGGTGGTTGGTGCAGATCAGCCGGTGCCGCTCGGGCCCGAGCCGGGCGAGCACGAACCGGATGAGCGGCGGCCGGGTGAGGTCCCAGCGGCGCCGCCTCTCCCGCTCGACCAGCGCGGCGGCGGCATCGGGGTCGTCCGACAGGTCGACCTCCTCCCACGGCAGCCTGACCTCCCGATGCACGACCTGCACGGGGTCGCCCTGTTTGCGCTGCCGGAAGGAGGCCCGCAGGTTGGCGTGGCGGCGCAGGACGGCCTCGGCTGCGGCCCGCAGCCGGGCGACGTCGAGCGGACCCGCCAGTTCGAGGACCGTCTGGGCGGAGTAGACGTCGGAGTCGCCGTCATAGAGCGCGTGAAAGTACAGGCCCTGCTGGAGGGGGGACAGCGGGAGCACGTCCTCCAGGTTGGACGGCTTCTTCGAGGTACTCATAGGTCGTCCCAGTCTTCGAGTTCCGCGGCGCTCTCATCACGTCCGCGGCGGGGTCGAGGACCTGCCCGGCCGGGTCAGGCGCCTTCCCCCGTTTCGCCCACACGTCGTGTCCTCTACCCCGCCGTGTCGTCTACGGCGCGCCGATCTCGGATTGTTCCAGTTCACCGGAAAGTCGGAAATAGCGAGGTCTGTGCAACCGACAGGATCGCCCCGATGGCCGGTGGCGGAACCGACACCGCGAAAAAAAGTGAGGCGATGCACGCGACGGAGCGTTCCTCGGGCCGACGCTCCGTCGCGTTCACCATGCTCCGAGACGCCTCAGGTAAGCGGTCATCGTGGAGGAGGCGCGTCGTACTCGTCCACGACCGCCTTGATGAAGATCATGCCGTCGTGCGGGGGCGGTCCGAGGCGCTGTCGACCGGGTCGCCGGAGGCGACTCGGCCCGGCTGCACGACGGACGCGTAGTAGCCCGCGTTGTGGCCGAAGTCGCGGTGGACCGTGCGCAGCAGGTCGCGGTCCGTCGGAAGGCCCTGCCGCGGGCGCGAGATCATCACGCAGCGCGGGCACCGGGCCTCGATCCGCACCACCGCGTCGCCGAGCCGCAGTTCGCGGCCCGTCCAGTCCTCGTCCGCCTCGGCGGGGCCTTCCACCACGAGGTTGGGCCGCAGTCTGCGCACGTCGACCGGGCGGTCCAGGGCGGTGGCGAGCGCGTCGAGCGTGCCGGTGGTGACGAGATGGACGGGATAGGCGTCGAAGTAACTGCCCGGGATGGTCTGGAACTCCGCCAGCGCGGGCGGCAGCTGAGAGAGGTCGGGCAGGTCGTCCGGCTCCGTCACCCCGAACAGGTCGGTCAGGTAGCCGGTCACGTCCTCGGGATAGACCCGCAGGTAGTGCTCACGCCGGTCCTCGGGCAGCCGCGGCCACAGCGTCACGTCGGTGCCCAGGTACTCGGTCAGCGCTTCGTGCACGTCGCCGTCCTCGGAGGTGACCGTTCGCGTCCCGGGCAGCCGCAGCTCGACCGGGGGCGCGGACTCGCCGGAGACGGGCGGACGCGTGTACCGCACCTCGACGTCGAGGAGCGCGGGCAGTGAGCGCGCGTCCGTGATGCACTTCCGCTTCTCGTCCCTGACCGCCCAGCCCCGGTCACCGACGAACCCGTCAGCGGTCAGGTCGCAGGCCTCGAGGAGCACTCCCGCCATGCTCTTGACGGGGTAGTGCCAGATCTCCCGTACGGCAGCACTGCCGACGCGCCCGCTCGCCATCACGCAGATCCTCTCGGTGTTCGCCGGTTCCCGTGTATCGCCGAGCCGCACAGTACAACTGATGGAGTATCCCGTTCGGGCCGAGCCCTGCCTGTGTCCCGGCCATCCGCCGACCTCCGTCGTGCGAGGGAGGCGGGAGATGGGCCGCTTCGGCGATGTCCGGAAAGGGGGGCCGGAGCGAGGATTCCGGCATGAAGACTTCTTTCTCCCTGGTCACCGCCCCGGCCCTGGTCGTCGTCTACGGGATCGTTCGGCTCCTGGACGGGAGGGACGGGGAGCGCGGGCCCGGGCTCGCCTGGACGGTCGGCCACCTGGCGTTCTTCGTCGCGTTGCTCCTGTTCGTTCCGGTGCTGTGGGAGATGCGGCGGCTGGCGGGGCGGGGGGCGTTCGCCACGGGGACGGCCGTCTGCGCCGGTGTCGGCGTCGTGTGCGCCCTCGTGCAGATCGGGATCGATCTCGTCGTCGGGGCACTGGCAGCAGATCACTCAGATATGAGCCGCATGTTCTCCGAAGTCCAGGATGTGCCCGGCGTCGAGCTCGCCGTCTACGCGGTGGGGCCGATGCTCTTCTTCCTCGGGCTGCTCGTGGCGGCCTGCCATCTGGCGGCGGTCCGCGCCGTGCCGGTCTGGCAGGCGGGGGCCGTCGTGCTCAGCGTGCTGCTCTCGTTCCTGGGACTGGACCTGCTGCCGGTCTCGGGCCTGCTGATGGTCGCCGGGCTCGCCCCGCTGGCCCGCCGCTCCGCCCTGGTTCACGTGAAACAGGCGTGAAGATCGATCATGCGAGAATCCAGCATGCCCGTGCCGACCGTTTCCCGGCTTCGCCGTCTGGCGCGTTCACCCTGGTCGGATGCGGCTCTCGCGGCGGGAGTGGCCGGTGCGCAGGTCGCGCCGCTGCTGTTCCAGCAGAGTGTCAGCGGGCTCCCCTGGCACTGGTGGGGTTATGTCGCGGCTGTGGGGGCGTCGCTCCCCCTGGTGGCGCGGCGCCGTGCGCCAGTGCCGGTCCTGCTGCTCTGCGTCGTCTTCTCCGGTCTCTACGACCTCGCCGAGCCGTTGGCGTCGCAGCCGCTCTGGTACGGGGCGCTCATCGCGCTGTACGGCGTGGCGGCCGGTTGCCCGCTCCGGGTGCGGTTGGCGCTGCTCACGGTGATGTGCCTGGTCGGCCTGATCACGGTCGGCTCACCGGACACCGCGACGCGGGGCATCGTCCTGTACGTCGCCGCGTATGCGCTGGGCCGGGCTTCGGCAGGATCCCGCGCACAGGCGGCCGCGCTCGCCGAACGGGCCCTCCGCCTGGAACGCGAGCGCCGGATGGACGAGGAGCGCGCCGCCGAACGGGAACGCGCCCGTATCGCCCGCGACATGCACGACGTCCTGGCGCATTCGATCAGCCTCATGGTCGTCCAGGCCGAGGCGGGCCCGGTCGCGCTGGAGACGGCGCCCGACCGGGCCGCGACGGCGTTCGACACGATCGCCGACACCGGACGTGACGCCTTGGACCAGCTGCGCCGGATGTTGTCCGTTCTCAAGGACGATGACGGCGCGCGTGCTCCGCAGCCGACGGCCCGCGACCTGCCCGCGCTCGTCCGCCAGGTCGCCGGAGCCGGGCTGGAGGTGCGGTGCGATGTGGAAGGCGAGCCGCGTCCGCTGCCCGTCGACTGCGACGTCGCCGCGTACCGGATCGTGCAGGAGGCGCTGACCAACGTCGTCAAGCACGCCGGAGCCGCCCGCGCCGAGGTGCGCGTGTGCTGGCACGACGACGCGCTGGAGGTCCGCGTCGTCGATGACGGCCGCGGCGCGGGGACGGTCCTGCCGTCCGGCCGCAACGGCCTGATCGGCATCCGCGAACGGGCCGCGGCCTGCGGCGGGACGGCGACGGCGGGCCCGCGGGCGGATCTCCGCCCGGGATTCGAGGTGAGCGCGCGGCTGCCCGTGTCCGCGCCGGGAAAGGCGGCGGCATGACGATCCGCGTCGTGGTGGCCGACGACCAGGAGCTGGTCCGCGCCGGTTTCGCGATGATCCTGGACGCGCAGCCCGGCATCGAGGTCGTCGCGGAGGCCGGAGACGGGTTCGAGGCGGTCGGCGCGACCCGGGAGCACGGCCCCGACGTCGTCCTGCTCGACATCCGGATGCCGGGGATGGACGGTATCGAGGCGGCCCGGATCATCCAGGCCGAGACGTCCGCCCGGGTCGTCATGCTGACCACCTTCGGGCAGGACGACCACGTCTTCGACGCCCTGCGCGCGGGCGCGAGCGGCTTCCTGCTCAAGGACGTGCGGCGGGACGACCTCGTGCACGCCGTCCGGGTGGTCGCGGCGGGCGAGTCGCTGCTCTCGCCTTCGGTCACCAGCACCCTGATCGCCGCCTTCACCTCCGGTTCGGCGGTGCCGCCGGCCCGCACCGAACGGCTGGACGTCCTCACCTCCCGCGAACGCGAGACGTTGCGGCTGCTCGCAGGCGGCCTGTCCAACGCGGAGATCGCCGCACGGCTCACGGTGAGCGAGCACACCGTGAAGACGCACGTCAGCAACGTCCTCACCAAGCTCGGGCTCCGCGACCGAGTCCAAGCCGTGATCGCCGCCTACGAGACCGGCCTCATGGTCCCCGGCCGCTTCACGGACTGACCCGTCCCAGCGGCACGCCGGTCACTGGAGACCGGTGCGGACGGAGGTGATGCGCTGGGTGTTGAAGCCGAGCCAGTGCATGCGGCCGAAGTAGCGGGCGTGTTCGATCTTGATGCAGCGGTCCACGATCACGTCCGCGCCGGCGTCCTCGGCGATCCGGTTGCCCTCCTCGTTGATGACGCCGAACTGGCACCAGAGGGACGCGGCGCCGATCCGCGCGGTCTCCCGGGCGATGCCGGGGAGGGCGTCCGGGGCGCGGAAGACGTTCACGACGTCCACGGGGACGGGGACGTCGAGGAGGGTCGGGTAGGACGTCTCGCCTAGGATCTCCGTCTCGCGGGGGTTCACGGGGATCACACGGTAGCCGTGTCGTTTGAGGTAGTAGCCGACGAAGTAGCTGGCTCGCAGCTCGTTGCTCGACAGGCCGACGATCGCGATCGTCCTCGCGGTGTGGAGGACGCGCTGGACCGTCTTCGGGTCCTGGTACCGGCTGAGGTCGGTCATGCCGTTCTCCTCCTCTTCGCTTCCGCGGCGACGTGCGCGAAGCCCTGCTCCAGGTCCCAGATCAGGTCGTCGACGGACTCGGTGCCGACCGACAGGCGCACCGTGCCCGGGCCGACTCCGGCCGCCGCGAGTTCGTCGTCGCCGAGCTGGCGGTGGGTGGTGCTGGCCGGGTGGATGATCAGGCTCTTCGCGTCTCCGATGTTCGCCAGGTGCGACCAGAGCGTCACGCCTCTGATGAGGTCCTGACCGCCTTCCCGGCCGCCGGCGCAGTCGAAGGAGAACACCGCGCCCGCGCCGAGCGGCAGGTACTTCTCCACGAGCGGCCGGTACTCGCTCGTCGGCAGGCCCGGGTAGGTGACGTTCGACGCCAGTTCGTGCGACTGGAGGAACTCCGCGATCGCCCTTGCGTTCGCGACGTGGCGTTCCATCCGCAGCGACAGCGTCTCCAGGCCCTGGAGGAACAGGAAGGCGTTGAGAGGAGCGAGTGCCCCGCCGAGGTCGCGCAGGGTCTCGGCGCGGAGCTTCATCAGGTAGCCGTACGTGCCGAACGTCTCGTGGAACTTCAGGCCGTGGTAGGCGGGCGACGGGTCGGCGACCACGGGGAACCGGCCGTTGGACCAGTCGAACGTGCCCGCCTCCACCACGACGCCGCCGATGCTCGTGCCGTGGCCGCCGATGAACTTGGTCGCCGAGTGGACCACGATGTCGGCGCCCCACTCGATCGGGCGGCACAGGTACGGCGTCGCGAACGTGCTGTCCACGATCAGCGGCAGCCCGTGCTCGTGCGCGATCGACGCCACGGCCTCGATGTCCAGGACGTTCCCGGACGGGTTGCCGATCGTCTCGCCGAAGAACGCCTTGGTGTTCGGGCGGACCGCCTTGCGCCAGGCGTCCGGGTCGTCGGGGTCGACCCAGGTCAGCTCCACGCTCATCTTGCGGAACAGGTGCTTGAACTGGTTCACCGTCCCGCCGTAGAGCGCCGACGACGAGACGACGTGGTCGCCCGGCTCCAGCAGGGTGAACAGCGCGGCGGCCTGCGCGGCGATCCCGCTGGAGAACGCCACCGCGCCGCAGCCGCCTTCGAGGTTGGCCATCCGCTCCTCGAACACCGCGACGGTCGGGTTCATGATGCGCGAATAGGTGTTCCCGTACTCCTGGAGGTTGAAGTACGCCGCCGCCGACTCCGGGTCCTCGAACACGTAGCTGGTCGTCTGGAAGATGGGCACCGCACGCGCGCCGGTGTTCGGGTCGGGCCGCTGCCCGGCGTGCAGTTGCCGCGTCTCGAACCCGAACGCGCGGGCCTCCTCGGCCCGAGAGGGTGTGTCGGTCACAGGGGTCTCTTCCTAGACGAGATCGCTTCAGGACAGGAAGCGGCGGATGATGGGAGTCTGCCGTGCTTCCTCCAGCAGGAAGCAGTCATGGCCGTAAGGCGCCTCGATCACGTGCGCCTCGACGGGCTTGCCGAGTTCGCGCAGCGCCTCCTCGATCTCCTGCGAGGCGGACGGCGGGTACAGCCAGTCGGAGCTGAACGAGATCAGCAGCGTCCGGGCGGACACGTCTTCCAGCGCCCGCTTCAACGATCCGCCGCCGTGCTGCCGCGCGAGGTCGAAGTACGTCAGCGCCCGCGAGAGGTACAGGTAGGTGTTGGCGTCGAAGCGCCTGACGAACGCGGCGGCCTGGTGGCGCAGGTAGTTCTCGACCTCGAACTCCGGCTCGGTGATCGTGTGCCTGATGTCGTCGGCGAACTGGAGCCGCCGTCCGAACTTGTCCTCCAGCGCGGGCGCGGACAGGTACGTGATGTGTCCGACCATCCTGGCCACGCCCATGCCGGCGTCGGGCCTGCGGCCCGTCCCCTGGTAGCGGCCGCCCTGCCAGTCGGGGTCGCGCATGATCGCCTCGCGGGCTATCGCGTTCCAGGCCACGCCCTGCGGGTGGAGGGCGTGCGTGCTGGCGATCGCCACGACGGCGTCCACTTGGTCGGGGTGGCGGACCGCCCACTCCAGCGCCTGCATCCCGCCGAGCGAGCCGCCCGCGACCGCCGCGAGCCGCTCGATGCCGAGGGCGTCCAGGAAGGCGCGTTCGACCCTGACCATGTCCGCGACGGTGATGACGGGGAAGTCCGGCCCGTACGGCCTGCCCGTCGCGGGGTCGGTCGAGGACGGGCCCGTCGTCCCGCCGCATCCGCCGAGGATGTTCGTGGCGACGACGAAGAAGCGGTCGGTGTCGAACGCCTTGCCGGGGCCGACCATCCCGTCCCACCAGCCGAGGCCCTTGGCCGACGTCCCGTCGCGCTCCGCCGCGCCGAAGCCGTCGCGTGCGCTCTCCGCCGGCGGCGTCTTCGCCACGCCCGCCGCGTGCGCGTCGCCGCTGAGCGCGTGGCAGACGAGGATGACGTTGTCGCGCCGCGGCGAGAGGGTTCCGTAGGTCTCGTAGGCGACCCGGACCGGGTGGAGTTCCCGTCCGCAGTCGAGCCGGACGGGGTCGGGCAGGTCGAGGTGTCGTGTCTCGACGGTGCCGACGGAGCCTGCCGGGGGTGTCGGAATCGGCTCCTTCATAGGGGCTATGTTGCCCGTCTCACCAGGTGTATTGTCAAGCTTCCGAGTAGGAAATCGGGGGAAGATACCGACGTAGAGGGGCATCGCACCACATGACGACCACGGTCTCCAACGGAGTGAACGTACAGGCGCTGCTGGACGCACGGGAGGCGCTCAAGAGCGCGCCCGAGGCCGCCCAGTTCACCTGGAGGGCCACCTCCACGTGGCAGAACGGCGTCCACAGCACCACGAAGATCCAGAACTTCCACGGCCTCGGCCAGGAGCAGTCCCACAAGACCGAGTCCGTCTTCGACGCCGACCACCCCGCGGTCTTCGCGGCCGAGGACAACGGCGTCACCCCGATCGAGTACCTCCTCGTCGGCCTGGCGAGCTGCCTGACGGCGGGCGTGGCGTCGGTGGCGCAGAACCGGGGCATCCAGCTGCGCTCGGTCGAGGCGGTCATCGAGGGCAACCACGACATCCGCGGCATCCTCGGCGACAGCGACGTCCGCAACGGCTACAACGACATCAAGGTCACCTTCAACATCGACGCCGACGCCTCCCGCCAGGACATCGAGGCGCTCGTGGCCCAGTCGCAGAAGCGCTCCGCCGTCTTCGACGCCCTCACCAACCCGACCGACGTCACCGTCGAAGTCGCCTGAGAAGCATGACCGTCGAGCACCGCACCACGGTCGTCATCGGCGCGGGGCACGCGGGCCTCGCCGCGAGCCACTTCCTCAGCGCGCGGTCCATCGACCATGTCGTGCTCGAACGGGGCGAGGTCGCGAACTCCTGGAAGAACGAACGCTGGGAGTCACTGCGGCTGCTCACGCCGAACTGGCAGAGCCGCCTGCCGGGCCTTCCCTACGAGGGCCCGGACCCGGACGGCTACATGAGCGCCCGGGAGGTCGCCGAGCTCATCGAGCGCTTCGCCAAGACCTCGGACGCCCCCGTCCGGACCGGCGTGGACGTCACGTCGGTCCGGCGGGACGGTGACGGCTACGAGCTGACCACGAGCGACGGAACACTCCACGCCACGGCGGTGGTCATCGCGAGCGGCGCCTGCAACCGGCCGGTCGTGCCGTCGCTCGCGGAGACACTGCCGCCGGACGTCGAACAGCTGACACCGTTCGACTACCGCGCCCCTTCCCAGCTCCCCGACGGCGGCGTGCTCGTCGTGGGCGGATCGGCGACGGGCGTGCAGCTGGCGGCCGAGCTACGCCGTTCGGGCAGGCCCGTCACCCTCTCGACGGGCGAGCACGTGCGGCTGCCGCGCACCTACCGCGGCCGCGACGTACTGTGGTGGATGGACGCCTCCGGAGTGTGGGACCAGCGGTACGACGAGGTCGAGGACCTCACCCGTGCCAGGCGTCTGCCTTCGCCGCAGCTCGTCGGCACGCCGGAGCGGACGACGCTCGACCTCAACACGCTCACCTCGATGGGCGTCGAGCTGGTGGGCCGTCTGGCAGCCGTCCGGGACGGCCACGCACTGTTCTCCGGCGGCCTGCGCAACGTCGTCTCCCTCGCCGACCTCAAGATGGAGCGCCTGCTGGACGCGTTCGACGAGTGGGCCCGCACGTCCGGACGCGACGCGGAGGTCGGCCCTCCCGAACGTTTCACTCCGACGAGCGTCCCCGCGTCACCACGGCTGCGGATCGACCTGGGAAGCGGCGAGATCCGCTCCGTCATCTGGGCGACGGGCTTCCGCCCCGACTACACGTGGCTCGACGTCCCCGTGATCGACGAGAAGGGCCGGCTCCGCCACGAAGGAGGCTTGGTCGACAGCCCGGGCCTGTACGCGCTGGGGCTGCCCGTGCTGCGGCGGCGCAGATCCACGTTCCTCTGCGGCATCGAGGACGACGCGCGCGCGGTGGTCGACCACCTGGAACAGTACGTTTCAGTAGACCGCGGACGGCCGTAGAAGTCCGTTCGGCGCGCTCGCCGGCCAGGCGGAGGTCTCTCCGCCCGGCCGACGGCGGTCAGGACGCGTTGTACTCGTTGACGACGTCCACGACCCAGGTCACGCCGAAACGGTCCTTCAGCATCCCGTACAGGGGCGCCCATTGGGCGGGTCCCAGCGGCTGTACGACGGTCGCTCCGTCGGAGAGTCCCTCCCAGTAGGCGGTGACCTCCTCGGCCGCCTCTCCGCGCAACGAGACGAAGAACGCGTTCTCGCCCTGGCTCCAGGGCATGTACGAGGGCACGTCGTAGGCCATGACACGGAAACCGCTGTCAGCCGTCACCTGGCCCCACATCACCTGGTCGGCCTCGGACGGGTCCTGGACGTTCCCGGCGTCCTTGTAGGTGACCATGACCATCTCCCCTCCGAACACGGAGCGGTAGAAGGCGAGCGCCGCGCGGGCGTCGCCTCGGAAGTTCAGGTGGGTCACGGCGTTCACGGACATGAGGGCTCCTACCCGTCGATTTCTTCTGTCCTGCTCAGGGAGCACGTTTCCAGGAGAAGAGGCCAGGTCGTGTCCTGTTCTCACGGCGATAATGCGGAGCATGCAGAAGACCTCAGCGCGGCTGCTGTCCTTGCTCTCGCTGCTCCAGGCGCGCCGGGACTGGCCCGGAGCGCTGCTGGCCGAGCGGCTGGACGTCAGCCCGCGCACGGTGCGCCGCGACGTCGACCGCCTGCGTGAACTCGGCTACCCCGTCGCGGCGGTCAAGGGACCCGACGGCGGCTACCGCCTCGAGGCCGGCACCCGCCTGCCCCCACTGCTGTTCGACGACGAGCAGGCCGTCGCCCTCGCCGTCGCGCTCCAGACCGCCGTCGTCACCGGTGCCGGCATCGAGGAGGCCGCCGCCCGCGCGCTGACCACCGTCCGCCAGACCATGCCCGCGCGGCTGCGCCGCCGGATCGAAGCCCTCCAGGTCACCGCCGTCGAGCGGCCCGGGGCCCGGCCGGTCCCGCAGGCCGACGGCGGCGTGCTCATGGCGATCAGCGCCTCCGTGCACGCCCGCGAGGTACTGCGCTTCGCCTACGAGTCCCCGCCGGAGGCCGGTCGGGACGGCGGCCAAGCTCCGCCACGTCGGGTGGAACCCCACCATCTCGTCGCTTGGGGCGGCCGCTGGTACCTCGTCGCCTGGGACCTCGACCGCGCGGACTGGCGCGTCTTCCGCGCCGACCGGATCACCCCGCGCACCCCCGCAGGCCCCCGCTTCGTCCCGCGCGAGCTGCCCGGAGGCGATGTGGCCGCCTTCATCACCGGCAGGTTCCGGGGCTCCGACGCCTCCGGCGACTGGCCGTGCCGCGGCGAGGTGATCCTCGACCTGCCCGCCGCCGTCGTGTCCCGGTACACCCGCGACGGAATCGTCGAGGAACTCGGCCCGGACCGCTGCCGACTCCTGCTGGGTTCGTGGTCATGGCCCGCCCTCGCCGCCGCCGTCGGCGGGTTCGACGCCGGCATAGAGGTCATCGGCCCGCCCGAACTCAAGCACGCCTTCGCACTCCTGGCCCGCCGCTACGCCACCGCCGCGACGGGCGCACTCCTTCCGCCGCCCCCTGCCCCATGAGCCGAGTACACACCGGCCACGGTCCCGCCCTTTTCCAGGCCATGCTCCGCGAGCCGTCCGGCACCGCAGGACCGCGCAGAATAGCGAGACGAAAGGTCACAGGCCGAGGTGGAGGCGGTGTCTCGTGCGGACGGTGATGGCGTAGGTACGGAAGCGGCGGGCGTCGGCGTCGTTCCAGGGCAGGCCGAGCAGGGTGCGGACACGCGGGGGGAGGATGCCGCGGACCGCGTACTCGGGCATCCGGCGGAACTTCCAGGGGCAGGGTTCGAGCAGCTGTCGGGTCAGTGCCTCGGCGCTGGGCGTGAGCTGGAGCTCGGTCTCGCACATGCGGTCCATGTACTTGGTGAAGGCGTGCCAGTCGGAAGGCAGGGGGCGCTCGCTGACGCCGTACGAGCGGTACCAGTCGCAGCACTCCTGGTAGAG
>NZ_BAAATZ010000002.1:0-260253 GCF_039533685.1 Actinocorallia aurantiaca | reverse complement strand
GGGCCGAGCGGGCGGTCGAACACCTCGATCATGGTGAAGAGCGCGTCGACGAAGGTGGCGTGCTCCCAGTGGAAGATCTCGGGCGTGAGCGCGTGGTAGCGGCGGCCCAGATCGTCCTGACCGGTGACATGGCCGTGCAGGTCCCGGACGCGGTGACCGAGACGGGAGCCCTCGCGGGCCGTGGCGAGCGTCAGGGGCAGGGCCCGGTCGAGCTGGATCCACACGTCGTCGGGGAACTGGGCGTGCTGTGCCGCCCCGGCCGCGATCGCCGGGTGCAGGAACTGCAGTGCGGCGGCGCGGGGCATCGTCAGGCGGTAGCGGCGGTCCCGCACGTAGCGCCGCAGCAGGGATCCGGAACTTGTAGCCGCCATGGGGGCTCCTCTCGAGTGGTGCTCCCTGAGAACCGGGACATCAGTATAAGTAATCACTTACTTCTGCCGCAGCGGGTCCTGCTCCAGCCCGATGGAGACCGGCCGGATACGAGGCTCACGGCGGACGACCTCACCCGAGACCAGGCCCTGGCGGACCTCCGCGCCCTCCGTCGAACGGACCTGATCGAATCGGTGGGCCATGCCCGCAACCAGCGCTACACGGGAGGCCCCACCCTCCGAGAAGCCCGCGCGGAAGTCCATCGCTAGGTCCACGACGACCTCTACCGCGAGCCCTACCGCTAAACGTCAGAGCGCGGTCGTGAGGGGGCGGGTCTGGGTCTGGCGATAGCGGGCGGGGGAGATGCCGTAACGGGTGGTGAAGGCCTGACGGAGGGTTTCGGGAGTGCCGAAGCCGCAGCGGGTGGCGATGGAGGAGACGGGGAGTCGTGTGGTGACGAGGAGGTGGGCGGCGGCCTCGGTGCGGACGCGGCGAACGTAGCGGCCCGGAGGCAGGCCCAGGTGTTTGAGGAACAAGCGGGTCAGGTGGCGTTCGCTGACGCCCGCGGCGGCGGCGAGGACGGCTGCGGTCAGGTCGCCGGCCAGGTGGGTGGTGATGTGCTCGACGATCCGGTCGACCAACCCGTCGCTGGTGGGACGGGGTGCGGTGAACATGCTCATCTGCGCCTGGTTGCCGGGGCGCTGAAGGTACGTCACCAGGTAGCGGGCTATGTCGCGGGCCAGGGTGGGACCGTGATCCTCCTCGACGAGCGCGAGCGTGAGGTCGAGTGCGCTGGTGACGCCGGCGGCCGTACTGACCCCGCCGTCCCTGATGAAGATCGGATCGGGATCGACGGTGATCGCGGGATGCCGGGCGGCGAGTTCGCTCGCGAACCTCCAGTGGGTGGTGGCGCGCCGCCCGTCGAGCAGGCCGGTCGCCGCGAGGATCGAGGCGCCCGTGCACACCGAGGCGACACGGCGGCTCTCCCGCGCGAGCCGCCGGACGTGCCCGACGATCACTGTGTTCGCGGCGGCGTCCTCGTGCCCCGGCCCTCCCGAGACGATGAGGGTGTCGAGCGGCCCGGTGAGCCGTTCGAGAGTCTGCTGCCCCTGCAGCGCCAGCCCGCTCCCGCAGGTGATCGGCCGTCCTCCGGGCGTCGCCAGGGACACGTCGTAGTACGGCCTCCGCGTCTGGACGTTCGCCGCGAGGAACGCCGACGTCACGCACGCGATGTCGAGGAGTTCCGCCGCGTGGTAGCCGACCACGACGACCTTTCGCCCTTCCATGTCCCGACTCTAGGTCGGCAGGACAGGGATCCCAAGTTTTCCGACCTCCCCCGGACGATCGCTGGGCGTCCGTGCGAGCCGCGGTGACAGTCAGGCCATGGACGAACCGCTACAGACCACCCGGACCCGCCACTGGGGCCGCTTCGCCCTCCACTACCTCGAGATGATCATCGCCATGTTCGCGGGCATGTTCGCCCTCGACCCGGTGTGGCCCCTCCTGGGGGTCGACCTCTCCTACGACCGCGATCCCGAGCTCGCCTACCTGTTGATGGGGTTCAACATGTCCGTCGGCATGGCTGTCTGGATGCGTTTCCGCGGCCATGAGTGGCCTGCGACGCTGGAAATGTGCGTCGCCATGTTCGTGCCGGTCGTCCCGCTGTTCCCGCTCCTCTGGCTGGGCGTGATCGACGGCATGGGCCTGATGACGGCCGCGCACATCGCAATGTTCCCCCTGATGCTCGCCGCCATGTTTCGCCGCCTCGACGAGTACGCCCACGCCCACCACTGACCCATTCGGGCTGGTCGCAGGGGGTCTGCGTGGTCCAAACTGGGTGTTCGCAGTTCTTCTCGGAAGGTTTCGCACGTGGACGTGATCTCCAGCCTGTTGTCCGCCCTGTCCGGAGGCGAGGTCGAGATCCTCGACCTGACCTCCCCGCTCAGTCCCGCGACGCCGGTGCTGAGCCTGCCGGAGCCGTTCGCCAACACCATCCCGCTGTCGCTGGAGAAGGTGAGCGACTTCGACGCCGACGGCCCGTTCTGGAGCTGGAACAACATCCACACCGGCGAGCACACCGGCACCCACCTGGACGCGCCCGTGCACTGGGCGACCGGCAGGGACGGGCTGAGCGTCGACCGGATCCCGCCGTCCCGCCTCGTCGGGCCCGCCGTCGTCATCGACTTCACCGACGAGGTCGCCGGGGACCCCGACTTCCTGCTCGGGCCCGACCACCTCGACGCGCGGGTCGCCGAGAACGGGCCGCTTCCCGAGGGCGGCTGGCTGCTGTTCCGCACCGGCTGGAGCTCCCGTTCCGGTGACGCCGCCGCGTTCGCCAACGCCGACGACGGCGGCCCCCATACTCCGGGCGTGTCCGTCGCGGGCGCCGAGTGGCTCGCGGCCTCTCCCATCAGCGGTTTCGGCGTGGAGACCGTCGGCATCGACGCGGGCCAGGCCGGCGGGATGGAGCCGCCGTTCCCCGTCCACCACCACCTGCTCGGCGCCGACAAGTACGGGCTCACCCAGCTTCAGAACCTCGACCGCCTCCCCGCGACCGGCGCGATGCTCGTCGTGTCGCCGCTGCCGATCGTCGGCGGCACCGGCAGCCCCGCCCGCGTCTACGCCCTGGCGCCCCGCGCATGACCGTCGCCGATCTCGCCGGAAGGCTGCTCGCCGACCTGGGCGTCGGGCACGCCTTCGGCGTGGTCGGCAGCGGCAACTTCCACCTGACGAACGCGCTGCGCGCCCACGGCGTCCCGTTCACCGCGGCCCGCCACGAGGGCGGCGCGGCGAGCATGGCCGACGGCTACAGCCGCCTCAGCCCGCTGCCCGCCGTCCTCACCACCCACCAGGGCTGCGGGCTCACCAACGCCGTCACCGGCATCGCCGAGGCCGCCAAGAGCCGCACCCCCATGCTCGTCCTCACGGCGGACACGGCGGGTTCGGCGGTGCGCTCGAACTTCAGGATCGACCAGGACGCGCTGGTCGCGAGCGTCGGCGCGGTGCCGGAACGGGTGTACGGGGCGTCCTCGGCGGTGGCCGACCTGACGCGCGCCTGGCGGACGGCGGTGCACGGACGCCGGACGGTCGTCGTCAGCCTCCCCCTGGACGTCCAGGCGGAGGCCGTCGGCGACGTGCGTTGGACGCGTCCCGCCGCCCCGGCCCCGGTCCGTCCGGGAAGCGCGGCCGTCGAGGCGTTCGCCGCGCTGCTGGCCGCCGCCGAACGCCCGGTGTTCATCGCCGGGCGGGGAGCGCGCGGCGCCGGGCCGGCGGTCTCCGCGCTGGCCGCCCGTACCGGCGCGCTGCTCGCCACGTCGGCCGTCGCGAACGGCCTGTTCGCCGGCGAGGAGTTCGACCTCGGCATCTCCGGCGGTTTCTCCTCCCCTCTCACCGCCGAACTGATCGGCGGCGCCGACCTCGTCGTCGGCTGGGGCTGCGCCCTCAACATGTGGACGACGCGCCACGGCTCCCTCCTCGCCCCCGGCGCGAAGCTCGTCCAGGTCGACGACGACGCGTCCGCCCTCGGCGCCCACCGCCCCGTCGACCTCGGTGTCCACGGCGACTGCGTGACCGCCGCCGCCGACGTCCTGGCCGCCTCGGGAGACGGCTCGCGCACCGGCTACCGCCTGCCCGAGGTCTCCGCGCGGCTCGCCGAACGCCGCTGGTGGAACCAGACCCCGACCCCCGACCTCTCCACTCCCGACCGGATCGACCCGAGGGTCCTGAGCGTCGAACTCGACCGGATCCTCCCCGCCGAACGCGTCGTCGCGATCGACTCCGGCAACTTCATGGGCTACCCCAGCGCGTACCTGCGCGTCCCGGACGAGTACGGCTTCTGCTTCACCCAGGCCTTCCAGTCCGTCGGCCTCGGCCTGGCCAGCGGCATCGGCGCCGCCCTCGCCCGGCCGGACCGCCTGGGCGTGGTCGCCACCGGCGACGGCGGCTTCCTCATGGGCGTCTCCGAACTCGAGACCGCCGTCCGCCTGGCCCGCCCCCTCCTCATCGCCGTCTACGACGACGCCGCCTACGGCGCCGAGATCCACCACTTCGGCCCCGCCGCCGATCTGGACGCCGTCACCTTCCCCGACTCCGACCTCGCCGCGATCGCCCGCGGCCACGGCGCCCGGGGCGTCACCGTCCGCACCCCCGCCGACCTCGCGGAAGTGGCCTCCTGGTCGCGCTCTCCCGAAGGCGTCATGGTCGTCGACGCCAAGGTCGCCGACGACGGCGGCTCCTGGTGGCTCGCGGAGGCCTTCAAAGGCCACTGACCGACCGGCCGGGCCGGCCGTCGGAGACGGAGGCCTCGAAGCGGTCGTCGAGCAGGGCGATGGCCTGCCGCTGGACGGGATTGAGGACCGTGGCGCAGTAGGCGTCGAAAAGGAACGAGTACTCCTCGATGAGAGGCGGAATCGCACCGGCGTCGGTATCGGTGTCGGCGAACTCCCGCAGAACGGGGATGAGAACGGCGAGGGTGTCTTCGACGAGGGCGGTGAGGGCCTCGGGAGAGGTCGTGTCGTCGAGGGCGAGGAAGCGGACGTTCAGGGAGGTCAGCGCGGGAAGCAGGTCGGGAGCGCTCATCCGCTCGTAGAAGCGCTTCATCCCGGGCATCGCGGAGTCGCCCATGAGGTGGGCCAGGAGGATCGACTGGTCGCGGTCGAAGGCCGCCAGGTCCGGCGAGGGGTAGGAGTCGGCGGCGAGCGCCAGGAAGCGGGCTATCTCCGGCGGGGAGTCGAGCGGCACCCTCTCCGCGCGGACCTGAGCAATGAGGTGGCGGCGCCGGGTCAGCCGGTCTATCTCGGCCGCGAGCGCGGCGTCGAGCCGGTCGAGGACGTCCGCGCCGTCGTCACCGGGGTCGTCGAGGAGGGACGGCATGCGCTCCAAGGGGACGCCGAGGGCCGCCAGCCGCTTGATCCGCAGGACGCGGATCACGTCCCGCACTTCGTAGCGGCGGTAGCCGTTGTGCGATCGCGGCGGCTCGGCGAGGACGCCGATCTGGTGGTAGTGGCGGAGAGCCCGGACGGTCACCCCCGTGATCCTCGCGAGTTCACTGCTTCTCACCGCAACACCTCCGCCGCCGCCGTCCCTTCCTCCAGCGTACGGAGCGACCGGGATCTCAGCGCGGCGGCCGCCGCGACCACCCACACCGCCGTCAGGACCGCCGCGGCCGTGCCCGGGCCCACCGTCTCGACCAGTGCCGCGGCGGCGACGAGCGCGACCGGCGCCGCGGCCGTCATCAACGCGTTCTGGATGCCCATGATCCTTCCGCGCGTCTCTTCGGGCATCCTCTCGATCATCAGCACGCCGAACAGCCCGTTGAACAGGCCGCTCGACAGGCCCACCGTGAAGGCCCCGGCGAGCACGAGCCCGGCGGACGGCAGCGCGGCGATGAGCACGAACCCCGCCGTCACCCCGGCCATCCCGCCGACGAACCACGCACGGCGCGGCCCCCGGCTCCCCGCGACCGCGTAGACCGCTCCGCCGACGAGCATGCCCAAGGCCATCGCGCTCAGCACGAGACCGAGGATTCCGGGACGGTCGATGAAAGAGACGGGCAGGATCAGCGCCTGGAACGCGACGAGCACGAACAGGGCGGCGAGGTTCAGTCCCGTGACGGCCAGCAGGAACGGACTGCGCGTCAACGCCGTCCACCCCTCCCTCAGCCTCGGTGGGCCCGCAGAACCGCCGACCGCCCCGACGCCCCTCGGCAGGAGCAGCGTGACGAGAGCCGCCGCGAGCGAGGCCGCCGCGGTGATCCACAGGACCGCCGCACCGCCGAACACCGCCATCAGCCCGCCCGCCGCGGCGGGGCCCAGCAGCATCGCCAGCGCCCCGAGGCTCTCGCGCAGGCCCGTGAGCCGCTCGGCGCCCATCCCGCCGTGCCGTACGACCGCCGGCAGCAGCGCCTCCCGCGCCGTCAGCCCGGGCACGTCCCCCAGCGACCCGAGAAGGGCACTCACGACGAACCACCCCAGGCTCAGCTCCCCCACCAGCGCGACCAGCGGCAGCATGCCGATCGACGCCGCCGACACCACGTCCGCGAGAACGGACGCCGTCCGGCGGTCGATCCGGTCGATCAGCACCCCGGTGAACAATCCCGCCAGGACCGCGGGCACCACCGTCACCCCGGCGACGATCCCCGCCCCCCAGGCGCTGCCCGTCACCTGCAGCACGACCAGCGGCAGCACCACCCCCGCCAGGGAGTTCCCCACCATGGACAACGCGTACGAGACCAGATAAGCCCACGAAACGACTCTCACGCACCCCACCCAAAACCCCGACGCAACGTCGGAGTCAACCCGTCCTTTCGCAAGCGGTTCCTGGACGCCCGAACACCGGCGGGTGCGGGGGCTGATCATGGACTCGGCCCCCGGTCGAATAGCCCATCCCCAGCCGGGGAAATTCTTTAAAACCAAGTCCTCGTGACCTGTTCCGGCCAGAACTCAATGGTACGCAAATCAATTACTCCGCATTCTAATGAAGGCGTACGGGAAATGGCGGAAACACATGCGCCATTGCGCTTCCCCTGGTGGAAGCGCAGGGACGGGAGGCGGAATGGGCGGGCCGGTCATCCGGAGACTCCAGGAACTCGGCGAGCTCGAGAGGGCTCACGGGCTGTTCGACGTGATCTGGGATTTCGAGCCCGGCGGGGATCCGCTTTCGGTCGAGGCGCTGCTGACCCTGACGCGCTGCGGCAATTACGTCTTCGGCGCCTTTCACGGCGAGCAGATGGTCGGAGCGTCGGTCGGGATCTTCGGGGAGCCCCGAAGCGGGGAGATGTGCTCCTACATCACCGGGGCCGCCTCCATCGGCTCGGGCACCGGCCTCGCCCTCAAACGCCACCAGCGGCTGTGGGCCCTCGAGCGGGGCGTCGACCGGATCTTCTGGACCTTCGACCCGCTGATCCGCAGGAACGCCCACTTCAACCTGGTCAAGCTCGGCGCCCGCGCGGAGAGCTACCACGTGGACTACTACGGGAAGATGCCCGACAGCATCAACCAGGACGACGAGTCGGACCGCCTCCTCGCCGTCTGGCGCCTGAACGACCCCCTCGTCGTCGACACCGCGCGGAACGTCTTCACCACCGCGTACGTCCCGACCGATGCCGAACTCGCCCTCGAAGCCCGCGGCGACCGCCCTGTAAGGCACGAGACCATGGCCCGGACCCTCCTCTTCCAGGTCCCCCACGACATCGAGAAGATCCGGACCGAGGATCTCGGCCTGGCCCGCGAATGGCGCTGGGCCCTGCGCGAGGCCCTCGACCCTCTGCTGGAAGCGGGCGCCACCATCACCGGCTTCCACGATCGCACGAGCTACCTCGTCCGAAGGTGAGCGGATTCCCGTCCGGAGACGTCACCCCGGTCGTCGCAGGAGCGGGCGGACGACGGAGCGGGCGAGGGACTCGGCGAAGGCCCGTGGCGCGGCGGGTGCGTCCGGACCGTGCGCGTAGTAGCGCAGGAAGGCCTCCTGGAAGCAGGCGCCGAGGAGGAGGGACGCGGCGGCTTCGGGTTCGGCATCCGGGCTGATCCGGCCGGCGGCCTGCTCGGCGCGCAAGTAGGCGGCGAAGGCCGCGAGGGGACGGTCTGGGCCGCCGCCGTGCCGGGACATGGCCTCACGGTGCGCCCGCATGCGTTGCGGGTCCGCGAGGAGCGCGCCGAGCATGGGGATCGAGCGCTGATAGAACTCCAGGGCCGCGTGGGCGAGCTCAGCGAGGTTGTCCTCGAGGTCGCCTTTTCCCGGGCGGACCGACACCCGGGACAGACCCGGCAGGCGCTCCTCGAGGACGGCGAGCAGCAGCCGCTCCTTGTCCCCGAAGTACTTGTAGAGCGTCGGCTCCGAGACCGCCGAAGCCTGCGCGATCTCCTTGGTCGTGGCCTGCGCGACCCCGCGCGTCCGGAGGAGTTCCGCGGCCGCGTCAAGGATCCGCTCCCTTGTGCTCATGCCGTCCTCCCGTCTCCGCTTGACAGGTTAGTGAACACTAGATCAGTGTAGGGGCTAGTGTTCACTAACTCTTGGGGGATCCCATGCGCCTCACCGTCTTCGGCGCGACCGGCGGAACCGGGCAGCACCTCGTACGCCAGGCGCTCGACGCCGGCCACCACGTCACCGCGGTCGTCCGGAACCCCGGCGGCCTGCCGCGGCACCCGCTTCTCGAGACCGTCGTCGCCGACGTGATGGACTCCGCCGTGATCGGTCCCGCGCTGACCGGCCGCGACGCCGTCGTGTCCGCGCTGGGTCCCCGCGGCAAGGGCGAGACGACGGTGTGCTCCGACGGAGCCCGCTCGATCAGCACCGCGATGCGCGCCGCCGGCGGCCGCCGTCTGATCGTCGTCACCGCCAGCGGGCACATCGTCGACGAAGGGGACGGTCCCTTCACCCGCAACCTGGTCAAGCCGCTGCTCGGGCGCTTCCTCCGGGAGGCGTTCGCCGACTTCGTCCGCACCGAACAGGTGGTCCGCGACAGCGGCCTGGACTGGACGCTCATGCGCCCGCCGCGCCTCACCGATGGCGACCCCCGGCCCTACCGCACCGCCGTCGACCGCAACGTGCGCGGCGGCATCACGCTCGCCCGCGCCGACCTCGCCCACGCCATCCTCAACGTCCTCGACGACTCCACCACCGTCGGCCGCACCGTCGCGCTGGGGTACTGACCATGAAGAAGCGGATACTCGTCGCGCTGGGCCTGCTGCTCGCGACCGCGCTCGGCCTCACCGCCACCGCCGGATACCTGACGTTCGTACGTTCGGCCGAGAACCCGCCCGCCGAAGCCTGCGGCGGGAGACCGCGCTCCGGTCCCGTGGTCGTCGCGGCGGGCGCCAGCATGACCCAGGGCACTCTCGGCGCGAACTGGGTCGACGCGCTGCGCGACCGGCCCGAACACCGGGGATACGCGTTCGTCAACGCCGGCATCAACGGCGACACCAGCGGCGACCTCCGGAAGCGGGTCGATTCCGACATCGTGGCGTGCGGTCCGGACGCGGTCACGATCCTGGTCGGCTCCAACGACGTCCTCGACGGCGTGCCGGTGGCGGACTACCGAGCCGATCTCGGCGCGATCGTCGACCGGGTCAAGGAAAAGACCTCCGCCCGGATCGCCCTCATGTCCCTCCCCCCGCTCGGCGAGGACCTCGACTCGCCGCGCAACCGAAAGCTCGGCGACTACAACGCCGCCATCAAGGAGACGGCCGCCCGCGCCCAGGTCGATTACCTCCCCGTACACGAGCAGGCGGTCGACTTCCTCCGGAAGAGCGGCGGTGCCGAAACCCCGTTCGGCTTCGATTTCGCGGTCGCCCTCAAGGCCGGAGCCGAGCACTACCTCCTGGGACAAAGCTGGGACGACGTCTCCCGCGGCAACGGGCTCACGCTCCTCGTCGACCACCTCCACCTGAACGACCGGGGCGGAGCGATCGTCACCGGTCTCGTCGCCCGGTGGCTGTCCGAAGGCCAGGCCACCCCGAGCCGGTCGCATCCCGCCTCGGGAACCCGCCCCTGAACGTGCACCCGATCCGTCGACCGAAGCGGCGTGCGGCGGTCTCGGCGGTCTCGGCGGCAACACCATGATCATGGGGCTGGGCTCTCCGCGCTAGGCGGTGATACTGGGACGGCCGTCCTCCAGATGGCCCATCAGACGGCGGGTGAAGGCGGCGTCCTCCGCGATGGTGATCGCGAGGTCGTACCAGCCGTCCGCTGTGCGGTGGCGGAGGGTCTCGGAGGCTCCTGGCGCGAGGACGACGGTCTCGTCCAGCGCGTTGTAGGCCAGTGCCTTCACCTTGAAGGTCAAGGGCTCGGACGTCGGATTCTGGAGGGTGACGACCAGGGTGCGGCGGTTCTGTCCGGAGGAGACGCCCACCGTCGCGGCCTTGCCGGTGACCGTGCCGGTGAACTCCCTGCGGAAACCGTTGGGGCCGATCAGGGTGACGGAGTATTCGTCGGTGACGGGTAGCGCGACGGTGGCCGTGCCCTGGACGTCGTAGTGACGTGGGGCCGGAAATTCGTCCGCGTAGGGGTAAGCGATGAAGTGGGAACCTCGGGCGCCTTCGTCCTTGAGAGCAAGCGTCAAGGTCGTGCCGTCGAGTCTGGCGGACGCTTCCGTGCGGTAGGCGAGGGGGCGTGCCGGACGGTGGCCGGGCTCCTGAAGGGGGGCCTTCTGGAATACGGGCGGGAGGGCCGGGAGGAGCGTCTGGGCTCCCGGGTCGGGGGCGGGACGGCCGACGGCCCTGCGGGAGCGGGGGCGGGCGAAGTCGAACGCCGAGGTCAGGTCGCCCGCGACCCTGCGCCTCCAGGGGCTGATGTTCGGCTCGTGGACGCCCAGCCAGGTCTCCACGAAGCGGATCGTCGAGGTGTGGTCGAAGACCTCCGAGCAGACGAAGCCGCCGACCGTCCACGGGGAGACGACGAGCATGGGGACCCGGGTGCCGAGGCCCAGGGGCTTGCCGTCCACGAACTCGCCGGGGGTGCCCGCGGGCGGGGCGGGCGGCGGGACGTGGTCGAAGAAGCCGTCGTTCTCGTCGTAGGTGATGAAGACGATCGTGGACGCCCAGAGCTCGGGATCGGAGGCGATGGCGTCCAGGATGTCGTAGGTGATGCCGGAACCGCGTCCGGGGGCGGAGCTGAGGGGGTGCTCGCTCTCGGCCGCGGGCGCGACGACGTAAGAGACGTTCGGCAGCCGTCCGGCGTGGGCCTCTTCGCGGAAGTACTTGCCGAGATTTCCCTTCTGCGTACGGCGCAGTCCGTTGTCGAAGGCGGACTTCTCGGCGTCCGTGAGAGTGGCGTAACCCTGTTCCAGCCGCCCCAGAAGGGTGGCGGGGTCTCCAGCCCGGCCTACAGCGCCGTAGAAGGCGTTCATGGAGCGGTAGGTAGTGAAGGCCAGGGCCTTCTTCGCGAGATCGCGATACGACTCGAAGTACTCGAGCGCGTTGTCATCGAAGTCGTCCCACTCGTGGAAGACGCGCCAGGTCTTGCCGGCCGCCTCAAGGCGATCGGCGTAGGGGGTCATCTTGTAGCCGGGGTGGGTGTCGGCGTAGGCGTCGTTGCCGGTGGTGCGCTTGCCGTCGGGCTCGTATCCGACGTTGCCGCCCCAGTGGAACATGCGGTTCGGGTTCGTTCCGCCGGGGAGCGAGCAGTGGTAGGCGTCGCACAGGGTGAAGGTGTCGGCGAGTTCGTACTGGAACGGGAGGTCCTGCCGGTCGTAGTACGCCATCGTGCCCGGCGTCTTGGCGTGGACCCAGCGGTCGTTCCAGCCGTTGCCGAGCGCCGCCTGCGCGTCCTGCCAGCTGTGCGGGAGCCCGGCGACGAACTGCTGGGCGGACTTGGGACGCAGGTTGAAACCGATCGCGTTCCTGATCGAGAACGGCAGGACGTCCCGGGCGAACCCAGGCTGCTCGAAGACGCTCTTGCCGTTCGGACGCTTGATCGCGTTGCGGTCGCCGAAGCCGCGGACCCCGGAGAGCGTCCCGTAGTAGTGGTCGAAACTCCGGTTCTCCTGCATGAGGAACACCACATGCTCGACTGATTCGAGCCCGCCGGGCGGCACGGCGGCGGCCACGGCCTTCTGGACGGAGAGCGGAAGCGCGGAGGCGACCGCAGTGGCCGCCGCACCCGTGAGAAAACGTCGCCGAGTGGTCTGCATGAACCCTGTCTGACAGCGCTACATGACGATCCGAACACGGCACGGCATCACATAGGTGATCAAAGGAAGGCGCCGCCCGGTGGCGTCTGCCGGCGGGAACCGCAGGACCCGGACGGACGCGCCGCCGGGGTCACGCCGCGAGCTTCTCTTCCTCGTTCCGCGGCACGGCTGCCTTCTTCTTGCGGACGTAGCGGATGAACTCGACGACCGCGGCGACGGTGAGGGCGATGCCCAGGCCGAGGAGCAGGCCCTTGAACGGGTCCTCCTCGAAGGCCACGCCGCCGATGTAGCCGACGAGCACCGAGTAGACGGCCCAGCTCAGGCCGGCGAAGACGTCGAAGAGCAGGAAGCGGCGGAACGGGTAGCCGGTCGCGCCCAGCGTCAGGGTGGTGGCGGTCCGGCCGCCGGGGATGTAGCGGGCGACGACCAGAACGAGCCCGCCGCGTTCGTCGACCTCCTTCCTCGCCCACCGGAACGCCTTGCCGTCCTTGAGCCTGGAACCCGCCCGGCGCCCCAGCCAGTAGGAGACGTGGTCGCCGCAGATCGCCCCGATCGCCGCCACCGAGAGCAGCAGGAGCGCGTCGGGTTCTCCCGTCGAGGCGGCGAACGCCCCCGTCGTGATGACCAGCGTCTCGCTCGGCACCACCGGGAAGAACCCGTCGAGCAGCGCAATGCCGAGGACCATCAGGTAGATCCAGGGAGACGTGATGATGTCGTGCGCGAACTGCAGGATCGTCTCCGTCATCCGACCCGCTCCCCACCGTCTGCCTTCGGCGCCGTGCCTTCTCCCCCGCCCACCGCGAACCCCCCGTACCGCTCGGCCGAATTTTGCCCCGTCGATGACGAACCTATGGGCTGCGGAGACCTGCCGCCGCCCCCGAAGGTCAGACGTCCCCCCTGTCTTTAGCCAGGGGTAATCGTTGGACACCCGTGAGGCCGGGGATGTTCGGACGGCCGCGTGCGCCTCCCGGATTCCGCCCGTCAGAGGACGGCGAGGAGCCTTTCGCGCAGGGGCCGCGGGTGAGCGGTGGCCAGGACGGCCTTCAGGCGGGCGTCCGAAAGGACGTCCAGCAGCAGGCGGAGTTGCCCGGGCGGCTCGTCCGCGAGGAGTTCTTCGGCGTGGTCGACGGAGAAGGCCGGCGGGGCGGCGTCCCGGAGGCAGTCGTAGAAGGCGTCCCAGTTGTGACCGAAGTAGTCGGGGAAGTTCAGGACCCGTGCGGCTTCGGTGAAGAGGCCCGCACGGGTTCGGGAGGCGCGTCCGTCGAGCGCCCCGGGCGCCGGGTCGGCGGAGAGTGTCAGCCAGGGCGGCAGCGGGCGTTCGACGGACGGCATCTCGATCCTTAAGCGATCTTGTAGAAGTCGGTGTAGTGGTTCGGCGTGAACCAGGTCGCGCCGGTGCTGCGGTTGACGACGATGCGGTAGGCGTCGCGGGAGGCGCCCTTCGCCCTGCTGTAGACGTCGTACTCGTAGTAGGTGGCGTTGGTGGGCAGCTGGCCCTCGCGGTTGTAGTGGCGTCCGCCGGTGTAGTTGTACTTCCCGTCGGGCCAGGAGTACCAGCCGGCGCTGGTGGGGAAGCCCTTGCCGGACCAGATCGAGCGGGCCGACTTGGCGTCCGAGCAGCGGGAGATCGTGCAGGAGCCGTAGACGGAGGCGTGGGCCGGGGAGATGGCCACCACGCCGGAGAAGGCGGTCGCGGCGGTGAGGGCGAAGGCGATCCGGATCGAGCGGGGGCGGTGCTTGGTCTGCAACGTGGCCTCCATCGAGGGGGGTCGGAACACCCGTATGGTCACACGTATGACGAAACCGGTCAGGTCATGGCGGGTCAAGTTCGTGTGAACTTCTCCTGTCCTCCTTCCGAACCGCCCCTTGACCGGTCTTCGACGGACGCCCGACGCGCCCGGTGGCGGCCGGGGCCTCCCCCTGCCTTACTATTACATTTGTAGTAAGCATGCGGGGGCCGGAGGCCCCGCGCGTGCGGTCCTGTTCGGCGTGGAGGAGAGGGGTGGCGGCCATGACGGTCTCCATGGTCAAGGGGCAGCGGATCTCGCTGGAGAAGCCCGGTGGCGGCGACCTGACGACGGTCCGCATGGGCCTCGGCTGGGACGCGGTGCCCAAGAAGGGGTTCTTCGGGTCGCGCGAGCAGGAGATCGACCTGGACGCCTCGGTGGTCCTGTTCGCCGACGGCCAGGTCAACGACGTCGTCTACTTCGGCCAGCTGACGAGCCAGGACGGCTCGGTCCGGCACACCGGCGACAACAGGACCGGCGCGGGAGACGGCGACGACGAGTCGGTCGCCGTGGACCTGGCCCGGGTGCCCGTCCACGTCACCTCCCTGGTCTTCACGGTCAGCTCGTTCACGGGCCAGACCTTCGACCAGGTCGCCAACGCCTTCTGCCGCCTGGTCGACGAGACGACCGGGACCGAGCTCGCCCGGTACACACTGACGGGCGGCGGCGGCCACACCGCGATGGTGATGGCCCGCGTGTACCGGCACGGCACGGGCTGGAAGATGAACGCCATCGGCGAGCCCACCCACGGCCGGACCTTCCAGGACATGCTCGGCGTGATCGCCACCCACGCCTGACCACCGCGAGAGACCGCGGCCAGAAGATTCAGCCAGGCCGGCGGCGACGAGTGGAAGTTCCGCGCGGCCGGGCAGGGGTATGCCTCTGGTCTCAGCGGCATCGCCGCCGACCACGGCATCGGCGTCTGAGATCTCCGGGGCTTCGAACACAGAACGGAAAGGCGTCCGCAGTGGAAATCACAGGGATCATCACCGCACTGATCATCGGTCTGGTCATCGGTGCTCTCGGCAGGCTGGTCATACCGGGCAAGCAGCGCATCCCGATCTGGCTCACCATGCTCATCGGTGTCATCGCGGCGCTCATCGGCACCGCGATCGCCAGCGTGCTCGGCGTGGCGGACACCCGCGGCGTGGACTGGATCGAGCTGATCCTCCAGGTCGCCCTCGCCGCCGTCGGGGTCTCCGTGGCGGCCGGCGCGTACGGCCGCCGCTGACCCTTCCGGCCGGGCCGACTTCCCCGCGGTCCGGCCGGGGGTCCTCCCTCCGCGAAGAGCACGGCGAAGACCCGCACGCCGGTGACCGGCCCCGTGTCGCGGTCCGGCGCCCAGCCCATCATGGCCTCTGCGGAGAGCGGACGGCCTCGCGCAACGCCTCCTCCTCTTGGCGCTCGGCGTCCGCACCGACCGGAACCGCCCGCCGTCCCGGACTCCGGCCACCATGCCCTTCTCGTGCAACCGGAACAGGATCGCGTCGCTCTTCGTGTGAACGAGCACCGTCCGGACATGGTCGCCCCCGTGCGCATGAGGGCTTCACGCCAAGACATACCCGATTAGGTATCGAAGTCTGCTTTGTGATGTCATACACGGTGTTATTGCGAAGAGCTTGCAATAAACACCGAGAGGCAGGAACGCGTGATCTCCTGGAGGACCGGCACGGCGGCACTGGCCGCGGCCGCACTGCTCGCCGGGCTCGCCGGATGCTCGGACCCCGGCGCCGAGAAGCGGGGCGACCCGTCCCTGACGATCGGAGCGGCCACCGAGCCGGACACCCTGAGCCCGCTGCTCGGATACGGCAAGGACGGGAACTCCAAGATCTTCGACGGCCTCCTCCAGCGGAACCGGAAACTGGAACTGGAACCCGCGCTGGCGACCGCCCTGCCCGAGGTGTCGCAGGACGGGCTCACCTACACCTACACGCTGCGGCAGGGCGTGAAGTTCAGCGACGGGACGCCGTTCACCGCGGCCGACGTCGTCTTCACCTACGAGACGATCCTCGACGAGAAGACCAGCAACGGCTCCCGCGACGAGATCGCTGCGGTGGAGAGCGTCACCGCCGAAGGAGACCACACCGTCGTCTTCAAGCTGAAGTACCCCTACGCGCCGTTCGTCGAGCGGACGGTGCTGCCCATCGCCTCGCAGAAGGCCGCGAGCGGGCAGGACGTCAACACCGGCGCGTACAACACCTCCCCCGTCGGGACCGGGCCGTACGTCCTCGAGTCCTGGCGCAAGGGCGAGCAGATGACCCTCAAGGCCAACCCCGGCTACTGGGGTGGCGCACCAGAGGTGAAGAGCTTCACCACCGTCTTCATCGCCGACGACGACGTCCGGGCGACACGCCTGCGGGCTGGGGAACTCGACGGAGCCGCGCTCCCGCCCTCCCTGGCGAGGACGTTCGAGAACGTCGACGGAACGCGCCTCATCACCGCCGAGTCCGTCGACTACCGGGCCGTCACCCTGCCGACCGGGAACCCCGTCGCCGGGGACAAGGCCATCCGGCAGGCGCTCAACCTGGCCGTCGACCGCGAACTGATGGTCGAGTCGATCCTCAAGGGCGCCGGACGCCCCGCCTACAACCCCCTTCCCGAGAACAGCCCCTGGTTCGCCCCGGAGGCCGAGGTCCCCCACGACGACGCGAAGGCCGCGCAGATCCTCGACTCGGCCGGCTGGAAGAGCGAGGACGGCGGGATCCGCGAGAAGGACGGGCGGCGCGCGTCCTTCAAGCTCTGGTACCCCTCCGGCGACAAGCTCCGCCAGGACCACGCGCTCGCCTACGCCTCCGAGGCCAAGGAGGTCGGCGTCGAGGTGAAGGTACAGGCCGGGACGTGGGAGGTCATCGAGCCCGTCCTCGGCGAGGACGCGGTGCTCGCGGGCGGCGGCGCCGGCTTCGACCCGGACTTCGACCTCTACTCGACCCTGCACTCCGGCCTCATCGGCAACGGCTGGAACAACATGGGGCACTACACCGATCCCGGCGTCGACGAGGCCCTGGAGACCGGCCGCAAGAGCAACGACGAGGGCGAACGCCGTCAGGCCTACTCCACCGTCCAGCGGCTGTTCGCCGACGACCCCGGCTACACCTACCTCACCCACATCGACCACGTCTACGTCGTCTCCGACGAGTACGAGGGCCTGACCACCCAGCTGGAGCCGCACGACCACGGCATGGGCGGCCCCTGGTGGAACCTCCAGGACTGGACCCTCCCGCAGTGACCTCGACCGTCAAGTCCTCTCCGCGAATCACGCGCGCCTCCCTGGGGCGCCGCGGTCTGCGGGGGGCGCTGCTGCGGCTGATCGGGCGGCGGATGCTGGCGGCCGTGCCGGTGCTGGCCGTGGTCACCTTCGGGGTGTTCGCGCTGGCGGCGGCCTCGCCGTTCGACCCGGTCAAGCAGTACCTGGGGACGGCGGCGCTCACCGCGTCGCAGGAGACCCTCGACCAGGTCGCCCACAACCTCGGCGTGGACCGGCCGTTCCCCCTGCAGTGGTGGAACTGGCTGACGTCCGCGCTGACCGGGGACCTCGGCGAGTCCAGCGTCTTCCGGCAGCCGGTCGCCGAAGTGATCGCCGAGCGGATCGGGTGGACCGCGCTGCTGTGCGCGAGCGGGCTCACGGCGGCCATCGCGGTGGCGGTCGTCCTCGGGGTCGCGGCGGCTCGGCGGCCCGGCGGGCTACTGGACCGTTCACTCACCTCCCTGGCCTACACGCTGGAGGCCGCCCCCTCGTTCTGGATCGGCCTGCTGGCCGTCTGGTTCTTCGCGCTCCAGCTCGGCGTCCTGCCCGCAGGCGGTCTCAGCGAACCGGGCTCCGACGCCGTCACCCCCGGCGGGCTGCTGCGGCACCTCGTCCTGCCCGCGGCGGTCCTGGCGGTCTCCCAGACGCCATGGTTCCTGCTCTACGTCCGGCAGGGCGTCACCGATGCCCTCACCGAGGACCCCGTGCGCGGCGCCCGCGCCCGCGGCCTGAGCGAACGCACCGTCCTGTTCGGCCACGCGCTGCGCTCCGGCCTCCTGCCCGTGCTCACCCTGATCGGCACCCGCGTCCCCGAGGTGATCACAGGAGCCCTCCTCATCGAGACGATCTTCAGCTGGCCCGGCATGGCCTCGGCCACCACCCAGGCCGCCACCGCCGCCGACTTCCCCCTCCTCGCCGCGGTCACCGTCCTCTCCGCCGCCGCGGTCCTGGCCGGGAACCTCCTCTCCGACACCCTCTACTGCCTCGCCGACCCCCGAGTGAACCCGGAGGAACTGTGACCGCCCTCCGATCCGAGACCGAGCCCGGAGGCCGGAGCCCGATGCGAGCCCGGGTGTCGGCGGGAGCCGTGGCGGCCATCGCGCTGGCGGTGCTCCTCGTCCCGGTGCTCTTCCCACTCGACCAGCAGGCCGTCAACCTGCGCGAGACGCTTCTCCCCCCGTCGTGGAAGCACCCGTTCGGCACGGACGGCAACGGACGGGACGTGCTGCTGCGCTGCGTGTACGGGCTGCGGGTCTCACTGATCGTCGGGATCGTCGCCGCGTTCGGCGCGGCGCTGATCGGCACCGCGGTCGGAGCCGCGGCGGGTCTGCTCGGCGGGCGGACCGACCGTTTCGTCATGCGGATCGTGGACACCTTCTCGGCCGTCCCCCACCTCATGCTCGGGATCTTCGTCATCGCGATGTTCCGGCCCGGGATCTGGCCGGTGATCATGTCGATCGGGCTCACGCACTGGCTCTCCACGACCAGGATCGTCCGCGCCGAGGTGCTCTCCCTGCGCGACCGCCCGTACATCGACGCCGCCGTCTCCTCAGGCGCGTCGCGGACGCGGGTCGCCACCCGGCACCTCCTCCCGGCGGTCCTGCCCCAGGCCGGGCTCGCCGCCGTCCTGCTGGTGCCGCACGCGGTCTGGCACGAGACCGCGCTGTCCTTCCTCGGCCTCGGCCTCCCCTCCCACCAGGCCAGCCTCGGCAACATGATCCAGGACGCGCGCGGCACCCTCCTGGCCGGCGACTGGTGGCCGACGCTCTTCCCCGGGCTGTTCATCATCGTGCCCACCCTCGCGATCGCCGGCCTCGCCGGAGCGTGGCGGGAACGGCTGAACCCGCGACGCCGATCGGAGCTGATGCTGTGACCTCCCTCCTGTCCGTCCGCGACCTCTCGGTGCGCTTCACCGTGCGGCGCGACCGCTCCCGGCGCCAGGTCGCCGCGGTCACCGACGTCACGTTCGACCTCTCCCCCGGCGAATGCCTCGCCCTCGTCGGCGAGAGCGGCTGCGGCAAGTCCGTCCTCGCCTCGGCTCTCCTGGGCCTCCTCCCCGGCAACGCCACCGCCACCGGCACCGCCCTCCTCGGCGGCACCGCCCCGACCCGATCCGCCCAGAACTCCTCCGGCGGCGGACTCGGCCTGCCGACCGACGATGCCGCCCCCGGGGAGCGGCTCGACCTGCCGGGCGGTGATGCCGGCGCCGGTCTCAGGGAGGAGCTCGACCTGCTCTCCGTGGGAGAGCGTGTTCTCGCGACACGGGTGCGGGGACGCCGGGTCGGGTTGATCCCGCAGAGTCCGGCGGGCCATCTGACGCCCGTCCGCACGATCGGCTCCCAGCTCGCCGAGACGATCCGCGAGCTGACCGGCACCCCCAGGGCACGCCTCGGCGAGGCCGTCCTGACCGCCGCAAAGCGGGCCGCGTTCCCCGCCGACCATCTGGGCCTGCATCCGCACGAGCTGTCGGGAGGCCTGGCCCAGCGCGCGGCCACCGCGCTGGCCCTCGTCGGCGACGCGCCGCTCCTGCTCGCCGACGAGCCGACCACCGGCCTGGATCGCGACCTCGTCGACCGCACCGCCGCCGAACTGCGCCGGCATGTGGACGGGGGCCGCGCCCTCCTCCTCATCACCCACGACCTCGCAGCCGCCGAACACGTCGCCGACCGCGTCGCCGTCATGTACGCGGGCCGCATCGTGGAGCTCACCGAAGCGACCTCCTTCTTCGGCTCCCCCGGCCCCCGCCACCCCTACGCCCGCCGTCTGCTCGACGCCCTCCCCACCCGCGCGTTCACCCCCATCCCCGGCATGCCTCCCGCTCTCGACGCGCTCCCGTCAGGCTGCGCCTTCGCCCCGCGCTGCACCGCCGCCACCTCCGCCTGCGTCGCGGACCTCCCCCTTCTCACCGACGGCGTCGCCTGCCATCACCCCCTCCAGGCCGATTCCGCTCCTCTCGAGGACAACGATGCACTACAGGTCTGACGCCATGGACGACCAGGAGAAGACCGTGGAGAACCACCCCGAGGCCGCGGACCTCCATCCCTCGGAAACAGAGACCACCGCACCCGCGCTGGAGATCCATTCGATCAGCGCCGGATATCCGGGACGTCCGCCGGTGGTCCGGGACGTCTCGCTGACGGTCGCGGCGGGCGAGGCGGTGGCGCTGCTGGGGCCCAGCGGCTGCGGCAAGTCCACCCTGGCCAGGGTGGCCGCCCTGCTGCACCGGCCCTCCTCGGGAACCGTGCGGCTCAACGGCGCGGCCGCGGGGGGCTGGCGCTACCGCGCTCCCAGGGAGCAGCGCATCGCGATCGGTTTCGTCTTCCAGCAGCCCCGGACGGCCGCCGATCCGCGGCTGACCCTCGCGGCCCTCATCGCCGAGCCCCTTCACGCCGCCCGTGCCGTCCCCCGCCGGGACCGCGAAGCCGCCGACGAGCGCGTCCGTCCCCTCGCCGAGACCGTGGGCCTCACCGACGACCTGCTCGCCCGCCGTCCCCACGAGGTCAGCGACGGCCAGCTCCAGCGCGCCTGCCTGGCCCGCGCCCTGGTCCTGCGCCCCTCACTCCTCGTCTGCGACGAGATGACCGCCATGCTCGACGCCTCCACCACCGCCGCCCTCGTCGCCGTCGTCGAGTCCTACCGCGCCGAGACCGGCGCCGCCCTCCTGGCCATAGGCCACGACCGCCCCCTCCTCTCCCGCTGGTGCACCCGCGTCCTGGACTACCCGGCCCTGTCCGTGTAGAGGCCTGGCCTTCCCACTCTCCACAGATGGAACCGGGACGCCGCCGCCTCTGCACCGATACCGGGCCCGTCGCCTGGAGGCATCCGCGGGCAGCCCGGCGGTCGCGTGACGGCCGAAGGTCCCTTCTATGACAGGCGGCGGCCGCGTGGCGGTCAAGGCCTCCCGCCGGTGACGACGGAGCCGTCCGCCGGAGGCGCCGTTCAGCGGTGTTCGAGGTCGACCAGGGCGGCTCGGCCCTGGTCGTCGACGCGGATGACGGCGGCCAGGCGGCCTGCGGCCACGTCCTGCTCGAGGGCGCGGGCGCGGTCTTCGGAGACGAAGAAGCTGTCGAGGCCGCAGTCGAGGAAGCCTCCGCGCGATTCGCAGGTCAGGTGGGGGGACTCGGGACGGGTCCTGACGGGTGCCGTTCCCTTCCACAGCGAGCCGTCCCGGACGAGGGGGACATGGAAGCGGCCCGAGCCGGGGGCCTCGGCGGGCAGGTCGGGGTAGTCCAACTGGACGTAGGCGCCTCGGAACGGGTCTATCGGATCGACGGGGGCGACGGCCAGCCGGTACTCGGCGCCGGTCAGGCGGGCCGACAGCTGGGGCTGGACCGCCCAGGCGGCCAGGGCGGCCTGGACGAGCACGGCGGCGGCCACCGCGATGGGACGGGACGTCAGCCTCACCGGGAGACCTCCATGATCAGGCGGCGGCCCCGCTGGGCGAGCACGCCGGTGCCGAGGAAGACGACGCCGAGCACCAGGAACAGGGCGGCGCCGGAGAACAGCGGGGCGAAGATCGCGAAGCTCTGCGTGGTGACGAAGACGACCAGCGCCCCGGCGGCCAGCGGCACCACGCCCGGCAGCGCCTTGGACGTGCCGAGGAACGCGAACCAGGCGGCCGCCAGCACGTAGCCGACGATCCCTGCCACGGCCCGGACGAGCATCGCGCCGCTCGGCGACGTCATCGAGCCGGACGGGTCCCAGACCGTCAGCAGGAAGCCCGCGCCCAGGATGCCCAGCATCACGGCGATCTCGCCGCGGGCGGAGCTCCTCCAGACGGAGACAGCCGCGAGGACCACGGCGACGGCCGCTCCCGTCCACAACGCGCCCGTCGTGCGAAAGTCCCGGTCGGGGAAGGCCGCCACGTAGAGCCCGACCAGCGCGAGCAGCACTCCGGCGGGCCGCCAGACCGCCGCGAAGGCGGGTGTCCACCGCTCGTGCAGGAGGGCGACGGCGGTCGCGAAGACGGCCGCGACGAGCATCGCGACCGCCACCACGCCGTGGCTTCCCGCGTTCTCGGCGGCCCACCAGGCGTACCAGCCGACGCTGAGCCCGACCGCGACGACCAGCGGAGCCCTTCCCCGGGTGGCGTAGGCGTAGGCGAGCGCCCCTCCGGCCCACGCGCCGAGGAGTTCCGGGCTGCCCGCCGGGACGTGCAGGCTCTGCGCCGTCTGGAAGACCACTCCTCCGGCCGCCGCCACCGCGATCACCCGGACGGAGGCCGGCAGCGCCCCGGGGAACCGTGAGGCGAGTAGTTCCGCCGCGACCACGGCGACCAACCAGATCACGACGATCCCGGCGAACCGTGCCATCGGCGAAAGCCGCTCGTAATTGGCGGCGACGGTCCAGAGCAGACCCACCCCCACGAACGCCGCCCCCAGGACCAGCGCGAGCCGCTCCAACGCGAACCGCCGGCTCGCCGCGTACCGGGCCTGGATCCCGGCCGCCGCGTCACCGTCGATCAGCCCGTCCGCCTCCCAGGCCGCCAGCTCCCCCCGAAGCCAGGCCAATCGTTTGGGCGAAATATGCACTGTGTCCATACCCGCAAGGATGGCCGACGGCGGATGCCCCGTCATGAGCACTCCTACTCAACCGAGGCCGCCGAAAGTCCCTGCTCACCGGCGGATCTCCGGCTCAGCACCGGCGGGCCTCGGTCACCTCGCGTTCGTAGGCGGCGAAGGTCTCGACGACCAGGCGGCGCTGCTCCGGAGTGAGGGGCTCCATGGCCGTGCGCCAGGCCGCGGCGCTCTGCGCCAGCCAGTCGTGGATCGCCGAGCGGTGGCCGTCGGCGATGCTGACGATCGTGCGGCGCCGGTCGGCCGGGTCCTCCCTGCGCTCCAGGA
The DNA here is from genome assembly GCF_039533685.1 of Actinocorallia aurantiaca. Classification (NCBI taxonomy): domain Bacteria; kingdom Bacillati; phylum Actinomycetota; class Actinomycetes; order Streptosporangiales; family Thermomonosporaceae; genus Actinocorallia; species Actinocorallia aurantiaca. Next base: position 237,384 of record NZ_BAAATZ010000002.1, on the reverse strand, counting down.
TGCCCTGCCTGCTGAGGTCTCCGACCATGAGGCTGACCGTCGTGGGAGCCACCTCCAGACGTCCGGCCAGGGCGTTCACCCCGGCGGGTCCGTCGAACAGCAGGTACGCCAGGAGCGACAGGTGACGCGGGGCCAGGTCGAAGGAGCGCAGCTCCGCCGGGACCTCGAGCTTCTTGGCTGCGCCGACCACGCGCGGCATCAGCCGCAGCATCGCGCGGATCCCGTCGTCCACGGTCAGGCCCGGGGAGGTCGGTCCGTCGCTTGACATATCTTTGCTCCCAAAATAGCTTTGCTTTAAAGATTGCTTTGCTTTTAAAGCAAAGTGGCTTCGTCCCCCCAGGATAAAGAGGTCCGCCGTGAGCGAGTGGAATCTGAAGATCATCGAAGAGTTCCGTGCCAACGAGGGCAGGGTCGGCGGCATGTTCGAAGGCGCCGCCCTGCTCCTGCTGACCACCACCGGCGCCAGGAGCGGACGCCCCCACACCACCCCGCTGACCTACATGGCCGACGCTGCCGGCGGCGACCGCCTGCTGGTGTTCGCCTCCAACGCCGGCGCCCCGACCCACCCCGCCTGGTATCACAACGTCCTGGCCGACCCCCGGGTCGCCGTCGAGGTCGGCACCCGCTCCTACCAGGCGACGGCGCTCCCCCTTCACGACGAGGAGCGGGACCGGGCGTACACGCGCCAGAGCGAACTCGTCCCCGCCTACGCCGAGTATCAGCGGCAGACCACCCGCGTCATTCCCGTGGTCGCCCTGTACGACGCCGCCCACCGCGCCGACCGCGCGGCGGCCGTCGGCGACCATCTGACGAAGGTCCACGCCGACCTGCGCCGGGAGCTGGCCTCCATCCGCGAGGAGGCCGCCTCGTTCTTCAACGGCCGGAGCGCCGAACGCCCCGGCCTGGGCGCGCAGTTGCACGCGCACTGCCTCACCGTCTGCGACGCGCTCGGCGAGCACCACACCGGCGAGGACTCGGTCTTCCCCCGCCTTCAAGGGATGTTCCCCGGCCTGTCCCCGGTCCTGGAGAAGCTGCGCCGCGAACACCTGGCCATCGCCCGGGCGAAGGACGACCTGCGCGCTCTCCTGGACGGCGCCGAAGCCACCGACCCCGTCCGTTTCCAGGCCGAGCTCGACCGGCTGATCACGGAACTGGAGGAACATTTCGCCTACGAGGAGGAGCAGCTCGTCCCCCTGCTCAACTCCATCGCCCTCCCGCACCCGGCCGCGGGCTGAAGCGCGGGTCCGGGAGGACCCCGGGAGGACGCGCCATGCGCGCGAGCCCGCATTCCAAGCTTTCGCGTTCATCGTCAACGTCATCGCGATTCGCCCTTCATCGCGGTCGTCGGATGACCGCTATCCGACGGGGGCGATCCTCACGCTCCGGGCCCGCGCCGCGGGTTCGGCGAAGGCCGCGAGGCGGTGTCCCTCGGCCTCGACCTCCTCGGCGTGCATTGCGGACAGCGCGGCGAACGGCGTGACCGTCAGGGCCGCCTTCTCCAGTTTCCAGACTCCGGCGACGAAGCCGTCCACCAGGACCGTGCCCTTCACGATGCCGTTCTTGGAGATCACCTTGGCCACGTGGAGGTCGTCGATGATCCGCGAACGGTCGGCGTGGGACAGGATCGCGTTGTCGTACTCCGCCAGGAACCTCACGGGAGCGGGGGCGTCCTCGTCCGGCAGGGGCGCGTCGGGGACGTCGTAGAGGAGACGGCCCTGCTCGTCCCTGAAGGTCCGCAGTTCCAGCCGGGAGCAGATCTCCGTCAGGCCGGTAAGGCCCGACCACTTCTGCATGTCCGCGACGGACGCGGGACCGAAGGCCGCCAGGTAGCGGCACACCACCTCGCCGACCTCGGCCGTCCGGTCCACGGGGGAGCCCAGCCAGCTCTCCACGGCCGCCCAGGCGGGCCGGCTGCTCCTTCCCCAGAGCCCACGGGGCGGCGTCTGCACGACGGGCACGACGAACTGGGCGATGCGTGCGAGTTCGGCCGGCTTGCACTGCGGCCACCGCTCCGCGAGCAGCTCACCGAGTTCCTTGCTCCCGCGCGGCTCGGCGAGCAGTTCCCGGGCGGCCTCGGCCAGCCGCTCCAGGTCGGGGATCTTCTTCAGCTCGGCGGCCCTCCCCGGGTTGCCGTACAGCTGGCGGTCGATGACCGGCCCCATCACGTGGCGGAGCCTCCGGCAGTCGTCGGCGGTCACGACGTGGACGGTGCAGCGCATCAGGGTCGCCCGGACCGCCCTCCGTTCGGTCAGCGGCCCCGCCAGGTCCTCCGGGGCGAAGCCCTCGACCCGGGACCAGAGGCCGAAGTAGGGCGGGATCGGCTGCTGGGACTGCAGGCCGAGAAGGTGGCGGAGTGCGTCCTCCGTACCCAGCTTCGATCTCTCACTGAGCAGCTGGCGCCGCAGGAGCGCCCGGTTGAGCCGACGGCGGTCGAGGACTTTCTCAAGACGCGTCACGCCTCACCGTAACGACGGCCGCCGACAACCGGTCGGTCCGTCCCGATCCCCATGGCACAGATGACCCGCCGACGAAAAATACGGAGGAATCCAAAGGAATGAGGGACGTTCTCCGTGCTCTCTAGGGGTGTGCACGGATGGCGGCACCCCGGGACCGCCCATACACTCGAACGTGTGATCTTCAAGGCAGTGGGCGACGGCCGCCCCTATCCCGAGCACGGGTTCACCCAGCGGGACTGGGCGAACATCCCTCCCCGCCAGATCCTGCTGAGCGAGCTGGTCACCACGAAACGCGAGCTGGACCTGCACTCCCTCCTGGCGAAGGACTCCACCTTCTACGGTGACCTGTTCCCCCACGTGGTCCAATGGCAGGGCACCTGCTACCTGGAGGACGGCCTCCACCGAGCCCTCAGAGCCGCCCTCCACCAACGCACGGTCCTCCACGCCAGAATCCTGGACCTGCAGTAACCAAAAAGGCCTGAAGGAAGACAGGACAGCAGCCAAGATCGGGCGAGCCTGAATTCCAAGCACTCCACAAAGGACAAAGGCGAGCCGGACAGGAAGGAAGACCCCCGCGCCCAGAGCACCACGCGCGGGGGGCGTGGGGGGCATCCCCCCACATCGGGGGGCTCGGGGGGTCGTCCCCCCGATGGAATGAGCAGAGCCCCCCGGCGAGCAGCCCGAAGGGCTGCGAGCAGGGGGGCCCGCGATGCGGTGGTGGAGGGATTTGAACCCTCGGATGAGTTGCCCCATCACGCGCTTTCGAGGCGCGCGCCCTCGGCCACTAGGCGACACCACCGCGGGAGAGCCTACCCGACTCTGCGGGTGGAGAAGAAACGGGTGAGAGGGGAGGCGCACTCGTCGGCGAGGATTCCGGTGATCACTTCGGGCCGGTGGTTGAGTCTGCGGTCGCGGGCGACGTCCCAGAGGGAGCCGATGGCGCCTGCTTTGAGGTCGGTGGCGCCGTAGACGATGCGGTCGACGCGGGCGAGGACGGCCGCTCCGGCGCACATGGTGCAGGGTTCGAGGGTGACGGTGAGGGTGCAGCCGGTGAGGCGCCATCGGCCGAGGGCGTGGGCGGCTCGGCGGAGGGCGAGGACCTCGGCGTGGGCGGTGGGGTCGCCGGTGAGTTCCCGTTCGTTGTGGGCGCGGGCGAGGACGGCGCCGTCGGGGCCGGTGATCACGGCGCCGATGGGCACGTCGGGGCCTGCGGTCTCGGCCTGGGCGAGGGCTTCGCGCATCCAGGTCTCGTAGACGGGGATCGGGTTCGCGTGGTCCAGGGGCGCGGGGTTCTCCTGCATGGTCAGATTCGCAGGGAGTCGAGTTCTTCGGTGAAGCCCGCGTGTTCGGCGATGTCGGTGAGGGCGTCGGTGGGGACGGCGCGTTCGCTGAGCCGGAGGAGGCCGGCCTCGTCGGTGCCGAGGTCGGCGAGAAGGGCGGGTTCGCCCAGGGGGTCGCCGTCGGCCGCGGGTTCGGTCTGGTCGAGGAGGAGTTCGGAGAGCAGTCCGCCGAGGGCGCTGTTGTGGGCGGCGGCGCCGTCGGAGAGGAAGATCCGGGGGTCCTCCTCTCCGTCGAGTCTGAGGACGCCGAACCAGGCGTCGTTCTCCTCGACGAGGAGAACGACGGTTCCGCCGGAGCTCTCGAGGGCGGCCTCCCGGAGGAGGTCGGTCACGTCCTCTGAGGTCTCGCTCTCGGCGAGGTCGGCCTCGGCGGCCATCCAGCCTTCATCGGTCTGCGCGAACACGGCGGCGAAGTACGGCACACACCTATTGTGACCTGCTGTCACACCAGGCTGTCGAGGGCCCGCTCCAGAGAGACCGCGAATCCGATCTTCTCTCCGATCGACAGCAGCATCTCGTCGGGGTAGGCCTCGAGGTCGCCGGAGATCGCGCCGAGCTCCATCTCGTCCATGCCGAGGTCGGCGAAGATGGACATGTCGCCGACGGGGAGCACCTGGTCGAGGTCGTCGTCCTCGTCGGGGATGTCGATCTCGAGGTATTCCAGGACCTGCCGGGCCAGGGGCCAGTCGAGGGAGGCGGTGACGTCGGAGAGGAAGACCATGACGTCCTCGCCGAGCACGCGGACGGCGGCGAAGAAGTCGTCGCCGACGGCGGCCAGCCCGATGGTGCCGCCCATCCCGGGGATCTGCCTGAGCGCGTGGATGAAACCGTCGAGGTCCTCGGTCAGCGCCACCGGGAGGAGTTCGGCCTCCCAGCTTGATTCCTCGCGAAAAACCACCACGGCGAAGTCCGTCGTTCCGTCGTCCGTCATCACTCACCCGCCGCCCAGTCCTGTGCCCACCCGAATGTTCCCAGATGCCAGGCCGCGGTGCGGTGCGAGCCGGGTAATTCCCCGGCCTTCCGCCTCGCTCGGCGGTCCGGCCGGAACGATGGATCAGTACTGCACACTACTCAGTGCGAAAAGTCCGTCTTCGGAGGGTCGCGTGGATCTCCGCGCGCCGGGAGCGGCGGGGGGCCACCCTGCGCCGCAGCTCCCTCGCCTCGGCGAGATCGCGCAGGAAGGCGGCACGGCGCCGCAGCCGTTCGCGGATCTCCTCCGCCGTCCACTCTTCGCTCCCGTCCATGGAGGACTCCTTCCCGCTTCACCATGTCTCATCCCTGTTAGCGTGAAGAACATGGAGATCCTCGCGGTCGACCACCCGCTGGTGGCACATAAATTGACTACTTTGCGTGACCTAAGAACCGATTCACCTACATTTCGGCGTTTGGCCGATGAACTCGTCACCTTGCTGGCCTACGAGGCGACCCGCGACGTCCGCGTGACGTCCGTCACCGTGGAGACTCCGCTCCAGCCCGCCACGGGCGTCCGGCTGGCCCGTCCCGTCCCGCTGGTGGTGCCGATCCTGCGGGCCGGCCTGGGCATGCTGGACGGCATGACGCGGCTGCTCCCCACGGCGGAGGTCGGCTTCCTCGGGATGATCCGCGACGAGGGCACCCTCCAGGCCCAGACGTACGCCACCCGCCTGCCGGACGACCTGTCGGGCCGCCAGTGCTACGTCCTGGACCCGATGCTCGCCACCGGCGGCACCCTGGCCGCGGCGATCAGCCTGCTGTTCGACCGGGGCGCGCGGGACGTCACCGCGATCACCCTGCTGGCCGCCCCCGAGGGCCTCGCGGTGCTGGAGGACGCCTTCCCCGAGACCACCCCGATCAAGGTCGTCACGGCCGCGATCGACGAGCGGCTCGACGAGAACGGCTACATCGTCCCGGGCCTCGGCGACGCCGGAGACCGCCTGTACGGGACGGTGTGACACCACCCTGCCACGCAGGTTCGAGGGGTATCACCTCCGGGTAATAACCTCGCACGGAGCGTGATGCTCCTCTCGCCGCCCTGGCCCGCTCGGGGACCCGCCGGATGCGGCGAGCGAGGCAAGGAACCGCGTCGATGGCCCAAAACCTGCAGGCTTACGAAGAGCTGACCGAGCGGCTGCGCAAGGAGTTCGCCGCCACCCATCCGATATCCACCGTCAACCGGTGCGTCTCGGCCGCACTTCACGGCGCCCAGGACGTGATCGGATCCGACGAACCGGATCTCGTGGAGAAGATCGCCCGCCGACACCTGCGCGTGCTGGCGATCGTGGCCGCCGAAAGGTCGCCCCGGCTCGGGGGATGAAATCGCGAAACCCCCGGTGGGAAAGGGGTTTTTCCGGGGTAGGACCGCTACTGTGGGATGGGTTTTTCAGTCCCCTGCGGGAGGCGGTTCGTGAACAAGAAGCACCTCAAGTGGGCCGGCGGGATACTAGCCGCCCTCTACGTCATCAACCAACCCGGCGCCGCGGCGGATCTGATCAACCGCATGGCCTCCGGCCTCGGTGACGCGGCCGGAGCCGTCGCCACATTCGTGAACACCCTGGGCTCATGAGGCTGGTCACCCCGGGAGACTCCGCTCCCGCGTCGATCAACCGCTACCTGCTTCCCCAGGAGCGCCAGGTCATCGTGGTGCGCAAGCACCCCGCCGTGCTGATGAAGCCGGTCCTGTTCGTGCTCGGCGGGCTCATCCTCGCCGGGGTCCTCTCCAACACCGTCGCCGGGGGCGAGGCCGGCCAGGTCGTCGACTTCATCTGGCTGGCCTGGCTGATCCTGCTCGGCTGGTTCGTCTACGAGGTCGCCGAGTGGTCGGTCATCTACTTCGTGATCACCAACCAGAGAATGCTGCTGACCACCGGACTCATCACCCGTGACGTGGCGATGATGCCGCTGGGGAAGGTCACGGACATGAGCTACGAGCGCTCGCCCGTGGGCCGGCTGCTCGGCTACGGCAAGTTCATCGCCGAGTCCGCCGGTCAGGACCAGGCGCTGCGCGAGATCGACTTCCTCCCCTATCCCGACCAGCTGTACGCCGAGGTCTGCGAGATGATCTTCCCCAACGGGAAGACGAAGTCGCTGGAGGAGCGGCTGCGCGAGATGATCGACGCCATCCCGAAGATGCGCACCGAGCTGGCGGCCGAGGTGACCACCGGCAACGTGCACGACCTGGAGACCCGGCGGCTGCGGCTGGAGGGTGTGCAGTCCCAGCTCGACCAGCTCGTCGGCGAGTCCGGCGAGTGGCACCGGCAGGCGGCCGAGCTCCACCGGCAGCTCGGCGAGCGCGTGGGACCCGACGGAACACCGGAGAGCTGACGGCCGGTGAAGAACGGCCCGCGTCCCCCCGGGGGCGCGGGCCGCCGTCGTATCGGCGGTCTTTACAGCCATCCGCACTGCGTTCCTGACCCCTAATGTCACAGGTCTGATACAGCGCGGCTATTGCGGCTCCGGATTGGCTAGTCTGGCGAAAGCACCGTGCGGGTTCTTTTCGAACCCGCAGAACGTTCGGTGTGAAAAATATGTCGGCACCACCGCCACCCCCAACCTTCCGCTAAGAGAGTGGTCATGCCGGGTCCAGGCAGTGTCGGAGAGCGCGTGCGCGACTTGCGGCTGACCCGCCGTATGTCGCAGGCCCAACTGGCCGGGCACGACCTCTCCGACAGCTACATTTCATTGATCGAGTCGGGTAAGCGCACCCCCACCCCGGCTGTTCTGAAGCTGCTCGCCGAACGGCTGGGATGCACCCCGGAGTACCTCTCCGAGGGCATCGAGCCGGAGCAGCGCGCCCATGTCGAGGTCCGCGCCCGGCACTGCGAGCTCGCGCTGCTCGGCGGGGACGCCGCCGGCGCGCTCGAGGGGTTCGACGACGTCATCGCCGCCGACGACAACCCCGAGCTGACGCTGCGGGCCCGCTGGGGCCGCGCCGCCGCGCTGGAGCGGCTGGGCCGCACCGGCGAGGCCATCGCGGAGTTCGAGGAGCTGCGCGAGCTGGCCGAACGGGACGCGGGCCGCACCAGCTGGCTGCCGTCCGTCATCTCGCTGACCCGCTGCTACCACGCCGTCGGCGACCTCGGCCAGGCCGTGGCGCTCGGCGAGCGGGCGCTGGGCAGGCTCACCGGGCTCGGGCTGACCAGCGGCTCCGACCTCGCCGAGGTCGCCCGGGTGCTGCTGCTCGCCTACCTGGACCGGGGCGACACTCCGCGGGCCCAGACCCTCGTCCAGCACATGCCGGACGACACCGACGTCGCGGGCGACTACCGCAGGGCCAGCGAGAAGGCACTGGAAGAGGGCGCGCTGGGCGACGCCATCTACCTCGCCGACCAGGCGCTGGAGGCGGCTTCCGCCCGCTCCCGCTCCACCGCGCGGGCCCGTCTCCAGGTGGCCGGCGCCCGGGCGCTGATCCGCGGCGACGAGGCCGACAACCTGCGCGCGCTGGACCTGCTGACGGCGGCCGAGCCCGAGCTGAGCGGGGACGAGGCGACCGCCTGCGTCATCGAGTCGGCGCGGGCCCTGATCAGGCTGGGCAGGCTGGACGAGGCCGTCGCCACGGTCCGCGACACCCTGGAGGGCATGCCCCGCCAGAGCTTCGATGTGGTCATGGCGCAGGCGCAGCTCGTCCTGGCCCAGGCGCACCTGGCGCAGTCCGGCCGGGAGGCCGCGCTGACCGTCCTGCGGGCCACGGCGGCCCAGCTGGAGCGGCTGCCCGCGAACCGGCTCACCGCCTCGCTCTCCCGCGAGCTGGGCGACCTGTTCGACGCCGCCGGGGACGGGGCCAACGCGACCGCCGCCTACCGCCGGGCGCTGGAGTCGGTGGGGCTGCGGCCCACCCGGCGCATGACCCAGGCCTTCGTCGAGCACTGAAACACCCGGAAATCAGCCGTGGAAGTCATGTCTTCCACGGCTGATTTCTGCTGTTCCAGCATTCATCCGCCTTTTTGACTGAGCGCTGTCCGGGTGCTTTACGCCTTCAGCAGCCGTCCTTCGATCTCGACCTCGGGAGAGATCGCGCGCAGCCGGGTCGCCAATGCCTCACCCGCGGCGTGCAGCCGTTCCAAGGGATAAGGTTCCAACCTTTCCAGGAGGAAAAGGGCATTTCTCGTGTCCTCCGTGATGCGCGTCCGGACGCACTGGCGCCAGTTCCAGCGCCGGCAGGTGACGCCCGCGTCGTCCCGCCACACCACCTCGCCCGGCGCGGGCGGCTCGGCGTCCTCGAACGGCTCCCCTCCGGCGGCGACCGTCAGCCGGGCCGGACCGATGTACTTGTCGAGGTCCTCCCCGCCGATCGGCAGCGCGTACTCGACACTGACGGCGTTGTAGGCGTCCACGACCCGGTTGATGGACGGCAGCGAGTCGGCGCGCCGCAGCAGCGCGTCCACCGACGGGCGGGTCCGGTTGGGTTTGGCGCCGAACGCCCGGTAGGCCTCGCGCCAGGCGAGGACATGGGGGTCGTCCGGGTTCGCCGTGCGCGCGGCGGCCGACAGCCAGGAGGCCGACTCCTCGTCGCCCGGGCCGTTGCGCAACCCGTGGGCCGACATCACCAGGACCACGAAATCAGGACGCAGAGCGCGGACGGAGTCGTCCACGACGACTTGCTCGATCATGATTCCAGTATGCCGGGGGCTCCGCCGCCGACCGTCTCCGCCCAAGGCCGGAGCGGGGAACTTTCGTCCTGGTCAGCTCGTTCCGCCGGTTCCGTCCCCACGTCAAACCACACCTGGGTGCCTTCGGGGCCCCGGGTGAAGCCCCAGTGGGAGGCGCAGCCGTCCAGGAGCTCGCTGCCCCTGCCCTCGGTGGACTCGGTGCTCACCCGGCAGAAGCAGAGAACGCCCGACGAGCCCTCGTCGGCGACCACGACCCTCGCCCAGTTGTCGGTGGTGCTGACGGTCACGACGAAGTGGCCGCCGGGACCGCCGCTGCCGCTGTGCTCGACGGCGTTCGTCGCCGTCTCGCTGACCAGGAGGACCGCCGCGTCCCGGTGGGCGTGGGCGGTTCCGAGGACGTCCGCGACGAAGCGCCGGGCCGCCCCGACCTGTTCGGGACTGCCGGGAAGCCGCAGACTGCACACTTGAGCGCCCATTTCGCCACCTCCACTGCGATCACTCTAAGTGATTGCCTAGTAACGCAATGGTGCTCTTTTATGGTCAAGGCCGCAACCGTTTCCGGACACCTGCCGAACTCAGGCGGGTGCCGCTTCCTCGCTCTTCCCCGCCTCGGGAGCCGCCATGGTGGAAACGGCGTCCTCGTCCGGAATCCGCAACGCGAGCAGCGCCCCCAGCAAAGAGAACCCCCCTGCCGCCGCGAACGCCCACTCGTAACTCCCGGAACGGGCCAGCAGTGCCACGACGGTGGCCGCCGCCGCGACCCCCAGCGCCGCGCCCAGCTGGCGCATCGCGTTGAAGAGCGCGGACGCCTGGGCCGTCAGCTCCGCGGAGACCGTCGCGAAGGCCGCTGCCGTCACGGCGCCGAACACGTGCGCCATGACGTAGCCGATGGCGAACATCACCACGGGCAGCACCGGGATGGGCGCCATGCCCGCCACCGGGATCAGCAGGGCGACCAGGGCGAGCGAACCCGCCATCAGGCGGCGCGGGCCGAGCCGCCGGTACAGCCCCGTCACCCGCCGGGAACCGATCATCACGCCGATCGCTTCGGGGAACGTGCACAGACCCGCCTGGAGCGCGCTCATCTCCCGGCCCTCCTGGAGGGTGAACGGCACCAGGAACAGCACGCCCATGAAACCCGCCGTCGACAGGACCGAGGAGCTGCTCGTCCGGCGGAACAGGCGGTCGCCGTAAAGGCTGAGGCGCAGCATGGGATCCGGCCTGCTGGACTCGACCCGGACGAGCAGCGCCAGCAGGACCAGCCCTCCCACCGCCGGGACCAGGACGCCCGGCGAGCCCCAGCCGAGGATCGACCCCTCGCTGAGCGCGTACATCACCCCGGAGAATCCGGCGCCGGCCAGGACGAACCCGGCGAAGTCGAACCGGCCCGTCTTCCGCCCCCTGTGGTCGGGGAGGGTGAGCAGGCCGAAGAGGAACGCCGCCAGCCCGATCGGCACGTTGACGAAGAACACCCAGCGCCAGCCGACCGTGTCCGTCAGCAGGCCGCCCACGACGGGACCGCAGGCCGGGGCCAGGGCCGTCGGCACCATCAGGATCTGGTTGGCCCGCAACCGCTCGGCCGGCGGGTACTCCCGCAGCAGCAGGGCGAACCCGACGGGCGTCATCATGCCGCCCCCGAGACCCTGCAGCACCCGGAAGGCGATCAGCTGCCCCTCGTTCTGGGCCAGCCCGCACAGTGCGGAGGCGAGAGTGAAGAAGCCGAGCGCCACCAGGAAGATCCGCCGGTAGCCGAACCTGTCGGCCAGCCAGCCCGAGGCCGGGATGACCACGGCGAGGCTCACCAGATAGCCGGTGACGACCGCCCCGATCCCGCCCGCAGGGACGCCGAACGACCTGGCGATCCCGGGCAGGGCGACATTGACGACGGTGGTGTCCAGGATCGAGATGAACATCGAACTGACGAAGACCACGCTGACCGCGACCTTCGGCGTCACCTTCGCCATGGCCCTCCTCCCGCTCGGCTCTCACCAGACCACAGGAAGGTTGACCCGTCAAAGAAAATTCCCGCCAAGCAGGGACTTCTAGGCTATTTCGTCCAGGCTGGAGAACTCCTCCGGGGACAGTTCCAGATCGCCCGCGGCGAGGTTCTCGTCCAGGTGCGCCGGAGAGGTGGTGCCCGGCGCGGGCAGCAGGACCCTGGAACGGTGGAGCAGCCAGGCCAGCGCCACCTGCGCCGGAGTGGCGCCATGGGCTTCGGCCACCCCGTCGACCGCCTGCCGGCCGGACGCGGTGAGCGCGCCGTCGTTCAGCGGCCCCCAGGGCAGGAAGGCCACGTGGCGCTCCTCGCACAGCTCCAGGAGCGGGACGGCCTCGCGGTCCAGGAGGTGGAAGCGGTTCTGCACCGAGGCGATCTCGGCCAGCTCCACCGCGGCCCGCAACTGCTCGGCGGAGACGCTGTCCAGGCCGATGTGGCGGATCTTGCCCTCCCGCTGCAGCTCGGTGAGCGCGCCGAGCTGCTCGGCCAGCGGAACCTGCGGGTCGATGCGGTGCAGCTGGTAGAGGTCGATGGTGTCCAGTTTCAGCCGACGGAGGCTCGCCTCGCACATCTCCTTGAGCGACTCCGGGCGCCCGTCCAGATGCCACTCGGTCGCGGACGTGCGGACGATCCCGCCCTTGGTCGCGACGACCAGCCCCATCGGATAGGGGTGCAGCGCCTCCGCGACCAGCTCCTCGGCCAGGTCCGGACCGTAGTCCCCCGCGGTGTCGATGAGGTCCACACCCCGCATGACCGCGTGGCGCAGCAGCTTCACGGCGTCCGCGCGGTCCCCGCGCAGCCCCCAGTACCCCTTGCCGACCAGTTGTCCGGTACCCAGGCCGATCCGGTGCACGGGCAGGTCACGGCCGATAAAGAACATCTCGAACGACATGTGCGTGACTTTACCGTTGCCTTTCCCATGCTCGTAAAACCGAAGAGATCAATTACCCCGATCCCGACCTGCGCCTCCTCGGTGAAGTTGTCATGATCCGCAGACACCCACCAAGTTTTCCGTCTTTTCTGGCATATAACGGACCTATCCCTGCACGCCACACTGAGTCCGCGGCCGGTTCTTCCGGCAGGTGTCGGGGAGACACCGTTCCGGCGTCGTGTGGTGCGGTCACACGACGCCGGAACCGTTCCCCACCCGAACGGACGGGGTTCCCGCCTCCTCGCGGCCCGCGAAGGATCCCGCCCGGGAAGCACCGGAACAACCGGAACCCGCTCGTACCGAACCGGTTGATCTCGATGCGTCCGAGACCGGACCCGTGGTCCTGGACGCGGCTCCCACCGCTCGTGCCGCTCATCACCGCAGTGGTCAGGCGGTTCGGGCCTCGGTGAGATACCAGACGCGGTCGTCGTCGAATCGCATCCAGAGGCGATGGTCGCGCCCCGTCACCCGATGAAGACGGGTCGGTCTCTATCCGTCCGGGAGGACCAGGACTCGTCTCTCGATGATGTCGACGACGCCTTCGGACCGGTGACCGTAGACGATGGTGGAGCCGTCGGAATCCCTGTCCTCGTAGGGACTGATGAAGGCGACGTCGTCCTCCGCGACCGCGGCCCTCGCGCTCCCCGGACCGGGTTGCGGTTGACGGCCCTGATGCCGGTGTCATCGATGGTGACCAGTGGAAAGTTCGTACTCCATCGATGGATCCGCGTCTCGTGCAAGTTCGGCTCCCGGGAGGGTCTTATCGGCTCCAGAGCAGGCGGTCCCACCAAGGGGCGGCGGGATCGGCGAAGGGGTCGTTCGGCGTTCTGGACCGGATGAGGTCGTCCACCGGGCCGAGCTTGGCCCGGAGGTGACGGCGGGCCGCCGGTGACATGACGCGCAGGGCCCGTTCAAGGGTGTCGCGCGCGTCGAAGGGGCTGCAACAGGGGCAGAAGGGGATCTGGGAGAACGTGGGCCAGGGTCTCTGGCGGGCGAGGGACACCCAGGTTCTGAACGCCGAGGACACCGCTCCGGGCCAGAAGTGAACGCATTCCAGACGGGCGATCTCGTGGACGACCTTGAGCGGCACGCCGTCGATGACGGCGGTCTTCTCGCGAGGACGACGACCGGTCGTCACCCTGAGGGCGGACGGGCGCTTACGCGGCATCGGCCTTTCGACTGATCAGCATGAGCCGATCCTGGAACACGGGAACGGCGTTGTCAAACGATCAACGGGATGTCTCCCCTGCCGGATGAGGACCCGTGGTCCGGGTCAGCCGGTGGCCATGTCGACGAAGCGGCTGTAGTGGCCCTGGAAGGCGACGGTGACGGTGGCCGTGGGGCCGTTGCGGTGCTTGGCGACGATCAGGTCCGCCTCGCCGGCACGGGGGGACTCCTTCTCGTAGGCGTCTTCTCGGTGCAGAAGGATGACCATGTCCGCGTCCTGCTCGATCGATCCGGATTCACGCAGGTCGGACACCATGGGGCGTTTGTCGGTTCGCTGTTCGGGGCCTCGGTTGAGCTGGGAGAGCGCGATGACGGGGACCTGGAGCTCCTTGGCGAGGAGCTTCAGCGAACGGGAGAACTCCGAGACCTCGACCTGGCGGCTTTCGACGCGTTTGCCGGACGACATCAGCTGGAGGTAGTCGATGACGACCAGGCGGAGGTCGTGCTGCTGCTTGAGGCGGCGGCACTTGGCGCGGATCTCCATCATCGACATGTTGGGGGAGTCGTCGATGAAGAGCGGGGCTTCGGCGACCTCGCTCATCCGGCGGGCGAGCCTCGTCCAGTCGTCGTCGTTCATGGTGCCCGAGCGCATGGCGTGCAGGGCGACGCGGGCCTCGGCCGACAGCAGGCGCATGGTGATCTCGTTGCGCCCCATCTCCAGGCTGAAGAACGCCGAGGTGAGGCCGTGCTTGATGGAGGCCGCGCGCACGAAGTCCAGGGCGAGGGTGGACTTGCCCATGGCGGGACGGGCCGCCACCACGATCATCTGACCGCCGTGCAGGCCGTTGGTGAGGGCGTCGAGGTCGGTGAAGCCGGTGGGGACGCCGACCATCTGGCCGTCGCGGCTGCCGATGGCCTCGATCTCGTCGAGGGCGGCGGGCATGATCTCGCTCAGCGGCAGGTAGTCCTCGCCGGAGCGCTTGTCGGCGATGGCGTAGACCTCGGCCTGGGCCTGGTCGAGGAGGTCGTCGGCGTCGGCGCCCGCGTTGTAGCCGAGCTGCACGATGCGGGTGCCGGCCTCCACGAGGCGGCGGAGCACCGAGCGCTCCTGGACGATCTTGGCGTAGTAGCCGGCGTTGGCCGCGGTCGGCACGGAGTTGATGAGGGTGAACAGGTAGGGGGCGCCGCCGATGCGGGTGTGCTCGCCCCGCTTGGTGAGCTCGGCGCCGACCATCACGGCGTCGGCGGGCTCACCGCGGCCGTAGAGGTCGAGGATGACGTCGTAGATGACCTGGTGGGCGGGACGGTAGAAGTCGGACGCGCGAAGCTGCTCGATGACGTCCGAGATGGCGTCCGGCGCCAGCATCATGCCGCCCAGCACGCATTGTTCGGCGTTCAGGTCGTGCGGTGGCACACGTTCGAACTCGGACTCCTGGCGAGGGATTTCCGCGATGCTCACTCGGCGCCCATCCTTCCCCGAACCACACCCACGGCACAGTTCTAACGCAGCCCTCTGACATTCTCTGGGCATCACGCGTCTCACCCAAGTTGATCTGTGGACGAGCCTGTGGATGACCTGTGCAGTACTCCCCAGAGTCTGTGGACAACCTGTGGATAACTTGTGGAAAAACATGTTCACATACTCAGAGACAGGGGCCTGACCTGCGGAAATGCTCGTCCACACCTGTGGACAAAAGAAAACATGACCGGGAGATCCTGCACCTGGCCGTTCCGGCGTTCGGCGCTCTCGTCGCCGAACCCCTCTTCCTGCTCTCCGACGCGGCCATCGTCGGGCGGCTCGGCACCGCGCAGCAGGCGGCCCTCACCATCGCGGGCCAGGCGCTGACCGCTCTCATCGGCGTCTGCGTCTTCCTCGCGTACGCGACGACGGCCGCAGTCGCGCGCCAGGTGGGCGCGGGGGACCTCCGCCACGCCGCACGGCAGGGAATCGACGGGCTCTGGCTCGCCCTCGCCATCGGCGCGGCGCTGATAGCCGTCGGCGTCCCGGCGAGCCCGTCCGTCATCGGCTTCTTCGAACACAACGAATACGCCGTCGAGTACCTGCGCATCAGCCTGCTCGGCGCACCGGCCATGCTCGTCGTCCTGGCCGGCACCGGCGTGCTCCGCGGCCTGCAGAACGGACGCGTCCCGCTGTACGTCTCCGCCGGGATGTTCACCGCCAACCTCGTACTGAACGCGTTGTTCGTGCTCGTCTTCGGCTGGGGAATCGCCGGTTCGGCCTGGGGGACCGTCACGGCGCAGACCGGAGGCGCACTCGTCTACCTCGTGACGGTGCTGCGTCTGGCACGCCGTCACGGAGCTTCAATGATGCCCAGCTGGCAAGGTCTGCGCACCGCGGTCTCGTCCGGATTCGCGCTCGTCATCCGTACCGTCACACTCCAGGCCACCCTTGTCCTCGCCACACTCGTCGCCGCCAGGCAGGGCCCGGACGTCGCAGCCGCCTACGGCATCAGTTCGCGCATCTGGATGCTGTCCTCCTACATCCTGGACGCCGTGGCCATCGCGGGCCAGTCCCTGCTCGGACGCCACCTCGGCGCGGGGGACCAGACGGCCGCACGTGAGGTGACCCGGCGGATGCTCTGGTGGGGCCTGTTCACGTCGTGCGGATTCGGCGTGCTCCTCCTGGCCGTACGCCCCTGGGTGCCGGGGCTGTTCGACGCCACTCCCGAAGTCTCCGCGCTGCTCCTCCAGGCCCTGCTCGTGGTGGCGCTGATCCAGCCGCTCGGCGGTCTGACCTTCGTGCTGGACGGGGTGCTCATCGGTGCCGGGGACATGGAGTACCTGGCCTGGGCCGGAGTCTTCACGCTGGCGGCGTTCCTGCCGGCCGCGCGACTGGTCGCGGGACATGGCGTCGCGGCGCTGTGGCTGGCCCTCGGCTGGTGGATGGCCGTCCGGATGCTCACCCTGGGAGCGCGGGCCCGGACCGGCGCCTGGCTGGTCACCGGCGCCGTTCGTTGATCGAAATCGTTGATACAGATGTTCGAAAACTTACTCGAAGGGACGGCCGTGTTCGCTAGAATTCGAACATGCGTTCACCGCACGGGGAGAGGCTGGCTCGCCTGACACAGGCGATCGACGAGCTGGCGGCATACGGCCTGGCCGACCTGCCGCCGGACACATTGGCCGAGCGGGTCGCGCACATCTGCACCCTGGTCGAGGGCATCGACCCGGAGGCGGGCCGCCGCCGCGCGCACATCACGCGCATCGAGAACTGAGCCGGGGGCGTCCGTCCCTCCGCGCCCCCGGCTCAGGCGACGATCAGGACGTTCCCCTGCAGGAAGAAGAAGAGAAGAAGGAACAGCCCGAGGTAACCGAAGACCAGTCCCGCCATGGCGGGGACGCGTCCTCCTTCGCCGGTGGCGCGTATCTGGCGACGGGCCAGGTGACCGAAGATCACGGCCATGAGACTGCCGATCCCGCAGGCCCACAGCAGCCCGCAGACCAGAGAGGCGATCGCGTAGGGGTTGGTACGGCGCACGCGGTCAGTCTCCCCTGACCTGCGGAGCAAAACAATCCTTATCCCTGATCGGCATAACAGAACGGCCCGGATCGAAAGATCCGGGCCGTTTCCGTGAAACCAGGTCAGGCGACGTTCAGGCTGACCGTGCCGCTGATCTCCGGGTGGAGGCGGACGGTGACCCGGTGCGCGCCCGTGGTCTTGATCGGGTGGTCGATCTCGATGCGACGCTTGTCGAGGTCGGGACCGCCGGCGGTCTTGACCGCGTCGGCGATGTCACCGGCCGTCACGGCGCCGAACAGGCGGCCGCTCTTGCCGGACTGCGCCTTGACGACCACTTTGAGACCCTTGAGGGAGTCGGCGATCTCCTTCGCCTGCTCCAGGGTCGCGATCTCGCGGGCGGCACGCGCCTTCTTGATCACGGTGATCTGCTTCTCGGCGCCCTTGCTCCACTGGATGGCGAAGCCACGCGGGACGAGGTAGTTGCGGCCGTAGCCGTCCTTGACCTCGACGACGTCGCCCGGAGCGCCGAGGCCGGAGACCTGCTGGGTGAGGATCAGCTTCATATCAATCCCCTCCTAGCGGGCGGTCGAGGTGTACGGAAGCAGCGCCATCTCACGAGCGTTCTTGATCGCGGTGGCGACGTCACGCTGGTGCTGCGTGCAGTTGCCGGTCACCCGGCGTGCACGGATCTTGCCCCGGTCGGAGATGAACTTCCGCAGCAGCGGGGTGTCCTTGTAGTCGACGTAGGAGATCTTCTCCTGGCAGAACAGGCAGACCTTCTTCTTGGGCTTGCGGGGCGGTGGCTTGGCCATCGTGGTGCTCCTCAGACTCAGAGCCCTGCCGAAGCAGGAATGGACATTTCTATGTATTTCCCGATGCCAGAGGCACCGAGCGGACTCGCAGGCTATCCGCCTGCGACCCCGGAAGACCGCGGATTTCGCGCCCAGAGAACCCGGACCCTCCACCCGCGGCCGTAAAGCCGGGACTCGAACACCCGCGGACGGCCCGAAGCCGAGGGGAACCAGCCCCCACGACTCCCACCGTCCCGGTATGGCAACAAGAAGTCACCCTGCTGCCACAGCGACGGGCTTTGTTAAAACGGCGGGTCGTCGGAGAAGCCGCCACCGCCGGCGGGCGCGCTGGTCGCCCAGGGGTCGTCGGGCGGAGTGGACGGGCCGCCGGAATAACCTCCGCCGCCACCGCCCTGGTAACCGCCGCCACCGCCGCCGCCCTGGTAGCCGCCACCGCCACCGCCACCGCCACCGTAACCGCCGCCCTGGCGGCTGGTCTTGGTGACCTTGGCGGAGGCGTTCTTCAGAGACGGACCGACCTCGTCGGCCTCGATCTCGTAGACGGTGCGCTTCTCGCCCTCTTTGGTCTCGTAGGAGCGCTGCTTGAGGCGACCCTGGACGATCACCCGCATGCCCCGCTGGAGGCTCTCCGCGCAGTTCTCCGCGGCCTGCCGCCAGACGTTGACGGTGAGGAAGAGGCTCTCGCCGTCCTTCCACTCGTTGGTCGCCTTGTCGAGGAACCGCGGGGTGGACGCGACGCGGAATGACGCGACGGCCTGCCCGGACGCGGTGAACCGCAGGTTGGGATCCTCGACGAGGTTCCCGACGAGGGTGATCGTGGTGTCGCCTGCTGCCATGGGGTTACGCTCCCGACTCCGGTGTGGGGCTCACAGCGAGGTCTAGTGGACCTCGGGACGCAGGACCTTCGTACGCAGCACCGACTCGCTCAGGTTGAGCTGGCGGTCAAGCTCCTTGACCAGCGCGGGCTCAGCGGTGAGGTCGACGACGGCGTAGATGCCCTCGGACTTCTTCTGGATGTCGTACGACAGGCGCCTGCGGCCCCAGACGTCGACCTTCTCCACGGTGCCCCCGCCGGTCTTGACCACGTTGAGGAACTGGTCGACGGTCGGCGTGATCGCGCGCTCGTCGATCGACGGGTCGAGGATCACCATAACTTCGTAGCGACGCATTGAGGTCCCTACCTCCTTTGGACTGATGCGGTCACGGCGTGTCCGTGACAGGAGGGCTAGCTGCCTGCCCGCTCCCGGCCCGGAGGCGAGTGCCTCGAGCGCAGAGTGCGGGACCGAACCAGGCTACCAACAACCCGTGGGTCGTCAGACCTGCTTCCCAGGCTCCGCCGGCCTGCGAGCCGCCCGCGTTCAGGCGGCGTTCGCCCGTCGACGGTCGAGCTCGGCCATGAGATCGAACATACGGGCCCTCAGCTTGGCCGTCTGGGTCGTCAGCCTCGACAGCTCATCTATCAGTTCCGTGTCGCCGACCTGGGAGAACTCGTTCATCAACCCTCCTCGAATCGAAGTCGTGTTCGACTCTAACCCTTGGCACCGACAAAACCCCGCTCCCTGTCGGAACCCGTCGATAGCCTGGGAGGCATGCGCATCGGAGCCCATGTCAGAGACGACGACCCCATCGCCGCGGCCGAGGAACTGGAGGCCGACGTCGTGCAGTTCTTCCTCGGCGATCCGCAGGGCTGGAAGAAGCCGGTGCTCCCCGAGGGGCTGGCGGACGCGGTGAAGGCCTCGGACGTCGAGGTCTTCGTCCACGCCCCGTACCGGATCAACGTCGCCACGACGAACAACCGGGTGCGGATCCCCAGCCGCAAACTACTGGAGCAGCACCTGCAGGCCGCCGCGGAGCTCGGCGCCAAGGGGTTGATCGTGCACGGAGGCCATGTCGGCGACGGCGACGACCCCCAGACCGGCTTCGACAACTGGCGCAAGGTCTTCGAACGGCTGGAGTGCCCGATCCCGGTGCTGATCGAGAACACCGCGGGCGGCGGCAACGCCATGGCCCGGAGATTCGACCGGATCGCCCAGCTCTGGGAGACGCTGGACGGTGTCGCCGACCTGGAGAAGAACGTCGGCTTCTGCCTGGACACGTGCCACGCCCACGCCGCCGGAGAGGAGCTCCTGGACGCCGTCGCCCGGATCAAGGCGATCACCGGCCGGATCGACCTCGTGCACTGCAACGACAGCCGCGACGCCTTCGGCTCCGGCGCCGACCGCCACGCCAACCTCAAGCACGGCAAGATCGATCCCGAGTTCATCCTCGCCGTCTGCCGCGACGCCGGCGCCCCGATCGTCCTGGAGACCCCCGGCGACGGCCAGGCCGAGGACCTCGCCTTCCTCCGCGAGTCGCTCTGAGGCCGCGCGGAGGCGGGCGGCGAGACCGTTCACGAGCGCGGCGGCATCGGCATCGGCATCGGCATCGGCATCGGCATCGAGCGACGGAAGCCGATATCGCCGTTGAGCGGAGACCTCCGGCAGGGAGTTCCCCTGTTGAGCAGAGACCGCCCACGGGATGCGGCTTTCCCCACTGAGCGGAGACCGCTGGCAGGGAGGTCCCTCGTTGAGCGGAGACCTCCGGCAGGGAGGCCCCCCGCTGAGCGGAGACCGTCCGTGGGATGCGGCTTCCCCCACTGAGCGGAGGCCGTCGGCAGGGAGGAGGTTCTCCATCGCCGAGCGGGCCGCGGGGCAGGTGGCCTTCGCCCGGCCTCTCAGACGGCGCTCAGTTCCCCGAGTTCGCCGGCGGAGGCGGGGAGCAGCACGTGCAGGGGAGTGTCGCTCTCCGCCCAGGCGTCGACGGCGTCGCGGAAGACGTCCATGACCGTGGAGAACGTCTCGGGGGCCGCCTCGGCGAGGCTCTTCCAGGCGGGCCAGACGATCAGGTAGCCCTTTTCGGCGGAGAACCACTCCATGTCGGTCAGCAGGTCGTAGAAGGCGTCCCAGTCTTCGGCGTCCGACTCCTCCGGGAACTCCAGGACGTCCGCGGCGTTGGCGAGGAACTCCCGCTCGTCCCGGGACTCGCCCAGCCCGAAGACCTCCCAGCCGGCGTCCTCGGCGTCCGCCAGCCACGGGGGCACCTCGACGTCCGCGTGACCGCCGCCCATCACCAGGGGGAGCGCGAGCCGTCCGTCCGGAGTGCGGGTGGCGGCGGCCTTCTGCGGCCGCTTCGCGGTGCGGAACAGCTCTTCCGGCGAGATCTCCCAACGGCGGACACCCGGTGCCACCCGTCCGGCGATCAGCTCTTCCAACCCGTGCATGCTCTCCTCGACCGTGCTCGACGCGCTCGACCGAGGCCGGAGGCCGCAGTCGTGAACTCGCCGATGTTAGCCGCGCGTGCGCCGTGACGTGACGGCACCGCCCGGGATGGTCTGGCGTTCCGCGTCACTCCCCGGAAGCAAGCCACCGGCTGGACGCCCCGGGGCGTCTTCTTCGCCGCGGATCCCGCCGAGGCGATGCCGGCGCGTCAGCCGCTGAAGCCCCAGTCGAGCATGCGCTTGGCGTCGTAGAAGCGCCGCTTCTCCGTGGGGGAACCGAGGATGATGCCGATCTGCGTGCGCTTGCCGCGTTTGGCGGCGAACATGAAGCAGTAGCCGGCCCCGTTGGTGTAGCCCGTCTTGATGCCGAGGACGCCGGGGTACTTGCCGATCAGGCGGTTGGTGTTCTTGAACGTGTAGGAGCGGTTCTTCGCCGTCCGGATGGTGACCTTCTTGGCGGCCGCGGCCTTCTGGATGGTGGGGAAGCGCAGGGCGTACTCGGCCAGCTTGATCTGCTCGGCCGCCGTCGAGTACGTCGACGTCTGGGACGGGTAGGGCAGGCCGTCGAAGTTGGCGTAGTGCGTCTTCTTCAGGCCGAGGCGCTTGGCGTTGGCGTTCATCTTCGAGACGAAGTTCTTGTAGCCGGGCCCGTAGGCGTCCGCGAGGGCGGCGGTGGCGTCCGCGCCGGACTCGAGCAGCGCCCCGTACAGCAGGTCCCGGACCTTCACCTTGTCGCCGATGACGAGCCCGGCCTCGGAGGCGTTCCACTTGTCACCGTAGGTGGTGTACTTCTTCTTGATCTTCAGGGTGCGACCGAGGTTCGTCTCCTGCCTCAGCACCACGATCGCCGTCATCACCTTCGTCAGGCTGGCGATCGGCCGCTTGGCGTTCGCGTTCTCGCCCCAGATGGTCTTGCCGTTCAGGTTGAGCGCCACCGCCTTGGCCTTGATCGCGGTGGGGCGCGGCCCCTTGGGCGCCGCCTGCGCGGGCGCCCCCGTCCCCACGAGCACCGCCGCCCCCACGACGACGGACACGATCAGCTTGCGCACGGCACCCCCGGCCATCGGGCTTCTGGATCAGCGCGGACCACCCTGGCAGCCCCCGCCGACACTTCGCAAACCGCACACACCCGCACAGCCACCACCAGCGACTTTCCACAGAAGAACGTGCGACTGACGGCGCACTACCCGTGGTTCAACGCGCGCTGACGCGCACCGAACAATCCACAGAATCAGATTCGGCTCCTTGGCGGGCTTTCCACCGGCACATGGTGGACCCATGACGCAGCCACAGCTCTTCCCCACCGAGCCGCCCGACCACCGTCCGCTCACCGCCCACGGCACCGGCTCCTTCACGGCCCGCCTCCACCTCCTGGAACGGCTCGGAGCCCCTTTCGTCCTCACCACCCGGGCCGCCGCCCTCCTCTGGGGCCTGGTCATCCCTCGCCGCACCCCGGCCACCGTCCCCCTGGAACTGGCCGTCCCCCACCCCGCACCACTCTCTTCAGCACCGACCGCCCCTCCTGCGGCCGCCGACCTCCCGAAGCAGTCCGGCCTTCCTGCGGCTTCCGCCCCACCGAAGCCAGTCGCCCTTCCCACAGCCGCCGATCTCTCACAGCCGCCCGGCCTTCCCCCGGCTTCCGGCCTCCCAGGACCGACCGTCTCGTCCTCGACCGCCGCTGCTCCAGGGCAGGGCACCTCTCCCATGACCGCCGCCGTGCCGAAACCGGTCACCTTTCGTCAGGCCGCCGCTTCGTCGGCGTCGCCCGCCTCCCGTCCAAGCCGCGGCGCACACCCCCTCCTATATCTGCCTCCCGAGGACGTGACCACAATGGACGGCCGTCGCCTCACCACCCTGGAGCGCACCGCCTACGACTGCGCCCGCTCCCTGCCCCGCTACGAGGCCCTCTCCCTGGTCGACCAGTGCCTGGCCCGGGGCGTCTCCCATCCGGCCCTGCTGGCACGCGCCCGCCGCGCCACCGGCCCCGGCGCCGCTCAGTCCCGCGCCGTCATGGGGATGGCCGACGCCGCCTCCCAGTCCCCCGGCGAGTCCCTCGTCCGCGGTGTCCTCATCGACACCGGTTTCCCCCGCCCCACCTGCCAGCTCCCCACCCCGCCCACCCCGTACCGCCTGGACCTGGGCCACGCCCGCTACCGCTGCGCCCTCGAGTACGACGGCGAGACCCACCACACCGGCCGCCGCAACCGCGCCCACGACGACTTCCGCCGCTCCCGCCTGACGGCCCTGGGCTGGCGCGTCCTGCCCGTCACCCGGGATTTCCGCACCCGCCCCGCCCCCTACCTGGACGCCTGGCTGACCCTCCTCCTCCAGTCGGGCTGGTCCCCCACCCCCACCCACCTGACCACCCTCACCCGCCGAATACGCGCCCTCCGCCTCCCCCTCCGCTTACTCCCCCTAAAAATCCGCCCACCTCCGCCGCTGCTCGGTCGCCCCTGCGCTCTACCGATGAAGTTCGGTAGAGCGCAGGGGACCGCCTACCCGAGGAGAAGAGATCAGTAGTCGCCCCGAGTCGGCGCGCTCCAAGCATCTGAAGGTCTGCGGCGAGACGGGGTGAAGGCCGGGAACGGGACTGGGTCTGGACTGAGCGGAGCCGAGTCGGACGGAACCGGACTGGGGACGGGCCGGGTCAGGCCCAGACTGGGAGTCGGAGCCGGGTGGAGATGTAGACGGTCTCGGCCTCGAGACGACCCTTGTCCGCCAAGAAGAGATGGAACCGCCCGTCCCACCCGGCCTCGCGCAAGGCCGCCACCGGCTTCGAAGAACGAGCCGCCGACAGGCACACGCTTCGGTGCGTTCGGGTGGAGGCCTGCCTCCCGAGAAACTCGCTCGTGCGGCTGGACGTCCGCCGCAAGTCGATGCAGCCGATGGCCGAGTGCCTGGGCATGGACCACCAAGGGCCGCAGCAGTTCGTGACCTCCTCGACCCGGGACTTCAGCGTGGTTCGACAACGGCCGGCGTTGCGCGTCGTTGACGTGGTGGACCCGGCGATGCATCCGCGCAGTCGGCCGACACCGTTCTTGGCCCCAGTCCACTTTCTCACCGGTTCCCACCACGAGCACTCCCCAATGCTCATTACTGGATTCATGGCCTTAATTCAAGATCCAATTATTCAAGTTGAGGAAAGAAAATTTCAATCGCCGACATTTTTATGGAAAATTCCACCTGCGAGGATCAGGGTCGACCAAATCCTACGAAAGGTGCACATGAAGGACAGAAGGATCAGTTCGACGCTCGCGGCTCTCACCGTCACCGCAGCAGGCTTCGCCGGCGTCACTTTCACGGCCACACCCGCCTCGGCGGCTAGTTGCTACGGGGGAAGCTGCGACGGCCACATGGCCAACAACTACGGGTGCGGCGCCGATGCCATTACCGCCTACTCCACCGTCAACGGTGTGAAGAAGTACGCCCGCTTCCAGTACGGAAACGCCAAGGTCGAGCTACGCTACTCCGCTGCGTGCTACGCGTTCTGGGCTCGGGTGACGCTCACTTCGCCGGGTTGGGCCGGGGACTACCTGGAAGGTACCGGTTACGACAACGGAGTACGAGTCCACGGGAACTGGATCGAGGTGGTCCAGTTCTCAAGCCTCTCCGCGACGGGTCAGCAGGCCCTGACGGCCATGTGGGGACGGCGCAGCGCCGCTCGGTACTCGTGGGGCGCGAAGGTCAGAACAGAGGGCAGTGGTGCGGCGGAGATTCGCTGGCCGGTCACCGGGGTGATCTGGTCCTGATCCAGCCGTCCGGCAAACGAAGGCCCGTGCACTTGTATGTGCACGGGCCTTCGTCATACGAATTCACGGAGTAGACCCCGGCATCCTGAAATTCCGAACGGGGTCAGCCGCCAATGTCGCCGTTTCATTTGCCCCGAGTCCCTTGGTGGAATTGAAGCCTCCATGTCTTCCTGCGCGTGCATGTGCTGCCAGGAGCTGTTCGGATTGGGATCATCGGGCTTCCCCTGCGTACTGCTGGTAGTCCGATGGCCGTTGCGCGTGGTGATGTGGCGGACGAGGGATGGACCTGATCGAGCCGTATCCGCCATAGGCGAGCGGAGACCTGTCCCGGACCCGCGGGTGGCGGTTCAATGCGGTGACCTGGCAGACCTCGAGCACCGGTGCAGGAGGTACCTACGGCTGAGACCGACGCCTCGGGGATGGTCCCCCGGCGAGCTGACCGGCAAGGTCTCCCTGGCCACGGGAACCGGGCAGCCGACCGCGAGAAGGACAGCGGGGCCGGCCTGTCTCCCGCGACCCTGACCGTGAGCGCAAGACCGTCGAGTGCGGTGCGGTATCAACGAGATCAAGTAGTGGCACGGGCCGGCCAAAGGCCCCAACGATCTGCATCTGTGCGGAGCCGTCCTCCGGCTCCGCAGCCTGTGACCCTGTTGAGGATCTGGGCTCCGAACATGCCTCAGAGGGGGATCAGCCCGTCCACTGGCCTTGGGTGAAGGAGGCGACGAAGGCGGCGGCCAAGGGGAGGGAGAGGGCCAGGTAGAGGCCGGTGAACCAGCGGTGGCGGCTCATGATGTGGCCGAGGGCCATCCAGAGGGGGAACCACAGGAGGGTGGCGCGGCCTATGGAGAGGTAGAAGCTGGAGGTCATGAAGGCGACGAGCTGGGTGGAGACGTAGACGGTCTCGGGCCACTGGCGGCTGTAGAGCAGCCAGATGACGAGGAGGACGCCGACGAAGGCCGCGATGATCTCGACGCGGAAGGCGTTGCTCCACTCGGTCTCGATGGTGAAGGCGTTGTACCAGGTGGTCTGGAAGGCCTCCCAGGGCATGACGGTGTGGCGGTTCCAGCCCTGCTCCTGGGCGTGCTGCCAGGCCAGCGGATCGCCGGTGCGGTACCACTGGTAGCCCATGTAGGCGCCGATCGACAGGAACGGCGTGACCAGGTACGGGGCGTTGCGCCAGCCGCCCGGGACCTTGCGCCCGTTCTTTCCGACCAGGAACTCGACGATGAGTCCCAAAGCGAGGAACAGGCCGGTGATCCGGACGATCGAGGCGCCCGCGGCGCACAGGACCGCCAGTTCCCAGCGTCCCTTCTTCGCCAGCAGCCAGGCGGGGATCGCCAGCGCGAGGAACAACGCCTCGGAGTAGGCGGCGAACAGGAAGACCGCGCACGGGCTGGTGACGAGCGCCACCACCGCGTAGAACCCCGGCCCCGGCCTCCTCCGCCCCTCTTCAAGCGGGCCGCCTTCCGGCGGAGAGACCTCTTCGGACCGGAGGTCCGTCTCAGAGGAGGCCCGAGCCGCAGGGAAGGCGTGAAGGCGATGGCTGACCGGCTTCCGCCCCGTCACCCGTTCCGCGGGAGACGGGGAGCCGGGGGAGAGAACGCTCTCGGAGGGAAGCCTGCCGTTCTCAGGGCCCTCAGATTCCCGGAGAGCGGCGGCTTCCCCGGAATCTGGGGATTCTCCCGAGATACGGACTTCTAGTGGGCTGGGAGCGCCCTCAGAGGCGGGGACGCCCTCAGGAGAAGAGGCTCTCTCGGAGACACGGATGTCTTCCGGAGCATGGGTGCCCTCAGAGGCGTGACCTCTTTCGAGAGCAGGCACGCCCTCAGAGACACGACCGCCTTCAGGAGCCTGGACACCCTCAGAGGCGAGGCCGCTCCCGTGAGCGTAGAAAGCCTCGGAAGCGCTCTCGAAGGCACGGGCCGTCTCCGGAGCAACGCCTCCTTTGGAAATGCGGACCGCCTCCGGAGCAACGCCTCCCTCAGAAACGTGGGCCGCCTCCGAAGCAAGACCGCTTTCAGAAACGCGGGTCTCCCCAGGCTCATGGATCACCTCGGGGACGCGAGGGCTTTCCGAGGTGCCGACGGCCTCAGAGGCGCGGTCGTCCTCGGAAGCACGGGAAGGGGTGCGGGGGAGAGCGGTTCTGGAGCCTCGGCGAGAGCGCGGAGCTTTAGCGCGAATCGAGGTGGAAGTGGAGAGGAAGGGAGAGAAGTCGGTGAGGCGGGAGAGGGCCAGCGCGGCCAGGGGTCCTGCCAGGAAGGAGATGACGAGGCCGGCGGCCCGGTAGTCGGTGACGATCAGGCCGACCACGCGGATGGCCATGGGGTAGCCGGGGAAGAAGGCCGGCCAGCTGTAGTCCTCGTAGCGGCCGGGGGGGCCGCCGTCGTAGCCGTAGGTGGCGAGCCACCAGAAGCGGTCGGCGTCCCACTGGTTCCATCGGGTGAGGTAGTCCGGCCAATCGCCCGCGTGCGGGATCACCCGGATCACGACGATGGAGAACCAGGCAGCCGCCAGGTAAGCGAGTACCCAGGTCCCGAGCGCCGCACGGTCGGTGCGCTGAGGGATCAGGCTCTTCATAGAGAGGCGTTCTACCACGTCCGACCTGTGACCTTGATAAGCGCTTTCGTTTCCGGGACGGGCGAAGGCCCGCGCGAAGCGTTCGCGCGGGCCTTCGTTCGGCGCCGGGGCCACAGTGGATCTTCGGCTCGGACCACGGGTCGTCATGCGGTCCGGAGAAAATCCCGGGTGCTACGGATGTTGCGGATTGGGGTAGTTCGGGTCGTTGTCGTTCTGGTCCTCACCAGCGGGGATGCCGTCCCCGTCGGCGTCGACGGGCTGATTGGGGTTCCCGTTCCCGTTGCCGTTCCCCTGGCACGCCGGGTAGTCGCGGTGCCACGGGCACCACCAGTCCGGCGGGTTGTTCTCTTCACCGGGCGGCGGCTTGTTCGGGTCGCAGGCCACGGCCGGCGGCAGCTGGCCCTGGCTGCAGCCCGGCAGGTCCTGCGGGTTCGGGTTACCGTGGTTGTTCCCGTCCCCGCACTGGCCCGCCAGCTGCATCAGCGGGTTGCACTCTTCTTCGGTCTTCGTCGGCTTGGGCTTCGGAGTGTCGAACTTCTTCTGGGTGCCGGAGTAGGTCGGGGCGTCGAAGACCTTCGGTTCGACGCCCTTCATCGCCTCGGTCATGAAGGCCTTCCAGATGGCCGCCGGGTAAACGCCACCGTAGGACGCGCGTTCTCCGATGAACGGCTGCATCGACTCGCTTTTCTGGTGGAACACCGTCGCAGCCGCCGACAGCTGCGGGGTGTAGCCGACGAACCAGGTCGCGGCGCCGCCCTCCGTGGTCCCGGTCTTGCCGGCGGCCTGGCGGTCGAGGAGGCGGGCCGACTGACCGGTGCCCCTGGTCACGACCTGTTGGAGCGTGTAGGTGACCTGGTCGGCCTGGTCCTTGGTGAGGACCTGCTTCTCCTGCTTCTTCCAGGGAAGCAGGATCTCCTTGCCCGAGGCGTCGACGACCTTGGTGACCATGTGGGGGGTGACACGCTTGCCCCCGTTGGCGAAGGCCGCGTAGCCGCTGGCCTGGTAGAGGGCGGGGTAGCCGGCGACGCCCAGCGGAAGGCTGGACACCTTCTCGAACTCGTACCGCTCAGGGATGCCGAACTGACGAGCCGTGTCGATGACGGTGTCGAGTCCGCCGTCCAGCTTGAGGGCCAGCCGGACGAAGGAGGTGTTGTTGGACTGCGCCATCGCCTCAGTCATGCTGATGGCCTGAGTGCCGCCGTGCGTGCTACGCAGCCAGTAGCCGGAGGCCGAATCGCAGGCGTCCTCGCTGTTCTTCCCCGGGATGACGTCACCGGTCGCCCCGTTCAGGCAGATCGGGCTTCGACCCTCGATCAGCGACTTGATGTTGTGGTTCTGCTTGAGCATCGCGGCGAGCACATAGGGCTTGAACGATGAACCGACCTGCTTGTTCTCGACCAGAGCGGCGTCGGAGACTTCGAGTTTGTGATCGCCTCCATAGAACGCGCGTATTTCCCCGTTCTCGGGATCGACCGCGACGAGCCCCGTTCTGATCAGCTTTTTCTGTTTCTTGCTGAGCTTGGGCCCCTGCTGAAGCACCGCGTTCTTCGCTGCGACCATCAAGCGCTTCTCGAGGCTGAGCGTGATCTTGTAGCCCTTGGTCGAGAGATGATCGACGTCGACACCGGGGACTTGTTTGAGCTCGTGCAGGATCCGGTTGTGGATGTAACCGGACTGGTCGCTCCCCTTAGACCAGTTCCAGGTCGAGGCGGTGTCCGGCCACACCGCATTCTTCCGCTGATCGGCGGTCATCCAACCCTTTTTGACCATGCCGTCGAGCACGTATTCCCAGCGTTCCTGGGCGGCCTTCAACTCCGGAACCTTCGCCGGGTCACCGGTGGTCTTGAAGTAGCTCGGCCGCTGGATCATCGCCGCGAGCAGGGCACCCTGATAGATGTTCAGCTTGTCGACGTTTATTCCGAAGTACGCGCGAGACGCGGCCTGGATGCCCTGGCTGTTCCGGCCGTAGTCGATGGTGTTGAGGTACGCCTCAAGGATGTCGTCCTTGGGGTAGGCGTTGTCCATCTTGATCGCCGAGAAGATCTCTTTGTACTTGCGGCTCAGGCTGCGTTCCTGGCTGAGTCCCTGCAGGTAGTTGCGGGCCAGCTGCTGAGTGATCGTCGAACCGCCCTGGACCTGTCCGCCGGTCACGGTGGTGTACACCGCACGGGTGAGGCCCTTGAGCGAGATGCCGCCCTCGGTCATGAACTCACGCTGTTCGGCGGCCATCACCGCCTGCCGGACGTGTTCCGGGATCTTGTCGATCGTCACCAGTTCACGCGCGCCGCCGATCTGGAACATCGGCTTGTCGGTGGGCTTGCTCTTGGCCCAGTAGACCTTGCTTCCCTGGGCGAGAACCTCCGACTTGACGTCCTCCTCCAGGTTCGGGGTCTCGGTGGTGGCATAGCCGACACCGACCAGGGTGATCGAGGCGACCAGCCCCAACGCGCAGACGCCCGCGACGATCTTCCAGTTGGGAAGGTACTTCTTCCACCCTTCCCTGCCGGGCTTTCCGTCGTCTCCGCCGTCGCCGTCCCCGGATCCCCCTCCGGGCGGATTCATGTCCCGGATCGGCGCCCCGTCGAGCCTCGTCTCCCCGGGGTCGCCGTACCCGTAACCGTCGTCGTACCCGGTGGACCCGTTCACCCCTGCGCGCCCCATGGACGAGTACGGATCCGCTCCGTTCACCGAGACAGACCCGTACTCCTGCCCGTTGGGAGCCGCGTAAGGAGCGTCGTACGACTGCCCGCCGTCGCTGTAAGCGTCGTATCCGTTACTATGCACGGAGTTACCGTTGTGCCCGTAGCCGCCGTCGTAGGGAGCTTCCTGGTACGGCTCGAACTGCGGGGGAGCGCTGTTGCCGTACTCCGACTCGCGGTAGATCTCTTCGCGTGCCTGCGGAGCGGGCCTGAACCAGTCGTCCTCCGGCTCATGACCAGGGGCTCCGTGGCCCGGTCCATACGTCGGATTACTCACAAGACCTCTTCGGCTGGGTACGGGCCGGGTGGCTCGTACGACGGCACTGCCAGGGCGGTGGGCGGGGGGCGGAAGCCCAGCAGCGTCAGGTGTCTAGCGCGTCATCGTACCGAGCGGAGCAACCCTCAGAGGGTGGGATCACCCACACGGTTACGACATAGGTGTGCGGAATAGGACATCTTGCGTAGGCGGTTAACACTACGTATCTTGTCGATGTATCGAGCCGATACATTCGGACGATACATCTGGTGGGATACAGCGGAGGGTGGCCATGGCCGGCAAGAGGGGCGGCGTGCTCGAGCTCGCCGTGCTCGGACTGCTCCATGAGTCCCCGATGCACGGGTATGAGCTGCGCAAACGGCTCAACACCCTGCTCGGCATGTTCCGGGCGTTCTCGTACGGGACGCTTTACCCCTGCCTCAAGCAGCTCCTCGCACAGGGGCTGATCACCGAGGAGGACCAGGAGGAGGCGCCCCCGGGGACGCTCCAGAGCAAACGGGCGAAGATCGTCTACAAGCTCACGGCGGAAGGCAAGGAGCATCTGCAGAGGCTCCTGGCCGAAGCCGGTCCGGCGGCCTGGGAGGACGAGGGTTTCGGTGTGCACTTCGCCTTCTTCGGCCAGACCCGTGCGGACGTGCGGCTGCGGATTCTCGAAGGCCGGCGCAGCCGGCTGGAGGAGCGTCTGGAGAACGTGCGGACCGCATTCACCCGCACCCGGGAGCGGGTGGACAGCTACACCCTCGAGCTGCAGAACCACGGGCTCGAGTCGGTGGAGCGCGAGGTCCGGTGGCTCAACGAGCTGATCGGGCGGGAACACGCGCAGGCCGCGGATCAGAAGCCGCGGCCGGACACCACAGCAGAAGGCAATGACCGGGATGCCCCCATCTAGGGGCCTCCTCAACTACCAAAAGCCTGGGGATCGCATCAGACCCCCGTACAGGGTTAGAGAAAAGGAGCAACCGGATGGGTTCGGTGCGCGTAGCCATCGTTGGAGTGGGCAACTGCGCCTCTTCGCTCGTCCAGGGTGTCGAGTTCTATAAGAACGCGACCCCCGACCAGCGGGTCCCCGGGCTGATGCACGTTCAGTTCGGCGACTACCACGTCGGTGACGTGGAGTTCGTCGCGGCGTTCGACGTTGACGCGAAGAAGGTCGGACAGGACCTCGCGCACGCCATCCACGCCAGCGAGAACAACACGATCAAGTTCGCGGAGGTTCCTCCGACCGGCGTGACCGTGCAGCGGGGGCACACCTTCGACGGCCTCGGCGAGTACTACCTCGACATGGTCGAGGAGTCCGACGCGGAGCCGGTGGACATCGTGAAGGCGCTCAAGGACACGGAGGTGGACGTCCTCGTCTCCTACCTGCCCGTGGGTTCGGAGGAGGCCGACCGCTTCTACGCGCAGGCCTGCCTCGACGCCAAGGTCGCGTTCGTGAACGCCCTGCCGGTGTTCATCGCGTCCGACCCCGAGTGGGCGCAGAAGTTCGTCGACGCGGGCGTCCCGATCGTCGGCGACGACATCAAGTCGCAGGTCGGCGCGACGATCACCCACCGGGTGATGGCCAAGCTGTTCGAGGACCGGGGGGTGGAGCTGCTGCGCACGTACCAGCTCAACTTCGGCGGGAACATGGACTTCATGAACATGCTGGAGCGCAAGCGCCTGCAGTCCAAGAAGATCTCCAAGACCCAGTCGGTCACCTCGCAGATCCCGCACGAGATGGCCAAGGCCGACGTGCACATCGGCCCGTCGGACCACGTGCCGTGGCTGGACGACCGCAAGTGGGCCTACGTCCGCCTGGAGGGCAAGTCCTTCGGCGACACCCCGCTGAACCTGGAGTACAAGCTGGAGGTCTGGGACTCCCCGAACTCCGCCGGTGTGATCATCGACGCCGTGCGCGCCGCCAAGATCGCCAAGGACCGCGGCATCGGCGGCCCGATCCTGTCGGCCAGCTCCTACTTCATGAAGTCCCCGCCGGAGCAGTACAACGACGACCAGGCCCGTGACGCGGTCGAGGCGTTCATCCGCGGTGACGTCGAGCGGTAACCCCGCGAGACCCCGAGAGGCCCCGGACGCCAGTACCGTCCGGGGCCTCTGAGCTCTCCGAGGCATAGGGTGGCTGACGTGGGGATACGTGAAGTCTGGCGGGAGCGGGACTTCCGGCGTCTCTACGCCACCCGGCTGACGTCCCAGTTCGCGGACGGCATGGTCCAGATCGCGCTGGGCGGCTACATCTTCTTCGCCCCGGAGCAGCAGACGACCGCCGCCAAGGCCGCGGTCGCCTTCGCCGTCCTGCTGCTCCCCTACTCGGTGCTGGGCCCGTTCACCGGCGTCTTCCTCGACCGCTGGCGGCGCCGCCAGATCCTCGTCT
Source organism: Actinocorallia aurantiaca (assembly GCF_039533685.1). Taxonomy (NCBI): domain Bacteria; kingdom Bacillati; phylum Actinomycetota; class Actinomycetes; order Streptosporangiales; family Thermomonosporaceae; genus Actinocorallia; species Actinocorallia aurantiaca. The sequence continues at coordinate 204,690 of NZ_BAAATZ010000002.1, read as the reverse complement.
ACACCCCTTTGGCGCGGGCGGCGTGCGTCCTGGTGATGACCGGCCTGATGCTGCTGGACACCGACGCCTTCCTCATCGCGGCGCTGGTCGTGCTGGGCGTCAACCGCTTCTTCCTGGCCGCCCTGCCCGCCGCGCTGCCCCATGTGGTGCGCGAGAAGGACCTGCTGGTGGCCAACACGGTCTCGGTGACGTCGGGGACGGCCGCCTCGTTCGTCGGCGCGGGAGTGGGTTTCGTCGTCCAGCTCGCGGGCGCCCAGGCCGCTCTGCTGGCGGCCACCTGCTGCTACCTCGCGACCTCGCTGGTCGCCCGTACGCTGCCGGTGGACGGGCTGGGCCCCGACGCCGTCCACCGCGAGAGCGTGCGCAACGTCGTCGTCGGCATGGTCGCGGGGGTCCGGCACGTCCTGCGGCGCCGTCCGGCGGCCCTGGCCCTGGGCGCGATCTCCCTCTACCGCTTCCTGTACGGCCTGTGGCTGATCATGACGCTGCTGCTGTACCGCAACCACTTCCCGTCGGGTTTCGGGGGAGTCGCGATCATCACCGCGGTCTCGGGGGCGGGTTACCTCGTGGGCGCGGTGATCACTCCTCCGATCACCCGCAGGATCGGCAAGACGTTGTGGATCCCGATCCTGCTGGGCGTGGCGGCGGCGGGGCTGCTGTTCCTGGCGGCCCCGTTCCGCGAGCCGCTCTACGTGGCGAGCGGCTTCGTCCTCGGGGTGGCCGCGCAGGGCGTCAAGGTCTGCGTCGACACCATCGTCCAGCAGGCCGTGGACGACGAGTTCCGCGGCCGCGTCTTCGCCGCGTACGACATGCTCTTCAACGCGACCTTCGTGGCCGCCGCCTGCGTCGCCGCCGCGGTGCTCCCGCCGGACGGCCTGTCGTACGCCGTCCTCGGCTTCACGATCATCGCCTACGTGCTGGGCGCGTTCGCGTACTACGGGCTGGCCTCGCGGTGGCGGGTGTCGAGCCCCGCCTCCTGAGTCAGTTCACCGTCCGGACGGCGCTCGCGTTGACGGCGTCGCCGGCGTAGCGGATCTGGATCTTGCCCGAAGGCGCCTTGAAGGAGTAGCGACCCTTGGCGTCCGTCACGTCGGTGGCGATGTACTTCCAGGAGCCGTTCCAGCGGTACAGGCGCACCTTCTGCTTGGAGTGGGCCTTGTACTTCCCGGTGGCCGCCATCTTGCGGAGGACTCCGGCGATGCCGCCTCCGCGGGACTTGGAGCCCGGGGTGGAGAGGGTCGTACGGCGCTTCACGCTGAAGTGGACGGTGCCGCCCTTGCTCGAGCGGCCGGCGCCGTCGCGCATGGTGAGGACGGCCTTCCACTTCCCGAACTCCTCGGAGCTGTGGAACTTGTACTCGCCCTCCCAGATCCCCGGCCGGTTGCGGATCTGCAGGTCGACCAGCTCCCGGTCGTCGCCGGGGCCGTAGAGGTAGAGGTCCATCGCCCGGACGGACGCGGGCACGTCGCCGACGGCGAAGGTGGCGTAGATGCCCGGGCCGGGTCCGACGACCACGGTGCCGGGCGAGCGGAGGTCGACGGAGGGCGCCGCCGCGGCGGGCTGGGCGGTGCCGAGGAGCAGCGCGGCGGACACGGTGAGGGCTGCTGCGAGACGCACGGCGGACTCCAGGGGGTTCGGGGGATGTGCCACTGGTACGCGTGATCAAAGTACTGGTGACAAAGTGTCTACTTATGCGTTCTCGCAGGTGAGGCAGCTCACGTACCGGACATAAGCGATTAATTACCCAGGTCAGCTACTCGCGAGTAACACAGATCACTGGCGTACCGTGAGGAGCCATGACCCCTGAGGAGCTTCTGGCCTTCGACCGCGAGCACGTCTGGCACCCCTACGCCCCGATGCCCGCGCGGCACGCGAACCACGCCGTCGTCTCGGCCCGCGGCGTCCGCCTCACCCTGGCCGACGGCACCGAGCTGATCGACGGCATGTCGTCGTGGTGGGCGGCCATCCACGGCTACGACCACCCGGTGCTCAACGCGGCGATCATCGACCAGCTCGGCCGGATGGCCCACGTGATGTTCGGCGGGCTCACCCACCCGCCCGCCGTCGAGCTCGCCAGGACGCTCCTCGACCTCGCCCCCGCGGGGATCACCAAGGTCTTCTTCGCCGACTCCGGATCGGTGTCCGTCGAGGTCGCCATCAAGATGGCGCTCCAGTACTGGCGCGCCCGGGGCGTCGACCGGCCCCGCCTGCTGACCGTGCGCGGCGGCTACCACGGCGACACCTTCGGCGACATGGCCGTCTGCGACCCGGTGAACGGCATGCACCACCTGTTCACCGACGTCCTGGCCTCCCACGTCTTCGCCCCCGAACCCCCGGCGGGTCCCGACGAGGCCTACACCCGCGAGCTGGAGCGGCTCGTCGCCGAACACGCCCATGAACTGGCCGGGATCATCGCCGAGCCGATCGTCCAGGGCGCGGGCGGCATGCGCTTCTACGACCCGTCCCACCTCAGGACGCTGCGGCGCCTCGCCGACGAGCACGGCCTGCTGCTGATCCTCGACGAGATCGCCACCGGGTTCGGCCGCTCCGGCGAGTTGTGGGGCGCCGACCACGCCGGGGTCGTCCCCGACATCATGTGCGTCGGCAAGGCCCTCACCGGCGGCTACCTCAGCATGGCCGCCACCCTGTGCACGGACGGGGTCGCCGAGGGCATCAGCGCCTCCGGCGAGGCCCCGCTGATGCACGGCCCCACCTTCATGGCCAACCCGCTGGCCGCCTCCGTCTCCCTGGCCTCCCTCGGCCTGCTGGCCGAACGCGACTGGCGCACCGAGGTCAAGACGATCGAGGCGGGGCTGGCCGCCGGCCTCGAAGAGGCGCGCGCGATGCCCGGCGTCGCCGACGTGCGAACCAAGGGCGCGATCGGCGTCGTCCAGACCGAGGCCCCCGTCGACGTGCAGCGGGTCCAGGCGGCCGCCATGGCGCACGGCGTGTGGCTGCGGCCCTTCGGCCGCCTGATCTACACGATGCCGCCCTACATCAGCACCCCTGAGGAGGTCGGGCGGATCACCGCCGCGATGACCGCGGCGGCCCGCACCCTGGCCTAGCCCCGCCCCTGGAGCAGCCCCTCCTCGCCCGCCCAGGCCAGGAGGGCCTCGCGGGCCGCGTCCTTGCCGATCGGGCCGCGGTCCAGCCTCAGCTCCAGCAGGAACTTGTAGGCCTTCCCGACGAGCGGGCCCGGCGTGATGCCCAGGGCCTCCTGGATCTCGTCGCCGTTCAGCTCCGGCCGGATCCTCCCGAGCTCCTCCTCGGCCGCCAGCCGGGTGATCCGCTCCTCCAGCGCGTCGTACGTGCGGGCCAGGCGCTCGGCCTTGCGCCTGTTGCGCGTCGTGCAGTCGGCCCGGGTCAGCTTGTGCAGGCGCGGCAGGAGGTGGCCGGCGTCCCGGACGTAGCGTCGCACCGCCGAGTCCGTCCACTCGCCTTCGCCGTAGCCGTGGAAGCGCAGGTGCAGCTCCACCAGCCGCGAGACGTCGGCGATGACCTCCTTGGGGTACTTCAACGCGATCAGTCGCTTCTTCGTCATCTTCGCGCCCACCAGCTCGTGGTGGTGGAAGGAGACCCGACCGCCCGGCAGGTGCGCCCGCGTCCTCGGCTTGCCGATGTCGTGCAGCAGGGCCGCGAGGCGCAGGACGAGGTCGGGCCCGTCCTCCTCCTGGGCGATCGCCTGGTCCAGGACGATCATCGAGTGCTCGTAGACGTCCTTGTGCCGGTGGTGCTCGTCGATCTCCAGCCGGAGCGCGGGCAGCTCGGGCAGCACGTACTCCGCCAGCCCCGAGGCGTCCAGGACGGCCAGGCCCGCCCGCGGGTACCGCCCGCAGACCAGCTTGGACAGCTCCGCCTGCACCCGCTCGGCCGAGACGATCTCGATCCGTCCGGCCATCTCCTTCATCGCGGCCATGACGGACGCCTCGACGGTGAAGCCGAGCTGCGAGACGAACCGGGCGGCGCGCATCATGCGCAGCGGATCGTCGCTGAAGGAGTCCTCCGGGGCGCCCGGAGTGCGCAGCACCTTCTCCTTCAGGTCGCTCAGGCCGCCGAACGGGTCGACGAACTCCCGGCCCGGCAGGCGAGCGGCCATGGCGTTGACGGCGAAGTCGCGGCGCCGCAGGTCCTCCTCCAGGGAGGTGCCGTAGGAGACCTCCGGCTTGCGGGACCTGGGGTCGTAGGTCTCGCTGCGGTAGGTCGTCACCTCCAACTGATGGGCGCCCTTGCGCAGCCCGACCGTGCCGAACTCGATGCCGATCGTCCAGACCGCGTCCGCCCAGCCCTCGACCAGTTTGAGGATGCGCTCCGGCGGGGCATCAGTGGTGAAGTCCAGATCCGTCACCGGCCGGCCGAGGAGGGCGTCGCGAACGGGACCCCCGACCAGGGCCAGTTCGTACCCGGCCTCGGCGAAAAGACGTCCGAGTTCTTCGGCCTCGGCGGGCACCACCCGCTTCAGGAGCTCGGCCAGGGCCCTGCGCTGTTCCTCATTCGACACGACCACCAAGAGTAAGCGTTCGCGAGAATGCCGCAAAACAAGTATTCACTTTCGGTGACCGGGTCGCCACCGTACGAGAAACCCTGGTCTTCCGGCCGTCCGGAGGGGACAGACGACGGTATTTCAGCCTCTGAAGGCCACTACCATCGACCGCGTGGCAGCGCGGCGAGAGAAGCACCAGTGACGACGCGTTTCACGGCTGCTCTAGGAGCGTTCATCCTGCTCTTCGCGGTCACGGCCTTCTTCCCCTCCGTGGCGGCCTCCGCCTCCGTGAGATCCCAGGCCGTTCAAAAACAGCGCCAGAACGCCGTGACGGTCTCCCTGGAGTCCCTCAAACCGACGATCCTGACGCAGAAGACCAAGAAGCTGGTCGTCCAGGTGAAGATCCAGAATCTTGGGGCGCGCGCGCTGACCGGCGCGCAGGTACAGCTTCTGTACGGCGAGAGGTTCGGTACGCGCAGCCAGCTGGACCAGTTCTCCCAGAGCCAGACCGAGGAGTCCACTCCTCACACCCTGCACTCCGCCCAGCCGTTCGACCTCGCCCCCGGCGCGTCCACGACGGTGAAGCTGCCGGGCAACGCGGCGAGCGCGTTCGCCCGGTATCCCGGTGAGCTCTCCGTCTACCCGCTGGCCGTGACGGTGTCGTCGCCTGCCACCGGACGTCTCGGCGGCCTGCACACCTACATCAACTACGTCGACAAGGACGCGAAGAAGAACATCAAGCCGACCAAGGTGTCCTTCGTGTGGCCGCTCATCGACGGCCCCCACCGCACCACGGACGACAAGTTCTACGACGACAGGCTCGCCGACCTGGTCGACCCCGACAGCAACGGCCGGCTGAGCCGCCTGCTGTCCGCGCTGGACACCGGAGGCGAAGCCGTCACCCTGGCGATCGACCCGGGCCTCCTCACCGACGTGAAGGCGATGCAGCAGGACTACCGGATCCGCAGCCAGGAGAAGGACAAGCCGGGGGAGGAGAAGCCCAAGAACGCGGACGCGTCGGCCTGGCTGAGCAAGCTCAAGACCTACGTCAAGAACCAGAAGAACGCGTTCTTCCTGACGCCCTACGGCGACGTGGACAGCGTCGCGCTGGTCAACAGGCGGCTCGCCAGCGGCGAAGGCAACCTCCTGAAGGCCGCGTACGCCGACAAGAAGCTCGGCCTCGGCCTCCTGGACAAGCAGGCCGAGACCTACCCCTACCTCGCCTGGACGAACGGCGGGGCCATCAACCAGAAGACGATCGACCGCCTCGTCGCCAACAAGAAGCTCGGCAGCAACATCTTCCTGCTGAACAGCAACCAGCTGGTGGCCGGCAACACTCCCTACACCCCCAGCGCCGCGACCACCGTCCAGACGTCCAAGGGCGAGAACAAGACCGCCATCGCCTTCGACGACACCATCCAGCAGATCATCAGCGGCGACACCGGCTCCCCGGGCGCCGCGCTCGGCGCCCAGCAGCGCTACCTGGCCGAGACCGCGATGATCACCGCGGAGGCGCCCAACCTGAGCCGCACCCTGGTCGTCTCCCCGGACCGGCGCTGGAATCCCGGCGCCGCCTTCGCCAAGAGCCTGCTGAACCACAAGGACGCCAGGAGCGCCTGGCTCGCCCCCGCCCCTCTCGACAAGATCGCCGCCGCCAAGACGCCCGACCGCACGTTCGTCACCTACGCGGACGGGGAGCGCGAGCTCAGCAGGCACTACCTGGAGGGGGTGAAGGCGATGAACAAGGAGGCCTACGCGTTCTCCCGTGTCTTCTCCGAGCCCGACACCTCGCTCCAGAGGGCGGCGATGCGAGTGTCCTCCAACTACTGGCGGGGCACCGGCAAGCGCAGGACCGCCGCCTACAAGTACCAAAGCGGGGCCGTGGAGGACCACAAGGCCGAGCTCAACAAGATCAGCCTGGTCAGCGGCAAGAAGGACCGGCAGCTCGCGGGCTCGTCGGGAGTGCTGAGGCTCACCATCGCCAACGACTTCGCCCAGGGCCGCGAGCCGGTCGACATCCTCATCGAGATCTCCACCTATCCGGAGAAGCGGCTGGTCTTCCCGGACGAGGAGGGCGAGGACCAGAACAGGTACCTCCTGGAGCGGCGGATCGAGGCCGGGCAGAAGGACACCATCCAGGTGCCGGTCAAGCTCCCCACCGGGAGTTCCTTCCAGAACAGGATCGAGCTCCAGGTCAAGATCCTGAACCGGGACTACCGGGAGATCAACACCCAGAGCGTCTACGTCAGAACGACCGGGTTCTCCTCGATCGGCCTCTTCATCACCGTTGGTGCCCTCGCAGTGCTGGTGCTCGGCGTAGGCTTCCGGGGGATGCGCGCGCGGCGGCGCCGCAAGGAGGAGGAATCACAGCATGACGGAGCAGCGGTCTGAGGAGCGGACCGGGGGCGCGGCCGCGAGCCTGATGCGCTCGGGCGCACTCATGGCCCTGGGCACCATCGCCTCCCGGATCACCGGGTTCGTCCGCAGCGCCGTGATCATCATCGCGCTGGGCAACGGAGTCCTCGGCTCGATCTACAACCTCTCCAACACCATCCCGAACATCGTCTACGACCTGCTGTTCGGCGGAATCCTCACCTCGGTGATCGTGCCGCTGATCGTCCAGGCCAAGAAGCGCGACGCCGAATACGGCAAGCAGTACGAGCAGCGCTTCTTCACCGTCACGATGCTCGGGCTCGCCGTGATCACGGTGCTCGCGGTGGTGGCCGCCCCGCTGATCATGAGCGCCTACGGCGGCTCCGAGCTCCAGGGCGACGACCTGCGGCTGGCCGTCCTGTTCGCGATGTTCTTCCTCCCCCAGATCTTCTTCTACGGGGTGGGCGCCTTCGCCGGGGCGATCCTCAACACGCGAGGCTCCTTCGCCGCCCCGATGTGGGCTCCGGTCCTCAACAACGTCGTGGTCATCGGCGTCGGCATCGCGTTCCTGCTGATCCAGAGCGGCGGCAAGCCGAACGCCTCCTCCCTCACCGACGCCGAATTCCTCCTGCTGGCGGTCGGCACCACCGGCGGCATCGCGCTGCAGACGTTCGTGCTGTGGCCCGCGCTGCGCCGCGTCGGCTTCCGGTGGCGGCCCCGGCTGAACTTCCAGAAGGGCGAGCTGTCCCAGGTCGGCCGCACCGCCGGCTGGACGCTCTTCTACGTCCTGCTCACCCAGATCGGCTTCCTGATCGTCACGCGCCTCACCAACAGCGCGGGCTTCCAGGCCGTCGACGAGGGCCTGAGCGAGGCGTACGGGTACGCGTCCTACTCGACGGCCTACCAGTTCTTCCAGCTCCCGTACGCGATCGTCGCCGTCTCCGTCATCACCGCGCTGCTGCCCCGGATGAGCGGCCACGCCGCCGAGGGCAAGACCGACCTGGTCCGCGACGACTTCTCCTCCGGGCTGCGGCTGTCCTCCGTCCTGGTCATCCCCGGCGCGGCCCTCATGCTCGCCCTCGCGCCCGACATCGTGAACGCGCTGTTCGCCCACGGCAACACCAGCCCCTCCGACGCCGCGGTCATCGGGCGGATCATGCAGATGCTCGCCGTCGCGCTGGTGCCGTTCTCGATCTACCAGCTGATGCTGCGCGTCTTCTACGCCTACCGGGACACCCGGACGCCCGCTCTCATCGCGATCGGCACCGTCGCGACCAACATCGCGACCGCCTACCTCGCCTACCTGACGCTGCCCACCGAGGACATCGTCGTCGGCATCGCCGGCGCCTTCGTGGTCACCAACACCGTGGGAGTGATCCTCTGCGGAATCGTCATGCGGCGCCGTCTCGGCCGGATCGACGCTGGCCGAATCATCGTCTCCCATGTCAAGATGCTGGCTGCCGCGGGTCCGCTCGCGGCCTTCGCGCTCGGATGCCACGTGCTGCTGGAGAAATGGGCCGGAACCGGCCTCATTCCCTCCCTGGCGGCGCTCGTGATCGGCGGGCTCGGAGGTGGCCTCCTGTACCTCGTCACCGCCCGTGTCCTCCGCGTCCCGGAAGTGGAGACGATGCTGAGCACGCTCAGCGCTCGGATCCCCGGTCTGCGCTAGTCCCCTTTTCCCTACTACGATGTCAGGCACCATGGGATTCGATGTGCGGCGGAAGAGGTCATGAGTACGTCCGTCATTGAGCCCGGGACCAGGCTCGCCGGCCGGTACCGCCTCGAGGAGAAGGTCAGCGAGGCGGACGGCTCCACGATGTGGAAGGCCATCGACGAGATCCTGGCGCGGGCCGTCGCCGTCCGCACCTTCGAGCCCGGATTCCCCCGCGCGGCCGAGGTCGTCACCGCCGCGCGCACCGCGTCCCGGCTCACCGACCCCCGCCTCACCCAGGTCTTCGACGCCGACGACGACGGCGAGCTCGCCTACGTCGTCAGCGAGTGGGTCAGCGGCGAGACCCTCGAGGAGATGATCGTCTCCGGCGGTCCGCTGGCCCCCGGCCGGGCCGCCCGGTTCGTCTCCGAGGCCGCCGAGGCCCTCGCCACCGCGCACCGGGCGGGCATGTCCCACCTGTGCCTCACCGCCCGCCACCTGGTCTGGACGACCGGGGGCACGGTCAAGCTCACCGGCCTGGGCGTCGAGGCGGTGCTGTGCGGGGTCAACTCCGCCGAGCCCGCCCGGCTCGACGCGCTCGGCCTCGGCCAGATGCTCTACGCCGCGCTGACCGGCCACTGGCCCGGCGGCGCCGACGAGTCACAGCTGCCGTCCGCCCCCGAACGGGACGGCGACCACGTCCCCCCGTGCGAGCTGCGCGAGGAGGTGCCCGCCGCGGTCGACGAGATCGTCTGCCGGGCGATGGAGATCGGCGCGCCCGAGGAGCCGCTGGCCACCCCCGCCGAGGTCGCCGCCGCGCTCACCCGGGTGCCGCGCACCCCGCTCCCCCTCTTCGCCGGGCTGCAGCCGGGCCCGCCGCCCTCGGTGATCAACCGGCCGCGACGGACCGAACCGCCCAAGACGGTGCCCCAGCCGCGTCCCGCCGCGGCGACCCGGCCCACGGCCCCGCCGCCGCCGCAGCAGCCCACCGCCCAGCTGCGGATGCCGGCCGCCACCGCTTCCGCCTCCTCCTCGTCCGCATCGCAGACGGGCGGCCGAACGGTCAACCGTCCGCTGGTCGCCGCCGCGGCCGCGGTGGCCGCCCTCGTCATCGGCATCGCCACCTGGCAGCTCACCGGCGGCGACGAGGCGACCAAGGGCCCGAAGACGGAGGCCGAGGTGCCCCCGGCCGTCGCCGCCCCCACCACCAAGAAGCTGAGCATCTCCTCGGCCGAGGGATTCTTCGAGATGACCGGAGCCGGTGGTCCCGACGGCAAGGTGGAGGGCACCGCGCGCTTCATCAAGGACAAGAAGAACGGCACCTACTTCGAGACCGACGGCTACAGGGCCCCGTACGCCACCAGCTTCGGCAACTACCTGAAGGGGGTGGGCGTCAGGCTCGATCTGGGAACGTCCCGGCAGGTCAGCAAGGTCGTGCTGCACGCGCCCTCCGCGAGCGCGGGCGCCCACCTCAACGTCTACGTGGGCGACGACGACAACCGCTCACTGCTGTCCACGCTCGGCGCCGCGACCCTCGGAACGGACACCACCACCGAGATCTCGGGCAAGACCCTCGCGGGCCGGTACGTGATCCTCTGGTTCACCAAGTCCCCGTCGACCGGCAAGCTCCAGATCGGCGAGGCCACGGTTCACGGGACGGAATGATGCCCTTGTTCGGCAACAAGCAGATCGAAGTGGTCCCTGACAAGGAACTGCTCGCCAAGCACGCCCAGGGCGACCCCCTCGCCTTCCCCGAACTGGTCGCCCGGCACCGAGACCGGATGTGGGCGGTGGCCCTGCGCACCGTCGGCGACCGGGAGGAGGCCGCCGACGCACTTCAGGACGCCTTCCTTTCCGCCTACCGGGCCGCCGGGAAGTTCCGCGGCGAGTCGGCCGTCACCACCTGGCTGCACCGGATCGTGGTCAACGCCTGCCTCGACAGGCTGCGCCGCCGCACCGCGCGCCCCACCGTCGCCTTCCCCGACGACGACGTGCTGGACGCCGTCGCCCCCAAGGGCGCCGACCCCACCTCCGCGCACGAGCTCAGCCTGGACGTCGCCGACGCGCTGCGCCAGATCCCCTACGAGCAGCGGGCCGCCCTCGTCCTCGTCGACATGATGGGCTACACCGTCGAGGACGCCGCCCGGGTGCTGGAGGTGCCCCCGGGAACGATCAAGAGCCGCTGCGCGCGGGGCCGGGCGAGACTGGCGCCACTTCTCCGCCATCTTCGGAACCGAACGGACGGGCACGACGTCGGACCTTCGAACGTTGACTCAAAGGTCCGCGCCGTACCCCGCCAGGCTGGACCATCGGTGCTCGAAGAAGGAGGGAGCGCGTCGTGAACGGACAACACGTCGACTATGACGTGCTCGCGGATCTCGCCGAAGGGCTGCTGGACGAGCAGCCCGCGACATCGGTCCGTGCGCATTTGGAAGAGTGTGCGGAGTGCTCGGAGCGCTCGGCCGATCTGGTGAGTGTGAGCCGGATCCTGGCCGCGGCCCCCATGCCGCCCATGCCCGAGTCGCTCGCGGCCCGGCTGGACGCCGCGGTGCTGGCCGAAGCCAGGGAGGGAGCCCCGGTGATCGACCTGGCGGCGCGCAGGCGGATCAGGATGCAGCGCATCCTGTCCGTGGCGGCGGCCGTCACCGTCGTCTCCGGAGCGGGCCTGGCCCTCGCCAACGGGGCCCTGGACGCCGGATCCGAGAACGGCTCGGCGATCCTCATCCCCAAGGACCGCAAGCCCGTGCCGGTGGCGTCCACCGACAGGCTCCCGCTGGTCACCAGCGCCGTCCAGTACAAGAAGGACACCCTGGGCGTCCAGGTCAAGGACCAGCTGAAGAAGACCGCGGACGTCCGTGCCGGCACCGTCCCGGTCCGGTTGCTGGACTGCGTGAAGTCCGTGGCGGGCGCGTCGGCTCCGGTGCTGCTGGTGGACAACGCCTGGTTCGACGGGCGCGAGGCCACGGTGATCGTGGTGACCGAGCCGTCGTCGGACGACCTGGTCGCCTACGCCGTCGGGGCGCAGTGCTCGGGCCAGGAGCAGGACCTCTTCGCGACCACCCGGATCCCCGGCTGATCCAGGTCTCCGCCCGAAGGCCCGCCCTCATCCGGCGGGCCTTCGGCGTTCGCGCACGAGGCCCCTTCCCGCACGCCCGCAGGAGCGGCGCCGTCGAGGACGGACGGGCCGCCGCACGCCCGCAGGCCGGACGGCTCGTGACCAGGGGACCCCGCGAACGTCGGCGGGGTCAGCCGACCTCGGCCAGGAAGTCCAGGGCGATCGCCCAGGCCTGCTCGGTGTAGTGCTCGTCGTAGTCCGGCAGCCCCGGGTCGGTGAAGAGGTGCCCCGCCCCCTGGTACCGGAAGATCTCGACGTCCGCGCCGGCCTGGCGCATCTCCAGGTACCAGCTGTTCAGCCAGTCCGACGTCTCGTACAGGTCGGGGTCCGCCACGTGGAGCTGCACCGGGAGTTCGGTCTCGGCGTCCTCGGCCAGGTCGGAGGTGCCGTGGATGAGCAGCAGCCCCTTGGCGTTCTCGTCCACCAGCCCGATCGTCTGGGCGATCGCCGCGCCGAGGGAGAACCCCGCGTAGACCAGCCCCGAGGCCGAATGCGACGCCGCGACCCCGACCGCCCGTTCCAGCAGGGCGTCCCGGCCGATCTCCTCGAAGATCACCTTGGCCTCCGCCATGGTGTCGGCCACCCGGCCCTCGTACAGGTCGGGCACATGCACCACATGCCCCGCCTCGCGCAGTCTCGTCGCCGCGTCCGACACCGCCGGCCGCAGTCCGTACACAGAGTGGAACAATAGGATCTCCGCCACGCCCCTACCCTATGCCGCGGCAGGACACGCGCTACTCCGGGAATGAGCGGGCCATAGGATTCGTTGTCGCCGCATGGCAGAAGGCCACAGATCAAGGGAGCAGCAGTGAGCACCGACATCCGCAATGTGATCATCATCGGATCCGGCCCGGCCGGGTACACGGCGGCGATCTACGCGGCTCGGGCGGACCTCAAGCCGCTGCTGTTCGAGGGATCGGTCACCGCAGGCGGCGCGCTCATGAACACCACCGAGGTGGAGAACTTCCCCGGCTTCCCCGACGGCATCATGGGCCCCGAATTCATGGACAACCTGCGCAAGCAGGCCGAGCGCTTCGGCGCCGAGCTCGTCACCGACGACGTCACCGAGGTCGACCTCACCGGCCACCCCAAGGTCGTCAAGGTCGGCGACGAGTTCCACTACGCCAGGTCCGTCATCATCGCCACCGGCTCCGGCTACCGCGAGCTGGGCCTGGAGAACGAGAAGCGGCTGTCGGGCCGCGGCGTCTCCTGGTGCGCGACCTGCGACGGCTTCTTCTTCCGCGACCAGAACATCGCGGTGGTCGGCGGCGGCGACACCGCCCTGGAGGAGGCGATCTTCCTCACCAAGTTCGCTCACGTCACCGTGATCCACCGCCGGGACACCCTGCGCGCCAGCAAGATCATGCAGGAGCGCGCGCTGGCCAACCCGAAGATCACCTTCCTGTGGGACAGCGAGGTCGTCGACGTCCTCGGCGAAGACCGGGTCACCGGTCTGAAGGTCCGCAACGTCAAGAAGGACGAGATCGGCGAACTCGACGTCACCGGCCTGTTCATCGCCATCGGCCACGACCCGCGCAGCGAGCTGTTCAAAGGCCAGATCGACGCCGACGCGGACGGCTACCTCCAGGTTCAGCACCCGACCACCAAGACGAACCAGCCCGGCGTGTTCGCCTGCGGCGACGTGGTCGACCACGTCTACCGTCAGGCGATCACCGCCGCGGCCAGCGGCTGCTCCGCCGCGATCGACGCCGAGCGTTACCTCCAGGAGGGCTGAGAACGATGAAGGCAGTGACGGACAAGGACTTCAAGAGCGAAGTCCTGGAGAACGACAAGCCGGTCCTCGTGGACTTCTGGGCGGAGTGGTGCGGCCCCTGCCGGATGGTCGCGCCGATCCTCGAGGAGATCGCCGCCGAGCACGGCGACAAGATCTCCATCGTGAAGCTCAACATCGACGAGAACCCGAACGTCCCGCGCGACTACGGGATCATGCAGATCCCGACGATGAACGTCTACCGCAACGGCGAGGTCGTCAAGCAGATCATGGGCGCCAAGCCCAAGGCCGTCATGCTGCGGGAGCTCTCCGAGTTCCTGTGAGACGCCAGGCGTCGACGAGGCCCGTCCGGATCGATCCGGACGGGCCTCGTCCGTTTCACTCGGCCGGCGGGGCCACGGGGACCGGGACCGGGACCGGCGGAACGGGCACCGGCTCCGGGTCGGGCTTGGGAGCCGCGGGCAGGTCGACCTCGAACTCGCACCAGCCCGTCCAGGGGCCTGCCTGGACGTCGTCGAAGCCCTGCAGGCGCCAGCGGTAGACGCCGTCCTTCTTGAAGGTGCCGGCGGGCAGCCCGACGGTGATGGCGCGGGCCTCGCCGGGATCGGAGAACTGCATCTTGGAGTCCTGGGCGCCCTTCGCCCCGACGGTCTCCCACTCGACGCGCAGCCCGACGAAACCGCCGTCCGCGTCGGCGACCGTGCCGCCGAACGCCGCGTTGGCGACCGCGATCTCGGGCCGGCCCGCGCCGACCGCGCAACCGCCGCCGTTGAAGGAGGGGCCGCCGACGGCCTGAGGCGCGTTCCGGGCCGGGTCCCCGAAGGTCCCGCCGCCGTTGTCGTCATTGGTGCTGTAAGCCCGGATGGTGAGCTTGGCGGAGGAGGAGAGCTTGAGGAAGTTCTTCGCCTTCTTCTCATTGGTGGCGACCAGGCGGATGCTGAGGCTGCCGTCGCTCCGGTCCAGCACCCGCCGGGCGGCCTTGGTCAGGTCGAGGTCGAGCGCCTTGCCCGAGCACTTCGGCTTGACGGTCCCCAGCGTCCGGACGACCTTCGGCTGCTTCTTCCACGTCAGCCTGGCGCTGATCGTCCGGGTCTCCTGGACCTTGACGGCGGGGGCTCCGCCGCGGCGGCAGGCGTTCGGCGACTTGACCGGGACGCGCAGCCGGACGGAGCTGACGACGTCCTCGCTCATCGCGTCCGACAGGTCGATCTTGTAGTAGGCGCGGTGGACGGCCTTGCCGGAACGCCCGACCGGGACGGCGCCCTTCTTCTTGTAGAAGGACTTCTTCGGCTGCTTGCTCGACACGTACGCCCAGGCGAGCTTCGACGCCTTGGCCCGCGCGGTCGTCTGCTCGGACGCCGGCTGCTCGGCCTGGGCCGCGGGGGCCAGGACGCTCATCGACAGGGCCGTGACGGCGGTGAGGGCGGTCAGGCGTGCTTTCACGCGGAACCTCTTCGGGGTGGGGGGTCGGTGCGGGGAGCCTACCGGTCCGATGTCCGAAAAGGGATAGGGGCTGCCGAAATCGCGAAAGTGCTGAGAGGGCCTCAGGCGGGCCGCAGTGCGCCTTCCGGGGTCATGGAGCCCAGCAGGCGCTCCAGGGCCACCTCGACGTCCTCACGCCACGACAGGGCCGAACGCAGGTCGAGCCTGAGTCTCGGATAGCGGTGGTGGGGGCGGATCGTCTTGAAGCCGACGGAGAGCAGGTAGTCGGCGGGCACCATGCAGCCGCCCTCCTCCGTCTTCAGGTCGCCGAACGCCTCGATCGCCTTCACGCCGCGGCGGGTCAGGTCCTTGGCGACGCCCTGGACGAGCATGCGGCCGAGCCCGCCTCCGGCGAACTCCGGGAGGATGTGCGCGGTCATCAGCAGCACGGCGTCCGCGGAGACCGGGCTCGTCGGGAAGGCCGCCGAGCGCGGAACGTAGAGCGGCGGAGCATAAAGTACGAATCCGGCGGGAATATCATCGACGTAAGCGATTTTCCCGCAGCTGCCCCATTCGAGCAGCGTCGCCGAGACCCAGGCCTCCTTCTCCAGCTCCGGGGCGCCGGCCTCCACGGCCCGCTCCCGGCTCACCGGATCCAGTTCCCAGAACACGCAGTGGCGGCAGCGGCGGGGCAGGTCGAGCAGGTTGTCGAGGGTGACATTCACAAGGCGACGTGACACCGGGCGCACACCTTCCGTCAGTGGTCGGTCGATCAGGCCGCCTCCCCGGTCCGCCCGAACGATCGCGCCAACCGAAATGACCCCGCAGGCATCGTATCCAATACCGAGCGCCGTGAACCTCAGGCCGTACCGTACGGTGGTACCCGGCCCAGCGCCCTCACCAGGAGGAAGAAAATGGAGACCACACGCAGCGACTCGCATCTCGACCGTTACGCCGCCCGCGCACAGGGCATGGTGGCCTCCGAGATCCGAGCTCTCTTCGCGGTGGCCTCCCGGCCGGAGATCGTCTCGCTCGCGGGCGGCATGCCGTTCGTCAACGCCCTGCCGCTGGACGCGGTGGGCGCGATGCTCCAGCACCTCGTCGTCACCAAGGGCACGGAGGCGCTCCAGTACGGCTCCGCGCAGGGCGACCCGGGGCTCCGCGAACGCATCTGCGACGTGATGGCCCTGGAGGGCATCGTCGCCAGCCCCGACGACGTCACCGTCACCGTCGGCTCCCAGCAGGCGCTGGACCTCATCACGAAGATCTTCGTGGACCCCGGTGACGTGGTGCTGGCGGAGTCCCCCTCCTACGTGGGCGCGCTCGGCACCTTCGCCGCCTACCAGGCCGAGGTCGTGCACATCCCGATGGACGACCGGGGCATCGTCCCCGAGGCGCTCCGCGAGACGCTGGTCCGGCTGCGTGCCGAGAACCGCCGCGTGAAGTTCCTCTACACGGTGCCCACCTTCCAGAACCCGGCCGGCGTGACATTGTCGGCCCCCCGCCGCTCCGAGGTCCTCGCCATCGCCGAGGAGTTCGACCTCCTCATCATCGAGGACAACCCGTACGGCCTGCTGAGCTTCGACGCCCCGCCGCCGCGCCCGCTGCGCGCCGACGAGTCCGAGCGCGTCATCTACCTGGGGTCGTTCTCCAAGACCTTCGCCAGCGGCCTGCGCGTCGGCTGGGCGCTGGCCCCGCACGCCGTCCGCGCCAAACTGGTGCTGGCGGCCGAGTCGGCGATCCTCTCCCACAGCAACCTCACGCAGCTCGCCGTCCGCGAGTTCATGGACACCCACCCCTGGCGCGACCAGGTGAAGTCCTTCGCCGAGCTGTACCGCGAGCGCCGCGACACGATGCTCGAGGCCCTGGCGGAGACCATGCCCGAGGGCACCACCTGGACCAGGCCCGCCGGCGGCTTCTTCATCTGGCTGACCCTCCCCGAGGGCCTCGACTCCAAGGCCATGTCCCCCCTGGCCATCGCCAACCGCGTCGCCTACGTCCCCGGCACCGGCTTCTACTCCGACGGCCAGGGCCACCGCCACATGCGCATCTCCTACTGCTACCCCGAACCCGCCCGCATCCGCGAGGGCGTGCACCGCCTGGCCTCCGTCATCCACCAGGAACTCGCCCTCCGCGACACCTTCGGCTGACCGCCCCTTCCCCGAAGCCGCCCGGCACCCCCGGGCGGCTTTTCTTTTCCCGTCCACCGTGGATCCGCTCCATACCACCGACCCAATAGAAGCCCTTCCTCCACACCGCGAACCCGCCATGAGTCCGCTTCCGCGTCTGGGAGCGGAGCGGGATCGACTCCCTCGCAGCGACGGAAGGCCGCAGACGACGGATCCGCCGGCACGGGAAGCGTGGATGCAGGGCACGGGATCGAGAGGACAGGAGACAGATGCCCGCGGTGAGGGATGGGGGATGACCTGGGGGAGAGGAGGTCGAGGCGGTGGGAGGACCGGGGGGTGGAGAGGCGTAAGGTCCTGTTCCATGGAACGGGTGATCGTGTTGGCCGGTGGCATGTCGTACGAGCGAGAGGTCTCGTTGAGCTCGGGACGGCGGGTGGCGGACGCGCTGAAGCAGGCGGGGCTCCAGGTGGAGATCCGCGAGGCGGACGCCGCGCTGCTGCCGCTGCTGATGGAGGATCCGCCGGACCTGGTCTTCCCGGTGCTGCACGGGGCCGAGGGGGAGGACGGGGCCGTCCGGGAGGTGCTCGGGCTGCTGGGTGTGCCCTATGTGGGGGCTCGTCCTGACGCCTGCCGGTTGGCGTGGGACAAACCGACGGCCAAGGCGGTGTTCCGGCAGGCGGGACTCACCACGCCCGAGTCGGTGACCCTGCCCAAGACGGTCTTCCACGACCTGGGGGCCGGCGCCGTGATGAAGGCGGTCCTGGACCGGCTGGGGCTGCCGCTCTTCGTGAAGCCCACCCGCGGCGGGTCCGCACTGGGGGCGTCGGTCGTGCGGGACGCGGCGGAGCTGCCCGCCGCGATGATCGGCTGCTTCTCCTACGGGGACGTCGCGCTCATCGAACGGTTCATCGCCGGCACCGAGGTGGCGGTCAGCGTCCTGGAGATCGAGGGCGAGCCCACCGCCCTCCCCGCCGTGGAGATCGTCCCTCTGGGCGAGAGCTACGACTACACGGCCCGCTACATCGCCGGGCAGACCGAGTTCATCACCCCCGCCCGCCTCTCCCCCGAGATCACCGAGCGCGTACGCGAGACCGCCCTGGCCGCCCACCACGCCCTGGGCCTCCGCCACCTCTCACGCAGCGATCTCATCGTCGACCCCGACGGCGTCCCGCAGCTCCTCGAGGTGAACGTGGCCCCGGGCATGACCGAGACCAGCCTCCTCCCCCTCGCCCTCCACGCCTCGGGCCTGACCATCTCCCAGATCCTCACCTCCCTCTGACCCGCTCCCGGCCCTGTTTCCCATGAAACAGGGCCGGCCTTCTTCCGCCCCTCCGGTTCCACGTGAAACCGCACCACCAAGGCCCTCCCCGGAGGGCCTCTTCTTTTTCCGTCGACTTCTGACCCCAGCGCACAATCGCCGTTCCACGTGAAACCAAGGTGAGCCCGATGCCTGGTTCCGATATCGACTCCGAGGAAGAGGCGGAGCAGCTGGAGAAAGGGGCACCGCTCCACTTGAAGTTACGAGGAAACCGGCTCCCCTCCCAGCACCGACGCGGAGGAGAAGGGAAGGCGGCTGGAGGAGAGGGACGCCGTTCCACGTGAAACCGCGGCAAGGCCAACCCCCGCTTCCGACACCGACCTGGAGGAAAGGTGTGGGGCAGCCGGAGGAGAGGGGTGCGTCGTTCCATGTGAAACCGCGACGAGACCGGCGCCTACTCTCGTGGCCGCTGAGGGAGAGCGGCCGGGTCGGGCGAAAGGCGAAGCGGTGTTCCACGTGAAACCGC
The DNA here is from genome assembly GCF_039533685.1 of Actinocorallia aurantiaca. Taxonomy (NCBI): domain Bacteria; kingdom Bacillati; phylum Actinomycetota; class Actinomycetes; order Streptosporangiales; family Thermomonosporaceae; genus Actinocorallia; species Actinocorallia aurantiaca. Next base: position 186,004 of record NZ_BAAATZ010000002.1, on the reverse strand, counting down.
GGCAAAGCCGGTCCCTGCTTCCGACACCGACCCGGATGGAAGGGGAGTAGGGGTAGCTGGAGAAGAGGGGTGTGCCATTCCACGCGAAACCGCGACGAGACCGATGCCTGGTTCCGTGATCGATGAGGAAGGGGCGCTGGGTCGGTGAACGGCGAGGCGGTGTTCCACGTGAAACGGGAAGGGGAGACAAAAGAAAAGGCCCTCCGGAGAGGGCCTTGGAGCTGGGGGGACCGGGTGGGTCAGCTGGGGTCGTCGTCGGGGGCCATGCTGGAGATGATGCGATCGAGGTCCTCGAGGGTGGCGAACTCGACGACGATCCTGCCCTTGCGCGCGCCCAGGTCGACGCGGACCTTGGTCTCGTAGCGTTCGCTGAGGCGTTCGGCGAGGGACTCCAGGCCGGGGGCCGTGGGCTTGCGGACGGGGCGGCGGACGGGCCGCACCGGGTCGTCCGCCTCGCGCAGGGCGATGATCTCCTCCACCGCGCGGACGGAGAGGCCCTCGGCCACGATGCGGGTGGCGAGGGCCTCCATCGCCTCGGGGGAGTCGAGGCCGAGGAGCGCGCGGGCGTGGCCTGCGCTGAGGACGTTGGCGGCCAGCCGGCGCTGCACGGCGGGCGGGAGGTTGAGCAGGCGCAGGGTGTTGCTGATGTGGGGACGGGAGCGGCCGACGCGGGCGGCGAGCTGCTCGTGGGTGGCGCCGAAGTCGTCCAGGAGCTGGCGGTAGGCCGCGGCCTCCTCCAGCGGGTTCAGCTGCTGGCGGTGGAGGTTCTCCATGAGGGCGTCACGGAGCAGGTCGTCGTCCGAGGTGTCCCGGATGATGGCGGGGATCCGGTCGAGTCCGGCCCGCTGGGAGGCGCGCCAGCGGCGCTCCCCCATGATCAGCTCGTAGCGGGCGGACTCCAGGGACGTCTCGGGGTTGAGCTCCCGCACCACGATCGGCTGGAGCAGCCCGACGATCGAGATGGAGGCGGCGAGCTCCTCCAGCGCCTCCTCGTCGAAGTGGGTGCGGGGCTGGCGCGGGTTCGGGGAGATCGACTTCACCGGGAGTTCGGCGAACCTGGCGCCGTCCACCTGGTCGAGGCCGGTGCTCGCGCCGGCCGCGTGCTCCGGACCCGGCGCGGCGGCCGCGGCGGGCGCCGTCGGGATCAGCGCGCCCAGGCCCCTGCCCAGACCTCGAGGCTGACGTGAAGCGCTCATTCTCGGCCCCCGTAGACGTGCACGTACTCGATGGAACTCACGAAGCCACCTCTGCCCAGCGATGGGCGATCTCCGAGGCGGCCTCGCTGTAGGCGAGCGCTCCGGTGGAACCGGGGTCGTAGGTCATGACGGACTGCCCGTAGCTGGGCGCCTCCGAGACCCGGACGCTGCGGGGGATGACCGTCTTCAGCGCCGTGTCCCCGAAGTGCGACCGCACCTCCTCGGCCACCTGTGCGGCGAGCCTGGTCCGGGCGTCGTACATGGTCAGCAGGATGGTGGAGACGTTCAGCGTCGGGTTGAGGTGCGAGGTCACCAGATCGACGGTGCCGAGCAGCTGGCTGAGCCCCTCCAGCGCGTAGTACTCGCACTGGATCGGGATCAGCAGTTCGTCCCCGCCGACGAGCGCGTTCAGGGTGAGCAGTCCCAGCGACGGCGGGCAGTCGATCAGCACGTAGTCGAAGCGGCTCTTGTCGTAGTCGTCCAGGGCGCGGCGCAGCCGGGTCTCGCGGGCGACCTTGGAGACCAGCTCGATCTCCGCGCCCGCCAGGTGCAGGGTGGCCGGGGCGCAGTAGAGGTTGGGCAGCTCCGGCGAGGCCATGATGATCTCGGACAGCGGGCGGTCCTCGATCAGCACGTGGTACATGGACGGCACGTCCGCGTGGTGGTCGATGCCGAGCGCGGTGGAGGCGTTGCCCTGCGGGTCGAGGTCGACGACGAGGACCTGGGCCCCGTGCATCGCCAGCGCCGCGGCCAGGTTGACCGAGGTGGTCGTCTTGCCCACCCCGCCCTTCTGGTTGGCGACCGTGATCACCCGGGTCCTCGCCGGCCGGGGCCACTCGTTGTCTCCCCGCTGGGCCATCACCTGCCGGGCGACGGCCGCGGCCCTCGCGATCGGCGTGTCTCCGGCGGGAGTGGGCGGAGGCACGGCGGTTTCACGTGAATCCACGGCTTGCTCCGTCTCCATGCGCGGCGCGACAGACGCCGTCTCGGCTGTCCCTTGCATGCTGAACGCGTGGCCTGATGACGGCTCCACCGCGGACTCCTTCGGTCGAAGAGGGGGAATTCAGCCGCGCGTCGGCGACCTGTCACCCTTCCGCTTGCTCTTCCTGCCACCACGCTCGGGGGTCCGCTCGGCGACGAGCCGAACGAGCGTCGTCGGCGGGTCGACCTTACCCTGCCCTACCAGGAGGAGTTCAGCCCTCCGCACTCCCAGCTTGCGCAGAACCGGCTCGGCCTCGGTCAATTCCTGGGCGGCCCGCTCCCCCTTCAGGGCCAGGAGCTCACCGCCGGCCCGCAGCAGGGGCAGCCCCCACCTGGCCAGGCGGTCGAGCGGGGCGACCGCCCTGGCCGTCACGACGTCCACCGCGAACTCCTTGACGACCTCCTCGGCGCGTCCCCGCCGTACGGTGACGTTCTCCAGGCCGAGCTCCTCCACCGCCTCGTTGAGGAAGGTGGTGCGCCGGAGCAGAGGTTCAAGCAGGGTGATCTCGAGGTCGGGCCGGACGATCGCCAGGACCAGCCCCGGCAGGCCCGCGCCTGAGCCTATGTCGACCACGGAGGCGCCCTCGGGCACCGCCTCGCTGAGCACCGCGCAGTTGATCACGTGCCGTTCCCAGAGCCGGCCCACCTCACGGGGGCCGATGAGCCCGCGTTCCACTCCGGCGGTGGCCAGCAGGCGCACATACCGTTCGGCCACGGGCAAGGCCGCGCCGAAGACCTCCTGCGCCTGCGGCGGTACTGCTTCCGGCTGATCAGTCATCGGTTCTTCCCCACAGTCGACGATGGTTCCACATGCCTCGTGCGCCTGCGAAACCCGAAGCGCCCTCCGCCCCTCATCTTTCCGGCGGCGAGCCCTCTGCCACAGGAACTCCAAAACAAAAGCCCCCGCACACGGCGGGGGCTTTCACCACGATCTTCCCGGAACGATCCCGGCGAACCGGGTGCTTCCCGTCAGCTCGGGTAGACGACCACGTAACGCTCGGGCTCTTCGCCCTCGGACTCACTGCGCAGGCCCGCCGCGGCGATCGCGTCGTGGACGATCTTGCGCTCGAAGGGCGTCATCGGCGCCAGCGGCTTGGCCTTGCCGTCACGCTTGGCCTCCTCGCACACGTCGCGGCCGAGCTTGCTCAGCTCCTCGCGCCGGCGCTCCCGGTACCCCCCGACGTCCAGCATCAGTCTGGTCCGGTTGCCGGTCTGCCGGTGCACCGCGAGCCGGGTCAGCTCCTGCAGCGCCTCCAGGACCTCACCCCGCTTGCCGACCAGTTCGTCCAGGTCCTCGCCCACGACCGACACCATCGCGCGCTCGCCCTCGACGTCGAGGTCGATGTCGCCGTCGTAGTCGGCGATGTCGAGCAGGCCCTCTATGTAGTCGGCGGCGATGTCGCCTTCTTGCTCCAGCGCCTCGATCTCGACTGCTGCGGTCTCAGCCACCGCTGTCTCCGTTTCCTGGGTGGGAAGTGTCAATCTAACGCTTGGAGGAGCCGCTGCGCTTGCTCCTGGACTGCCGAGTCGGCTGCTTGCGCACGACCTGGGGGCCTTCCTTGCGGATCTCGGCGGCGGTGGCGGCCTCCGCGGCGCGGCGCTTCTTCAGCAGGCCGCCGGTCGCGGGGGTCTCGGCCTTCTTGGCTCCGCCCTTGACGCTCTTGGCGTCGCCCTTGGCGCTCTTGGTGTCGGCGTCCTTGGCGTCGCCCGGCAGCGGCATCGGGTAGCGCTTGTAGATGTAGTGCGACTGGGCCAGCGTCCAGGTGTTGGAGGTGACCCAGTACAGCAGCACGCCGAGCGGGAAGCCCAGGCCGAACAGGCCGAAGACCGGAGCCAGCCAGACCATCATCTTCTGGGCGGTGGCCATCGGGTTGTCGGGGTCCATCGGCGGCTGGCGGGACATGCTCGACCGCATGGTGAGGAAGGTGGTGGTCGAGGAGATGATCACCGCGATCGCACAGATGATCACACCGCTGGTCGACGTGCCCCAGGCCTTGAGGAAGCTGTCGGAGATGCTCGCACCGAAGATGCTGGCGTGGTTGGCGCTGTCGACCAGCTCCTCTGAGATCCCGTGGCTGCCGTTGCCCTCCTTGGCGGTGGCCATCTTGTTCAGCACGTTGAACAGCGAGATGAAGATCGGGAACTGCACCAGCAGCGGCAGGCACCCGGAGATCGGGTTGGCCCCGTTCTCCTGGTAGAGCTTCATCGTCTCCTGGTTGAGCCGCTGCTTGTCGTTCTTGTACTTCTTGCGCAGCGCCTGGATCTGCGGGTTCAGCGCCTGCATCTTGCGGGACGACTGGATCTGCTTCACGAAGAGCGGAAAGATCAGGATCCGCATCAGCACCGTGAGCAGTACGATCGAGCCACCCCAGGCCCACCCGCTGTCGGGGTCGATGCCGAGGAAGGTCAGGCCGCTGTGGATCTGGACGAGGATCCATGCCACGGCCCGGTACAGCGGATCAAGCGTCACCGGTCTGCTCCTAGCGAGTCTGGGTCTGAGGGCTCGGGGGTCGTGCGGTCGGCGCCGGACGCCTCCCGGCCGGTACGGGCGCTACGAAGACGCGGTGCAGGCACCGGATCGTACCCGCCGGGATGGAAGGGGTGGCATCGGGCGACCCTCGCGACGGTCAGCCAGAAGCCGTGGAGGGCGCCGTGCGTCTGCAGGGCCCTGAGCCCGTAGGTGCTGCAGCTCGGCTCGAAACGGCAGGTGGGCGGCAGCAGCGGGCTGACGACCTTGCGGTAGAAGCGCACGAAGCCGATCAGCAACCATGCGATCGGCCCCGGTCTCTGGCTCATCACTGCCCCTTGCCCGACTGCTTCAGCAACCGGCCGAGCACGGAGTCCAGATCCCGGGCCAGTTCCTCGGACGATGCGGACGCCGCTTTCGGATTGGCGCGCACCACCAGCAGGCTACCCGGCGGCAGAAGGGCCAGCCGGTCCCGGACGAGATGCCTCAACCGGCGCTGAACCCTGCCGCGCACGACGGAGTTGCCCACCGCTTTGGAGACGATGAAGCCCGCCAGGGAGTTCCCGCCCTCGTTGCCCTCGGGTAGAAGGTGGGCAACGAGATGTGGCCGTCCGGCGCGGTCACCGCGCCGAACGGCCAGCGTGAACTCCTGGCGCCGCCGCATCCGGTGACCGGAGGGCAGCATGGGTCGATCGTCAGACCGCGACGCGTGCGCGGCCCTTGCGCCGACGTGCGGCGAGGATCGCCTGACCGGCACGGGTGCGCATGCGCAGCCGGAAGCCGTGCTTCTTGTGACGACGACGGTTGTTCGGCTGGAACGTACGCTTGCTCACTGCTGACTCCTGCTGCTCTGACGTAAGGATCGCATCGCGGGCACGTTTGGTCCCTCGCAGCGGGGGCCCGCCCACTCGGATGCCTGACGGGCACGCGTCACCACCATCGATGCGACTCGACCGTAGAACGTTATGTTCTCCCCGCCCACCGGGTCAAACGGAACAGGTGGGCGATCGGCTTGACGGGGCCCGCAAACCCCTTCCCACCTGCAAGGGAATAGTTATACACAGCTTGTGGACAAACCTGTGGATGAATCGTGAGAGAGTAGGGGCTCCCGCTCCTGAAGGCCCCCCCTGAGATCTGACCCGGAGGCCCCGCGCGGACGGAGGGCGGGGAGATCGAGGATATGCACGGGGGAGGCTTCACGGTGGACGGACAGGACCTGGAGTCCCTCTGGAACCGCTCGGTGGACGCCCTTCCCGAAGTCCCGGCCCACCAGCGCGCCTGGCTCGGCGTCACCCGCCCCATCGGGATCTTCGACGGCATGGCCCTGCTGGCCGTCCCCAACGACTTCGCCAAGAAGACCCTCGAGCAGAGGGTGACCTCTCTCATAGAGACCACCCTCTCCCAGGAGCTGGGCCAGCCGATCCGGGTGGTGCTGACCGTCCAGCCGGAGATCTCCCGGCAGCCCCCGCCCCCGCCCGTCCAGCAGCAGTCCTACCCCGCCCCCTCCGCGCCGCAGCAGCCGTCGTACGAGCCGCGCCCGGAGCGGCAGCAGGGTTTCGAACGGCGGGACGACCGTCCGCAGAGCGGCTACGGCGACCAGCCGTCGGATCTTCGTCCACAAGATCCTCCACAGGCGGCACCCCCTTCCACCTCGGCTTCCGCAAGTTATCCACAGGGCGGTGGACAACTTCCTCCACAACCCGCGCGCCCTTCCCACATCGCCGGGCACACCTTCGGCGGTGCCGAGCCCGAACCCTTCACGCCCTCCGGGCACGCCCAGTCCCAGCCGGCCGAGACGCAGCAGGAGGCCTCCTCCCCCGCGCCCTGGCAGGGAGGCGGCAACCGCGGAGGCCAGGCCAAGGGGACCGGGACGATCGAGGCCGCCCGGCTGAACCCGAAGTACACCTTCGAGACCTTCGTCACCGGCGCGAGCAACCGGTTCGCCCAGGCCGCGGCGGTCGCGGTGGCCGAGTCCCCCGCCAAGGCCTACAACCCCCTCTTCATCTACGGGGAGTCCGGGCTCGGCAAGACGCACCTCCTCCACGCGATCGGCCACTACGCGCGGAGTCTCTTCGACGGCGCCCGGGTGCGGTACGTCAGCTCGGAAGAGTTCACCAACGACTTCATCAACGCCATCCGCGACGGTAAGGCGGAGAGCTTCCGGCGCCGCTTCCGCGAAGTGGACATCCTCCTTGTGGACGACATCCAGTTCCTCGAAGGCAAGGAGCAGACGCAGGAGGAGTTCTTCCACACCTTCAACACCCTCCACAACGCCAACAAGCAGATCGTCATCTCCTCCGACCGGGCGCCCAAGCAGCTCGTGACGCTGGAGGACAGGCTCCGCAACCGCTTCGAGTGGGGCCTGATCACCGACGTCCAGCCGCCGGAGCTGGAGACGCGCATCGCGATCCTGCGCAAGAAGGCGGTACAGGAGGGCCTGGCCGCCCCGCCGGACGTGCTGGAGTTCATCGCCACGAAGATCTCCACCAACATCCGGGAGCTGGAGGGCGCGCTCATCCGGGTCACCGCGTTCGCCAGCCTCAACCGGCAGTCGGTGGACCTGCGGCTCGCCGAGATCGTCCTCAAGGACCTGATCCCCGACACCGGCGGCCCCGAGATCACCGCCGGCATGATCATGGCTCAGACCGCCACCTACTTCGGCATCGAGATCGACGACCTGTGCGGCTCCTCCCGCTCCCGGGTCCTGGTGACCGCCCGCCAGATCGCCATGTACCTGTGCCGCGAGCTCACCGACATGTCCCTGCCCAAGATCGGGCTGCAGTTCGGCGGCCGCGACCACACCACGGTCATGCACGCCGACCGCAAGATCCGCTCGCTGATGGCCGAGCGCCGCTCGATCTACAACCAGGTCACCGAGCTGACCTCGCGGATCAAGCAGCAGACCCGCGGCAACCGCTGACCCACCGGGCCGCCGCCCTCCCCATGAAGATCATTCAGAGCACCGGCTGTGCACAAAGCTGGGGATAACCTGTGGACAGTATGGGGATAACCTGTGGACACGCTGTGGACGCCCTGTGGACGACTTCTGAGCCTTTTCTCAGCCCCTGTGGATGAACTCGTGGATAACCTGTGGAGAACCTGTGAATTACCTGGGGAAAACGTGGTCGGCACGGGGGATTGCCCACAACCCATTTCTCCCTGGTTTCGTCCGATTTGCTCCCACGAAATGTAGGCGCTGTGGATAACCTGTGGAGAACCTGTGGGCAACTGGTGATCGAATTGGGGACGAGCTGTGGACAAGTTTTCGCAGTCCACAGGGCCCCTGGTTGTCCACAGGTGACTACCCACAGGCGCGGTGGATAAAACTCGGCCCCTGAGCTGGGGTGGGATGGGTTATCCACGGTTTCCACAGCCCCTATGACTATGACTGCACAAGTTATCCAACGAAGAAAAGAAGATCAGTACCAATCAGGGTCCAGCGGATCCGCGCTCCGCGGAGCTACGGGCGCAGCCCCTGAGGAAGCCCTGAAACCCTCGACGATCAGGAGGCGGGTCCATGAAGTTCCGCATCGACCGTGACGCTCTCGCCGACGCCGTGGCCTGGACGGCCCGCACCCTCCCGGCCCGTCCACCCGTCCCGGTGCTCGCGGGAATGCACCTGGAGGCCTCTGAGGAGGGCCTGAGGCTGTCCGCGTTCGACTACGAGGTCTCCGCCCAGGTGTCGGCCGAGGTCGACTGCCACGAGCCCGGTACGGCCCTCGTGAGCGGCCGGCTGCTCGCCGAGATCTGCCGGGCGCTCCCTCCACACCCTGTGGACGTCACCACCGACGGCGCCAAGGTGACCCTCAAGTGCGGCAGCGCGAAGTTCACGCTCTCGACGATGCCGGTGGAGGACTACCCGTCCCTGCCCGCGCTGCCGCCCGTCGCGGGCACCGTGGGCAGCGACGAGTTCGCCGTGGCCGTCGCCCAGGTCGCCATCGCCGCGGGCCGGGACGACACGATCCCCATGCTCACCGGCGTGCGCGTGGAGATCGACGGCGACACCGTGACGCTGGCGTCCACCGACCGCTACCGGCTCGCCGTCCGCGAGCTCAAGTGGAACCCCGACAGCGCCGACCGCACGGGCGTCGCGCTCATCCCGGCCAAGACCCTCGCCGACACCGCCAAGTCGCTGACCTCCGGCGCCGAGGTGAAGATCTCCCTGGGCGGCGGCGACACGGGCGCCGGGGAGAACATCATCGGCTTCGAGGGCGGCGGCCGTAAGACCACCTCGCGCCTGCTGGACGGCGACTTCGTGAAGTACCGCTCGCTGTTCCCCGCGGAGTACGCCGGGTACGCCGAGGTGCAGACCGGCCCCTTCGTCGACGCCCTCAAGCGCGTCTCGCTGGTCGCCGAGCGCAACACCCCGGTGCGGCTGGCCTTCCGGCAGGGCGAGGTCGTCCTGGAGGCGGGCACCGGCGACGACGCGCAGGCCGTGGAGGCCCTGGAGGCCACCCTGGAGGGCGAGGACATCGACATCGCCTTCAACCCCGGCTACGTCCTCGACGGGCTCGCCCAGATCGCCTCGGACATCGCGCGCCTGTCGTTCACCACGCCGACCAAGCCGGCGGTGCTCACGGGCAAGCCGCTCGAGGACGGCGGGACGCCCGGCTACCGCTACCTGATCATGCCCGTCCGGCTGTCCGGCTGACCCCGTGGGCGGCCTGTGGACCGTTCGGTGCGCGCCGGCGAACGTCGGCGCAGGTGGCGCCGCAAGGCTCACGCACACTTCAGTGCACGCCAGCCGAACATCGACCGCGAGCGGCGCGCCGAGAGGTTCACGCACAGCCTGTGGATCGTTCGGTGCGCGTCAGCGCGCGTCAGCCACGGGCGGTGCGCCGCAAGGTTCACGCACACCCTGTGGATAACTCGGCGTGCGCGTGCTCGCGGGCGGTGTGCGTCAGTGTTCGGTTACCCCTGTGGATAACCAGTTTTTCCACAGGCATGATCGAACTGTGGACAGAGGGTGTGCACGAGCCGACACCGCCGAAGGCGGCGAATGATCGGATTTCCGGGTAGAGGACCCGGAGAGGGCTAGCCTGGAGGGATCTCCCAAAAGGAAGCATCTCGGGTCCTCCCCGGAGCGGAGGCCCGCGTCCCGCACACCCGCACGCACAAGGAGCGGTAATGGAACTCGGTCTCATCGGTCTGGGCAAGATGGGCGGGAACATGGCCGAGCGGCTGCGCCGCGGCGGTCACACCGTGATCGGCTACGACCGCGACCCGGCCCTCGGCGACGTGAAGACCCTGGAAGAACTCGTGGCCGGGCTCGCCGCCCCCCGCCTCGTCTGGGTCATGGTCCCGGCCGGCGGTCCCACCCAGGAGACGATCGACCGGCTCGGTGAGCTGCTCTCCCCCGGCGACACCGTGGTCGACGGCGGCAACTCCCACTACGTGGACGACCAGAGGCACGCCGAGTACCTGAAGGGCAAGGGCATAGGGTTCGTCGACTGCGGCGTCTCCGGCGGGGTGTGGGGCCTGGAGAACGGGTACGCGCTCATGGTCGGCGGCACCGCCGAGGACGTGGCCAGGGCGCAGCCCGTCTTCGACACGCTCAAGCCGGAGGGCGAGTTCGGGTTCGTCCACAGCGGCGAGGCCGGCGCGGGCCACTTCGTGAAGATGGTCCACAACGGCATCGAGTACGGCATGATGCAGTCCTTCGCCGAGGGGTACGAGCTGATCAAGGCCAGCGGCATCGTGAACAACGTGCCGGAGACCTTCCGCAGCTGGCAGGAGGGCACGGTCATCCGCTCCTGGCTGCTCGACCTGCTCAACCTGGCGCTGGCACAGGATCCGGAGCTCGCCGACATCCGCGGTTACGCACAGGACAGCGGAGAGGGCCGGTGGACGATCCAGGCCGCGGTGGACCACGCGGTCCCGCTTCCCGCGATCACCGCCTCCCTCTACGCCCGGTTCGCCTCCCGCCAGGACGACTCCCCCGCGATGAAGGTGATCGCCGCCCTGCGCAACCAGTTCGGCGGCCACGCGGTGGAGAAGAGCTAGACGAGAAGGGGAACCGGTCGGGGTTCGTCCACAGGCTGTGGAGCACCCGGCCCGGACGCGACCCTAGACTCCTGTCCCGTGTACGTCGCCCATCTGAGCCTCACGGACTTCCGCTCCTACGCCTCCGCCGAGGTGGCGATGGAGCCGGGCGTCAGCGCGTTCCTGGGGCTCAACGGCCAGGGCAAGACCAACCTCGTCGAGGCGGTCAACTACATCGCCACCCACGGCAGCCACCGGGTGGCGACGGACGCCCCGCTGGTCCGGCAGGGGGCTGCCCGCGCGATCGTGCGGGCCCGGGTCGTGCGGGACGTCCGCGAGGCGCTCGTCGAGCTGGAGATCAATCCGGGCCGGGCCAACCGGGCCAGGCTGAACCGGGCGCCCGTCCCCAGGCCGCGCGAGATCCTGGGGATGGTGCGCACCGTCCTGTTCGCGCCGGAGGACCTGGCCCTGGTGAAGGGAGACCCGGGGGAGCGCCGCCGCTTCCTGGACGAGCTGCTGACGGCCCGCGCCCCCAGGTTCGCCGGGGTCCGCGCCGACTACGACAGGGTGCTCAAGCAGCGCAACGCCCTGCTGAAGTCGGCGGTCCAGCAGCGCCGCGCGGCCTCGGCCGAGCTGCTGGCCACCCTGGAGGTGTGGGACACCCATCTGGCCCAGGTCGGCGCCGAGCTGCTGGGGGCCAGGCTGGAGCTGGTCTCCGCGCTCTCCCCCCTGGTCTCCAAGGCCTACTCCGAGCTCGCCCCCAGCGGAGGAGCGGGCCTGGAGTACCGGTGCTCCCGTGAAGGGGAGTTGTCCACAGACCGTGGAGAACTCGTGGAGTTCCTGTTGACGGGGCTGGCCGAGGCGCGCAGGCAGGAGCTGGCCCGCGGCACCAGCGTCATCGGCCCGCACCGGGACGAGCTGCTGCTCAAGCTCGGCGACTTCCCCGCCCGGGGCTACGCGAGCCACGGCGAGTCCTGGTCGTTCGCGCTGGCGCTGCGTCTGGCCGCCTACGAGCTGCTGCGCTCCGACGGGGACGATCCGATCCTCATCCTCGACGACGTCTTCGCCGAGCTGGACTCCGGCCGCAGGCGCAGGCTGGCCGAGATGGTCTCCCCCGCCGAGCAGGTGCTGATCACCGCGGCCGTGCCCGAGGACGTCCCCGCGGAACTGTCAGGGGCCTCTTATAACGTCGCCGCAGGGGAGGTGAGCCGTGCCTGAGGATGAACCGAAGCCGAAGACCGGCATCGAGCTGGCCCGCGAGGCGCTCGCGCAGGCCAGGGCGGACGCCGCCAAACGTCAGTCCGTCCCGGGGCGCCGCCGCTCCCGCCAGGGGGCCCGGCCGGGCCGGGATCCCAGGCGGGGCGACGGCCCCCAGCCGTTCGGGTCGGGCATCAAGAAGCTGCTCGCCGACCGGGGCTGGGAGGAGCGCGCCGCCATGGGCGGGGTCTTCGGCAACTGGGAGGGCATCGTCGGACGCGATCTGGCCGAGCACACCTCGCCCGGCGCGTTCGAGGACGGCGAGCTGGTCGTCAACTGCGACTCCCCGGCCTGGGCGCAGCAGGTGCGGCTGCTGGCCGGGCAGCTGGTGCGCAGGCTCAACGAGGAGCTGGGGGACGGCGCGGTCCAGCGGGTGAAGGTGGTCGGTCCGCAGTCGGCGCGCAAGCCCGGTCAGTGGCGTGTCCGTTAAGCGGGCGGGGGAGGGCCGGGTGCGTTTGTCAAGCGCCACGTACGCGCCAGTACCCCCCGGGGCGAGTAGGGGGATGTGCGTTCCCGTCCGTTTGGCCGCCAGATGAGCGCTCAGCGCCGGTCAATGGCAACTTTCGCCCCCTGACCCGGTAGACTGAGACCGGGTTCCGGACACTGCGCCGTAACGTGGCGATCTGTATTGGTCATGATGCGATCGCCATCCGTTTTTTCAACTGTGGTTCGACCAAAATCGCGTGTTACGGGGCATGCGCAGACGGTGGGTGTCCCCGGCAGGAGGCTTCCCTTTGTCGTACGACGCTAGTTCCATCACTGTCCTCGAGGGCCTGGAAGCGGTACGCAAACGCCCCGGCATGTACATCGGTTCCACCGGTGAGCGAGGACTCCACCACCTGGTCTACGAGATCGTCGACAACGCGGTGGACGAGGCTCTCGCCGGATACAACGACAAGATCGTTGTGACGCTGCTCGCCGACGGCGGGGTGAGCGTCCTGGACGAGGGCCGCGGCATCCCGGTCGGCCTGCACCCGGTCGAGCAGGTCCCCGCCGTCCAGCTGGTGCTCACCACGCTGCACGCCGGCGGCAAGTTCGACAGCCAGTCCTACGCGGTCTCCGGCGGTCTGCACGGTGTCGGCGCGGCCGTCGTGAACGCGCTCTCCAGCCGCTTCGAGGTGGAGGTCCGCCGCGAGGGGCACGTCTGGCGGCAGCAGTACGAGCGGGGGACGCCGCTGGCCCCCCTGTCGCAGGACGAGGAGACCACCCGGACGGGCACCCTCGTCACGTTCTGGGCCGACGGCGAGATCTTCGAGGCGACCGAGTACAGCTTCGAGACGCTCAGCCGCCGCTTCCAGGAGATGGCCTTCCTCAACAAGGGCCTGTCCATCACCCTGATCGACGAGCGGGTGGGCCACGAGACGGACGAGGGCGACCCTTTCACCGTCACGTACTACTACGAGGGCGGCATCGCCGACTTCGTCCGGCACCTCAACGACAAGAAGGAGCCGGTCCACAACTCGATCATCTACTTCGAGACCGAGGGCACCGGCATCGCGCTGGAGATCGCGATGCAGTGGAGCGGCGCGTACTCCGAGTCCGTCCACAGCTTCGCCAACACGATCAACACGGCCGAGGGCGGCACCCACGAGGAGGGCTTCCGTTCGGCGCTGACGAGCATCGTCAACCGCTACGCGCGCGACCAGAAGCTGCTCAAGGAGAAGGAGGAGAACCTCACCGGCGACGATGTCCGGGAGGGGCTCACCGCGATCATCTCGATCAAGCTGTCCGATCCGCAGTTCGAGGGCCAGACGAAGGGCAAGCTCGGCAACACCGAGGCCAAGTCGTTCGTGCAGAAGACCTGCAACGATTTCCTGAAGGACTGGTTCGACGCCAACCCCGGCGAGGCCAAGGAGATCATCAACAAGTCGTCGCAGGCGGCCCGGGCCCGGATCGCCGCGCGCCAGGCGCGCGACCTCACCCGGCGCAAGAGCCTGCTGGAGACGACGTCCCTGCCGGGCAAGCTGAGCGACTGCCAGTCCACCGACCCGGCCGAGTCGGAGATCTACATCGTCGAGGGCGACTCGGCGGGCGGTTCGGCCAAGGGCGGCCGCGACCCCCGTTTCCAGGCCATCCTGCCGATCCGCGGCAAGATCCTGAACGTCGAGAAGGCCCGCATCGACAAGGTCCTCAAGAACCTCGAGGTCCAGGCGATGATCACCGCCCTGGGCTCGGGCATCCACGACGAGTTCGACGTCACCAAGCTGCGGTATCACAAGATCATCCTGATGGCCGACGCCGACGTCGACGGCCAGCACATCCGCACGCTGCTGCTCACCCTGCTGTTCCGCTTCATGAAGCCGCTGGTCGAGGCCGGTCACGTCTACCTGGCCCAGCCGCCGCTTTACAAGATCAAGTGGAACAAGACCGGTACGGACTACGACTACGTCTACTCCGACCGGGAGCGGGACCAGGTCATCGAGGCGGGCCTGGCGGCCGGCAAGCGCGACCCGCGCGCCAGCGACGGCATCCAGCGGTTCAAGGGCCTGGGCGAGATGAACGCCGACGAGCTGTGGTCCACCACGATGGACCCGGCCCGGCGCGTCCTGCTGCAGATCACCCTGGACGACGCGGCGCAGGCGGACGACCTGTTCTCCGTCCTCATGGGCGAGGACGTCGAGGCCCGCAGGTCGTTCATCCAGAGGAACGCCAAGGATGTCCGCTTCCTCGACATCTGATCCACAGGTCGCCTCCCGGCCTTTTCCAGAACCACCACGAAGAAGAGGGTTGTGCAAGTGACCGAGGTGACGAGCGAGGGTCACGACCGGGTCGAACCGGTCGACATCCAGGACGAGATGGCCAGGAGCTATCTCGATTACGCGATGTCGGTGATCGTGGGCCGGGCGCTTCCCGATGTCCGCGACGGCCTCAAGCCGGTGCACCGGCGTGTCCTGTACGCGATGTACGACGGCGGCTACCGGCCCGACCGCGGCTACTTCAAGTGCGCGCGCGTCGTCGGCGACGTCATGGGCTCCTACCACCCGCACGGCGACAGCTCGATCTACGACGCCCTCGTGCGGCTGGCGCAGACGTGGTCGCTGCGCTACCCGATGGTCGACGGCCAGGGCAACTTCGGCTCGCCCGGCAACGACCCGGCGGCGGCCATGCGGTACACCGAGTGCAAGATGGCCCCGCTGGCGATGGAGCTGCTGCGCGACATCGACAAGGAGACCGTCGACTTCTCGCCGAACTACGACGGCAAGCAGCAGGAACCGGACGTCATGCCGTCCCGGTTCCCCAACCTGCTGGTCAACGGATCGGCCGGCATCGCGGTCGGCATGGCGACGAACATCCCGCCGCACAACCTGCGCGAGGTCGCCGACGGCGTCAAGTGGTACCTGGAGAACTACGGAACCGACGACGAGGAGCTGCTCGACGCGCTCATCGAGCGCATCAAGGGCCCGGACTTCCCGACCGGCGCGCTCATCGTCGGTCGCCGCGGCATCGAGGACGCCTACCGCACCGGCCGCGGCTCCATCACGATGCGCGCCCAGGTCGAGGTCGAGGAGATCCAGGGCCGCACCTGCCTGGTCGTCACCTCTCTGCCCTACCAGGTCAACCCGGACAACCTGGCGCTGAAGATCGCCGAGCTGGTCCGCGAGGGCAAGCTGTCGGGCATCGCGGACGTCAAGGACGAGACGTCGGGCCGGACCGGCCAGCGCCTGGTCATCGTCCTGAAGCGCGACGCCGTCGCCAAGGTCGTCCTCAACAACCTGTACAAGCACACCCAGCTTCAGGACACGTTCGGCGCCAACATGCTGGCGCTGGTCGACGGGGTGCCGCGCACCCTGCGCATCGACCAGTTCGTCCGCAACTGGGTGACGCACCAGATCGAGGTCATCGTCCGGCGCACGCGCTTCCTGCTGCGCAAGGCCGAGGAGCGCGCCCACATCCTGCGCGGCCTGCTCAAGGCGCTGGACCGCATCGACGAGGTCATCGCCCTCATCCGGCGCAGCCCGTCGGCGTCCGAGGCCGAGCGCGGCCTGATGAACCTGCTGGAGATCGACCAGATCCAGGCCCGCGCCATCCTGGACATGCAGCTGCGCAAACTCGCGGCCCTGGAGCGCCAGGCCATCACGGACGAGTACGACTCGCTGATGGCCGAGATCACCGACTACAACGACATCCTGTCCTCTCCCGTGCGGCAGCGGTCGATCGTCGCCGAGGAGCTCGCGGTGATCGTCGAGAAGTACGGCGACGAGCGGCGCACCGAGATCATCCCGTTCGACGGCGACATGTCCATCGAGGACCTCATCGCCGAAGAGGACATGGTCATCACCATCACCCGGGACGGGTACGCCAAGCGCACCCGCACCGACCACTACCGGGCGCAGCGGCGCGGCGGCAAGGGTGTCCGGGGCGCGCAGCTCAAGCAGGACGACATCGTCGAGCACTTCTTCGTGACGACGACGCACCACTGGATCCTCTTCTTCACCAACAAGGGCCGGGTGTACCGGGCCAAGGCGTACGAGCTCCCCGACAGCGGCCGGGACGCGCGCGGCCAGCACGTGGCGAACCTGCTGGCCTTCCAGCCGGACGAGAAGATCGCCCAGGTCATGGACCTGCGCGACTACGAGGTGGCTCCGTACCTGGTCATCGCCACCAAGACCGGCATGATCAAGAAGACGGCGCTCAGCGCCTACGACTCGCCCCGCTCGGCGGGCCTCATCGCGATCGGCCTCAAGGACGACGACGAGGTCATCGCGGCCCGCCTGGTCTCCGCCGAGGACGACCTGCTGATGGTCTCGACCTCGGCGCAGGCGATCCGCTTCAAGGCCGACGACGACCAGCTCCGGCCGATGGGCCGCGACACCCGGGGCGTCATCGGGATGCGGTTCGCCGAGGACCAGGACCTCCTGGACGTCCACGTCATCCGCGAGGGCGGCGACGAGGAGGTGCTGATCGCCACCGAGGGCGGCTACGCCAAGCGCACGCCGGCCGACCAGTACCCCGTGCAGGGCCGGGGTGGCAAGGGTGTGCTCACCGCTAAGATCGTGCAAAATCGCGGCAGGCTGGTCGGCGCGCTCATGGTCCGTCCCGAGGACGAGGTGTTCGCTATGACGTCGAGCGGCGGCGTCATCCGTACCAGTGCGGGCGAGATCAAGCAGTCCGGCAGGCAGACGATGGGGGTTCGGCTCGTCAACCTCGCGGAGGGCGATGTCGTGGTCGCCATCGCGAGGAACGTAGAGTCGATCGAGGACTCTGCAGAAGTCGCGCCGGAGGAAGAGGGAAGTGAGAGCCCGTGAGTACGACCTCCCAGAACGAGGACCAGGCGGACGGCAACTCCGATTCCGGCGACTCCGAGAAGACCAGGGTGAACGAGGCCGTACCCACCGAGCAGAACGGGTCTTCCCCGAAGAGCGCCGAGGACGGGGACGGCGGGACGTCGAAGCCCGTCATGAGCCCGGCCGCTGACGAGACGGTCGTCGACGCTCCCTGGACGGTGGCCGCCGAGCCGTCGGACTCGGTCTTCGCCGACCGCGCCCCGGGGTGGGGGTCCACCGCGTCCGAGAAGGCCTCCTCACAGGACGGCGCGTCCGCCGGTTCCACGACGCCGTCCCCGGAGCCGAAGTCGCCGCTGCCACCGCAGCCGAGCACCGACCGTCCGGTGGCCTCGGCCGCGTCCGCCGCCGCGGCGCTCGCCTCCAGGCTGGGCCGCCAGCTGACCGGGGGCGACTCCGGAGCCTCCGCCGAGGAGGAGGGCAAGGACGGCAAGACGGCGCGCAAGGCCCATCTGCAGATCGCGCGGTTCGAGCCGTGGACGGTGATGAAGTTCAGCTTCGTCATGTCGCTGGTCTGCTTCGTCGTGCTGTTCGTGGCCGTCACGGTCCTGTACATGGTGCTGTCGGGGCTGGGGGTCTTCGACTCCATCTCCGAGGCCATCAACGAGACCACCAACGGCTCCTCGGGCCAGGGGTCCGACGCGGGCAACTGGTTCTCCGCCGGCCGGATCCTGGGTTACACGGCTCTCATGGGCGCGTTGAACGTGCTGCTCATCACGGCTCTGGCCACCGTGGGCTCGGTCATCTACAACCTGGCGACCGAGTTCGTGGGCGGGGTGGAGGTCACCCTGAAGGAGGCCGAGTAACCAGTTCGCGTTGCCCGATGAGATGGGGTAATCTCACTTCTCGTCGCCACGGAGGAAGTCCTCCCGGCAACGCCCCGGGCGTATAGCTCAGTCGGTTAGAGCGCATCCCTGATAAGGATGAGGCCCCAGGTTCAAGTCCTGGTACGCCCACCCGGAGGCTACACGGTCGACTGCGACGCAGTAGTCCTTTAAGTGGCAGTTCACAAGGCCGGTCCTCGACAGAGGACCGGCCTTGTGTCTTCTCACGCCGACCCCGATGACGGGGAAAGGCATCTCTTTGTCACTATTGGTAAAGCTTGATAAGGCCATGGGTGACGAACGGGGAAGAAGGTGGCATGCGGGCGGGGGTCGAACTGGCGGGCAGGTACCGGCTGGACGAACCGGTACGCAGTGACGGCGAGGGCGAGATCTGGCAGGGGGTCGATCTCTTCCTCGGCCGGGTGGTGACGATCCGGGTGCCGCCCGCGGATCCTCCGGAGGACGCGGCGGCCCGCGAAGAGGCCATCGAGCACTTCCAGCGGGAGTCGCGGGCCGCGGTCGAGCTCAGCCACCCGGGCATCGCCCCCGTGCAGGACGTCGGCGAGTACGAGGGGCGCCCGTTCCTGGTCCTGGAGCCCTGGGGAGGGCGGGACCTGGGCACCGAACTGAAGCAGGCGCCCTGCGGTCTTCCGATCGGCACCGCTCTCGACTACGGCATCCAGGCCGCGGACGCGCTGGCCGCCGCGCACTCCGCGGGCCTGGTGCACGGCGAGGTGAAGCCCTCCTGCCTACTACTGTCGGACGACGGCACCGTGAAACTGTGCGACTTCGGCCTCGCCGTGCTGCACGAACCGGAGAAGGCCGAGGACCTCGACGAACGCGCCGACCTGTACTCGCTCGGCGCCACCATCTTCTGCCTTCTCACCGGCAGGGAGGTCGTGCCCGCCGAGGCGACGCCGTCGGCCCGTTCGCTGCGGCGGGGCGTCCTGCCCGAACTCGACGCCCATCTGCGCGATCTGCTGGCGAAGGAGCCCGGGCGCGGCCCCTCCAAGGCCGCCGAGGTCGCCGAGACGCTGCACCGGGCCTGCGCCCCCTACGAGTCGCGGTACCGGCTGCGCCTGCTGGCGGAGGCCGAACGGATCGCGTGGTCCATCCCGTTCTGGCACCACCGGATGCCGGTGCTGCAGGGCATCGTCGAGGTGCTGGCCGAGGAGGACCCGGAGGAGGCGGAGCGCCTCGCCCGCACCGTCACCAAACCGCACTTCCAGGCCCACCTGCTGCTGACCATCGCCAAGACGCGGGCGGGCGATGACGCGAGCCTGGCCAAGAAGCTGCTGACGGCCATCGAGGCCCTCGCCTACACCGTCTCCGACCCGGTCGTCTCCCGGGACGGGATCCTGCGCGGCCTGGTGGAACTGCTGGCGGTGCACGACCCGGAGGACGCCGAGCGCCTCGTCCGCAACATCTCCGGGCAGTACGACATGCCCGCCGCGCTGTGCGACCTCGCCGAGGCGGTGGCCGACCGGGATCCGGAACGGGCGAAGGAACTGCTGAGGGAGGCCGCGGAGTGCGTCGCCGCGATTCCCAGCACGTCCGAACGGGTGGGAATGGCCTGCCGGGTGTCCGGAGCGCTCGCCGGACGGGATCCGGAGAGGGCGAGGGAGCTTCTGGCCGACGCCGAACGCCTGGTCCGCGGGGACAGGTCCACCAGGGGCGGCGGCTGGGACGGGGATCTGCCTCCGCAGAACGGCTGGCTCTCCCGGATCGTCGAGGCGATGGCCGGGCAGGATCCCGCGGCCGCCGAGCGGCTGGCGCGCGGAATCGACGACCCCGAGGTCCGGGCCAGGTCGCTGGGATCCATCGTGGAGGCCGTGGCGGGACGGGATCCGGCGGCCGCCGAGCGGCTGGCGCGCGGCATCGAGCACGCGGGCACCCGCGACGTGGCGCTGGGCGGCATCGTCAGGGCGGTCTCCGCGCGGGACCCGGTCGCCGCGGAGCGCATCATCGACGACATCGAGGACCCCGACTTCCGTATCACCCCGTGGTTGGACCTGGTCAGGGCGCAGGCGAGACGGGACACGGCGTTCGCCGAACGCATCGCCCTCGCCATCCCCGATCCCGAGTCCCGGGCGTGGAGGCTGCGGGACGTGGCCGAGGCGCTGGGCGCCGAGGACCCCGTACGGGCGCGGGCCCTGCTCGCGGAGGCGGCGGCACCGCGGGTGAGCGCGGCCGCGCTGCGCGCGGTCGTCGGGGTGCTGGCGGGGCTGGACCCGCCGGAGGCCGAGCGGCTGGCGCGCGGCATCGACGATCCGGCCCACCGCGCGCAGGCGCTCCGGGACGTCGCGGTCGCGGTGACCGTGGAGTCCCCGCATCATGCACGCGGGCTGCTGGCCGAGGCGGAGAGCCTCGCGCGTACCGTCGTGCGTCCTTACGACCGCGACGCGGTGCTGCGCGAGACCGTCCAGGCCCTGGCCGCGATAGACCCGCCGGAGGCCGAGCGGCTGGCCCACACGATCGGCGCCCCCGAACAGCGGGCCGTCGCGTTGCACGACATCGCCGCGACCCTGGCCGGATACGACGCCGCCCCCCGCTGCGGCTGCCGGCCATCCGGATAGCGACCCTCCGTCCGGAACGACGGCGGACCACCGCGATACCTTGCACCGGCAGGAGGCGTCGGCGGCCCCGGGTAGCGGCTGCTCCAACGGTGGTCCGCCGGCGGTTCTCCATAATGCCGACGATCATTGTGGGAAGGCGTCGGCAGCCCTGAGTGGTAGCTGCTCCCCGGTGTACGAGAGTGGTTTCTTCGGGGTGTCGACGATCGTCGTGAGGAGGCGTCAGCAGCCCGGGTAGCGGGTCTCCCAGGCGGGGGTGCGGGAGCCGGGCATGAACCGGGTGGCGAAGTCGTCGGCGAGTTCGGTGATGGTGCCGCGGCCCTCCAGCAGGGCCAGCCAGTCCGGGGGCAGGCCGAAGTCGCCGTGGCGGATGCCGACGAGGTTGCCGCACATCGAGCCGGTGGAGTCGCTGTCCCCGCCGTGGTTGACCGCGAGGATGAGGGCGCCCGCCGCCGAGACGGTCTCGGCCAGCGCGCAGTAGACGGCGATGGACAGCGCCTCCTCCGCCACCCAGCCCTCACCGAGGCTCTCGACCTTCGCCGGGCTGGGGCTGCCCTTGTCCGCGAGGTCCAGGGCCTGCCGGAGGGCGTCGGAGGTCTCCTCGTGCCCCGGGTGGCTCCGCAGCGTCTCCAGGGTCTGCAGGACGGCTCCGCGCAGGGACTCGCCCGCCATGAGGTGGGCGACGATCTTGGCGAAGGCGCCGGCCGAGTAGTAGCCGGTGGGATGGCCGTGGGTGAGTTTCGCGCAGTCGGCCGCCAGGTCGAAGGCGCGGTCGGGGAGGCAGGCGATCCCGAAGGGCGCGGATCGCATCACGCCGCCGCATCCCTTGGAGTCGGGGTTGACCGGCCCGGAGGATCCGCCGGGGCGCCGGTGGGCCTCGAGCCCGGACAGGCAGGCGTTGCCCGGCGCCCGCCGCGCGTACAGCCACTCCTGCTCCCGCAGCCATCCCGTGCGGACGATCTCGTCCGGAGGCTCGGGCCGTGCGGACCGCTGGGTCTCCAGCCAGCGCAGCAGGGCGTTGCGCACCACTTCGGTGGGGTTGCAGAAGCCCCTCTGCTCCTGCCGGGAGGAGGCGCGGATCAGCCCCTCCGCGGTGAACAACGTCATCTGCGTGTCGTCGGTGACCAGCCCGATCCGCCCGGCGGCGTCGGGGACGAGCCCCACGACGCCGTCCGGACCGTGGTTGCTCCGGATCGCCGCCAGCGAGTCGAATTCGACCGGATAGCCGAGTGCGTCCCCCAGCGCCCCGCCGAGCAGGCAGCCCCGCACCCGTGCCCGGAACGCCGCCTGCTCCTGCCAAGACCAGCTCAATGAAGATCCCCTCGGTCGGCTACCACCTGAACTTTCGTATTTATCCGGTCGACACCCTAGATCGATAAGGGGAGATTCGGGAGGGGGCATGGTTTCACGTGGATCCATGGCGCTCATGGACCACCGTGATCGGCCAGGCGAGGGGCTCGCGGCACCGCGCGTCAGGCGGTGAGGTGGTAGAAGCGCCACAGGTCGTGGTCTATCGGGGCCTCCTTGAAGGACGCGTACCCGGCCGCGACGGCGTATTCGCCGACGGTCGGGGAGCGCAGGACGGTGCCGGCCTCCACCTTGGCCCCCTCGGCACGGGTCGCAGGAAGGCAGTGAAGGGTGCTGAAACCGTAGTTGAGGCGTTCCAGGAGGCCGCCGGGCGTGGCGTAGGCGTCGGCCACGCGTTCGTCTCCGATGAGGACGGAGCCTCCGGGGACGAGCACATGCCTTACATTGCGCAGGACCCCTATGGGATCGGCCATGTCGTGGAGGGACTCGAAGACGCAGGCCAGGTCGTACCGGGCGCCGCCGGGGTCGAAGGCGGCGGCGTCGGCGTGGAAGAAGGCGACGCGGTCGGCGACGCCCCGGGACACGGCGTTCTCCCGGGCCTCGATCACCGAGGCCTCGTCGAGGTCGACGCCGTGCACCCGGGCGGCGGGGAAGGCCTCCGCGATGGCGATCGTGGACCAGCCCGTGCCGCAGCCCAGGTCCAGGACGTGGGCTGCGTCCTCGACCAGCCGGGCGGACTCGGCCAGCCGGGCGGAGACGTCGGGCAGGGCGTCGATCCATCCGGCGATCGAACGGAGGAACATCGGCCGGTTGAGCCGTCCGATGCCGTGCCGGGTGCCCGCTCCGTAGGCGGAGAAGGGGACGCCTCCGCCGGTCCGGAAGGCGTCGGCCACCTGGTCGACCACCCCGGCGACGGACGCGACGAAGCCGGGGAGCGTCCCCGCGTAGAAGGCGCTGTCCTGGTCGATGAGGACCTCGTGCACCTCGTCCGGCAGCCGGAAAGTCCGCGCGTACGGGTCGCCCGCGCCCTCGTCGGCCACGGCCAGCCAGCCGGCCGAGCCCTGCTGCTCCAGCCACTCCCGGGCGTAGCGCGGGTGGACGCCGGCCTTCTCCGCGAGGCCGTGCGCGTCGAGGGGGCCTCCGGCCAGGGCCTCGTACAGCCCGAGCCGCACGCCCAGGCAGACGCCGAGCGTCTCCAGCGCGGCCACCGCCTCGGTCAACATCCGTTCGACCAGTTCCTCGGCTGTGGTCATGCTCCGCCTTCCTCTCGACCCGCTCTGACGTGGTGGTTCCGCTCCCTTCGGCCTGCCCCGTGACCCTCTGTCTCCACCCTGTGACCGAATGGTCGTGTCGGCCACGGGCGGCCGTACGGAAAAGGGTGATTTTCCTGCGGAGACCGTGAAGGGCCTGCTAGAGCGAGAGGTTTCCTGGGCTTAGGGTTTAAGGGATAACTCTTGGACGTTCCGGTTCGTTGAACCGGACAGAGAACGATCAGGGAGAGGGGTGCGGTGTCCGATAGTTCGGACTCCGGTCATAGAGCGGGCCTGTCGCAGAGGCCGGGTGAACCCCGGTGACGGTCTTGTTCGGGTTGGCCGCCGTGTTCATCCTGACGGCGGCGACCGGATACTTCGTGGCGCAGGAATTCGCCTACGTGACGGCCGACCGGCTCGAATTGGAGCAGGCGGCCCGAGAGGGCGACAAGAAGGCGGCGCGAGCCGTCAAGGTGCTGGAGCGGCTGTCGTTCATGCTCTCCGGCGCCCAGCTGGGGATCACGGTCACCACCCTGGTGGTGGGCTTCATCGCGGAACCGGCCCTGGCACAACTGATCAGACCGGTGCTGGAACCCCTGGGAGTGCCCGAGGCCGCCGTCGGCGGGGTGGCGCTGGGAATCGGGTTCCTTCTGGCGATCATCATCCAGATGGTGCTGGGCGAGCTCTTCCCCAAGAACCTCGCGCTGGCCAGACCGGAGACCCTGGCGCGGGCGCTGGCTCCGTCCACGCTGCTGTACCTTACGGTCGCGTCCCCGCTGATCAGGTTCTTCGACTCCTCGGCCAACCGGGTGCTGCGGGCGGCGGGCATCGAGCCCGTCGAGGAGCTGCACCACGGCGCGACGCTGGAGGAGCTCGGCCTGATCATCGGTGAGTCGGAGGAGGAGTTCGCCGACGAGCACGTCCACCTGCTGGAGCGGGCCCTGGTCTTCTCCGAGCACACCGCGGACGAGGCGATGATCCCGAGGGTCGACGTGGTGACCATCCCGGCCGAGGCCACCGCCGACGAGATCGTCGAGGTCATCGGGCGGAGCGGCCACACCCACTACCCGGTGGTCGGGGAGCGGGTGGACGACATCATGGGCGTCCTGGGGCTGCGGCAGATGCTGCCGGTCTCCGCCGAGGAGTGGGACAAGGTCACCGCGGGGAGCCTGGCCCGCCAGGCGCTGCTCGTCCCGGACTCCCTGCCGCTGCCCGAGGTGATCGTGCAGATGCAGGAGCGCAGGGACGAGATCGCCGTGGTGATCGACGAGTACGGCGGGTTCGCCGGGCTGCTGACCCTGGAGGACGTCGCCGAGGAGCTCGTCGGGGACATCTCCGACGAGACCGACCTGGAGAGCCCGCAGGTCACGCCCAAGGACGAGTGGTGGCATCTGGACGCCGGCCTGCGGATCGACGAGGTCGAGCAGCTCACCGGACTGGAGCTTCCCGAGGGGGACTACGACACGGTGGCCGGGCTGGTCCTGCGCAGGCTGGGGCGGTTCGCCGACCCCGGTGACGTGATCACGGTGGAGGAGGGCGGCCGTGCCCTCGAGATCGAGGTGCTGAGCAACGGCCACCACGTGCCCGACAGGATCCGGCTGCGGGAGCGGCCGGTCCGGGAGGAGGAGCCGGCATGAGCGTGCCCACCGGAATCCTGCTGACCGTCCTCCTGCTGCTGGGCAACGGCTTCTTCGTCGCGGCGGAGTTCGCGCTGGTGGCCGCCAGGCGGCCCCGGCTGGAGAAGGCCGCCTCGGAGGGCAGCCGGGCCGCGGCCTCGGCGGTGGCCGGGATCCGCGAGCTGTCGCTGATGCTGGCCGGCGCCCAGCTGGGCATCACGATGTGCTCGCTGGGCCTGGGCATCGTGTCGGAGCCGGTGATCGCCGAGGTGCTCAGCCCCGCCTTCCACGCGCTGGGGATCTCGGACGCCGTCTCGCACGCGGTGTCGTTCGTGATCGCGCTGGCGCTGGTGACGTTCCTGCACATGGTCATCGGCGAGATGGCGCCGAAGTCCTGGGCGATCGCCCGCCCCGAGCGGGCGGCGATACTGCTGGCGCTGCCGTTCCGCGGCTTCACCAAGCTGTTCCGGGTGGTCCTGCTGGCTCTCAACCGCACGACCAACGCGCTGCTGCGGCTGATGCGCGTCCAGCCGCGCGACGCGATGTCGGTGTCGCGCACCCCCGAGCAGCTCAGGCATCTGGTGGAGGAGTCCCGCCGCCTGGGCCTGATCGACGAGGTGGACCGCAACGTGCTGAGCCGGGCGCTGGAGGCGCCGGAGACCAGCCTGCTCCCGCTGATCATCCCGCTGGAGGAGCTGACCTCGGTGGAGCCGGACGCCGACGCCGAGACGGTCGTCGACACCGCGGTGCACACCGGGCACACCCGGCTGCTGCTGCGGGACGCCGACGGCGAGCTGGTCGGCATGGTCCACGCCAGGGACGCCTATCTGGCGCGGGCCAAGGGCGAGCCCTTCCGCGCCATGGACGCCGGCTACCCGGTGCCGGTGCTCACCCCCGAGACCCCGGTCGCCGGGGCGCTGGCGATCCTGCGGAGCCGGCACAGCCAGCTCGGCCTGGTGCGGGGCGAGCACGGACTCGTCGGCCTGATCAGCCTGGACGACCTGGTCACGACACTGCTGGCGCCGACCGAGCGGTGAGGCGGACGAGCCTTCGGGCTCCGGCGCCGACGGGCACCGGGGCCTTCGTCCGTCCGGAGGGCGGTTCTAGGGTGGGGAATGTGGAAGACGGGCTGCGGGAGCGCAAGAAAAGGGAGACCCGGCAGCTGATCTCGGACGCGGCCACCGGGCTCTTCCTGGAACGCGGGTTCGACGACGTCACGGTCGGGGAGGTGGCGGAGGCGGCCGGGGTGTCGGCGAAGACGGTGTTCAACTACTTCCCGCGCAAGGAGGACCTGTTCCTCGACCGGTTCCCCGAGGCGCTGGAGCTGGTCGCCCGGGAGGTGCGGGAGCGTCCGGAGGGCGCCCACCCGGTGGCCGTGCTGCGTGATCTCATGCTTCGGCTCCTGGCGGAGGGCGACGCGCTGGGCGGTTACGCGAGCAGGCCGTCCTTCGCCCGGTACTGGCAGGTGGTGCTGGAGTCGCCCGCGTTGACGGCCCGGGTCCGGGAGTTCGTGGAGGAGCTGGAGGACCTCCTCGCCCGGCTCTTCGCCGAGGCCGGCGGGACGGATCCCGACGCTCCCGGCAACCGGCTGGCCGCGGCGTGGGCGGTGGCGGCCTACCGCACCGTCTACGCGACGGGGGTGCGGCGCGCCTTCGCGGGGGAGGACGGGGAGGCGTCGAAGGCCGAGGTGGCGGAGCTGATCGAAAAGGTCTTCCACAGGCTCCGTTCGGCTGTGGAGGAATGCTCGGTCCTGTGACCGGCGGCTGATACCGTCCGGACACGTGTCCGTACATGAGTCCACACGTCGGCGGCTGACCGACCGCCAGGCAGACACCGTCCGCAGGCTGACCGAGGCGACCGTCGCCGAGGTGCGGGAGACGGGGTACGACGGGCTGACCGTCAGGAACGTCGCGCGTCGCGCCGGAGTGGCGGCGGCCACCGCCTACACCTACTTCGCCTCCAAGAACCATCTTCTCACCGAGGTCTTCTGGCGCAGGCTGGAAGGGCTCCCGCTCACCGAAGGAGACGCGGCCCAGGCGCTCAAGGACGTCCTCCTGCTCGTCGCGAGCGAGCCGGAGCTGGCGGCGGCCTGCACGACGGCGGTCCTCGCGTCCGATCCGGACGTGCAGGAGCTGCGGCTTCGCATCGGCGTGGACATCCACAAGAGGCTGGTGCACGCCCTCGGACGGGAGGACCCGCTGATCCTGGACGGGCTGGAGATGGCCTATTCGGGCGCGCTCCTCCAGGCGGGGATGGGCTACATGTCCTACGCCGAGGCGGCCGAGCGGCTCGCCGAGGTGGCCCGTCTCCTCGTGCGCTGAGCTCTTCGGGGTGCCCCTCTTGCCCGCGCCGTTGCGTTGAACTAACGTCTGGACACGTGTCCAGTAATCTCGAGTACAGCCCGTACGACTACCGGATCCACGAGGACCCCTATCCGGTCTACGCCCGGCTCCGCCGCGAGGCGCCGCTCTACCGCAACGAGGAGCTCGACTTCTGGGCGCTGTCCAGGCATGCCGACGTCGCGGGCGCCTTCCGCGAATGGGAGCGCTTCTCCAGCATCAACGGCGTCACGCTCGACGCGTCCGCGTGGGGCCCGTGGGCGCACCGGACGATGTCGTTCCTGGCGCTGGACCCGCCCCGGCACACCCGCCTGCGCGGCCTGGTGTCCAAGGGCTTCACCCCGCGGCGGGTCCGCGAGCTGCACCCGCGCATCCTGGAGATGACCCGGGAACTGCTGGAACCCCTGGTGGAGGAGGGCTCCTTCGACTTCGTCGCCGACTTCGCAGGCGTCCTGCCGATGGACGTCATCTCCGAGCTGATGGGCGTGCCCGAGGCCGACCGGCCCGAACTGCGCAGGCTCGCCGACGTCGTCGTCCACCGCGAGGAGGACGTGCAGGACGTGCCGCCCGCCGGGATGGACGCGGCGCTCACCCTGGTCGGCTACTACGAGGAGCTGCTCGCGGCCAAGCGCCGCAAGCCCGGGGACGACCTCACCTCGGCCCTGCTGGAGGCCGAGCTCGACGGCGACCGGCTCGCGGACCGCGAGATCATCGCCTTCCTGTTCCTCATGGTCATCGCCGGCAACGAGACCACGACGAAGCTGCTCGCAAACGCCCTCTACTGGGCCTGGAGGCACGGATTCGTCGAGCGTTCCCTGAAGGAACCGGTGGACGGCTGGATCGAGGAGACGCTGCGCTACGACACCTCCAGCCAGCAGCTCGCGCGCACCGTCACGGAGGACTTCACAGTCCACGGGCGGACCGTCCCGGCGGGGTCGCGGCTGCTCCTGCTGGTCGGCTCCGCCAACCGCGACGAGGACGTCTTCCCCGACCCCGACCGCTACGACCTGGGCCGCGACACCTCGCAGCTCATCAGCTTCGGCGCGGGAAGGCACTACTGCCTGGGCGCGAACATGGCCCGTCTGGAGGCGCGGATAGCGCTCGACGAACTGGCCCGGCTGGCCTCCTCCTACGACGTGGACGGCGGGCGGGCGGTCCGCGTGCACTCCTCGAACGTGCGGGGCTTCTCGACCCTGCCGGTTTCGGTGATCCCCCGCTCCCGCGGAAGAGCCGGAGGGGACGTTCGATAGTGTTCAGACGTTGCTAGGTTTGAGTTCTGACCACTGTCGACGGTGAAGGGGTCCTCACCATGAAAAAGCTTCTCGTGCTCGCCATTCTCGGCCTCGGCGGTTTCGCGGTCTGGAAGCGCCTCCAGCAGGACCGCGCCGAGCTGGACCTGTGGACCGAGGCGACCTCCGCCGAGTGACGGGCTGACGAGAACCGGCGCCGCGCTTTCAGCGGCGCCGTTTCCATGACCGGGAACCCGTTCGCGACCGGCGGCTTTCCCCGGTACTCTGGCCGCACCAGGGGCCGTAGCTCAATTGGTAGAGCACCTGCCTTGCATGCAGGAGGTCTGGGGTTCGATTCCCCACGGCTCCACCGCCACCCCGTCCTCCCCGAGGGCGGGGTTTCGCTTTTCCGTCAGGCGCGGTGGCGCAGGCCGTTGAGGGCCGTCTCGACGATCCGGTCGGCGTACGCGTGGGTCAGGGGGCCGCCGCGTTCGAGCCACCGGGTGCGCAGCGGTCCCCACAACATCTCGACGGCCAGGTCCAGGTCCAGGTCGTCGGACAGTTCCCCGGCACGCTGCGCGCTGCGCAACCGCTCCTTCTTCAGTTCCTTCATCGGTCCGTCCAGCTTTTCGGCGTAGGCGGCCGCGAGGGCGGGGTCCTGGAGGATCTCGGTGTTCAGCGCCCGCATCGGCTCGTCGTAATGAGGATCGTTCAGCTCGTCGGCCGTGGCGCGCAGGACCGTCTTGAGGTCGGCTTCCAGGTCTCCGGTGTCGGGCAGCGCCGCTTCCCGGCCGTCCTGTCCCTCGGTGAGCGCGAGGAAGGCATCGAACAGGACCGCGCCCTTGGACGGCCACCAGCGGTAGATGGTCTGCTTGCCGACTCCGGCGCGGGCGGCGATGCCCTCGATGCTGAGCTTGGCGTAGCCGACCTCTCCGACCAGCTCGAAGGCCGCCGTGAGGATGGCGCGGCGCGATGCCTCGCTGCGGCGGGCGGCGTCGGGGCTTTTTCTGCTCTGCGTCGTCATGCGCTCATGTTAGCTGAGACGAGACGGTCCGTCTTGACATGGATTCGTCCGGGGTGCACCATGGCTCCTGCAAGACAAGACGCAACGTCTCGTCTTGCCTCATCGAGAAGGAGTTTCCTCATGGCCACCTCCCCCGCAAGCCGCGTCTGGTTCGTCACCGGTGCCAGCAAGGGTCTCGGCCGGGCCTTCGCCCAGGCCGCGCTCGAAGCGGGCGATCGAGTCGTCGCCGTGGCGCGCCGTACCGCCCCGCTGGACGAGCTCGCCGCCGAGCACGAAAGCCGGCTGCTGACCCTGCCGCTGGACGTCACCGACCGCGACGCCGTCTTCGCCGCCGTCGCCAAGGCCGTCGAGCACTTCGGCCGGCTCGACATCGTCGTCAACAACGCCGGTGTCCTGTTCCTGGGCATGCTCGAGGAGTTCACCGAAGCCCAGGCCCGCACCCAGATGGAGACGAACTTCTTCGGCGCCCTGTGGGTGAGCCAGGCGGTGATGCCGTACCTGCGCGCCCAGGGCTCCGGACACCTTCTCCAGATCTCCAGCATCGGCGCTCTGGGAGGCTTCCCCAGCAACGGCATGTACAGCGCCAGCAAGTTCGCTTTGGAGGGCATGAGCGAGGCGCTGGCGATGGAGGCCGCCTCGTTCGGCGTTAAGGTCACCATCGTCCAGCCCGGCGGCTACTGGACCGACCTGTACTCGACCGGCATGACGATGACCGAGCCGATGGAGGCGTACGACTCGCTGCGCGCCGAAATGCAGAAGCAGTGGGCCGAAGGCTCGATCGACAGCGATCCCCGCCTGGCCGCCGAGGCGGTGATGAAGCTGGTCGCCTCCGACGACCCGCCGCTGCGCCTCCTCCTCGGCAGCATGGTCTACGACCTCGCCTTCGACATCTCCCGGCGCCGCATGGACACCTGGGCCGCCTGGGAGGAGGTCAGCCGGGCCGCCGAACACGCCATCCCCGCCCCGGGTTCGGATGATAGCTAGACTGAGTACTGGTAATCAGTTAGCCTACCTACCATGTGGAGACAGATGAGGCAGCAGTGGCTGCACGGATTTCTGGACGTGTGCCTGCTGTCTCTGCTCGCCGAGCGTCGCGACTACGGACGGGGGCTGGCGGAACGGCTCGTCGAAGCGGGATTCGACGAGGTTCCGGGCGGCACCCTCTATCCGGCCCTGCTGCGTCTGGAGAAACAGGGGCTGGTCCGGACGGAGAAGGAGGCGTCCACGTCGGGGCCGCCCAGGAAGTACTACGAGCTCACCGAACTCGGCCGGACGGGCGTGCGCGAACGGCGACACGCATGGGAGCACTTCAAGACCGCGATGGACGCCGTCGTCGTCTCGCCACTGGACGCGGAGGAGGTGGGGACGTGACTCCCGAAGAGGAATGGGGGACGCAGCTTCTCAAGCACCTGACGTCCACCGGGATCGCACTCGCGGAGGCGCGTGAGCTCGCGGGGGACGCCCTGGCCGAGGCCGCGGCCGCCGGAATCGACCCTCGTGCGATGTACGGACCGGCCGTCGCCTACGCCAGTACGGTCGCCCAGGCCGTGCGGAGCGCCACAGCCACCGCGGCGCCGCTGTCCCGTACGCGAGGGCCGGTGGTGCTCCGGCTGCACGGCGTCTCCAAGCGCTACCGCCGTCGGCGGGTTCTGAAGAACGTGCACCTGAGCCTGCGCGCAGGCGAGGTGGCGGCGATCGTGGGCGCGAACGGCTCGGGCAAGTCCACCCTGCTGAACATCTGCGCCGGGCTCACCCGCGCCACGTCAGGCGTGGTCGAGCGCACCGCGCGGGTCGGCTACGCGCCCCAGCAGGACGGCGTCGCTCCGCTGCTGACGCCGGAGGAGCACTTCCGGCTGTTCGGAGCGGTGCACCGGATGGGCCGGAAGAAGGCCGCGGCGATCGGCACCGGCCTGGCTTCCCGGCTCGGCTGGCGTCCGCGCGAGGGCGTCGTCGTCGCGCACCTGTCCGGCGGAACGCAGCAGAAGCTCAACGTCGTCCTCAGCGAGCTCAACCGGCCCGAGCTCATCCTGCTCGACGAGCCTTATCAGGGCTTCGACCAGGGCTCCTATGTCGACTTCTGGGACCAGGTCTTCCGCTGGCGGGACGGCGGCGCCGGGATCCTCGTCGTCACGCACATGCTCCACGACCTCGACCGCGTCGACCACGTCCTCGAACTGCAACCGGTGGAGGAGCCCTGATGCTGCTGACCGTGGCCTCGACCAGCCTGCGCGAACTGGCCCGCCGCCGCGTCGCCCTGCTGTTCGTCTTCCTCCTCCCGTGCGTCTTCTACTGGGCGCGCATCGACGTGTCCTGGCAGGCGGTCCGTTTCCTCGCGATCGGCGTCGGCTGGGCCGTCGCCACCCTGTCGCTGTTCAGCCACGTCGGCGCCCGCCGCCTCGACCAGCGGCTCAGCGTGATCGGCGCCTCCCCCACCGCGTTGTTCTTCGGCAGGCAGCTCGCCCTCCTGGGCATCGGCGTCATCATGGCCGGCGTGTACTTCGTCCTCGTCGCCGCCACCCAGGACGGCCTGGCGAGGCTTCCCGCGGTGTTCCTCCTCCTGCTGACGACGGTGCTGATCAGCGCCCCGCTGGGCGCCCTCGTCAGCCTCGTCATCACCCGGGAGCTCGAAGGCGCCCTGGCCCTCCTGTCGATCATGGCCCTCCAGCTCCTGGTGGACCCCGACGGCTCCGCCGCCAAGCTCCTCCCCTTGTGGTCCACCCGCGAACTGTCCGCCTATGCCATCCAGACCCCCGCCGCCGACAGCCTCCCGAGCGGCCTGTTCCACTTCGCCCTCACCCTGACGCTCTGCGTCGCCATCGCCTGGTTCGCGAGCGCCCTCCGCCTCCGCCCGGTTTCCCTCAGCCCGATCCGCCCCGACACACCCCATTGACGACGTCTCGGCTCCGAACGGTCTCCGGTCGTCAGGGTGCGGTGAGGACATCGTGCTGGTGGAGGTGGGGGGTGAGGGCTCGGAGGAAGTCGGGGGCGTCGAAGAGGGCTCCGGCGGAGGCGACGCCGGTCGTCCTGGTGCGGCCGGTGAGGATGCGGTCGACCGCTTCGACGATGAGGGGTGCGGTGATGGCGTAGATGTCGCGGCCGCTCACCGCGGCGCGTCGTTCGACGCCGTCGCGACGGACGACGGCGTCGACGAGGAAGGTCTGGGTGGACCGTCCGGACTCGTCGGCCGGGGTCGGCTCGGGGGCGTCGGGGGAGGCGAGGTCCTGGGCGGCTTCGAGTGCCATGGAGGTGTGCACTTCGGGGATGGGGAGGTGGCTGGGGATGGTGACGACGTCGGCCATGGTGAACTCTCCGATGACGGTTCGGAGGCCCAGCGGTTCGGGGAAGCGCCACTCCCGGGTCGGCGGGGCGTCGTCGCGGTACTCCAGCCGGCCGCCGGTGTAGACGACGCGTCGGCCGTCGCGTCGCTCCCGTGAGACTCCGCCCGACGCGCGCGTTCCGGGGGTGGGGTGCCAGCTGCTCAGGCCGTAGGCGACGTGTGCCTCGTCGGCGGTCGTCCAGTCGCCCATCGCGGCGGTGACCAGGAGGTCGCCGAGGCCGCCGTAGAACGCCATCGCGGGCAGGACCACGGTTCCGGCGGCGCGGGCGCGGTCCGTGAAGTGCGTGAAGGTGTCGGCGTTCGCTTCGATCTCGGCCGCCACGTCGACGTAGGGGATGCCCGCGCGCAGCGCGGCTTCGATCACGGGTCCCGCGGTCGTGGCGAAGGGGCCCGCGCAGTTGATCACTGCTGCGGCGTCGGCCAGGGCGAGGTCGAGGGAGGCCGGATCGTCGACGGACGCCGGGCGCGCGTCCAGTCCGCCCCGGGACGCGGCCAGCGCGTGCACCCGGTCGGCGTTCCGGCCCGAGACGATCGGGTGGAACCCGCGCTCCAGCAGTTCCGCCACCACGAAGCGGCCGGTGTGCCCGTACGCGCCGTAAACCACGACCTTCTGTGCCGATTCCATGAGTTTCTCCCTGCTGGTGTGGTCTGTTGTGACTCATCCTGGCGAGGGAAGATCGTTGCCACGAGTGGCTGGAACGCCATTACCCGTACAATTTCCGACATGGGTACTGTGGCGTTGGCCGTCACCGACGGCATGTTGCACTTCGAGCTGGCGATGGCCTGCGAGGTCTTCGGGCCAGGAATGATCGGCAAGGTCGACTCCTGGTACGACCTTCTCGTCTGCGGCCCGGGCCCCGTACGTGCGGATCTGTTCCGTCTGGAACCCGACCACGGCCTCGACCGGCTACCGCACGCCGACACCGTCATCGTCCCCGGCTGGGCGGACGTCGAGGTGGAGCCGCCCGCCGACCTGGTCGACGCCGTACGCGCGGCCCACGCGGCGGGCGCACGCGTGGCGTCCCTCTGCACGGGCGCCTTCGTGCTGGCCGCCGCCGGGCTGCTGGACGGAAGGCGCGCCACCACCCACTGGGCGCACACCCGGCACCTGGCCACCCGATACCCGAACGTCGAGGTCGACCCCGACGTCCTCTACGTCGACGACGGAGACGTGTTCACCTCCGCGGGCAAGGCCGCCGCCATGGACCTGTGTCTGCACCTCGTCCGCCTCGACCACGGCTCCTCGGTCGCCAACACCCTCGCCCGCCGCCTGGTGGTGCCACCGCACCGGGAGGGCGGCCAGGCCCAGTTCGTCACCACCCCGGTGCCCGCCCCCGAACGCCACCCGCTGGCCGGCCTGCTCCCCTGGGCGATCGAACGGCTGGACCACCCGCTGACCGTGGAGGACCTGGCCCGCCAGGCGCGGATGAGCTCCCGCACCCTGACCCGCCACTTCAGGTCCGCCACCGGCACCACCCCGCTGCAGTGGCTGCTGAACCAGCGGATCCGCCACGCCCAGGAACTCCTGGAGACCACCGGCGAGAGCGTCGACGCCATCGCCGCCGCCACCGGCATGGGCACCGCCACGACCCTCCGCCGCCACTTCAACCGCGCGATAGGAGTCCCCCCGGACACCTACCGCCGCACCTTCCGCCCCCGCCCCGCCCCGCTCGACCCGTCCCCGACCGCAGACCACCGCTGAGCGATCGGCCGCCCAGCGCCGCTCACGGCACGTCCGCGTATCCGGCCTCCGACGACCGGGCGGACCGTCATACCGGGTAAGGGGATGTCAGTGATATCGGTGTGCGGGCGATCTCGAGTGCGGGCTCGGGGAAGCGCGGGCCAGGAGTGTAGTAGCGGGACCGGGTGCGGCCGACCGATTCGAGAACGCCCGCGGTGACGAGGTCGCGAAGGTCGCGTTGGGCCTGCTGGGTGCTGAGGGACTCGGCGTGCTCGTAGCGCAGGCGACGGACGCGGCCGGCCATCGCGACCTCGTGGAGGGCCGAGACCGTGCGTTCGTCGAAGGGCATGCCCGCGACGAATTCCGTCAGGGCCGCCCAGACCTTGACGGACCGGTCGAGGCGGGCTTGGACGGTCTGGGCCTGCTGGTGGTAGGCGGTGAGGTTGAAGCGGATCCAGGAGTGGACGTTTTGATCCGGCAGGTAGGTGGCGCCGCGGGCGCCCAGTTCGCGGTAGTACTCCCAGGTGTTGCCCGGACGGCCCAGCCAAGCCTCGATCGAGGAGAACTCGGGGGCCAGCACGCCTTCGCGGGCGATCATCAAGGTCTGCAGGGAGCGGGACATGCGTCCGTTGCCGTCGCTCCAGGGGTGGATCGACACCAGGTGCAGATGAGCCATGGCCGCGCGCACCAGCGGATGCGTCCCGTCGTCGGCGTTCAGCCAGTCGATGAGCTCCGCCATCAGGGCGGGCACGCGGGATTCGTCCGGAGCCGTGTACGCGGCGATGCTCGGGTCACGCGTGTCGGTCACGTAGACGGGGCCTATCCGCCACTGGCCCGCCGGTTTCCGCGTGTTGTGGCGATGCCCTTGGAGTATCCAGTGGAGCCCGTTCAGCAGCCCCTTGCCGTAGGAGAAGTCCGACACGTCATGGAGCGTCTGGATGTAGGTCATCATGCGCTGGTAGGCGAGGGTCTCTTCGCGGTCCTCTTCGGAGACCTCGACGTCGCGTTCACCTTCCATCAGATCGGCGACATCGACGGTGGAAACCCGGAAGCCTTCGATCGAGTTGGAAGCGGCCACGGCATCCGCCGTGAGGAACTTCCGCAGACCGTCCGTCCACTTGGCCGGAGCCCGCACCTGGTGACGCAACGCATGACGCATCTGCTCGATCTCACCGAGGACCCGCAGATCCTCGGTATCCAGCTCCGGCGTGGGAAACAGCATGCCGCCATGATGCATTGACGCAAACACCGCGTCAATGCATCACACTGCCCGGCAGGTTGTCACCCGCCGCTCGTGGCCGCGGCGGGGTGGGCGCTGCTCACCCTGTGCGGGCTGATGGTCGCGTACGGGTTCTACTGGAGCGCCCTCGGCGGGAGATAGGCGCCGAGTCCGGAAGTGTCGGGCTGGCTGGATGGTGTCCGCTTCGGGTGGCGAGAAGTATGAAGGGCATGACGACGACCACGACGCGGCTCGAACGACCTCCGGTCCGGATTCGCGGGGTTCAGCGTGTGCTGCTCGACTCCGCCTACGCGCTCACGGCTTTTCCCGTCTCTCTCGCCGCCTTCGTGGTGGTGGTGCCGGTGCTCGCCACCGGTGCGGGATTGTCGGTCCTGGGGGTCGGGCTGGCGCTGATGACGCTCTCGGTGCTGATCGCTCGCGGGTTCGCGGTGGCCGAGCGGGTTCGGCTTCGCGGGATGCTGGGGCGGTCGGCGCCCGGGCCCCGCTACCTTCGGGCCCGGGAGGGCGACGGGGTCGTGCGGCGGGTTCTCATGCCCCTGCGGGATCCGCAGAGTTGGCTGGACGTCGTGTGGTCGCTGGTGGGTCTGGTGACCGGGACGGTCGCGTTCTCGGTGGCGGTGGCCTGGTGGGCGGCGGTCGGCGGCGGGCTGACCTACTGGTACTGGGAGCGGTTCCTGCCCATGGACGAGGACGGCGTCACCCTCGCGTCGCTCATCGGGATGGGTGAGGGGCGCGAGCCCGAGATCATGCTGAACACCGGATTCGGCGTCTTCGCGCTGCTCACCCTGCCCTGGGTGATGCGGATGGCCGCGCTGACGCACGCCGGGCTGGCCTCCGTGCTGCTGTGCGGGCGTGCGGAGCTTCAGGGGCAGGTCGAGCGGGTCCAGGATTCGCGGGACGCGGCGCGGGTGGCCGAGTCGGCGTCGATGCGTCGGCTCGAACGCGACATCCATGACGGGCCGCAGCAGCGGCTGGTGCGGCTCGCGATGGACCTCGGGCGGGCCCGCCGCCAGGTCCACAACGATCCCGAGCGGGCCGAGAAGATCATCGAGGACGCTCGTCGTCAGGCCACCGAGACCGTCGCCGAGCTGCGGTCGCTCTCGCGCGGGATCGCCCCGCCGCTGCTGGTGGATCGCGGTCTGGCCGCCGCGGTGGAGGAGATGGCGCAGGGCTGCCCGGTGCCCACGACGGTCAGCGCGTACGTGCCGGACGGGCTGCCCCCGCACGTGGAGACGGCCGCCTACTTCACGGTCGCCGAGGCGCTCACCAACGTCGCCAAGCACAGCGGGGCCGGTGAGGCCCAGGTCCATGTCACGATGTCCGGCATGGGGCTTGTGGTGGAGGTGTCCGACGACGGTGTCGGCGGCGCGCACGAGGGCAAGGGGCTCGGCCTGGCCGGGCTGGTCCGCCGGATCGAGGCCGTCGAGGGCGAGTTGACCGTGGCCTCGCCGGTCGGCGGCCCGACCCTGGTGCGGGCGTGCATCCCGGTGGACCGGCGCTGATGCGCATCGTCGTCGCCGACGATTCGGCGCTGCTGCGGGAGGGACTGCAACTGCTGCTGGGCGAAGCGGGACACGAGGTGGTGTCCGCCGTCCGCGACGGGCCCTCGTACGTCGAGGCGATGCTGAAGGAACGCCCCGACATCGGGATCGTCGACGTGCGGATGCCTCCCAGCCACACCGACGAAGGACTGCGCGCCGCCCTGAAGGTGCGCGCGGCCTGGCCGGACGCCCGGATGATGGTGCTCTCCCAGTACGTCGTCGTCCCCTACGCCGAGGACCTGTTCGCCGGAGACCCGAGCGGCACCGGCTACCTTCTCAAGGACCGCGTCAGCGAGATCGACGAGTTCCTCGACGCCCTGGAGACCGTCGCCGACGGCGGGACGGTGCTCGATCCGGCCGTCGTGCGCGGCCTGATGGACCGTCGGCGTGACCCGCTCGCCGCACTGACGCCCCGCGAACGCGAGGTCCTCACTCTGATGGCGGAGGGCCGCTCCAACACCTCGATCGCCGAGGCGCTAGTGGTCACCGTCGGAGCGGTCGAGAAGCACACCCAGCGCATCTTCGCCAAGCTCGGCCTCTCGCCCGACGACGACGCCCGCCACCGCCGCGTCGCCGCCGTGACCCGGCTTCTGCGTTCGTCCGGCTGAGCCTCGGCTCAGGAACGGCCCCGGCGCTGCGCAGCCAGGATCCGGAGGAGCACCGGATCCCCGACGTCGCCCCGCCCCGCCTGGTGGACCTGGCCCTGTACATCAGCGAGACGACCGTGAAGTCGCACGTCTCCCGCATCCTGACGAAGCTGGGCCTGCGCTCCCGCGTCCAGGCCGCCGTCCTCGTCCGGGAACGCGGTCTCGGATCGCCGTAGCGCGCTGAAGCAGGGGTCCCGCAGGTTACCGACAGGGCGTCGATACGATGCCGACATGATGTCGATAAATTATCTTTCCGAGGGGCGGGACACATGTTCCTGGCGCTGAGGGAGTTGAAATTCGCCCGGGCCCGGTTCGGGCTCATGGGCGCCGTGGTGGCGCTGATCGCCGTTCTCATGGTGCTGCTGTCCGGCCTGTCGGTGGGTCTGGTGAACGACGGCGTGTCCGGGCTGCAGCGGCTGCCCGCGACGTCCTTCGCCTTCGAGAAGGGCGTGCAGCACTCGTCGGCCTTCTCGCGCAGCGTGGTGGAGACCTCCGCGGTCGAGACCTGGGCCGGACGCGACGGGGTGGAGGAGGCCGAGCCGTTCGGGAACACCCTGGTCAACGGGCGCAGCGGCGACGGGGTCGAGATCGACCTGGCGCTGTTCGGCGTGGAGCCGGGCTCCTACCTCTCGCCCGCGGTCGCCGAGGGCACCCGGCTGAACGGCGACGCCCCCGGCGGGATCGTCGTCAGCAGGACGGCCGTCGATGACGGCATCAAGCTGGGCGACACCATCACGATCGACCGGATCGGCACCGAGCTGAAGGTCGTCGGGACGCTCGAAGACCAGCACACCTACGGGCACGTGGACGTCGCCTACGTTCCGCTGCGCACCTGGCAGGAGGTGCACGCGGGGATCCGTCCGGGCGACGAGGCGCCCGCGCGCGTCTACCAGGAGATCACCGCGGTGGCCGTGAAGGGCGAGGCCGCCGATCTCGCGGCCGGGGACAAGGCCGCCGGCACCGAGAGCCTGACCCTGAAGGAGTCCTTCGACGCCTCCCCCGGATACAGCGCCGAGACGTCGACCCTGTCGCTCATCGAAGGCTTCCTCTACGCCATCTCCGCGCTGGTCGTCGGCGCGTTCTTCACCGTCCTGACGATCCAGCGCAAGCAGGAGATCGCCGTGGTGCGCGCGATGGGCGCGTCCACCGGATACCTGCTGCGCGACGCCCTCGCCCAGGCGCTCATCCTCCTGGCCCTGTCGGTCGGCGTGGGCGTCGGCATCGGCGTCGGGCTCGGCAGCATGATCGGCGGCACCGCGCCGTTCGCCCTGGAGACCGGGGCCATCGTGGCCGCCTCCGCGCTGCTCGTCTTCCTCGGCGTGGTGGGCGCGCTCGGCGCGGTGCTGCGCATCACCGCAGTCGACCCCCTGACCGCCCTGGGAGGCAGTCGATGAAACCGGCCGAAACCGTGTCCGAGAAGAGCACCCTGGGCCTCGTCATGCGGGACGTGAACCTGCAGATGGGCGACGGCGAGGACGTCGTCGATGCGCTGAGCGACGTGTCGCTCGCCGTGGAGCCGGGAGAGTTCATCGCCGTCGTCGGTCCTTCCGGCGCCGGCAAGTCCAGCCTTCTGGCCGTCGCGGGCGGTCTCGCGACGCCGACCTCCGGCACCGTCATGGTCGCCGGACGCGACATGACGGTCTCCAGCAAGAAGGCGCGTACGGCGCTGCGCCGGGAGGCCGTCGGGTTCGTCTTCCAGTCCGGCAACCTGATCCCGGCGCTGACGGCCGAGGACCAGTTGCGCCTGCCCGTGAAGTTCGGCAAGAAGAAGGGCCGTGACCCCCTGAAGCTGCTCGCCGAGGTCGGACTGGCCGAGAAGGCGAAGCGGCGCCCGCACCAGCTCTCCGGCGGCGAACGCCAGCGGGTGGGCATCGCCCGCGCGCTCATGACGGGACCGAGCCTGCTCCTGGTGGACGAGCCGACCGCCGCGCTCGACCGGCAGCGCAGCCGCGAGATCGTGGAACTGCTGGCCCGCGAGACCAGGGAACATGGGGTGGCCACCATCATGGTGACGCACGACCATGACGTGCTGGGCCACTGCGACACCGTCTACGAGATGGTCGACGGAAGGCTCGCGCGCGTCGAATAGAGGAGGAGTGAGGAGACCCGTGCCGAAGATTCAGGCGGCCACCGTCGCGGAGCACCGCGCCATGCAGCGCAAGGCCATCCTGGACGCGGCACGGGACATCCTCGCCCAGGGCGGGAGCGAGACGCCGAGCCTGGCCGCGGTCGCCAAGCGCACCGGTCTGGCCCGCTCCAGCATCTACCAGTACTTCAGCTCCA
Organism: Actinocorallia aurantiaca; assembly: GCF_039533685.1. Classification (NCBI taxonomy): domain Bacteria; kingdom Bacillati; phylum Actinomycetota; class Actinomycetes; order Streptosporangiales; family Thermomonosporaceae; genus Actinocorallia; species Actinocorallia aurantiaca. The sequence goes on along the minus strand of NZ_BAAATZ010000002.1, from coordinate 145,947 downwards.
AGGACGATCTGCTGGAAGCCGTCATCGTCGACATGTTCCCCAGGTGGGCGGCCTATGTCGCGGCGCGGATCGAGGAGGAGTCCGCCCCGGCGGACCGCGCCCTGGCCTACGTGTACGCCAACCTCCACCTGGTGGCCTCCGGTGAGCACGCCATCGCCCGCGGGCTGGCGGTCTTCGCCCGCGCCGAGTTCCTGGCCGAGTCCAGCAAGGTCCTGCACGACCAGCTGCGCACTCCTCTGGACGAGGCGCTCGTCGCCCTGGGCTGCGAGGATCCCGGCGCGATGGGCGAACTGATCCAGGCCGTCGTCCAGCGTGCGTCCCTGATGCTCGAGAGCGGCATCCTGTCCGAGGACAGGGCCCGCGCTCTCACCCGTGAGCTCCTGGAGCCCTATCTCCGCTCTTCCTGATCCTCCAGGACGCCTTGGCGGACGCCGCGGGAGGCGAGGAAGCGGATGGGGACGAGCAGGAGCCACGTGAGCTCGGCCGCGGTGGCGGAGACCAGGAAGGCGACGGGGACGGAGGCGAAGACGACCACGGCCGAGAGAGCCGGCCGGAGCAGCTGCGCGCGGATGAGGGCGGGGCGCACTCCCGGGCGCCGTACGTCGGGCCTGCGCTGGATGAAGACCATCAGCGCCATGTTGGCGAGGACGGCGAGGCCGACGACGGTGGCGTAGACGGCGGGGGCCAGCGGGTCGGCGGAGTAGTTGCCCAGCAGCGAGGTGGGGAACGGGATCAGCGCGATCAGCACCAGGAAGATCATGTTCAGGGCGAGCAGCCCCGGGGTGACGGACCGCGCCAGCGAGAGGATCTGGTGGTGGCGCACCCAGAAGATGCCGACCACCATGAAGCTGAGCAGGTAGGTCAGCAGGGAGGGGATGTTGTCCCGGAGCCCGGCGCGGAGCGCCTCGGCGGTGAGCCCGTCGGGCGAGTGCAGTTCGAGTACCAGCAGGGTCGAGGCGATGGCGAAGACGCCGTCGGAGAAGGCGTTGAGCCTTTCCACCCCGAGGCGGGTGAACGAGGGGCGGGCGTCCATGGGGCGAACCTCTCGCGGAGAGGGGGCCCGTCCCGCGGGGGAGCGCGGGAGTTCCCCGCTTCCTTGCCCGGACATGACCGGGAGCGGACGGGTCGGGATTCGCCTCGAGAGAAGAGAGACCCGCCTTTAGTGTGGGGTGAGTGATCCTGTTCGCGGCCGGTTCGACCTTGGGGGAGAGCGTGCGGAGAACGTGGGTGCTGCTCGCCGGATGCGCGGCGCTGGTGCTGGCCGCGTTGCAGCTGGGCCTTCCCGCGGCGGCCGGGCCTCCTCCGGTCGCGATCGCGCTCCCCGAGGCGGCGGACGGGCAGGTGGACGTCCTCGCCGTCTCCCCCGCCGCGGACGGGCTCGCGGTGAACACCCGGACCGCGACGGCGACGTACGCGCCGGGGGACGTGGCGATCAGGATCCCCGAGACCGCCGCGACGGACGAGAAGAGCGACGTGCTGCCCGACGGCACGTGGTACGTGGCCGCCGCGGTGGGGGAGACGGGCGCGCCGCGGCTCGGCTGGTCCGCGGACGGGCTGGCCGCCGCCGGTTACCGGTCGGTCGAGATCGAGTTCGTCGGGGTCGACTCCGGCGACGGAAAGCTGGAGGTCTTCTCGGGAACGGTGGCGGCGGGGCGGCGGGTGCTCTCCTGGACGGACGCCACCGCCCGGAAGCACACCTACCGGCCGACCGAATCCGGTTCCCGGGAGGTTCTGAACTGGGCGTTCGGGTCTCCCGGCCGCTACCGCGCGACCTTCAGGGTGACGGCCACCGGCACGGACGGCCGGAAGGTCCAGTCTCCGCCTTCGACCTTCACCTTCCTCGTCGGGACGGCGGCCGCGGCCGCCACCCCCACCACGACGACGCTCACGGCCGCGCCGGGGAGCACGGCGGGCCGGACGAGGCTGACGGGCGCCGTCACGGGAACGGGCGCCCGCGGCTGGGTCGAGTTCTTCGACGGGAACGCGACGTCACTCGGGTACGCCGAGGTGGTGGACGGCGTCGCGAGCGAGGAGTTCCCGTTCGCCGCCGGGACGTACACGTTGAAGGCGGCGTTCAGACCCAAGTACCTCGGCGACCATCTGGCGTCCGAGTCCCCCGCCGTCTCGTACACGGTGAACGCGGGTTCGACGGACGTCCCCACGGCTTCGGCGTCCCCGACGGTTCCCGCCGGCCAGGACGGCACCGCGGTCCCGACCGCCACGGCTTCCCCGACCCTCGAGATGACGGCGCTCCCGGTGGAGGGCGACTCGTCGTCCACGTGCACGGTCCTCGGCGAGGGCGACGTCGACTACGCCGTCCGCCTCAAGGACGGGAAGCCGCAGTCCGCGTTCAGGGACGCCGCCGGCGGATGGCACGAGCCGTCGAGCGCCGTCGTGAAGGTGGGCGCGGAGACGGTGCTGCCGCTTCCGGCGGGTCAGGACTTCCTGGGCCCGGCGGGGACGTCGGTCTGGCAGTTGCCGCAGACGCCCCGTGAAGGCGTTCCGTCCCTCGGCTGGCTGGCCGAGGGCACCGCCGCCACGTGGACGCTGGACGGTGTGGAAGGCCCCGGGAAGGTCGTGTTGTTCGAGGCCGGCACCGAGGGCGCGCCGAGCGTGGTGTTCGGCGGGGCGGGCATGTCCCGCGAGCTCGCCTCGGGCGTCCACGCCCACGGGACGTGGGGTTTCACCGAGCAGGGCGTCTACCGCCTGGCCTTCACCCACCGGACGTCCTCCGGTGAGGAGGACACCGGGAAGCTCACGTTCGTCGTGGGGGCGGCGGCGATGCCCTCGTGTCCGGGGAAGCTCGCGAACACCGGCGCCCACACCCTGCTCTACGCGAGCCTCGGAGCCATGGCGGTGTCGGCGGGGGCCGTGCTGCTCATCGGCGTCAACCGCAGGCTCGGGCTCTTCTGAGCGCGCCGGCGGACATCACGGGAGAGCGGCGGCCCTTGCGTGGCCTCCGGGGCCGGACTGTAATCTGGACAGGTGTCTGAAACAACCGCTTGGTATCAGAAGTCCCCGGTCCCCGGCCCCCGTGAGGTGCTCTCCTGATGATCGGTTTCGTCGGCCTGGGCCAGATGGGCGCCCCGATGGCCGGGCATCTGGTGGAGAGCGGTGTGATCGTCCACGACCTGCGGCCCGAGGTCGTCGCCGAACTGGTGGACAAGGGCGCCAAGGCGGCCCGCACCCTGGAGGACCTCGCCGGGGCGGAGCTGATCGGGCTGATGGTCCGCGACGACGCCCAGGTCCGGGAGGTCTGCGCCGTCCTCCTCCCCCTGGTCTCCCCCGGGACGGTCATCGCGATCCACTCCACGATCCGCGCCCGGACCGCCGTCGAGCTGGCCGCCGAGGCCGAGCGGTACGGGGTCGAGGTCGTCGACGCCCCCGTCAGCGGCAGCTTCCTCGGCGCGCACCAGGGCACCCTCGCCGTCATGGTCGGCGGCTCCGAGCAGGCCTTCGCCCGCTGCAAGGAGGCCTTCGACCCCTGGGCCGGGCTGATCGTGCACATGGGCCCGGTCGGCGCGGGCACCCACGCCAAGCTCGCCCGCAACCTGCTGCACTTCGTGGCCTTCACCGCCGCGGGCGAGGCCCAGCGCCTGGCCGAGGCGGCCGGGATCCCGCTGCGCAGGCTGGCCCGGGTGGTGCGGCACAGCGACGCGATCACCGGCGGACCCGGCTCGGTCATGCTCAGGTCCGAGACCGGCCCGCTGGCCTCCGACGACCCCCTGCACGACGTCTACGCGCACGTCCTGGCCCTGGGGGACAAGGACCTGGCCCTGGCCCTGGAGCTCGCCGGCGAGCTGGGGGTGCGGACCCCGCTGACCGAACTGGCCGTCGATCTCCTGCCCGAAGCCCTGGGGGTGCCCCGTGACTGACAGACGCGAACTCGGCCTGAGGAAGATGACCGAGGTCTACGGCTTCGACGTCACCGACAGCCCCGGAGACGAGTTCTTCGGCTACACCGTCGACCACCTCTTCGCCGAGATCTGGACCCGCGAGGGCCTGTCCATGCGCGACCGCAGGCTGCTGCTCGTCGGCCTGCTGGCCGGTCAGGGCCTCAACGACGTCCTGGACCTCCAGTTCCCCGCCGCCATGGACAACGGAGAGCTCGACGCCGCCGAGCTGCGGGAGATCGTCATCTTCCTCACCCACTATGTGGGATGGCCGCAGGGGGCGAAGCTGAACGGGCAGGTGGAGACGCTGATCGCCCGGCGGGAGAAGAAAGCCCGGCGGGACGGGGCGTCCTAGTCCCGGCCGATCGCGGGTATGCTGAACAGCTGTTGTGGAAAGTAGAGGCATAAAACTTCTTTCCGCAGCGTTAGTTCAGTGTTCACCCATTTCACGGCGTGCCGCTCGTCGGCCGCCGGGCTCGTCCTTGCAGCGACCCCCTCTTCGTTCGTGTGCCGCCGGCACCGGGGGCCTCCCGAGACGTGCCCCCCTCTCGGAAGGCTGTACGTGTCAGACGTATCCCCTGCCCTGTCCACCCCCGCCACGGAAGAAGAGATCCTGCCCACCTTCGCGGAGCTGGGCCTGCCCGCCGCGCTCGTGGAGTCGCTCGCCCGCAACGGCATCACCCACCCCTTCCCCATCCAGGCCGCGTCGATCCCCGACGCGCTCGCCGGACGGGACATCCTGGGCCGCGGTAAGACCGGCTCGGGCAAGACCTTGGGCTTCGGCCTCCCCCTGCTCACCCTGCTGAGCCACCAGCAGGCCCGGCCCAAGAAGCCGCTCGGCCTCATCCTGGTGCCGACCCGCGAGCTCGCCCAGCAGGTGCAGACCGTCATCGAGCCGCTCGGCCGCGCCGTCGGCCTGCGGATGAAGACGGTCATCGGCCAGACCTCGATGCCCCGCCAGATCGACGCGCTGCGCCGCGGCGTCGAGATCCTGGTGGCCACTCCCGGCCGCCTCAAGGACCTCATGCGCCAGGGCGCCTGCGACCTGTCGGACGTGCGCATCGCGGTGCTGGACGAGGCCGACCACATGGCCGACATGGGCTTCCTGCCCGACGTCACCGACATCCTGAACGAGGTCCGGCCGGGCGGGCAGCGGATGCTGTTCTCGGCCACCCTCGACCGCGAGGTCGACGTCCTGGTCAACAAGTACCTCAACGACCCGGTCACCCACGCGCTCAGCGAGGTGGGCGACACGGTCGACACGATGGAGCACCACCTTCTCCTGGTCCCGCCGAAGGAGAAGAACACCATCACGGCCGAGATCGCCAACCGGGAGGGGCGGACGATCCTGTTCGCCCGCACCAAGCACGGCGTCGACCGGATCGCCAAGCAGCTCACGTCGGTCGGCGTGCGCGCGGCGGGCCTGCACGGCGGCAAGTCGCAGAACCTGCGCACCCGCACGCTGGCCGAGTTCCGCGAGGGCCGCATCAGCGTCCTGGTCGCCACGGACGTCGCCGCGCGCGGCATCCACGTGGACGACGTCACCCTGGTGCTGCACGTCGACCCGCCGGCGGACCACAAGGACTACATGCACCGCGCCGGCCGCACCGCGCGTGCGGGGGAGAAGGGCACCGTCGTCACGATGGTCCTCTCCCACCAGGTGCGGGCGACGACCTCGATGATGCGCCGCGCCGGCATCCACGCCGAGCGCGTCAAGGTGACCTCGATGGACCCGGCTCTGGTCGCGCTGACCGGCGCGCGCGAGCCGTCCGGAGAGGCCCTCCCCGAGCCCCTCATCCCCGAGCAGGAGAAGCGCTCCTCGCGGCGTCAGGGCGGCGGCTTCGGCGGCCGCGGCGGGCCCCGCAGGGGAAGCGGCGGACCCCGTCGCTTCCGCGACGGCGAGGGCGGCTCCTCGGGGTCCTCCGAGGGCGGACGCCGCTCCTACCAGGGCAACCGTGAAGGCGGCGGTTACCAGGGCAACCGCGGCGAGGGCGGTGGCTACCAGGGCAACCGTGAGGGTGGCGGTGGCTACCAGGGCAACCGCAGCGAGGGCGGCGGTTACCAGGGCAACCGTGAGGGTGGCGGTGGCTACCAGGGCAACCGCGGCGAGAGCGGTGGCTACCAGGGCAACCGTGAAGGCGGCGGCGGCCGTCCCCACCGGGGCTCCGCCCGGCACACCGGCGGCAACGCCTCCGGTGGCGGTGACCGTCCGTACCGGCAGCGTCGTTCGACGACCGCCTGATCCACTCATCACAGACTGATCGGCACAGGCCGGGCCCATGACGGGTCCGGCCTGTGTCATTCTTGCTTTCTCCACTTTCTTACCGTTTGTGGTGACTGAGTTCTAGACTCCGATGGTCGTGGTGGCGGCGAAGAATGCGGGGATCAGTGCGCTGGGGCAGGAGGCTGGCGATCGGTGTCGCCGGGCTGATGGGGCTGATGCTGGTGTCAGGGGCGTCGGTGAGCGACGCCCACCGGACCGAACGGACCTCCGCCCAGGCGGACAGCTGGGAGGACGCGGAGCTCCTCCCTCCGCTGCCCACCCTTCCCCCTTCCTTCGAGCGGCCGAAGACGGACTGCAGGAAGCTCAAGTGCGTCGCCCTGACCTTCGACGACGGGCCGGGCCCCGACACCGAGCGGTTGCTGGACATGCTCGGCAGGGCGAAGGCGAAGGCGACCTTCTTCGTCGTCGGCCCGCAGGTCTCGCAGTTCCCCGGCACCCTGCTGCGCGAGGCGGAGGAGGGGCACGAGGTCGGCAACCACACCCAGCACCACCTGCAGCTGACCGCCGAGTCCGCCAAGGTCGTGCACCGGGAGCTGGACGACACCAGCAGGATCATCGAGGAGATCCTCGGGTTCGGCCCCGACCTCTTCCGCCCGCCCTACGGAGCCACCGACAAGCGGGTCGAGAAGGAGGCGCGCAAGGAGGGCATGTCAGTGATCCTCTGGAGCGTGGACACCGATGACTGGCGGCACAAGAACAGCTCCAAGGTCGCCCGCCAGGCCATCCGGGGGCTGCGCCGCGGATCGATCATCCTCATGCACGACATCCACCCCACGACCGTGGACGCCGTGCCCCGCATCCTCAAGGAGGCCAAGCGCCGGGGTCTGACCCTGGCGACGGTCACGGACGTCCTGGCGGCCCTGGAAGGGGAGAAGCCGAAGCCCGGGAAGAAGTACCTGGGCCACTGACTCAGCCGGCCTGCTCGCGCCTCTCCCGGTCCTCCTGGATCGACTGGTTCTCCTCGCGCAGCTTGTCCTGGAGCTCCTGGAGCCCGCGCATGCCCTCCACCGACAGCAGGGCGAGCTCCTCCGCGGTGATGAGCTGGGGCTTGTTCTTCAGCGGGGGCAGCCAGCCCTCCTCGGAGTCGTACCTGCGGAGGATCTTCGCCGGAACGCCCCCGATCACGCAGTTGTCGGGGAACTCGCCCCTGACCACCGCGCCGCCCGCCACCGCCACGTTCCTGCCCAGCCGCGTCCCCGGCAGGATGATCGAGCCGGTGCCCAGCCAGCAGCCGTCGCCGATCTCGACGGGGCTGTTCTCGGGCCACTGCCGGCCGATGGGCGCGTCGAGCTGCGCGTAGGTGTGGTTCTGGTCGGTGACGTAGACGTACGGGCCGGTGAAGACGTCGTTGCCGATGACGATCGACTGGTGGCCGACGATGTGGGTGCCCCGCCCGATGGAGCAGCTCTCGCCGATCCTGACGATGACGTCGGGGCCGAGGTCCAGTCCCGGTACGAAGCCCGCCGAGATGGACACGTGCGTGCCGACCAGGGTGTGCGCTCCCACCGAGATCCAGGATTCGCCGAAGATGGCGCCCTGCGGGAAGGCGATGCAGGCGCCCTCTCCCAGATGGTGGAAGCGTTTGCCCCCGGGGGAGGCGGGGCTGATCTCGCCCAGCCTGCGGATCAGTGCGTAGGCCCGGTGCACGGCCTTTCCGGCCAGCCGGCGCGCGCCATCCTTCAACATGGGGCAAAGGTACAGGGACCTAGAAAACGGGCTACCCGCCGGTAGGGCGGGTAGCCCGGAAACGCAGCTCATCCAGGGATCACGGGGATCCCAGGCCCCCCGGCCGGGTGCTCCTGGGCGCGGAGCCGCGGCCGGCCTCCCCGTAGGAGGCGCTCTGGCCGGTCGGGCTGTAGGAGCCCGAGAGCGTCTGCTCCCGGTTGCGGCGCTCCGACTCCAGGCCCTCCTCGGGCTCCAGGAGGTGCTGCATCTGGTGCCGGCGCCGGGTCATCATCATGGCCACGGTGGCGCCCGCCAGGCAGGCGGCGAGGGTGCCCACCATCGTGTTGCGGGTGGCGCGGTGGCGCTTGGGAGGCTCGATCCAGGCGGCGGTGCCGCTCAGAGCGGAGCCGATCTTAGGAGCCATGCTGCCGTTGAAGTAGACGGCCGCACGCTCGACGCGCGGGGCGGTCCAGCCGCGGGCGTCCGTCATCCGGCGGGACGCGATCCTGCGCGCCGCGATCGAGGCCGGGACCATCCAGCCGATGGCCTGGGCGGCCCCCGTCTGCGTCCGGTGCATCCCCGTCTGCACGCGGGACGCGCCGGTGTGGGCGCGCGACATCCCGGTGCGCGCCCGAGACTTGATCCGGGCCTTCGAAAGGGACGGCTTCGAAAGAGACGGCTTGGACAACGAGGGCTTCGACAGGGACTTGGCGATGGAGCCCCGGCTCTTCATGCCCGGGCTCTTCTTCAGGCCCGGCATGCTGGAGTTCCGGCTCTTCATGCCCGGGCTCTTCTTCAGGCCCGGCATGCTGGAGTCGCGCATGCTCCCGGTCAGACCCTTGGTTTTCAGCCGGAACTTCCGGTTGACCTCCTTGGGCGTGCTGCGAACGGAAAGACGCATGGACACGTTTCCTCCCCCGAATAGCTGACGGTCCTGAAAACTCCCTTCCCCGGCCCCGGTGCGTCACACCTTCCCGGGCACACGTCACACCTGCGGACGCTTGGTCCGGGGAGCGTGGCAGGATGGCTTGGTCAGCGCTGACAAGCATCAGGAGGAGCCATGGGCGAGACGCTCGCGACGTTCAACATCAGTCAGGGAAAGACCAAGGGAAAGATCGTCGTTCGTCTGTTCCCGGAGCTGGCGCCGAACACGGTGGCCAACTTCGTGGAGCTGGCCGAGGGAACCCGTGAGTGGAAGCATCCGGAGACCGGCGTCGTCTCCAAGACCCCGCTCTACGACGGGACGGTCTTCCACCGGGTGATCGACAACTTCATGCTCCAGGGCGGCGACCCGCTGGGCAAGGGGATCGGCGGCCCCGGCTACGACTTCGACGACGAGATCCACGCGCAGAACAAGTTCGACCGCCCCTACCTGCTGGCCATGGCCAACGCGGGCAAGCGCGGCGGCAAGGGCACCAACGGCTCGCAGTTCTTCATCACCACCGTTCCGACCCCGTGGCTGAACAACGGCCACACCCTGTTCGGAGAGGTCATCGAGGGCCAGGACCTGGTCGACGTCCTCGGAAAGACCCCGACGGGCCCCGGCGACCGCCCGCTGGAGCCCGTCGTGCTGGAGTCGGTGACGATCGAGCGTCGTTGACCGTTGTACTGACGTGACAGACACTCCCCCGGCTCAGGAACAGACCGGAGTGCCCACCTGTTACCGGCACCCCGGACGAGAGACGTACGTTCGCTGCACCCGGTGCGACCGGCCCATCTGCCCCGACTGCATGGTCGAGGCGTCGGTCGGCTTCCAGTGCCCGGAATGCGTCAAGGCGGGCAACCGCGACGTCCGGCACGCGGCCGGCAGGTTCGGCGGCGAGGTGGCGACCTCGCCCCGGCTGACCTACGCGCTGATCGCGGTCAATGTCGTGGTCTTCCTGCTGCAGTACGGGCTGGGCGACGCCGGCCTGATCCGGTTCGACTTCGGGCTGATCCCGCCGCTGGTCGCCGACGGCGAGTTCTACCGGCTGGCGACCTCGGCCTTCCTGCACAACAGCCTGGCGCACCTGGTGCTCAACATGTGGGCGCTGTGGGCGGTGGGCCAGTCGCTGGAGCTGTGGCTCGGCCGGACGCGCTTCCTCACCCTGTACGCGGTGAGCGCGCTGGGCGGTGCGACGCTGGTCTACCTGGCCTCGCCGTACCTGTCCAACACGGCGGGAGCGTCCGGCGCCATCTTCGGCCTGTTCGGCGCGATCTTCGTGCTGTCCCGCCGGATGAACCTGGACATCAGGCCGATCGCCTTCGTGATCATCCTGAACCTGGTCTTCACCTTCGTGTGGTCCGGCATCAGCTGGCAGGGCCATCTGGGCGGGCTGGTCACCGGCGGGCTGCTGGCGTTCGCGTACGCCTACGCGCCGCGGGAGCGCCGGAACGCCGTGCAGTTCGGCGCGACCGCCGCGATCACGGTGCTGCTGCTGGCGCTGATCGTGGTGCGGACCGGCGCCCTGACCTGAGGATTGTGGATAAACCCAGACAGCCTGGGGATAACGACTCGCGTTATCCCCAGGCTGTGGAAAACATTCGTGGATTGAACCACGGGCCGAGTGGGTAAGGGCTAACGCCACTTGGTCGACAGGATCACCCCGAAGATGATCAGGGTGAAGCCGATGCCCAGGTTCCAGTTGCCCAGATCGCTGATCAGCGGCACGTCGGATCCGGTGCTGGCTCCGACGTAGTAGGTGGCGATCCACCCCAGTCCGATCAGCCACGCGGCGAGCATGACGGGCACCAGCCAGCGCGGTGTGACGGCGGCCTTCTCGGCCCGCACGGGCGGAGTGTAGACGGCCTTCTTGCGGGTCTTGGACTTGGCCACGGGTAGTCTCCTCAACGAACGCGGGGACGCGCGTCTCTCCCGCGCAAACGTCCAGTCCGCTGAATTCTAATAGCTCCCGCACGCGGACGCAGCGTCCCCGTGGTGCGCGCGCCCCGCTGGTAGGTTGATCCGGGTGGGAGGGCTTCTCTGATGCGCGGGCTCATCAAGGTCCTGGGTGAGTTCTTCATCACCTTCGGGCTGGTCGTGTTGCTCTTCGTGACCTACGAGCTGTGGGGCACCGGCCGGTACACCGAGGCCCACCAGGAGACGTTGACCGAACAACTGGACCAGAAGTGGTCGAAGCCGGCCGAACCCCATGTCACCACAGAGAAGGTGAAGCTCGGCGACGGGCTGGCGCTGATCCGCGTCCCCCGGTTCGGCAAGGACTACAAGTTCGTGATCGTGGAGGGCACCACCCCTGCGGACCTGCGGCGCGGGCCGGGCCACTACGCCAGGACGGCCCTGCCGGGCCAGGTCGGCAACTTCGTGGTCTCCGGCCACCGCACGACCTACAGCGCGCCCTTCAACAAGGCGGACAGGCTCAGGGCCGGTGACGAGATCCTCATCGACACCAAGAAGACCCAGTACGTCTACAAGGTGACGAAGCTCCAGATCGTCGCGCCCACCCGGGTCGAGGTGACCGCGCCGGTCCCCCTCCACCCGGGGAAGAAGCCGAAGCGGAAGATGATCACGCTCACCACCTGCCATCCCAAGTATTCTGCGGCGCAGCGGCTCATCGTCTTCGGTGAGCTGGACCGGCAGCTCCCCCGTGTCAGCGGCGGGGGCCAGAAGTAAGGCAGTCCGATGTACCTCTGGATCTGGCGCCACCTTCCCGCCAAGAGCCCCCTCGCCAAGTCCGCGATCGCGCTGGCGCTCGTCCTGGCCCTCGCGGCCCTGCTCTGGTACGTCGTCTTCCCCTGGGTGGAGCCGCAGATCCAGTTCGACCAGGGAACCATCCATGAGGACAACTGAGCGCGTCCTCGTCGTCGACAACCGCGACAGCTTCGTCTACAACCTCGTCCAGTACCTGCGGGAGCTCGGCGCCGACTGCCGGGTCCTCGACCGCGACGAGGCGCGGGCGGAGCACGCCTCCGGCATGGACGGGGTGCTGCTCAGCCCCGGTCCAGGCCACCCCGCGGACACCGGCGTCTGCCTGGAGCTGCTGGCCGGCGCCCGCCGCGGCGGGCCGCCCGTCCTGGGCGTCTGCCTCGGCCACCAGGCCCTCGCGTACGCCTGCGGGGCGCGGGTGGGGCCCGCGCCGAGCATCGTCCACGGCCGCACCAGCGAGATCCTTCACGCGGGGCGGGGGGTCTTCGCCGGGCTGCCGCCGCGGTTCCGCGCCACCCGGTACCACTCGCTGGCGGTGGACCCTCGTACGGTCCCGGCGGAGCTGGAGGTCACCGCCACCACCCCCGACGGCGTGATCATGGGCTTGAGGCACCGGACGGCGCCGATGGAGGGCGTGCAGTTCCATCCCGAGTCCGTCCTCAGCGAGCACGGCCACGCCCTGCTGGCCACCTGGCTGCGCTCATTGCGCCCGGGAGGAGTTTTTTCTTCAACTTCTTTCCAGGAACCTGTAACGACGGGCCCTGGTATGACGAACTCCGTATGAGGGCTTCCGCCATCGCCCCCGAGTGGCGGAAGCCCTCTTCTCATGCCCGGAGACCCTCCGGCCGATTCTGATCGTGCGAGCGAAGAGCCCCGGACCTCGAGGTCCGGGGCTCTTTCACGTTCTCAGAAGCCGATCACGGCGCGAAGGGGTTGGTGTCGTCCTCCTCCGGCGGCAGGTTCGGATCCGGCTGGGTCGGGTCCGGCTGCTCCGGCGGCGGGGTCTGCTCCGGCGGCACTTCCTGCTGCTTGGCGATGTAGACCACGATCGAGCTGTTCACCGGGATCTCCTGACCGGCCGGGATGTTGGTCGCGAAGACCGTGCCCGGCGCGTAGTCGCCCTCGGCGGCCTTCTCCACGAAGTTCGGCTTCTTGGTGAAACCGGCGTTCTGGAGCGCGGCGGCGGCGGCGGCCTGGTCCATGCCCGCCAGGTCGGGCATCACGGCCTTCTCCACGGCCTTGGCCACGAAGACCTTGACCGTCCCGCCCGGCGACACCGACGAGCCGGAGCCCGGGTCGGTCCTGATGACCAGGCCCGGCTTGACCTTGTCGCTGGTCTCGTCATGCCGCTCGACCAGCAGTCCCATGCCCTCAAGCTGCTTCTCGACGGTCTCGAACGGCTTGTTCGCCAGTCCGCCGGGGAGCGTCAGCTTCTCCTTGCCGGTGGAGACGAACAGGGTGACCGTGCTGCCCTTCTCGGCGTCCTGGCCCGCGGCGGGATCGGTGCCGATGGCCTTGCCCTTGGGAACGCTGTCGTGGGGCTGCTTCTCGGCCTCGACCTTGAAGCCCTGATCTTCCAGGGCCTTGGTGGCCTCGCTCTGGGACATGTTCTCGACGCTCTGGATCGCCACCGTCGTCTTGGCGTTCTCGTCGCCGCCGTCATCGCCGCCGCTGGTCAGCAGCACGGCCAGTCCGGCGAAGACACCGATGACCACGACCGCCAGCAGCAGCCACAACGCGGCCTTCTGTGCCTTCTTGCCGGGTTCGTCGTCATCGGAGGCGACCGGGCGCCTCCCGCCCTGCTGGGTGGGCTGATCGTCGTACCGGACGGGCGGCAGGTCGTCGTATCCGCCCTGCCCGGCGTAGGTGGCGGGGCTCACGGGCTGCTGGACCCGGGTCGGGCCGCCGGGGACCTGGCCCATCACCTGGGTGCCGGCCATCGGCGGCACCACCATGGTCGAGGTGCTCTGGGAGGCCACCTGGACGCCCTGCATTGCCCGCTGGATGTCCGCTCGGAACTCCGAGGCGCTCTGGTAGCGGTTCGCCGGGTCCTTGGCCATGGCCTTCAGCACGATCCTGTCGGCCCACTGGGGGATCTCCGGATCGAGCCGGGACGGCGGGATCGGCTCCTCCCGTACGTGCTGGTAGGCGATCGCCACCGGCGAGTCCCCCTGGAAGGGGGGCCGGGCGGTCAGCAGTTCGTAGAGCACGCAGCCGGTGGAGTACAGGTCGCTGCGGGCGTCGACCCGCTCGCCGCGGGCCTGCTCGGGCGACAGGTACTGGGCGGTGCCGATCACCTGGGCGGTCGCGGTCATGGTGGCGGCCGAGTCCGACATCGCGCGGGCGATGCCGAAGTCCATCACCTTGACCTCGTGGTTGCGCGTCAGCATGACGTTGGCGGGCTTGATGTCCCGGTGGACGATCCCGCCCCGGTGGGAGTAATCGAGGGCGAGCAGGATGCCGTCGACGATCTCCAGCGCGCGCTCGGGCCGCAGCCGCCGCTCCGCGCCGTTCTCCGGGCGGATCAGCTCGCGCAGCGTGTGGCCCTCGACGTACTCCATGACGATGTAGGGCACGGGCTGGCCGTTGAAGTCGTCCTCGCCGGTGTCGTACACCGCGATGATCGACGGGTGGTTCAGGGAGGCGGCCGACTGCGCCTCGCGCCGGAACCGGGCCTGGAACGTGGGGTCCCTGGCCAGGTCGGTGCGGAGGGTCTTGATCGCGACGGTGCGGTCGAGCCGGAGGTCGCGGGCACGGAACACCTCGGCCATGCCTCCGCGCCCGATGACCCCACCGAGCTCGTAACGGCCGCCCAGCAGCCGAGGCTGTGTCATGTCTCGCAGTTCCTTTGATCCGAGTCAAACCTTGTTATCCGAACCTAGCGCCCGAGTGGTAGTGCTTCCGGGATTGGGTTCGGTGTGAAGCTTCGTTGTGGTAATCGTTACGGATGATCCCGCAGCGTCATAGTGCGGTCTTGCTGGGGTTGTAGGAGGTTGCTTCGTATGTTCTGGTGTGACCGGAGTCTCGGTGGGCGAAACCGAGGCGTCGGTCTCCTCCGTGTCCGCGCCGTCCGGTGAGCCGGCCGTGAGAGAGCCGCCGAGCAGGGTGCCCAGCAGCAGGAATCCAACTCCGGCGACGACGGCCGGGCACTTCGCGCGGTACGCCGAAACAGCTGGCGGCGGAGTCGCCCGGGCCCTGCGCAGTTCGATCAGCGACCGGCGGATCGCCTCGGCCCGCTCGGCGACCTGCGCCGCCGAAAGCGGACGCTCCAGCGGGTCCTTGCTGAGCAGCTGCCCGACCAGCGCCCGTACCGCCTCGGGGACGGAGGACGGCAGCGGCGCCGGCTCCTCGTGCACATGCATGACGGCGACCGCCACCGGGGTCTCGGCGTCGAAGGGCACCCGCCCGGACAGGCACTCGTAGGCGACGACGCCCAGCGCGTACAGGTCGCTGGCCGGGCCCGCCGACCTTCCGTCGGCCTGCTCGGGCGAGAGGTACTGCACCGTGCCCATGATCGTCCCGGTCTCGGTGAGCCTGCCGCCCGCCGGGTTCAGCGCGATGCCGAAGTCGGTGATCTTGACGGTGCCGTCGGCGTCGAGCAGCAGGTTGCCGGGCTTGACGTCCCGGTGCACCACCCCCGCCGAGTGCGCGGCGTGCAGGCCGCGCGCCACCTGGGCGACGAGCTCCAGGGTGGTCTCGACGCCCAGCCTCCCGGACCGGCGCAGGAGCTCGGACAGCGGCTCGCCGCCGACCAGCTCCAGCACCAGGTAGGCCAGGTCCTCCTGCTCGCCGTAGTCGTAGACCCGGGCGATGTTCGGGTGCATCAGGGCCGCGGCCGTCCGGGCCTCGGCCCGGAACCGCCGCCGGGCGACGTCGTCGGCGAGGTATTCCGCACGCAGCCGCTTGACCGCGACGGTGCGGCCCAACTGCTCGTCCGAGGCCCGCCAGACGTCGCCCATGCCGCCGGAGGCCAGGCGCTCCAGCAGCCGGTAGCGATGCCCGAACAGAGCCGTCATCTCACGTCGTCACTTCTGGTTCAGGGCGGCGATGATGTCGGCGGCGATCGGGCCGGCGGTGTCGGCGCCGAAGATCCGGTCGGTGCCCTCGACGAAGACCGCGAAGCCGTACTTGGGCTTGTCGGCCGGGGCGAACCCGACGAACCAGGCGCCACCGCGACCGACGGTGAGCTCGGTGGTACCGGTCTTGCCCGCGATGTTGCGGCCCTGCAGAACACCGGCGGTGCCGTTGGTGACCACCCGGCGCATCATCTCCTGCAGTTGGCCCGCGGAGTCGCTGCTGATCGGCTTGCCCAGTGCGGTCGGGTCGGCCTCGTAGATGGTGCCGGCCTCCTCGGGCTTGCCCTTGTCGCCCTCGACCCGGGCGACGGCCTTGTCCACCAGGTAGGGCTTCATCATCTCGCCGCCGTTGGCGATCGCCGCGCCGATCATCGCCATCTGCAGCGGGGTGGACTTGGTCTCGCCCTGGCCGAACGAACCGCGCAGGATCTCGTCACGGTTCTGCACGTTGTGCGGGTACTCCGACGCCGGGGCGGACAGGTCGGACTCGATCTGGATCTTCTTGTAGAAGCCGAACTTCTCCGACTGGGCGCGCACCGCCTCGTTGCCCAGGTACTGGTCGTCGGCGCCGAGCAGGGCGTAGGTGGTGTTGCAGGAGTGGGCGAAGGTGTTGATCAGCGGTGCTTGCGCAAGGCCGCAGTTGAGGCCGTCGTTGTGACTGTTGCTGATCGGCTTGCTGCCGCTGGTCGGGATCTCGCCCGGGGCGGGCACCGGTGTGTTCAGGTTGTTGCCGTTCTGGCCGAGGAAGGCGGCGGCGACCACGGTCTTGAAGGACGAGCCGGGCGGGAAGAGCTCGGCGTAGGCCTTGTTGACCATCGGCTGGCCCTTGTCCGTCGTCAGCTTGTTGAGGTTGGTGGCGACCTCGTTGAGCTTCTGGATGCTGGCGACCGTGTTGGGGTCGAAGGAGGGGAAGCCCGCCGCGACCTTGACCGCGCCGGTCTCCGCCTCGATGACGACGGCCGCGGCCCGGCTCGGGTTCTTTGCGAGGAGCCGCTGGTAGGCCACCTGCTGGGCCTTGGCGTCGACGGTGGTGTAGACGTTGCCGCCCAGCGGCTTCTCCCCGGCCAGGGTCCTGATCCAGGAGGTGGCGGTCTGCCGCTCGTCCTGGCCGTCCAGGATGGAGTCGAAGGAGAGCTCCACCCCGCCCTTGCTCAGGGTGCTGGTGAAGTACCCGGTGACGGGGACGAAGACCTCGGCGTTCTTCAGGTACTTGCGCTGGTACTTCGTCTTGGCGTTGCCGGGGTTCAGCGGCTCGGAGAAGGCCAGCTTCACCTTGTCCGAGGAGTAGATGTCGCCCCGGAACCGCAGGAAGATGCCCTGGGACTTGCGGTTGTTCAGCGCGTGGTTCTGCAGGTCCTTGGCCTGGAACGCCTGGATGTAGTTGGCGTTGATCATCAGGATGGCGATCAGCACCAGGCCGACCAGCGCCACCCGCTTGAGCTGGTCGTTCATCGACATCTTGCTCATCGCAGGCCCCCCACGTTGACGATCTGCGTCATGCCCTCGTCCTGGATCGCCACCGGCGCCGGCTTGCGCGCCTCGTGGCTGAGCCGGATCAGGAGGGCGATCAGCACCCAGTTGGCCAGCAGCGAGGATCCGCCCTGCGACAGGAACGGCGTGGTCAGACCGGTGAACGGGATCAGCTTGGTGACACCGCCGGTGATCACGAACACCTGGAGCGCGAAGACGAAGGAGACCCCGCCCGCGAAGAGCTTCGCGAACTCGTCCTTGGTGGCGATGGCGACCTTGAAGCCGCGCTCCACCAGCAGGACGTAGAGCATCAGGAGGGCCATGATGCCGGTCAGGCCCAGCTCCTCGCCGAGCGAGGTGAAGATCTCGTCGCTGAACGCCAGCGGGGTGCGGTAGGGCTGGCCCTGGCCGAGCCCGGTGCCCAGCACGCCGCCCTCGCCCATGGCGTACAGGCCGGCCATGAGCTGGTCGCTCTCGGCGTAGCTGCCGCCCGCGGCGATGCACTCGTCGTAGGTCGGCTTGGCGTCGATCATGTTGTCGACGGTGCCGTCGGGAAGCTTGCAGCCGCCGCCGAAGTAGTTCTCGGGCGACAGCCAGATCTCGACGCGCTGGTTGATGTGGTCGATGCCGATCAGCTGGGCGCCGATGTAGATGATCAGCACGCCGCCGATGAACAGGCTCAGGCCGATGAAGACCCAGGACGCCTTCCCGGTGGCGATGTAGATCATGCTGACGAACAGGCCGAAGAACAGCAGCGCGGTGCCGAAGTCGTTCTCCACGGCCAGGACCATCAGGGTGAGGATCCAGAAGCCGAGGATCGGGTAGAGGTCGCGCGAGCGCGGCAGCTCCAGCAGCCAGATCTTGCGCTGGACCAGGGAGAGAGCCGCCCGTTTCTTCACCAGGTAGGCGGCGAAGAAGACGACGAAGGCCATCTTGCAGAACTCGGCGGGCTGGATGGAGAACGGCCCGAGCTTGATCCAGATCCGGGCGCCGTTGAGCTCGGTGCCGATGACCGGGACCATCGGCAGCATCAGCAGGACCAGGCCGACCGCGCCCAGCGTGTAGTGGTACCGCTGGAAGGCCTTGACCTCCTTGACGATGACCAGGGCGGCGATGAACAGGCCGATGGACAGGACCGTCCACAGCAGCTGCCCCATGATGTCGGCGCCCACGCCGAACGGCACGTACTCCTGGCCGGGGTTGGCGGCCTCGAACCGGTCCCTCTCCTCGGCGAAGTCGGAGGTCGTGGTCTGGTCGATGCGGTAGATCATCGCCAGCCCGAGGCCGTTGAGCAGCATCGCGAGGGGCAGCAGGACCGGGTCGGCGTAGGGGGTCCACCGCTGCATCACGAAGTAGGCGACTCCGGCCAGCGCGATGATCGCCAGCGCGTACCCGAACATGTCGGTGGGCAGGCCGCCGTCGCGGGCGAGGCCGACCTGGGCGAAGCCCGCGATGGTGACGACGAGCGCGAAGACGAGCAGGCCGAGGGACGCCGCCCGGCGTGGTCGCGCAGCCGTCGGCGTGGCTACCGCAGTCATGACTTCTGGAGTCCCTTCCTCACGCGCGTCCTCACTTCGGGCAGTCGCCCTGGTCGGGCTTGGCCTTGCAGCTCTCGGCGCGCTGGTGCAGGTCGGCCAGTTCGGCGACCGCCTCCGCGACCGTCGTGTACTTCTTGCTCTTGGCCTCTTCGAGCGCGGTCGCGGGCAGGGCGCTCAGAGCGGGCCGCGGAAGCGGCTGGCCGGACTGGGGGTCCTGGACGAGCGGCTGGGCCGGGCAGCCCGGCTGGCCCTCGCCCCTGATGATCACCACGGTCCTGTCCTGGTCCCGGAGCCGGATGGTGCAGGCGCTCTCGAGGCGGAGGATCTCCTGCTTGATCGCGGCCAGGTCGTCGCGGTGGATCGACTTGGCGCGGATCTTCTTCTTGTCGGGGTTCGGCACGTCGGCCAGGGTGAGGTCCGGCTGGTCCTTCTGCGGCGCCTTGCTCGAGGAGGAGAGGCCGAACAGGTTCTTGTTGGTGCCTTTGAGGACGACGACCTTCTCGCCTTCGGCCGCGAGGTAGAAGCCCTTGTTCAGGCTGTTGTAGCCGAAGTAGCCGGCGGCGATCACCAGCAGGCCGACGACCCCGGCGGCGCCGAGCAGCAGCACGGGCCTGCCCTTGCGGCGGCCGGGCGGCGGTCCGCCCGGCGGACCGCCCTGGGCGGCGGGCGGGGGCGGAGCCGCAGGGGGCGCTCCCCCCGCCTGCTGGTAGGGCGGCGGCACGGCGCCCTGGGCCGCCGGGCCCGGGGGCGCGGGGGAGGGCGGCGGAACGTAGTCGTTGTTCAGCTGGAGCGACGGCTGCGGCAGGGTGTCCCGCAGGTGGTCGGCGGGCCGNNNCGGCGGGGCGCTGCGGCTGCGGGGCGGCCTGCGCCGCCTCCTGGGCCTTGGTGGCCGCCGCGCCCGCCAGCATCTGGCGCTCCTTGGCGGGGGGCTCCCGGTCGAGGTCGACGACGTCCGCGACCACGCAGGTGATGTTGTCGGGGCCGCCGCCGCGGTTGGCCAGGTCGATCAGCTGGCGGATGGCCCCCTCGGGGGCCTCCTGGGCGGTGAGCACCTGGTGGATCGTCTCGGCGCTGACCACCCCGCTGAGCCCGTCGGAGCACAGGAGGTAGCGGTCGCCGATCTGGGCCTCGCGCAGGGACAGGTCGGGTTCGACCTCGTTGCGGCCGTCCAGGGCGCGCAGCAGCAGGGAGCGCTGCGGGTGGGTGGCGGCGTCGTCCAGGCTGATCCTGCCCTCGTCCACCAGCGACTGCACCAGGGTGTGGTCGTGGGTGATCTGGAACAGCTCGCCGTTGCGCAGCAGGTAGGCGCGGGAGTCGCCGATGTGGGCGAGCGCGACCTGGCTGCCGGACCAGAGCATGGCGGTCAGGGTGGTGCCCATGCCCTGCAGGGACGGGTCGCCCTCCACCATGTGGTGGAGCTTGTCGTTGGCGGCCTTGACCGAGTGCTCCAGCGCGACCAGGAGCTGGTCGGCGGGCACCTCGGTGTCCAGTTTGCGCAGGGTCTCGATGGCCGCGGCGCTGGCGATCTCGCCGCCGACGTGGCCGCCCATGCCGTCGGCGACGGCCAGCAGCCGGGCGCCGGCGTAGCCCGAGTCCTCGTTGCCCTCGCGGAGCATGCCCACGTCTGAGCGGGCGGCGTAGCGGATGCCGATACGTGGAGTGTTCATTTGCGCAACTCGATTACGGTCTTGCCGATACGCACCGGGACGCCGACAGGGAGTTGGGTGGGCCGGGTCACCTTCGACCTGCCCAGATAGGTGCCGTTGGTCGAGTTCAGGTCCTCCAGGATCCAGCCGGCGTCCTGCCGGAAGATCCGGGCGTGCCGACTGGAGGCGTAGTCGTCGGAGACCACCAGGGTGGAGTCGGGGGCGCGGCCGATGCTGATCGTCCCGGAGGTGGCCAGGTCGATCCGGGTACCGGTCAGCGGCCCGTCGGTGACGAGGAGGACCGAAGGCTCTTGGGACGGCGGCTGGGGCTGCTGGGACTGCTGCTGCTGGGGCGGTTGTGCGGACTGCGCCGCCGGCTGACGCTGCTGCCTGGCCCTTTCCTGGGCCGTCTGCCGGGGCTGTCTGGGGGGACGGTTCGCGGCCCGCTCTGCGGCCCGGGAACCGAACAGGTCGGCGCGGATCACGCCCACCGCGGCGATGACGAAGAGCCACAGCACCGCAAGGAACGCGATCTTGATGAGCGTCAGGGTGATCGGGGTCATCGAGGGGTGCTACTCCCGGTCGCGGCGGAACACGAGGTTGGTCCGGCCGATCGTGATCCGGGTGCCGTCGATGAGCGATACTCGTCGAATCGGCTGACCGTTCACGAAACTGCCGTTGGTAGACCCTAGATCCACGAGCGCGATTTCGGGACCTTCTACACGGATCTCTGCGTGGTGGCGCGACACTCCGGGATCGACCAACCGAAGATCGCAGTCGGTGCCCCGTCCCAGCAGCGTCACCGGGGTGGTGATGTCATAAGACTGGTGTGCTCCGTCTCCCGTGGTCACGTCGAGTCTCGGTCGGCCGGGGAAGGCGCTGCCGCGGCCCTGCGGGTGATCGGACGCGGGGCGGCGGATCTCGTTGTTCTCGATCGTCGAGCCGCGCACGACGCCCGAGCGTATCCGGAACATTCCGGTGCTCAGGTCCCCCGCGGGCTCGAACCGGACCCGGACCGGGCCCACGAACGAGAACCCCTGCTCCTTGGCGTACTCCCGGGCGAGGTTGGCGAGCTCCTGGCTCAGGCTGTCGGCGTACACCTCCAGCCGCTGGCCGTCCGGGTGCGAGATCTCCACCACGAAGTCGTTCGGCACCAGTGTCCGGCCCTGGGCCACGATCGCCGCGCGCTCGTCCATCTCCCGCTGAACCGCGCTGGCCACCTCGACCGGCTGCAGCTCGGACTTGAACGCCCGCGCGAAGGCACCCTCGACCATGCCCTCAAGCCGGCGTTCGAAGCGCTGTAGGACGCCCACCGGGCACCTCCTCTCCCTGCTAGTCAGACGATCGTATCCGGGGGAAGGTTCGGGGCCCACCGTCGTTCGCAAACCACCCGCGGAGACGTGCTAATCTTTTCAAGCGCCGCCGGAAAGCGGCCAATCGCAAGGGCGAGTGGCGGAACGGCAGACGCGCACGGTTCAGGTCCGTGTGCCCGAAAGGGTGTGAGGGTTCAAATCCCTCCTCGCCCACCCTCGGGTGGCGACGAAAGTCGCCGCCCACTGCTTGGCGGAACGGCCTCGACGCGAAAGCGTCGGGGCCGTTCTGCATTTGCGGATCTCCTGGTGCCGTAGTCCGATATAGCCCAGGGAGGGCGGCAGGTGCCTGTAGGGGCCAGCCTGTTCGGTTTTGGGCTTTGTTAAGGTTAGGTTTGCCTAAGTAGCCCCTATGTCGTTTTCGGGGGTTTTTCCGTGTTGTCCGAGAGGTCTCTCACCCATGCCCAAAATCTTTGACCGCCGCAACGCGATGGCCGCTCTCGCGGTCGCCGCGCTCGCCGTCACCACCGCCTGCGGCTCCTCCGGCGACGACGCGAAGGAGTCCTCGTCGTCGGCCGGCGCGAAGCACACGGTGACCACGGCCATGGGTGAGGTGCAGGTCCCCGGAAGCCCCCAGCGCGTCGTCGTGCTGGACACCGACGCGCTGGACTCGGCCGTCACGCTGGGCGTCACCCCGGTCGGCGCCACGGCGGCCTTCGCCGACGCGCCGCTCTCCTCCTACCTGCCCCAGGACAAGCTGGCGGGCGTCAAGGAGGTGGGGCTCATCGGCCAGCCGAACCTCGAGGCGATCGCCGCCCTGAAGCCGGACCTGATCCTGAGCAGCAAGGTCCGCGACGAGAAGAACTACACGGCGCTGACCGCCATCGCGCCGACCGTCTTCACCGAGACCACCGGTCCCGCGTGGCGCGAGAACTTCGAGCTGCACGCCGACGCCCTGGGCAAGAAGGACGAGGCGAAGCAGATCGTCTCCGGTTACGAGTCCCGCGTCGGGGAGGTCGCCGAGGCCCTCGGCGGCGCCGAGAAGGCCAAGGAGACCAAGGTCGGCTTCGTGCGCTTCATCGAGGGCGCCGACACCCGCCTCTACCTCAACGACACCTTCGTCGGCTCGATCTTCGCGGACCTGGGCGTCGGGCGGCCCGCCAACCAGGACACCACGGGCTTCTCGCTCGACATCAGCCCCGAGCAGGTCGACAAGGCCAACGCGGACGTCATCTTCTACTCCACCTACGGCGCCCCGGAGACCGCCAAGGAGACCGGCATCACCACCGGGCCGCTGTGGAAGAAGCTCGACGCGGTGCGGAACGGCAAGGTCTTCAAGGTCGACGACACCCTGTGGATGCTCGGCATCGGCTACACCGGTGCGGGCATGATCCTGGACGAGATCCAGAAGGACCTCTCGGCCGCGGAGTGACCGAGAAGACGACACGGCGCCCGGTCCGGCGGACCGGGCGCCGCATCGGCCTGCTGCTGGCGGGAGCACTCCTGCTGCTGCTCGCCATGCTGCTCAGCCTCATGATCGGCAGTCGCTCGATCGGACCCGCCGAGGCGATGGACGCCCTGCTGCACGGCGGCGCCACCGACGACGCCTACGTCGTGCGGTCGCTGCGCGTGCCGCGCACGGTCATCGGCCTCATGGTCGGAATCGCCCTGGCCCTGGCCGGCGCGGTGATGCAGGGCATCACCCGCAATCCCATCGCCGAGCCGGGAATCCTGGGGATCAGCCAGGGGGCGTCGCTCGGCGTCGTCTGCTCGATCGCCTTCGCCGGGGTGCACACGCTGACCGGGTACGTGGGGTTCGCCTTCGCCGGAGCCGCCGTCGCGGCCGTGGCCGTCTACCTCTTCGCCGGCAGCGGCCGCGGCGGCGCGACTCCCGTCAAGCTGGCACTGGCCGGCGCGGCGATGAACGCCCTTCTCGCCGCGCTGGTCTCGGGCATCATGATCACCAACGGGCGGGTGCTGGACGAGTTCCGTTTCTGGCAGGTCGGTTCGATCAGCGGCCGCGGACCCGAGGTCGCCGCGCAGATCTGGCCGTTCCTGCTCGTCGGGCTGCTGCTGGTGGCCGTGATGGCACGCAGCCTGGACGCGCTGGCCCTGGGCGACGACGCCGCCAAGGGACTCGGCCACAACGTCGCGCTGATGCGGATTCTGGGCGCTCTGGGCGCCACCGTCCTGACCGGTGTCGCCGTCGCCGCCGCCGGGCCCATCGTCTTCGCCGGCCTGGCCGTCCCCCACATGGCGCGCGCTCTGGTCGGCACCGCCCACCGCTGGCTGCTGCCCATGGCCGCGCTGCTGGGGCCCGTGCTGATCCTCGTCCCGGACGTCGTCGGCCGCGTCCTCTTCCCGCCCTCGGAGGTGCCGGTGGGCGTCATGACCGCGCTGCTGGGCGTGCCCTTCCTAGTAGCCATCGTCCGGCGGAAGGCGGTGGCCGCGGCATGAAGCCCGCCGGGTACACCGCCGTCACGATGGGACGGGCCGCCTTCCTGGTACACCGCCGGTCCGCCGTCGCGGCGCTCGCGCTGGCCGCCGCGCTGGGGGCGGCCGTGGTCGCGTCCCTGTGCGTCGGGGAGTCCTTCGTCTCCCCGGTGGAGGTCGTGCGCGTGCTGCTCGGACGGCCGAGCCCCGACGAACTCGTGGTGGGCACGCTGCGGCTGCCGCGTCTGGTCGTCGGCCTGCTGGTCGGCGCCGCCTTCGGCCTGGCCGGGGCCCTGATCCAGACGGTGGCGCGGAACCCGCTAGCCAGTCCCGACATCATCGGCGTGTCCCACGGCGCGGGGGCGGCGACGGTCGCCGCGTTCACCTTCGGAATCACCTCTTACGCCGCGCTGCCGCTGGTTTCGCTCGGCGGCGGCATCACGGCCGCCCTCCTGGTCTATGTCTTCGCCTGGCGGAACGGACTGCGGGCCACGCACTTCGTGCTGATCGGCATCGGGTTCTCGGCGGCGATGTCGTCCCTGACCCAGCTGTTCCTGACCAAAGGCGACTTCCTCGTCGCCGAGCAGGCCAAGGTCTGGCTCACCGGATCGCTCAACGGCCGCGGCTACGACCAGGCTGCGCCCCTCGCGGCGGTCCTGCTGCTGCTCATCGTGCCGCTGCTGTGGGCGGCACGCGCGCAACGCGACATGTCACTCGACGACGACACCGCGACCGCCTTGGGCGTCCGTCTCGGCCGCGTCCGTCTCGGCCTCGTCGCGCTCGGCGTCGTCCTCGCGTCCGTGGCGACCGCCACCGCGGGCCCGGTCGACTTCGTGGCCCTGCTCGCCCCGCAGATCGTCCGCCGCATGACCCGCGGCGCCCAGATCCCCCTGCTTTGCTCGGCGCTCATGGGCGCGCTCATCGTCATCCTCGCGGACCTGCTGGCCCGCAGGCTGTTCTCGCCGATCGAACTTCCGGTCGGCGTGCTCACCGCCGCGGTGGGCGCCCCGTATCTGTTGTGGCTGATCGTCCGAAGCCGTTCAGGAGGCAGGACATGACCGGTAATCGCCTGACGGCCAGGGAC
The DNA here is from genome assembly GCF_039533685.1 of Actinocorallia aurantiaca. NCBI lineage: Bacteria > Bacillati > Actinomycetota > Actinomycetes > Streptosporangiales > Thermomonosporaceae > Actinocorallia > Actinocorallia aurantiaca. The sequence goes on along the minus strand of NZ_BAAATZ010000002.1, from coordinate 120,905 downwards.
CTCACCCTGTCGTACGAGAGCCGTACCGTCGTCGACGGACTCGACCTGGAGATACCGCAGGGAAAGGTGACGGTCGTCGTCGGCCCCAACGCCTGCGGCAAGTCCACCCTGCTGCGCGCCCTCGGACGACTGCTCAAACCCCGCCGCGGCGCGGTCCTCCTGGACGGCGTCGAGCTCTCCCGCATCCCGACCAAACAGATCGCCCGCACGATCGGGCTGCTGCCGCAGACGCCGACGCCACCTGAGGGGATCACCGTCGCGGACCTGGTCGCGCGCGGGCGGCAGCCGCACCAGAAGTGGTGGCAGCAGTGGTCGGGGGACGACGAACGGGCCGTCACCGAGGCGATGGAGCGCACGGACGTCGCCGAGCTCGCCGAGCGGCCGGTCGACGAGCTGTCCGGCGGCCAGCGCCAGCGGGTCTGGATCGCCATGGCCCTGGCCCAGGACACCGATCTCCTCCTGCTCGACGAGCCGACCACCTATCTCGACATCGCCCACCAGGTCGAAGTCCTGGACCTGGTCCGGCGGCTCAACCTCGAACGCGCCCGCACCGTCGTCGCCGTCCTGCACGACCTCAACCAGGCCGCCCGCTACGCCGACCACCTGGTCGCCATGAAGGCCGGCCGCGTGATCGCCCAGGGAGCCCCCCGCGACATCGTCACCGCCGACCTCGTCCGCGAGGTCTTCGGCCTCGCCTCGGTCGTCGTCCCCGACCCGGTGACCGGGGATCCCCTGGTCGTCCCCGGTGCCCCCTGGCGACCTGCCGTGAACCGCGACTCCGTGGACCCCGTGAAGGGACCGGCCGCAACGCCGGCCGACTAGGTCCTGTTCCGTGTCCGGATTTCCGCCTCCTCGGCCACAGGTGCGGCCGGAACGCCGTGGATTAGGGTGAGGGGATGGCGAGCGAGCGGGGTTCCTCGGCCACCCGGTGGGCGGGTGTCTCCCTGGCCGACCGCAGGAGCGAGCGGCGCGCCCTCCTGGTGGAGGCGGCGTTCGAGCTGTTCGGCACCGAGGGCGAGGCCGCGGTGTCCGTGCGCGCCGTGTGCCGGTCGGCCCGTCTGCACGCCCGCTACTTCTACGAGAACTTCGCCGGCACCGACGAGCTGCTCGGCGCCGTGTACGACCAGGTGGCGGCGGAGCTGGCCGAACGGCTGCTGGCCGCGGAGGCGGCCGGGCAGGGCGGCGACCCGGCCGCCGGGCTCAGGGCGGGGATCCACGGCGTGCTCGAGTTCAGCTCGGCCGACCCGCGGAGGGGCCGGGTGCTGTTCACCGAGGGAAGGGCGAACCCGGTGCTGGCCGCGCGGCGCCAGGCCACCCAGACCGCGCTGATGGACGCCGCGCTGCAGCAGAGCACCCAGGTCCGTCCGGAGCTCGGCTCCCGCCAGGCGAGGGTGAGCGCCGCGATGTTCACCGGGGCGATGGTGGAACTCGCCCACCAGTGGCTCTCCGGAACGCTCGGCGAGGACCTGGACGCCGTGGTGGAGTACGCGGCGTCCCTGGTCATGCACGGCGATCCGCGCTGCTGACCGGGGTCTTCTCCAGGCTCAGCGGATCGTCGCCGCGAAGACCTCCGCGATCCGCCGGTGGCCCTCGGCGTTGGGATGGATGTCCCGTCGCTCGCACATGTACGTCCACTGGCAGATCCGCGCCACGCCGACCGGCACGCTCCCGATCACGGGGAGGCTCGTGCGGTTCTCGAAGTCGGTGGAGGAGAACGCCTTGGCGACGTCCGCGACGCGGTAGCCGGCGAGCAGGTAGAGCGTCGACTCCAGCCCGTTGGCGCTGCTCACCAGGTGGGAGGAGAGCCGCGCCGTCCGTCGGCCGGATTCTCCCGACAGCCAGGAGGCGAGGATCGGGTTGTAGTAGTTCATCCCGGTGTAGCTGACGCCGGTTCCCCCGGCCTTCTTGATCTCCGTGATGATCTTCCACAGGTTCCCGGCGACGACCCCCACGTTGTCCACGACGCACTGGTAGCCGATCGAGCTGCCTTTGACGCACTGGTTGATGTCGTTGCCGCCGATGTCCAGCGTCACGTAACGCACCTGTCCGCGATGCTCCCGGAGGAATTCAACGGCCTGTTTCAGCTGCGAGCCCTTCTCGTAGGAGCATTTGCCTCCCTGTACGAAGGTCTTGGACGTCTCGCCTCGGCAGCCGAACTTCACCAATTCGAGCCCCGGCGTCCGCTGGGCGAGCGACGGAAGCAACTGGTCCGGATATCCGTCCGTGGTGTCACCCGTTCCGGGCTGGTAACCGGTGGCCAGCGAGTCCCCCAGGGAGACGTAGTAGAGCGGCTGGGGCTCGGCGTTCGCGGGGGTCGCAAGCCCGCAGGCGAGCAGCATGCCCGCCCCGAGGAAGGTGAGCGCGGCGCGTACTGGGAGCGGGGAGCGGCGGAAGCGCATGGGAGGGCCTCTGGACTTCTTCCGGGGGTCGGATCACCGCAGTATCGGCCCGCGTCCCTCTGTAGCGGCAGAAAAGGAAGAAATCACTTATGAATCGGTTTGGTTAAGCATCCTGGTGAATGGCAAGGAATGTAATTCCTGCCGCTTTCGTAGACTCAAGTCACACCGTTCACAGGAGTTCGGACGGCGACGGAAAGCGCCGCAGCCGTCTCCGAGGGCGACGGGCGCCGTCGGCGGAGGCCTTCCTCGAGGGGTGATGACGGCGGTCCGTGAGCACCGCCGGACATGGACGGGGGCAGCGGGAAGGCCGGTGGAATCCGGGCATGGCGAAGCCCCCTGGGGAAAGTTATCCACAAGCCCTGTGGATAACCCCGGGGGAAAACCTCTAGGAGGTATGTCGGGATTTGATGTGTTTTGACGGTCCGTGGGACCGGATTTCCGACCTCACCTTGAGTTATCCACAGGCTTTGTCCACAGGCGTCCACAGGGCTGTGGACAACTGGGGAAAACCTGTGGACGGCCTGTGGGGAAGGCGGTTCAGCGCACGCGGGGCAGTTCGCCGAAGAGCTCGCTGACCTTGGACCAGCGGTCCAGGCCGCACCCGTCCTTACGCTGGTAGGTGGCCTGGATGCGGGTGCCGCGCCAGGTGCCTTCGATGGAACCCTGCTCGGGGCCGCCGTAGATCTCGGTGCACACGGCGTCGGACGGGATGGGCTCGAAGGCCTTCTCCCCCTGCTTGGCGAGCTGGGCGCAGGCCTTCTTCGGCTCGGGGTGGTCGCCCCCGGGCGGGTCGCAGGTCAGCTTCCAGGTCTGCGCCTTGGAGGTGGGCGACTTCTTCAGGGTGACGATGAGTTCGGTCACCCGGGCCGCGGGGGCGGAAGCCGAGGTGGGAACGGTAGAGTCCCCGCTTTCGGCCTTTTCAGTGCCACAAGCGCTGGCTGCGACCAGGGTCGCCGTGGTCAGAAGGAGGGCCGTGGCCACCGATCTGGACAAAAGGCACCTCACGCGCGGGTCGACGTGGTCGTGGTCAACAAGGTTCCATGGGAGTTGTGATGAGTTTCGGGGACAACGTACCCTCCGTCGACGCCGCGGCGGTGCCGTCGGACGCATATCTGCTGGATGTCCGTGAACCCGAGGAGTGGACGGCCGGGCACGCGCCCGGTGCGGTGCACATTCCGATGAGTCAGCTGCGCGACCGGGCCGGCGAGATCCCTCAGGACCGCGAGGTCTACGTGATCTGCCGGGTCGGCGGGCGCTCCGCGCAGGTCACGATGGCCCTCAACAACGCCGGCTGGCAGGCCTCCAACGTGGACGGCGGGATGATGGCATGGGTCCATCATGGCAGGCCGATGGTCGCGGAGGAGAGCGGAGACCCTTACGTGGCCTAGATCCGATTCACTCCGTGTGAGTACTATGCGGAGGATCTACACCCACCGCGGGAGCTCGGGCTCAGGGCCGGGCTGAGAGGGCGACCCCAGCGTGTCGCCGACCGCATGAACCTGTCCGGGTAATGCCGGCGTAGGGAGAGTGCTTCAGGCATGCCTTCTGTCACGCTCGAAAACGGCGACGACTCCTCCCGGGGGCCCGTGGCCCCCGGGAGCCCCGACCCCCACGAAGCCCCGCTGACACTCGACGAACCCGCGCCCAGGGTGCTGTCCTTCTGGGACCAGAGCGCCTTCTGGGCCAACCTCGGCGTCAGCCTGTTCGCCTTCTCCGGCGCCTACACGGTGCTCGCCCCCGACCTCGACGGGACGCTCCGGCTGTCGATCGCGGCGGGGATCGTCGCGATGATCGTCGGAACGCTCCTGGGCGGGCTCATGCTCGGCCTGGCGGCGGTTCCGGGCGCCCGTACGGGGCGTCCCGCGATGGTGCTGCTGCGCGGCCTGTTCGGCGCCCGGCTGTCGTACGTGCCGACGGTCCTGAACATCGCCCAGCTCATCGGTTGGGGAACGTTCGAGCTGATCGTGATCTCGGAGGCGGCCAGGGAGCTGTTCGGCGGCGGCCCCCGATGGCTGTTCGTCCTGGTCGCCGGGGCGCTGACGACCGTCCTGACGATCTGGCCGCTGGGCTCGGTCCGGCTGCTGCGCAGGTTCGTGACCGTCGCGGTGATGATCTCGCTCGTCTGGTTCTACATCCAGTTCTTCCGCGAGGGCCTGCCCGACCTGACGGCCAACCCCGGTCCCTCGGGCGGCGCGCCGTTCGGCACCGACTGGAGCATGTTCTGGATCGCGACCGACGCCGCCCTGGCCGTCTCGATCTCCTGGGTGCCACTGGCCGCCGACTACACCCGCCACTCCCGCAGCGAGAAGGCGGCCTTCGGCGCGGCGAGCGGCGCGTACGCGCTCACCCAGATCATCGCCTACGTCCTCGGCCTGTTCGCCCTGGCGCTCGCCATCGACGGCGGGGGCGTCTACCAGCCGTTCCTCACGGTGACGCTCGGCGCGGTGTTCTTCTTCGTGTTCGTACTCCGCGAGGCCGACCAGTCGTTCGCCAACGTCTACTCGACCGCGCTGTCCATCCAGAACCTGCTGCCGCGCGTCGACCGCCGGGTCCTCAGCATCGGCCTCGGCGCCCTCATCACCGTGCTGGCCCTGATGCTGAACATGGGCAACTACGCGGGCTTCCTCAGCCTGATCGGCTCGGTCTTCGTGCCGATGCTCGGCGTCCTGGCCGCGGACTTCTTCCTGCGGGCCCGCGGGGTCTGGAACACCGGCTCCGACGCCCCGTCCCGCTGGGGCATGATCGGCGCCTGGCTGGTCGGCTTCGCCGTCTACCAGCTGATCAACCCGGGCACGGTCTCCTGGTGGAGCGCCTTCTGGACCGACGTCCAGACCCTCCTCCACTTCACCCCCCAACCCTGGATGAGCGCCTCCCTCCTGTCCTTCCTGACCGCCGCCCTCGCCGCCCTCCTCATCGGCCGCCTCGACCGTTCCGAGCCGGTGCCGCCGAAATCCTGACCGGTGTGTCCGGGTCCCGGCCGTGGCGGACGGTCGGGACCCGGGGACGCGGCGGCGCGGACATACGCAATCCGGGCAGTGGCGGGTGGGGGAGAGCGAATGGTGGCAGCATTGCGGTGTGCCTCTGGACGTCTCCGAATCGATGGCACGCGCGGTCATCCGGTGCGCGGCCGATCCGATCGTGGCCGTCGACGAGGCGCTGTGCGTGACGGCCTGGAACCCGGCCGCGGAGCGGCTCTTCGGGTGGACCGCCGAGGAGGTGCTCGGACGGGTGGTGCCGATGGTCCCGGACGAGCTGAAGGCCGAGTACCACGCGGTGCTGGAGCGGGTGCGGGAGGGGCCGCAGATCTCGATCGGCACGCGGCGGCTCACCCGGGAGCGCAGGCCGGTCGACGTCCGGATCGACACCAGCGCGCTGCGGGACGACGACGGGTCGCTGCTCGGGTGGGTCAGCGTCTACCACCGGGTCACCGAGGCCGACCAGCACGCGACGGCGGAGAAGGCGCGCCTGGTGCGGCGGCTCAACGACATCCTCGGCGACCTGAACGCCCAGCACGACCTGGACAGGGTGCTGGACCGGATCACGGCCGCGGTGCTGGAGCTCACCGGCGCGGACGCCGCGGCCTTCGTGCGGATCGAGGACGACCGGCTGCGGCTGGTGTCGGCGCGCGGCCTGCCGGGGGACGTCGTCGGCAGCTCGGTGGATCTGAGATCCAGCCTGGTGGAGGAGCTGATGGAGACGGGCCGGACGGTCCTGCTGGCCACCGGCCCCCGGGTGGACGCGCTGATCTGGCGGGTGCTGCCGGGCCTGCGGATGATCGCGCTGGGCCTGGCCTTCCTGGGCGACCGCCCCTACGGCGGGCTCTACGCGCTGTTCACGGGCCGCTCGGCCGGCCACACCGAGCTGGAGCTGCTGGAGCTGCTGGCCGGGCACGCGGGCGTCGCGGTCGGCAACGCCATGGCCTACCAGGAGGTCGTCCGGCAGCGGGCGCACGAGCGTGCGGTGATCGACGCGAGCGCCGACGGCATCGCGGTGCTGGACCCCGGCGGCAGGGTCCGCCAGTGGAACCCGGCGGCCACGCGGATCACCGGGATGGCGCCGGAGGAGGTGCTGGGCGAGGCGCCGCCGTTCGACTACGACCCCGACGGCGAGGTCACCCTGCCGCTCGGCAACGGCACCTGGCTGGAGATCCTGTGCGCGGAGATCCCCGAGACCGGCGAGCTGGTGGTGGACTTCCGCGACGTCACCGCGGCCAAGGAGCTGGAGGAGTCCAAGGACCTCTTCCTGGCCACGACCAGCCACGAGCTGCGCACTCCGATCACCGTGGTGCAGGGCTTCGCCGACACCCTGGTCAACCGCTGGGCGGAGCTGCCGGACTCCGAGCGGCGCAAGGCGGTCGGCACCATCGCGGACCGGGCCAGGGCGCTGGGCCGGCTGGTGGAGCAGCTGCTGCTGGGTTCCCGGGCGGGGGCCGAGGAGCTGCCGGTGGTCCGCGAGCCGTTCGACCTCGGCGGTCTGCTGCGGCGGGTCGTCCCGGCGTTCGAGCCGCTGTCGGAGCTGCACCGCCTGGACGTGCGGGTCCCCGAGGGGCTGCCCCGGGCGCTGGGGGATCCCATGGCCACCGACATCATCGTGGGCCAGCTGGTGGAGAACGCCTGCAAGTACTCGCCCTCGGGCGGCCGGATCACGGTGGAGGCCGCGCTGGGGGACGGGGGTCTGGTGGTGACCGTGGACGACGAGGGCGTGGGCATCGCGGAAGGCGACCATGAACGAATTTTTGATCGCTTCGTCCAGGGCGAGGCGGGGGACCGCCGCAGGTTCGGGGGTGTCGGGCTGGGTCTCTACATCGTGAAACGCCTGGTCACGGCCCAGGGAGGGGAGATCAGCGCGCATTCCCGCGAGGGGGGCGGGGCCCGGCTGAGGCTGGCCCTTCCGCTCGCGAATGTGACGGACGAAACGTGCGTGTGACGAGTAACCGGGTCGATAGCTGGAAATGGCTTGAAGTGCACAACCCCGGACGTCGCCTGACGGACGGATTACTAGTAGTTTGACCGCTTCGCGCCAACATACGGGGGTGGTTGGCCGTGACATCCTGGTCGGTCTCTCGCTCGTCGAGGAAACATGTGTTTCGCCCGGGTTTCCGGGCTTCACCAACTGGGCATTTCGGTCGTACCGAAGACGCAAGAGCTGCGCAAGGGGATGCGGAGGAGGTGACGACGATGAGCATCGTCTATCTTCCGCACGCACCCTCCAGCGTTTCGCTGGCTCGCCGGAGCCTCAACAACGATCTGTTGTCCTGGGGAGTCTCGGAGGGAGTGGTGGACGACGCCGCCGTGATCCTGAGCGAGCTGCTGAGCAACGCGCTGCGGCACGCCCGCCCGCTTCCGGGCGACGAGGGCGGCATCAAGATCTCGTGGATCAGGGTCGGGGACACCGTCGAGCTGGCGGTGACCGACGGCGGCGCCGCGACCGAGCCGCGCAAGGGGGAGCCCGCCCTCTCCTCGCTGGGCGGACGCGGACTGGGCATCGTCGAGATCCTCTCCCAGTCCTGGGGCGTCCGCCGAGACGACCAGGGCAGCACCGTCTGGGCCCACCTGCACGCCCCGTCCCGCTACGCCTTCGAGAACTCGGAGGACCGGGGCGCCGAAACGGGGGCCCCGGTGCAAAATCTTCGCCAAGTCACACGCTAGGGTCCTCCTTAGCTCGGGGTGCTGTCGTGCCCCCGTCGGTAGCACTCCGGGCGTCCAAACGGGTTCGCCCCGCTGCTCGGGAACGACGGCGCGCCTCGCGCGGGGCCCTCGGCCCACCAGGTCTTACATGGTGGTGACGTCCTCGCCCCTCCTCCTTCCGGGAGCCTTCGCCGCACTTACGGTAAGGGACCATGAGCGAGGTGACCGGCCGCATCCTGGTCGTCGACGACGACCCCACGGTGTCCGAAGTGGTGACGAGGTACCTTCTTCGCGACGGCCACGAGGTCGAATGCGTCCCTGACGGGCAGAAGGCCCTGGACCGGGCGCTGAGCGCCCCGCCCGACCTCGTCGTCCTGGACCTGATGCTCCCCGGCATGGACGGGCTGGAAGTCTGTCGACGGCTGCGTGAGCACTCCCCCGTACCCGTCGTCATGCTGACCGCGCTCGGCGAGGAGGCGGACCGGCTCACCGGGCTGGAACTCGGCGCGGACGACTATGTGGTCAAGCCCTTCAGCCCGAGGGAACTCGCCCTGCGCGTCCGCTCCGTCCTGCGCCGCGCACAGGGCGGCGGTCTCACCCCCTCGGACCAGGGCGTGCTGCGCGACGACGGCCTCGTCGTGGACATCGGCGCGTACGAGGCCTCCCTGCGGGGCGGGACGCTCGCCCTCACCGCCCGGGAGTTCGATCTCCTGGCCTTCCTTCTGCGCCACCCGCGCCAGGCGTTCACCCGCGAACAACTCCTGGAACACGTCTGGGGGTGGACGTTCGGCGACTCCTCTACGGTCACCGTCCACGTTCGCCGCCTCCGCGAGAAGATAGAAGTCGATCCGACGAATCCCGCACGCATCCAGACGGTGTGGGGAGTCGGCTACCGGTATGGAGACGCGGCGAGTTGACGATGCTGCCCTTCGAAGCGCTCCTCGACGTCATCGCCACGTCCGCCGTGAGCGCGCTCGCCGTCGGCGGCCTCGGGCTGGCCGTGCTGCGCCTGGTGCGCGCGCGGCCGATGTCCGTGCAGTTCGCGGTCGTCGCGGTGGCGACGGTCTGCGCCATCGTCGCGGGAATCATCGCCATCACACTGCGGATGTTCATCTCCTCCCACGACCGCGACGTCGCGCTGACGGTGGTGTCCGTCGCCGGGCTCGTCGGCTTCGGCGTCGCGGTACTGCTCGGGCGCAGGCTCACCCTCGCCAACCGGGCACTCGTCGCAGCGGTCCGTGCGGAGTCCTTCACCGCTCCGAAGCAGGCTCTGCCCGCCGAACTGGCCGAACTCTCCAGGGAACTGGAGGCCGCCTACGGCCGTCTGGCCGACGCCCACGACAGAGAGAAGGCGTTGGAGGCGGGCAGGCGTGAGCTCGTCGCCTGGGTCAGCCACGACCTGCGTACGCCGCTGGCGGGACTGCGGGCGATGGCCGAGGCGCTCGAAGACGAGGTCGTCGTCGACACGGAGACCGTCCACCGCTACCACGGGAGGATCCGGGCCGAGGTGGACCGGCTCACCGAGATGGTGGACGACCTCTTCGAGCTCTCCCGGATCCACTCGGGGACGCTCCGGCTGTCCCGTCAGCGCGTGGGCCTGGACGACCTCGTCGCCGAGGTGGTCGCGGGGGCGGAGCCCCTGGCCCGCGCCAAGGGCGTCCACGTCCGCGGCGCGGCGGCACGCGGCCTCCCTTTGGAGGTGGACACCGCCGAGCTGGGCCGCGCGCTGCGCAACCTGGTGGTCAACGCGATCCGCCACACCCCGTCGGACGGGTCCGTCGAGATCCTCGGCGAGGCCGGGGACGGCCGGGTGCTGGTGTCCGTCGCCGACGGCTGCGGAGGCATCCCCTCCGAGGACCTGCCGCGTGTCTTCGACGTCGCCTTCCGCGGCGAGAGCGCCCGCACGCCCGGCGAGGGCGGCGCCGGCCTGGGGCTGGCGATCGCCAGGGGCATCGTCGAGGCGCACGACGGGGAGATCGTCGTCGCCAACACCGGTCCGGGCTGCCGGTTCACCGTCGAGCTGCCGCCGGCCGTGCCGCCTCAGCCGAGGGGCTCGCTGAGCGCCCGGTAGGTGGCGCACGGCCAGCTGGTCATGCAGGTGTGGCAGCGGCGGAGCGGGGTGTGGGGGTCGCTGGACAGGCCGCCGCCCTGGCGCGGCCGGTGCAGGGCCAGGACGCGCAGCCCCATCTGGGACAGGGCGGCGACGTCCTCACGGGCCTCGGAGAGGAAGAGCAGGTCCTCCCGGGTGAGACGGGTCCTGACGGGTACGAGCCCGTCGCGGTTGACGAGCTGCAGCAGGAATCTGGCGCCGGTACGCCAGGACGTGGATTTCTCCGATCGGGCGTGGATCGTCTCCAGGCGCTCACGTATCCGGGAACGTTGCCGGTCAGGCGAAATCCTCACCCGTTCAGCTTGCCAAAATCGCCGGTTCATGGGGCAGTAATCACCAGGTCGGGCCGTGTCGTTACCTGCGCTGTACTCGGTGATTACCGGCAGAACAGATGAATCACCAAGGGTTGGGAGGCGTTCTCTGGCCCCCGGCGGACTTGGCGGATAGTGTGCCGGTCATGGAGCTTCAGGTCTCGACTGCATCTCAGGCAGGTCACATAGTCATCACCGCTGTCGGTGAGCTGGACCTGTACACCGCGCCCGGACTGCAGCAGGCTCTTGCCGCCGCGCTCACCGAGCAGGACGTCGACCGGGTGGTCGTCGACCTGTCGGGAGTGGAGTTCTGTGATTCGACTGGCATGAACGTGCTGCTGTCCGGCATGAAACGCGTCAAGGAACGGGGTGGAACGTTCGAACTCGCGGCGCCGCGCCCGGCCGTCCGCAGGATCCTGCAGGTCACCGGACTCGACACGGTGTTCACCGTGCATGATGCGGTTCCGGCTCTCGACGCGACCTGAGGGCCACTACCATCGCAGACATGCCCGAAAAGACCCCGCCCGGCACCGCCGGCATAGCGGTGATCATCCCGGCCAAGGACGAGGCGCGACGGATCTCCGCCACCGTCCAGGCCGCGCTGAAGCTGCCCGGAGCCGACCTGGTGATGGTGGTGGACGACGGCTCGGCCGACGCCACCGCCGAACTCGCCGAACGGGCCGGGGCCAGGGTGGTCCGGCACGCCCGCAACCGGGGCAAGGCCGCGGCCATGGAGACCGGCGCCGAGGCGGTGCGCCTGCTGGACACCCATGACGGGGTGCCCTCCCGCCACCTGCTCTTCCTGGACGCCGACCTGGCGGAGACGGCGCAGGACGCGGCTCCGCTGGTCGAGCCCGTCCTGAAGGGCGAGGCGGACATGACGATCGCCGTCTTCTCCTCGCTGGTGAAGCTCGGCGGCCACGGGTTCGTGGTGCGATTGTCACGCGACGGGATCCGCCGCGCCACCGGCTGGACCGCCACCCAGCCGCTGAACGGGCAGCGCTGCCTGACCCGGGCCGCGTTCGAGGCGGCCCGGCCGCTCGCCGCCGGCTTCGGCGTGGAGACGGCGCTCACCATCGACCTGCTGCGCCAGGGGTTCCGGCTGAAGGAGGTCGAGGTGCCGCTCTCGCACCGCGCCACCGGGACCGACCTGAACGCGCAGCTGCACCGGGCCAGGCAGTTCCGGGACGTCGCCAGGGCCCTGGCCACGCGCGACCCGGCGGTACGCGACCGGCTCGGCCGGTTCCGTGCGCGTGCCCTCTGAGCAGGCCTCTCCCGCTCTCGACGGACCGCCGTCCGGCTCGGGTACCGCAGGAGGCTCCGATCTCGACCCGTCCGGGGGGCTTCCCGGCCTGGCCTGCCTCGGGCTGAGCCTGGCGTCCTTCCTCTCGCTGTCCCTGCTGGGCCCCTCGCTGGTGCAGCCGCCGCTGGGCGGTTCCGGCGCCCCGTGGACGTTTCACGTGGATCCGCCTCCCGGCCCGGTGCTGGGGCTGCTGGTGGCGGGGATCCTGCTGGCCGGGCTGGGCCTGGCCCTGTGCTTCCGCGCGGTCTCGCGCGGCTGGTCGCCCAGGCCGGGCCGGCTGCTGGCCGCCGGCGTCCTGCTGGCCGCCGCGTTCTCCCTGACCCCGCCGGTCGGCTCCAGCGACCACCTGAACTACGCGGCCTACGGGCACATGGTCGTCTCCGGCCTCGACCCGTACGTGACGACGGCGAGCGACCTGGTGGGCAGCCCCTACGGCCGGGCCGTCCAGGAATGGCGGGAGACGCCGTCCATCTACGGACCGCTGGTGACGGGCGTCCAGGCGCTGGCGGCGCTGGGCGGCGGGGACTCGCCGAGGCTCACCGTGCTGCTGCTCTCCCTGGTCAACGGACTCGCCTTCGTGCTCACCGGCCTGATCCTGTACCTGCGGACCAGGGACGAGAAGGCGCGGCTGCGGGCCGTGCTGCTGTGGTCGGTGAACCCGCTCCTGCTCTTCCACCTGGTCTCCGGCTCGCACAACGACGTGCTGGGAGTCGCCGCGGCGGTCGGCGCGCTGGCCCTGTTCACCGCGGGGACGGGGAACCTGTGGCGGGCCTTCGGCGCGGGCGCCGCGGTCGGCGCGGCCGTCGCCATCAAGTTCCCCGCCGGGATCGTCGGCGGAGGACCCGCCTGGCGGCTGTTCACCGGCCGCCGGTTCGGCGAGCTGGCCGCGCTGTTCGGCGGCGCCGGGCTGGTCGTGGCCGTCGCCTACGGGCTGGCCGGCCCGCACGCGCTGGACCGGGTGCGGGAGGCGGCCGACTCCATCTCGCTGGCCAACCCCTGGCACCTGGTCGCGGGCCGGGACGGCGGGGTCCTCGGCCTGGACCTGCCCCGCGGCCTGGTCTCGGCGGGCTCGCTGGCGCTGATGGCCCTGCTGCTGTGGCTGCTGGCCAGGGCGCTGCCCGAGGCCGACCCCGTCCTGACCGTCTCGGCGTCGCTGGTGCTGGCGTGGCTGTTCGCCGCCTCCTACGCGCTGCCCTGGTACGACGGTCTCGGCTGGGCGCTGCTGGCGTTCCTGCCGTGGTCCCGGTTCGACTGGTGCATGCTGGCCCGGACCGTCGCGTTGAGCCTGGCCTACCTGCCGGCCCGCGACCCCCGCCTGGCCGGGCTGCCGGACGGGCTGCACTGGCTGGTGACGGGCCTGCGCGCCACCGTCATGCCGTTCGTGCTGGCGTCGGTGCTCGCTCTTCTGGTGTGGTGCTGCCTCCGTCGGCCACGTCCAGCTCCAGCGCTCTGACGCACGCCGCGAGCACCAGCGGGATCGCGAGCGTGAAGACCAGCGCGGGGATGACCACGCCGGAGTCGTTCATCAGCATGCCGGCCAGCGCGATCACCAGCACGGACAGCAGCGCGGGACGCAGCGTGGGGGAGCGCCGGTAGGCGGAGGCCAGGATCGGGGTCCGCCAGGACGACGGGCGGGCCAGCACCAGGAACAGGAACAGCATCGCGCCGATCGCCGCGATGGTGTACTCCCAGTAGCCCAGGCTGCCCAGCATCGCGCCGAACTTGCGGGTGACGACGCTCCAGCCCTCGCCGTCCATCAGCTGCAGCCAGAACTTGCCGAGGTGGGTCGGCTCGTCGCGGCGGGAGTCGGCGAACGACATGCCCAGCACGATCACCGCGCCCAGCAGGGCCAGCAGCCCCAGCCGCACCGCGGAGACCCGCCTGCCGCTGATCAGCAGGGCGAGCGTGCCCGTCCCCACCAGGATCGCGACGACGCCGCCGAAGTCGCTGCCCCAGCCGGGCAGGCCGTCGACGACCATCGCGACCAGGCCGACGCCCACCACGGTCGCCAGCGCCGCCAGGCGCCTTCCCGCCCGCAGCAGCGGCTCGGCCAGCCAGGCGGCGGTCAGGACCGAGGCGGTGGCGAAGAGCGCGAAGGCCATGTTCCCGAAGCCGTAGAAGCGGCCCGCCACCAGCGCGGTGTAGCCCATGAAGGTGTTGATCTGCAGGCTGGAGCCGGTGATGACGTCCAGTCCCAGGACGGTCGCGGTGAGCCCGGCGATCACCAGCCCGGGGCCGGTGATCGAGCGTCGCCACGGGCCCGCCAGCGCCAGCGCGGTGATCGCCGCGGCGAGCGCCGCCACGCAGACGACGAGCAGCGCGCCCGGGTAGGGGGAGCGCCACCAGGGCAGCAGGCCCGCCAGGTAGGTGGCGGCGGGGGTGGCGGCGCCCGCCAGCGCGCCGATCCTGGTCCAGCCGAGGATGCGCTTGCGGTCCCTGGTGCCGCTGCGGCGCAGCGCGAGCGCGGCGGAGCCGTAGAGCAGCAGCTGCACGGCGAACAGCACGACGAAGAACACGCCGCTCAGGCGGCGGATCGACTGCGCGGCGAGGTCCTGGTCGTCCAGCGTGCGGACCTTGGCCCCGGCCGGATCGCCGGAGGGGACCGTCTTCCAGACCGAGCCGACGGTGCCGGAGGGGCGCTCCAGGCCCAGTCGGTCCAGGGCGGTCGCGGTGACGTCCGTCAGGGTGACCAGCCCGGCCCTGCGGGTGGCGGAGCTGGTGAGGTGGCCGCGTTCGAAGCCGCCGGAGCCCAGGGCGACGTGCAGGTGCGGGGTGCCGGTGGTGTCGGCGAGCCCGGCGATCAGCACGGTGGTGCCGGCGGGCAGGCCCTTCAGCGCCCGCGAGATCCGGGCGTCGGCGTCGGACGCGGCACGGGCGCGATCTCCGTCGCTGACCGGGGCCTGGGCGCCCTCGGAGTCCACGCCGGCCTTGATGTAGGCGCGGAAGACGTCGTCGACGTCGACCACGGTCAGCGCGCAGCCGGACCAGTCGGTGACCTCCTCCACGGTGGCGGAGTAGCGGTCGACCAGCCCCTGCCGGTCCGCCGCGGCGAAGGCGCCGCCGGGCCCGACGGCCCGGGTGCAGCCGCCCGCGCGGCGCACGGAGTCGCCGAGCAGGCCCACCTGGGCGCGGTAGGACGTGTCGGCGTTGTCGTCCACGATCTCGGCCCAGCCGGGGACCGTCGCGCCGTTCTCCCCCGTCCGCGGGGTGGGCGGCAGCGCGCAGCTCCCGTTGGCCAGCCGTGCCCGCTGGCCGGCGGACACCGTCAGCCAGCCGTCCACGGGGCAGGTGCGGGTGGTGGTGGTCCGGACGGACAGGGCGGCCGTCGCGCCGCTGCCGGCGAGCCTCCACAGGGTGGGGGTCCCCTTCGGGGAGAGATCGCTCCACTGCAGGCCGGGCACACCGACGATCACCACGCGGCCGGTCGGTTCTGCCTGTGCGGGCTGGGCGGAAAGCGTCATGAACGCCGTGACCAGCACGGTGATCATTGCCCAGGCGGCGCGCCACCTGCGGGCCACGAGGCCTCCAACTGCTGCTCTACAAGACGGTCGCCCCCAGGTTAGTGGTCGGATTAAGCCAGGATGGACCCATGTCCGGACCTTGGAGACGTCGGTTCGCCGCGGCGGCGGGGGTGGCGGCGGCCGCCCTGGTGCTGGTCCCGACGGCCGTGCGCTGGCTCACGAACCCCGCCGACCAGCGCCTCGTCGACCTGGACGTGTACCGGACGGCGGGCATCGCGCTGATGCGGGGGGAGCCGCTCTACGACTTCCTCACCGAGCCGCCGCAGCTGCTGCCGTTCACCTATCCCCCGTTCTCGGCGCTCCTGTCGGCCCCGCTCGCCTGGATGCCGTGGCCGGTCGCGCAGGTCGTCATGATCCTGCTGATCTACGCGGCGCTGGCGGTGTCCGTCCGGTACGCCTTCCGGCCGCTGCTGGCGCGGGCGGGGGACTGGTCGCCGCTGGTGCTGGGCGTGCTGGTGGCGCTGCTCCTATGCCCGATGCCGCTGCGCGACCAGGTGCGGTTCGGCCAGGTCGACCTCTTCCTCGTCGCGCTGTGCGTCGTGGACTGCGCCACGCCCCGGGCCCGCTGGCCGCGCGGGCTGCTGGTGGGCCTGGCCATGGCGATCAAGCTGGTGCCCGGGGTCTTCCTGATCTACTTCCTGGTCACCCGCCGCCGGGAGGCCGCGGTCAACGCGCTGTTCACCGCGGCGGGCGCGACGCTCTTCACGTTCGCGCTGCTGCCGCAGGACTCGCTGAGGTTCTGGTTCGGCGCGCTCCTGGAGGGCGACCGGGTCGGTTCCAACTACGTCACCGCCAACCAGGCGGTACGGGGCTTCCTGCTGCGCATGTACTGGCCGGACCCGGTCACCGTCGCGGTGTGGCTGGTCGTGGTGGCGCTGCTGGCCTGGACGGGCTTCCGGTACGCGCGGCGGCTCTCCCTGCTGGGCGCGTCCGGACTGCTCTCTCCCGCGAACTCCTGGTCGGCCGAGCAGGCCGGGATCGCCGTGACGGGCCTGGTGGCGGTCATCGTGTCCCCGGTCTCGTGGATCCACCACCTGGCGTGGATCGTCCTCGTCGTGGGGGCCCTGGCGGGTGACGGCAGGAATCTGAGACGGTGTTCCGCCGCGGCCGGAGTGTGGCTTTTCTATGTGCTCACCATCCCCTGGTGGGGAACAGGCCATATCCAGGCGGCCAAGCCTCTGTGGGAACAGGCGCTGGGTAGGATCATGCAGAGCTCTTACGGGCTGGGCGCGGTGACTCTGTTGTTCGTCTTGGGAAGCTGGCTGGTGAGCGAAATGTGGCGGGAAACACCGACAGATCAGCGGGATGAGTCTCGTACCGACGCATCGACGGGTACGTACGCGCCGTGATGCTCATCACTGTGGCCGTCATCGGGGCCCTCGCCGGAGTGGCCGGCCTCTGCATGGCACTGGTCGCGCACAAGCGGATGAACCAGGTCGTCGAGGAGTGCGCGGGCATCCTGCGCAAGCAGATGCAGGTCGCCACCGGAGTCGACAAGCAGGCCTATCGCGACCTGGCGATCGTCCAGTACGACGCGCTGGAGGAGATGTCCGGCCGCCTGTCGTTCTCCCTGGCCCTGCTGAACGCCGTGGGCGACGGGATCATCATCACCTCGATCAACGGGCGTTCCGAGACCCGCACGTACTCCAAGGTCGTCCAGGACGGCCGGGGCGTGACGATGCTCTCTCCGGAGGAGGAGCGGGCGCTGCGCGCCGCGAGGCTCGGCAAGGGTCCGATCGTGGAGCTGGACGACCCCCTTCCCGATTACGGTCACCCCATCCACAGCTGA
Source organism: Actinocorallia aurantiaca (assembly GCF_039533685.1). Classification (NCBI taxonomy): domain Bacteria; kingdom Bacillati; phylum Actinomycetota; class Actinomycetes; order Streptosporangiales; family Thermomonosporaceae; genus Actinocorallia; species Actinocorallia aurantiaca. The sequence continues at coordinate 103,845 of NZ_BAAATZ010000002.1, read as the reverse complement.
GCAGACCCTTCTCTCGATTACGCTTCTGTTTCATGCCGGACCGTTATGCCTATCTGGGTCCCGAGGGGACCTTCACCGAAGCCGCCCTGCTGACGCTCCCCGGAGCGAAGGACGCCGAGCGGCTCGCCTTCGCCACGGTTCCGGCCGCGCTCGACGCCCTGCGCGGCGGGAGCGTCGACCGGGCGGTCGTCGCCCTGGAGAACTCCGTCGAGGGCTCGGTGCCGACCACCCTGGACGAGCTGGCGACCGGGGAGCCCCTGCAGATCATCGGCGAGATCCACCTGCCGGTGGAGTTCGCGCTGCTGGTGCGTCCGGGCACGTCCCTGGCGGACATCAAGACCGTCGCCTCCCACCCGCACGCGCAGCCGCAGTGCCGCCGCTGGCTGGCCGCCAACGTGCCGGACGCCGAATGGCGGGCCTCGACGTCCAACGCGGAGGCCGCCCAGCACGTCGCGGACGGCCTGTACGACGCGGCTCTGGCGGGATCCTTCGCGGCGGCCAGGTTCGGGCTGGAGGCGTTGGCCGAGTCCATCCACGACGTCGCGGGCGCCGTCACGCGGTTCGTGGAGCTCTCCCGGCCCGGCTCCCCGACCGCCCGTACGGGCAGGGACAAGACGACGGCCGTCGCCTACATCAGGGACGACCACGCCGGCGCCCTGCTGGAGATCCTCCAGGAGTTCTTCGTCCGGGGGATCAACCTGACCCTCATCCAGTCCCGCCCGACCGGTGAGGGCCTGGGCTCCTACCTGTTCTGGATGGACTTCGAGGGGCACGTCGCCGACGCCCGGGTGGGCGAGGCGCTGATGGGCCTGCGGCGGGTGTGCGCCGACGTCCGGTTCATCGGCAGCTACCCGGCGGCCGACGGGACGCGCCCGCACGTCCGGCGGGGCACCGACGACGCGGACTTCGCCGCGGCCAGCGGCTGGCTGGCGCGGATCCGGGGCTGACCGCGCCGGAACGGGCGAAGTTACCCCTAGGTAAGCTCTGGGTCATGGGTCTGGAGTGCGTGGTCCGCGACGGCGTCGCGACGGTGACGATCGACAATCCCGCCAAGCGGAACGCCATGACCGCCCAGATGTGGCGGGACATGCCGGAGCTGCTGGAGTCCCTCGCCAAGGACCCCGCCGTCCGGGTCCTGGTGCTGACCGGGGCGGGGGAGGACTTCTGCGCCGGAGCCGACATCTCGGAGCTCGCCGACATCAACCGCAGCGGGGACGCCAACCTGTCGTCCCGGGCCGAGAACGCGCTGGCGGGCTTCCCCAAGCCGACGATCGCCGCGATCCGCGGCTTCTGCGTGGGCGGAGGCTGCCAGCTGGCGGCGGCGTGCGACGTGCGGTTCGCCGAGGAGGGCGCGCGGTTCGCGATCACCCCGGCGAAGATCGGCATCGTCTACCCGCCGACCGCGATCGAGCGGCTGGTCGGCCTGGTCGGCCCGGCGTCGGCCAAGTACCTGCTCTACTCGGCCGACCTCGTCCCGGCCGGGCACGCGCTGCGCATCGGCCTCCTCCAGGAGGTCGTCGAGGACCTCGAGGCGCGGGTGGGCGCCTACGTCGCGACCCTGCTGTCCCGTTCGCAGTTCAGCCTCGAGGCGGCGAAGGACATCATCGGCGGGGTCGTCGAAGGCTCGCTGTCCGAGGAGCGGCTCGACGACTGGATGCGGGGCTCGCTGGACGGCGTGGACGCCGCCGAGGGCATCGCCGCGTTCCTGGAGCGGCGTCCGGCCCGGTTCACCTGGGTACGTCCGTAATTTTGTGAAATTTTCCGGCTTGGGGCCAACTAATTGATCGTGCCCCGAGTCCTATTTGACGTGCCGAAACTCCGGGGTCGGGGAAGCTCGCCTGACACGTGAGGGCCTTGAAAGGTTGCATGGGTTCCTAGGAAATTTTGAGAATCCTGGTATAAACGGTGATCACGCGACATCTGTCAGATGTGTCCCATCCCGGGCGCGCACCCGTACTCCCCTCACGGAGGATCCGTTGCGGAGATTCACCGGCGTCGCCACCGGCCTGATCCTGGTGGCGGGCAGCCTCGCCTACGCCTCCCCCGCTCAGGCCGCGGTCGCCACCAAGGTCACCATCAAGACCGACCACGCCCCCGGCTACATCGGTGACGAGGTCACCGTCAGCGGGAAGCTGACCCGCTCCAGCGGGGCCGCCCTCAAGGGGCAGAGCGTCCTGCTCAACGTGTCGGGCAAGCGGAAGATCGTCACCACCAACTCCGACGGCCTGTACATCGCGGAGTTCCTGGTCCCCAAGAGCGGCGCGTTCACCGCCGAGTTCCTGGGCGCGGGCTCTTACGACGAGTCCGCCGCGTCCACCGCCTACTACGCGCTGCAGTACCGGACGTTCATCGACAAGTTCAGCGCCTCGCCGCGGCCGATCGAGCAGAACAAGCCGCTGAACATCACCGGCCGGACCAACCGGATCGCCGTCGGCGGGAACGAGAAGCTCGCCGGCGCGGGCCTGGACCTGCTGTACTCCGGCGACGGGAACAACTGGTCCTACGTCTCCTCGACGAACAGCGACGGCAACGGACGCTTCCGCTTCACCCCGATCGTCGGCCAGGACGGCACCTGGAAGGTCGTCCTCAAGCCCAACGCCGTCGCGGACGGCTGGCTGCAGACCGAGCGCAACATCTGGGTCGACTCCCGCTACAAGACCAGCGTCGCCGTCTCCGTCACGCCCAAGAACGTGAAGTACAAGGGCAAGGTCAAGGTCTACGGCACGCTCAAGCACAAGGTGGACGGCTCCTGGGCGTCGTTCGGCGGCGTCAAGGTCGCGGTCTACCACCGGGCCAAGGGCTCCAAGAAGTGGCGCTTCCAGGGCTGGGTCTCGGTCTCGGGCGGCGGCAAGTTCAGCAAGCGCTTCACCGCCAAGCGGGACGGCCACTGGAAGGCCGTCTACAAGGGCAACGGCGCCAACTTCAGCGACAGCAGCGGTTCCAAGTACGTGAACGTGCGCTGAGCAGAACATGCCAACCTTTGAGGGCTTAAAGCCGTCAAAGTATTGAATCAGGAAGGCCGTCTCCGGCGCGGGAGGCGGCCTTCCACCTTTTCCGGAGCGCCTTCCGGACCCGGCCCTGTGGATATCGGGCGGCGACGAGGCCGCCGGGAACGATAACCTCGGTTCTGTGATTGACCTGCGAGCGCTTCGAGAAGATCCCGACCGGCTGCGCGCCTCCCAGCGCTCCCGGGGCGAGGACGTGGCCGTCGTCGACGTCCTGCTCGACCTGGACGAGCGGCGGCGCGCCGCGCTGACCAGGTTCGAGCAGCTGCGCGCGGAGCAGAAGAGCTCCGGCAAGCTCGTCTCCCGAGCCCAGGGCGAGGAGAAGCAGGCGCTGCTGGCCAAGGCCAAGGAGCTGTCCCAGCAGGTCAAGGAGGCCGAGGCCGAGGCCGACGCGCTCGCCGTGGAGCTCGACGCCACCCTGCGCGCCGTCCCCAACCTGGTGGAGGAGGGCGCCCCTCCCGGCGGCGAGGAGGACTTCGTCGTCCTGGAGGAGGTCGGCCGGATCCCGGAGTTCGACTTCGAGCCCCGCGACCACCTGGAACTCGGCGAGAAGCTCGGCGCCATCGACATGGAGCGCGGCGCCAAGGTCTCCGGTTCGCGCTTCTACTACCTCACCGGCGTGGGCATGCAGCTCCAGCTGGCCCTGCTCAACCTGGCCATGGAGCAGGCCGTCGAGGCCGGTTTCACCCCGATGTACGTTCCGGTGCTGGTCAAGCCCGAGACGATGGAGGGCACCGGATTCCTCGGCAACCACTCCGCCGAGGTCTACCACCTCCCCGCCGACGACATGTACCTGGTGGGCACCTCCGAGGTCGCCCTGGCCGGCTACCACATGAACGAGATCATCCCCGACCTGCCGAAGCGCTACGCGGGCTGGTCGAGCTGCTTCCGCCGCGAGGCGGGCTCCTACGGCAAGGACACCCGCGGCATCATCCGCGTCCACCAGTTCGAGAAGGTGGAGATGTTCACCTACGTCGATCCGGCGGACGCCCACGCCGAGCACCTCCGCCTCCTGGCCTGGGAGCGCGAGATGCTGGCGAAGGTCGAGCTCCCCTACCGCGTCATCGACGTGGCCGCCGGCGATCTGGGCACCAGCGCCGCCCGCAAGTACGACTGCGAGGCCTGGGTCCCCACCCAGAACGCCTACCGCGAGGTCACCAGCACCTCCAACTGCACGACCTTCCAGGCCCGCCGCCTGGCCATCCGCCACCGGGACGCCGACGGCAGGCCCCAGCCCGTCGCCACCCTCAACGGCACCCTCGCCACCACCCGCTGGATCGTCGCCATCCTGGAGAACCACCAGCAGGCCGACGGCTCCGTCCGGGTCCCCGAGGCCCTCCGGAAGTACCTGGGCGGCCGAGAGGTCCTCGAACCCGTCCGCTGAGCCCCGCCACCGCACCCGGCGACGCACGGCCGCCGGAAAAGATCAGGCCCGTCACATGACACATGTGACGGGCCTCGTGCATAGGGAGCGGGACCCACGGAACCCGGCCCGGAACGGACGGGGGCCCCGGCGCGTGTGCGCCGGGGCCCGTTCCCAGAGTTCAACACCATCTACCGGCTGTGACAGCCGGCTTGTCTTGTCCGCGCCACCACCCGGAACGGGCGTGGGCGCGGGGACCGCGAATACTTGACCGAGGACCACCACCAATCTGTGGAACTACGGCACCCGACCGGCGGATCAACCACCGACCAGGCGATCCCGATGGTGCCAACACCCCTTTCTCGACTTCACTTCCGAACCTGTTACCGGTGTTGCGGGTACTGCCGAACTTCACTTCGCCGGATCCATGGACCGAGCCCCTTGCACCACTCCGGCCCGGCCCATCCGATCCGTCTCGCCCACGACCTCTGGGCACTTCACTTGCCACTTGCCATCTGTTACCGCACTTGCTCTGGCGACCGATCCGGCCGCCCGGGCGAACCCGCCGCATCGGGGCCTCCGAGTACTCAGGCCTGACACGCCGGTCGGTCACCCGTCCTGCGATCCATCATTCCGGGCAGTTCGTCCTCTGCCGCGTTTCGTGGACTTCTTCTCTCTCGATGACAGGAACACTACCCATCCCGGAACCGAATGTCTACCCCGGTCGCTACAGATTTTCGTTTCCGCCCACGGCAGAACCCGAGGCCTCAGGGGCGCTCGTCCCGCGAGCCGGCGTCGGCCCGTCCGGCCAGCCGCTCGTGGCGCTGCCTGGCGGCCTGCGGGGTGCCGAGCCCGAGACCGAAGGCGATCTCCTGCCAGGTCATGCCGCGGCCCCGCGCCATCTGGACGAGCCCGGCTTCCAGGTCGTCCATCTGCGCACGGGCCTGGGGGACGAGGCTCAGGGCGGCGATGACGTCGGCCTGGTCCACTTCCGGCTCGCCCTCGTCGGGCCGCACCGCTCCGCTGAGCAGGAAGGCCACGATCCTGACGGCCTCGTGCGGGCCGAGGACCGAGGAGTGGACCTGCCGTAGGCGCTGCTCCTCCGTGGCCGCGTGCCGCTCGGTGATGCGCAGGAGCGACGCGTATTCGCGGTGCGCTCGCGCCTGGTCCGGACGCAGGGGTGCGAAGGGGTCGACGGGCTGCTCTGGAGTCGAAGGCATGCGACCAGAATGTGTAATGAACGACTCATTGTCAACTCATTGTTTTAAACAATTTGTTTACTTCACGAGCGTCGGCATGCGGGAGGTCCACACGAACGATGAACGACCCCGCCCCATGGGAGCGGCGCTCTTAAGCGGGGTCTGGTTCAGGAAGGGTCGTCGAGCAGGGACTCCAGGACCCGTGCCACTCCGTCGTGGTCGTTGGTCTCGGTGCGCAGGGGGACCGCGGCGAGGACCTGGTGGTGGGCGTTGCCCATGGCGTAGGCCCGGCCCGCCCAGGTGAGCATGGGCAGGTCGTTGGGCATGTCGCCGAAGGCGATGACGTCGGAGGGGGTCAGCGAGCGGGCCGCGCAGTAGTCGGACAGCGCGCTGGCCTTGGTCACGCCCGGCGCGCTGATCTCCAGCAGGGCCCGTCCCGAGGAATGGGTGATCGTCACCAGATCGCCGACCACGCGGTGGGCCTCCTGGAACAGCGCGTCCACGTCGGTGGGCGGGTGGAGGGCCAGCAGCTTGGTGGCGGGGCGGTCGAGCAGCCCCTTCTCGTCGTCGACCGGACTGCCGCCGAGCGCCGAGGCGTCCCATTTTCCGAGGTGGTAGCGGGACTCGAAGACGAAGCCCTCGCCGTACTCGACGGCGAAGCGCAGTTCGGGCAGTTCGGCGCGCAGCAGGGCGATGGTCTCGGTGAGGAGTTCGGTGTCGATCGTCCGGCGGCTGACGATCTCTTCGGTGTGCAGGTCGTAGAGCACGGCGCCGTTGGCGCAGATCGCCTGGCCCCGGTGGCCGAGCTGCCGGGCGATGCCGTGCATCCAGCGCGGAGGGCGGCCGGTGACCATGACCACGGGGATCCCGGCCTCTTCGGCCCGCGCCACGGCGGCCACGGTACGCTCTGACACCGTTCCGTCCGTGCGGATCAAGGTGCCGTCGAGGTCGGTCGCGATGAGTTTCGGCATAGCGACCCTAAGTCTGCCCGGATTCGACCATATTTGTGAGACCAAAGCGCCTCCTGTGCTGTGAGGGTACCCCGTCATGAGATCTGGTGTTCCGATGCTGCGCGCCGTCCTTCCCTCTGTTCTGGCCGCGGGCCTGCTCGCCGCCCCCGCGTCGGCCCATCCCGCGGAACCGCCCCGCGTGCTCAACGTCCAGGGTGTCCACAACGTTCGTGATCTAGGCGGATACCGGGGCCTGAACGGCAAGACCGTGCGTTACGGGCGGGTCTACCGCTCGGGGAGCCTGTCCGAGGCGACCTCCGAGGGCCTGGCGCTGCTCAAGAAGAAGAAAGTCTCCCTGGTCGTCGATTTCCGGAGCAGGAGCGAGATCCAGAACGAGGGGAACTACAAGCTCCCCGGCGGCGTGAGACGGCAGAAGTCCCCCGTGGAGTTCGTCGAGCTGGCCGGGATCCTGGCCACGCCCTCACTCAACCCGGCGATCACCGCCATGCACAAGGCCTACCGGCGGATGGCCGCCGATCCGAAGGCCCGCAAGGAGTTCGCCCGGACGTTCCGCGCCGTGGCCAAGGCGAAGAACCCGGTGCTCTTCCACTGCACCTCCGGCAAGGACCGGACGGGCGTGATGTCGGCGATCCTGCTGATGGCCGTCGGCGTCGACCGCGGCACCGTCTACCGCGACTACCTTCGCTCCAACCAGGAACTCGAGGCCTACAACCAGGGGATCATCGAGTACCTGAAGAAGGAGGACATCGACCCGAGGCTGGTGAAGCCGGCGCTGTACGTCCAGCGGTCGTTCCTCAACGCCTGGTTCGACGAGGTCAAGAAGCGCTACGGCGGCTTCGACAAGTTCCTCAGCAAGGGCTTGGGCATCAAGCCCGCCGAGAAGAAGGCGCTGCGCAAGCGCCTGCTCAAGTAGCCGGACGGAAGACGGCCGGGGCGCCTGCAGGCGCCCCGGCCGTCGTCGTCTCCGGACGCCTACAGGTAGGGGCCGTTGGAGTGGTGGTCCTCGTCCTTCTGCTGCCCGCCGGGGAGGAGACCGGCGGGCAGGGCCCGGCGCATCTGCTCCAGCTGGGCGCGGGCCGCCATCTGCTGGGCGAAGAGGGTGGTCTGGATGCCGTGGAACAGGCCCTCCAGCCAGCCGACGAGCTGGGCCTGGGCGATCCGCAGCTCGGATTCGCTGGGCACCTCGGAGGCGAACGGCAGGGACAGCCGCTCCAGCTCCTCCACCAGCTCGGGCGCGAGCCCGTCCTCCAGTTCCTTGATCGAGGAGGTGTGGATCTCCCGGAGCCGGGCCCGGCTCGCCTCGTCCAGTGGCGCCGCCTTCACCTCTTCCAGCAGTTGCCGGATCATGCTGCCGATCCGCATCACCTTGGCCGGCTGCTCGACCATGTCGGTGAGGGAACGGGGGCCGTCGCCGTTCTCGTCGGCCTGGCCGGAGGCCGGGTCCCCTCCGCCGGGACCGACGATGAACATCTGCGGTTCCTGCTGCTGTTCGCTCATGACTCCCCAGTCTTCAACAGGATCTTGCCGAAATGCCCGCTGCTCTCCATGACCTGGTGGGCTTCTCCCGCCTGGCTCATGGGGAGCACCCTGTCGATCACGGGCCGGACGATGCCGGCCTCGAGCAGCGGCCATACGTTCTCACGCACGGAGGCGACGATCGCCGCCCTCTCCTCCAACGGGCGGGCGCGCAGGGAGGTTGCGTGCACGGAGGCGCGTTTGCTCAGCAGCTTGCCGAGGTTCAGCTCGGCCTTGGTGCCGCCCTGCAGCCCGATCACGACCAGCCTGCCGCCGGGGGCGAGGGCCGAGATGTTGCGGTCCAGGTACTTGGCGCCCATGTTGTCGAGGATGACGTCGAACTCCCCGGCCTGGACGAAGTCCTCGGTCCGGTAGTTGATCGTCTGGTCGGCGCCCAGCTCGACGCACCGGCGGGCCTTCTCCTCGGTGCCGACGGTGCAGACGGTCTCCGCCCCGTGCTGCTTGGCGAGCTGGACGGCCATGGTGCCGATCCCGCTGCCTCCGCCGTGGACCAGGAAGCGCTCGCCGGGTTTGAGCCCGGCGAGCATGAAGACGTTCGACCAGACGGTGCAGGCCACTTCGGGCAGGGCCGCCGCCTCGATCACCGAGAGGCCCGCGGGGACGGGCAGCAGCAGTTCCTGGGCCACCGCGACCTTCTCGGCGTAGCCGCCTCCGCCGAGCAGGGCGCACACCTGGTCGCCGACCGACCAGCCGCTCACGCCGGGCCCGATCGCGCTGATCGTTCCCGAGGCCTCCAGGCCCGGATGCTCCGGAGCGCCCTCGGGCGCGGGATAGAAGCCGAGCCGCTGGAGGACGTCGGCGCGGTTCACCGCGCCGGCCGCCACCTCCAGGAGCACTTCGCCGGGACCCGGGACGGGGTCGGGCGCCTCCTGCCAGGAGAGCACCTCGGGACCGCCGGGTTCGAGGATGGAGATCGCACGCATGTTCCCACGCTATCGATAGCGGACGCGGGATCGGGCCGCGCCCGCTATCGTGGTGTGCGCACTGGAGGGTTCGCATAGTGGACGAGTGCAGGCGCCTTGAAAGCGCCCGGGCCTTCACGGGTCCCGTGGGTTCGAATCCCACACCCTCCGCTCAGGAGGCGATCAGAGCGATGATCGCGGCGATCACGATGAGGCCGACGACCGCGAGCACTCCGACGAGGAGGCCGGCGGGAAAGCCCGTGCGTTCTGTCGGATCGGGCTCTGATCCTTCCTGCTGCTGAGCGAACCGGCGGAACTGCTGGGTGTCCCGGGCGGGATCCTGTTCGTTATCTGCCATATTCCGGAGAGTATCCGAAACCGCGAGAATTATGTGGCGACGCGTGACTTAAGCGGCCTCTGTGGTGATTTCACCAAGGGTGGTGGCGGCCAGGGCGTCCAGATCGGCTCCGGAGCTCGACAGGGCGCGTACGGGCGCGCTCTTGGTCAGCATGAGCAGCGCGAGCAGAATGTGCCCGTCGGAGATGAATCTGTGGCCGTTCTTGAGCGCCACCCTCAAGGAGAGCTCCAGCGCCTTCTTGGCCTCGGGGGTGAAGCGCAGGTGCCCCCGCTTGGGCCTGCGGCCATCGAGGGCGCCCTCTCCGAAGGCCGCCTCGGTGGCCTCCCTGACGGCCGTCAGGTCGATGCCGATCGAGGCCAGGGCGTCGGGGTCGAGCCCGTCGATCTCGGTGCGGACGCGGGCGCGCAGCCCGTCGAAGCCTGGGAGGTGGACGGTCAGCGCCCTGGAGGCGGTGCCTTCCACGGACGTCAGGGCGAGGAGGAGATGGCCGGCGCCGACCCGGTCGTGCCGCAGGGCCCGGGCCTCCTCCTGGGCCTGGACGACCACGGCCCTGGCGTCTTTCGTGAACCTTTCGAACATCTCAGGTGTCCTTTCCGAACCTGGTGAAGAGGGACGGCTCGGCGTGCCGGTGCTTCTTGTGCACGGCCTGGCGGCTGACGCCGAGGGCATCGGCGATCTCCTGCCAGGACCAGCCCAGCGACCGGGCGCTGCCGACCTGAAGGGTCTCCAGCCGGTCGGCCAGCTCCCGGAGCGCGCGCACCGCGCGCAGCCCCACGGCCGGATCCCGGCTGCCCGCCTCGCGGGCGAGTTGTTCTCCATCCGTCATGCCGTCAACTTAGGTTGACATGGCGGGCGTGTCAACCCTGGTTGACGGATTCGGTGTGAAGAACCGGCCGGTCCAGGACGAGTTCTGGGAATCCGGTCACATGGCGGGCTTCGGGAAGGTAGTTCTTCAGGGGACGGACGCTCGTTTCGCGGCATGCTCGCAAGACGGCATGTCCCCGAGCATCCTGAGAGCCCCGTACGGCCGCAGTGGTGTCCGCGCCCCCGCTGCGGCCGTACGGCACGGCGCCCGGAGGGCGGTGAGAGCCCCGGCGGCTGTCAGCGCGAGTCGGAGAAGTGCTGGTAGTCCTTGGTGCCGGCCCAGTAGCCGCCCCACTTCCAGCCGATGCTCCCGAACGCCTTCACCACGTTGTCGCCCGCCGTGATGACGCCGGGATCCTCGGCGTTCCGGGTCTTGTAGTACTTCTTGCAGCTCGGGTGCGCGATCGTCCCGCTGGTGGAGACGTACGGGTTCTGGCACGGGTTGAGGTCCACGGCCATGCCGTAGGCGTGCCGGGACCAGTTGGACGAGCCGGTGGCCTGGCGGCAGTTGAACGCCGAGGTGTTGTTGGCCTCGATCGAGTCGAAGTCGTCGCCCTTGAACTCGTCGACCGGGACCATCTTGTGAATGGGATAGCGGTCCTCGTAAAGCTTTTCGAAGACCCCGGCTATCTTTTGGGCTACCTTGGCGTTGATGACCAGTCTGCCTCCCTCGTGTGCCTTCTCGTCGAATCCCCAGTAGGGCATGGTGATCATCCTGAGTCCGGACAGGGGAACGGGGCAGCCCTTCCTCCAGGAATGGCGCAACTGCTCCGCCGTGACCTTGCTGATCTCCGCCTCGAACTTCGGAGGGCCCGTGGGAGAAGGGGTTCCCGTCTCCGTCGGGGAGGGCCGGGGCGCCGACTGGGTCCGGGTCCCGGTCGGCTCGGGTCCCTCCTCGCCCTGGCCACATGCGGCCGTTCCCGCGAGGAGGGCCGTCCCGAGAGCAACTATCGAAAAAGCCCGTGAAACGTCCATGACCTCAGGATCGCCCATGACCGAGCCGGACGAACGGCCGACACTCTCCGACGAACTGTTCGAGATGCAGGAGGTCCCCGCGGCCAGACCGGCCGAGGACGGGCTGGGCCTGACCTGGCCGGAGTTCCTCGGCGCCCCGCCGTCCAGGGGGGACGCGCTGCGCGGCGCGGCGGGGTTCCTCGTCTACGCGCTGATCAACCTCGTCGTCATGTGGGCGCCGATGCGCAACAGCGGATCCGGCGCGAGCGTGCAGGCGATCGTGCTGGTCGTGGTGGCCTTCGGCTTCGGCGCCTTCCTGGTGTGGGGCGTGGGCGGGAAGGGGCGCCTGTACGGGTTCGGCATGATGCTCGGCTGGGTCGTCCTCACCCTGCTGTCCCTGGGGTACGCGACCGGGCTGGGCTGAGCACCGTCCGGGCGTCACTCCGCCCGGGCGGCGATCCGGGTGAAGGCCTTGCCGATGACCTCGAGCTCCTCGGGGGAGACCAGGTCGATGAGGTGGGCGCGCACCGTCTGCACGTGGCTCTTCGCGGCCTGTTCCAGGACGGCGAAGCCCTCGTCGGTGAGGACGGCGTTGATGCCCCGTTTGTCGTCCGGGCAGGCCTCGCGCCGGACCAGGCCCTTGTTCTCCAGCCGGGAGCAGGTGTGGGAGAGGCGGCTGCGGGACTGGTAGGCCATGGCGGCGAGTTCGGCCATGCGGAGCCGGCGCCCGGGGGCCTCCGACAGCCGGACGAGGATCTCGTACTCCGGCATGGTCAGCCCGTGCGCGGCCTTGAGGTCACGGTCGAGCCGCTCCCACAGCCGGGAGCTGCCCTCCAGGTAGGCGCGCCAGTGCCCCTGCTCGGCAGCGTCGAGCCAGCGGGGTTCGTCCATGTCTCTGAGCCTACCCATTTCACCCTCCCAAGTTTTGCCCCGTGCGGCTGACAGCTCGAACATGTGTGCGCTAACGTGGTGCGCGGTCGAACGCATCTTCGAGCGCGTGGATTGGGGGTAATTGTGACCCTTGTGGCGACACGCCGTAAGTGTTTCTACGGAAATCTAAGGCCTCAGCTATACGGCCTCATAGAGTCCGAGATCGTGGACCCCGTACGCAATCCCTACGCGCCCGGCGCGGGCCAGCGGCCGCCGGAGCTCGCCGGCCGCGACCGTGAGCTGCGGCAGTTCGAGATCGTGCTGGAGCGGGTGGCCAGGGGCCGTCCGGAACGCAGCATGATCATCACAGGGTTGCGCGGGGTCGGCAAGACCGTTCTGCTCAACACCTTCCGCTCCATGGCGATCCAGCGGCTGTGGGGCACCGGCAAGATCGAGGCCAGGCCGGAGCAGTCGATCCGCCGCCCGGTCGCCGCCGCCCTGCACACCGCGATCCGGGAACTGGCGCCCCGCCACCGCGCGCCCGACCGCATCGAGGAGTTCCTCGGAGTGCTCAAGGCCTTCGCCCAGGCCGAACCCCCGCCCTCCGGCCGGGCCAAGGCCTCGGTGCACCGCTGGCAGCCCGGCATCAACGTGCCCGCCGCACGGGGCCGGGCCGACTCCGGCGACCTGGAGATCGACCTGACCGAGCTGTTCGTCGACGCCGCCTCGGTGGCCACGGACCTGGGCGTCGGCATCGGCCTGTTCGTCGACGAGATGCAGGACGTGCCGCCCGACGACGTGTCCGCGCTGTGCGCCGCCTGCCATGAGCTGTCCCAGACGGGCGGTCCGCTGATCGTGGTGGGGGCGGGGCTCCCGCACCTCCCCGCGGTGCTGAGCGCCAGCAAGTCCTACTCCGAGCGGCTCTTCCGGTACGCCAGGATCGACAGGCTCGACCGGGAGGCCGCCGACCACGCCCTGCTCGCCCCCGCCGAGCGGGAGGAGGTCACCTTCACCCCCGGCGCGCTGGACGCCCTGTACGAGGCGGCCGACGGCTACCCGTACTTCGTCCAGGCCTACGCCAAGGTCGTCTGGGACCTGGCGCCCACCTCGCCGATCACCGAGCACGACATCAAGGTCGCCGCGCCGGAGGCCGAGAGCGAGCTCGCGGTCGGGTTCTTCGGCAGCCGCTACGAGCGTGCCACCCCCGCCGAGCGCGACTACATGCGGGCGATGGCCGTGCTGGGGGACGAGCCGGTCTCCACCGCGTCCGTGGCCGACGAACTGGGACGCAAGCCGTCCAGCCTGTCCCCGGCCAGGGACGGGCTGATCAAGAAAGGGCTGATCTTCAGTGCCGAACGCGGGACGGTGGCGTTCACCGTTCCCCACTTCGGGAAGTTCCTGCGGGCACAGCCTGCGTGAATATCCAGCTCTCTAGGCTCACGGCTAGAAAGCCGTAGAGAGTTGTGACGAGTGTTGTCTAAGGCTTTCTAGTGTCATGCCTAGAAACCCTTAGAGATTTCTGACGAGCCGGTCCCGTCTTCTTCGCGGCCGTATGGCCCGGGTTAGTACGTGTGGTGGCCGGGCTTCTTCTCCCATGCCCGGCAGGCCTCGGCCCCCATCTCGGGACGGATCGGCTGGATCACGGCCTGGCCGGCGCGGACCCGGCGGCCACGGGGAGCTCCGGGCCGGCGCCGGGTCCCCCCGGGGACATGGCGGAGGGCTCCCCGTCCACCAGGGCCGCGCGGACCCGGCCGTCGGCCAGCGAGACCGCGAAGACGACCTCGCGGCGCCCGTCCCCCGAGGGGTAGACGAAGAACCGCCAGCACAGCTCCCGCCAGACCTCCACGGGCTCGGTCTTGCGGGAGAGCCCGTGCCGGCCCCAGGGTTCGCTGGCGTACAGGACGGCGAGGGTCTCGCGCAGCGGCACGAAACGGCGCTCGCAGGCGGTGCGCTGCCGCCGTACCGCCATCGAGATCTCGGGGGAGATCGCCGCGATCAGCCCGACCTCCGCCATGAACAGCAGGGAGCGCCAGCCCGGCAGGTCGGCCACGACCTCCAGGCCGGTGCGCTGCGCGGGGAAGGCGGCGATCGCGACCAGGGCCAGCAGCCCGGTGCGCAGGACCGTCATCCGGGTGATCGGGCTGGAGCTGAGCACTCCGAAGCAGCCGCAGCCCTGCCCCGGGCGGAGGACGCGCATCTCGCCCAGCACCCAGGTCGCCGAGATCATCAGCATGACGGTCGCTAGCCGCACCAGCAGGTGCACCGACACCAGGAGCAGGACGCACACGGCGCCCTCGATGAGGATGTAGAGGATCCGGACCTTGTCCTTGGGCGCGTGCAGCTTGCCCAGGACGGCCAGCGCGAACATGAAGGTGATGACCAGGAGCTGGGTCTCGATGAGGACGTGCGCCATCAGTTCACCGCCAGGGTCACGTTGAAGCAGCCGGCGTCCAGGTCGCCGCCGAGCTCGACGAAGCTGGTCTTGGTGAGCTCCACCAGGCGGCCGCGGGGGGAGGTCCCGCACTCCACGCACCGGTCGCAGAACAGCGCGGCGTTGCAGCCGCACTCGACCACGTCGAGGTCCGCGCCGCGGCCGGTGCAGTCGTTGCGCACCTCCAGGGTGCTGCCGAGCGACAGGTAGGGGAGCTGCGCGCAGGGCTCGGCGGCCTCGGGGCATCCTCCGGAGTCCCCCAGCGGGTCGAGCCTGGGGTAGGCGGCGCCGCGTCCGGAGCCGGAGTACCAGGTGGCGGTGCCCCGCAGCATGCCGCCTTCGGGGCCCGGCGGGGCCACGGTCATCGGAGCGGACTGCGCGGTGCTCGGCCGGACCGCCACCGGTCCCTCGCCGGTCCGCCTGGCGATCACGTCGAAGAGCTGGCCGGGGAGCATGAGCGGATGCCGCACCAGGATCTTGCCGAGGCTCTCCGGCGGGATGGAGACCTGCACGCGGGGCCGGTGCGGGCCCTGGTCCACCTCGACCAGGTGGACGGTGCCGCGGCGTTCGCGCCTCTGGCCGGTGGAGAGGATCGTCCCGTTGATCCGGAGGATGTCGACCCAGATCCGGTCGGCGGCGAGGCCGTCCCCCGTGGGGCGGACGACGGCGTCCCGGCCCGGCTGCAGCGCCTCGGGGCCGGACCTCCCGCCGTGCCAGACGGAGGTCTTCTCCGACATGGGGAGCCGGTACTCGCGGTGGGCGGGGGCGCCGTCGGGGGTCGCGGGCCCGGGGGCCCACAGGACGATCAGGTGCGGGCTGGCGTCGACGATCCGCCCCTCGGCCGCGCGCAGCGGGGGCTCGCCGGGGGCGAGGAGCCGCTCGGGGCTCCCCAGCACCATGGATCTCAATCTCCGGCGTCGGCGCATTGACACCCCTCTCTGCCTGCTGTCAAGCGTCTCCCACATGTTGTTGTCAACAGTTACCCGCCGAAGGCCAATTGTCGACCAATTTGTCCATAACTCGCGGTTCTCTGGAGTGGTTTTTCACTCCCGAGTATAGTTTCTTCACACTTGGTTGACCCGAAATTGAGGATTACCGGAAGCCGTAATGGCGATCTCCATGTCAGGGTACGGCTCAGAGCCGGCTCCCAAAGGCGGGGATTAAATGGAAAATCCGGTACATAAGGAGTTCGCCGAGTATGTGATCCGACGAGGCCCCGCCCTTCTGCGCACCGCCAGAAGGCTCACGGCGGACGCCGCGGAGGCCGAGGACCTGCTGCAGACCGCTCTCGTCAAGACCTATCTGGCGTGGGACCGCATCCACGACCGCGCCGCCCTCGACGGGTACGTCCGCCGCGCCATGGTCAACACCCAGATCTCCTGGTGGCGCCGCCGCAGGCTGGAGGTCTACCCCGCGGCCGAGCCGCCCGACCGGCCCGTCGAGGACTGCACCCGCCGCAGCGAACTGCGGGACTCCCTGTACCGCGCCCTGCGCCGGCTCCCCGACCGCCAGCGGGCGACGCTCGTGCTCCGCTACTACGAGGACCTCTCCGAGGCCGAGATCGCCGAACGGCTCGGCGTCAGCGTCGGGACCGTGAAGTCGACGGTCTCGCGGGCCGTGGCCAGGCTCCGGGGCGACACCGACCTCGGCCGCGACTTCCCTTCACCCCGGGGGTACCCCCCATGACCACCTGCCCACTAGGGTCGGGGCACTTGACGGAGACCTCCCCCTCTCTTGGAGTCCCCCCATGCGTCTACGTTCTGTTCTCCTGGCCCTGGCCCTGCTCTCCACGGCCACGGCCTGCGGGGGCGACAGCGGTGTCGACAAGAAGACCAGCTGCGACCAGATGAAGGCCGCGATCAACGCCATCGGCACCGTCCAGGCCGAGGAGAACGGCGCGGGCGCCGAGAACTTCCTCAAGGTCTACTCCGACGCGGCCACCAAGATCCGCAAGACCGCCAACGACTCCGCCGACGCCAACGTCAAGTCCACCGGCCTCCAGGTCGCCGACGCCCTGGACGAGCTCGCCAAAGCCCAGACCTCCACCGACCCCATCGGCGGCCCTGAAGTCCTCGAGGCCAGCGGCGAACTCGCCACCGCCGCCGGCTCTTTCGCGAAGCACTGCGGCCCGGTCGACTAACCGCTTTGCCGCACCCCCGGACTACCGGTACCCTTGCACTGGCCCACAGGGCCTTGGAGGTGTCGCCTAGTACGGTCTATGGCGCCGCACTGCTAATGCGGTTTGGGTTCACGCCCATCGCGAGTTCAAATCTCGCCACCTCCGCCGCCGGTCAGGCCCGCTGCACGGATCTCGTGCAGCGGGCCTGACCGTTTTTTCAGGGTCTTCGGACCCTTCACGATCACCGCGTCACAGCGGAGAACGCGGTCAGAGCAGGCCCACTCCGCCCAGGCCGGTGGCGGCGGTCGGGCGGGTGTCGTCGCCGGGCCGGGGGTGCCAGTCGGCGATGGGGACGACGCCCGGGGGTAGCAGGGTCGTGCCGTCGAACAGCCGGGTCACCTGCTCGGCGGTGCGCAGGTGCACTCCGGGCGGGGTGGCGGCGGAGTAGATGTCGACCGCCTGGTCCAGCCGCTCGGAGTCGGCGCCGCCGGGGGAGATGTGCGAGATCGCCATGGCCGAGCCCGGGGCCAGGCGCGCCAGGTAGGAGCGCAGGAGGCCCTCGACGTCCTCCTCGTCGGAGATGAAGTGCAGTACCGCGACGAGCATCAGCCCCACCGGGCGGGAGAGGTCCAGCAACCCGCTCTCCTCGACCGCGGCCAGCAGCTCGTCCACCTGGCGCAGGTCCGCGGTGACCACCTTGGTGTTGCCGTTCTCCGCCAGCAGCGCCTGGCCGTGCACCAGGACGAGCGGGTCGTTGTCGATGTAGAGGACCTTCGCCTCGGGGTCGAGCTCCTGGGCGATCTCGTGGACGTTCCCTTCGGCCGGGAGCCCCGAGCCGATGTCCAGGAACTGGTCGATGCCCGCCTCCTCCACCATGTACCGCACGACCCGGTGGAGGAACTCCCGGTTCTGCCGGGCCATGACCGGGATGTCGGGGAAGAGGGCGAGCGTCTGCTCGGCGATCTGGCGGTCGGCGGCGAAGTTGTCCTTGCCGCCGAGGAACACGTTGTAGATCCTCGCCGGGTGCGGGACAGAGGTGTTGATGGAGGGGGAATCGGCACCATCGCCCATGGCGTCTCCTTGTGATCGGGGAGAAAGGAGCATGATCGTCTAAGGGTTTCCCGACTCTACTGGCTGATGTGCTCGAGAAGGTGAAACAGGCGCAGGAGCAGGCCGAGGGCTCGGCGAGTGCTCCTCGCTACGCGCGGGATCGCGCCCATCGGCGAACCTTTCGGTTTTCGGCGGCATCTCACTTGCAACACTTGTGATCGAAAGGCCGCCGCCGTGAAGACCGTCGTCCTTCCCTCGCTCGCCGCCCTGGCTCTCGCGGCGGCGCTGATCCCCGGCTCCGCCGCGCAGGCCCGCCCGCACCCCGCGAGGCCCGGCGACTACGACGGCGACGGGCGCCGCGACATCGCGGTGACCCTCAAGCGGGCCAAGGGGCAGAAGTCCGCGATCCTCGTGTACTCCGGCGGCGCCAAGAAGGTCTCGCGCAAGCCCGCCGTCATCCGGCGGCCGAAGACGACGGGTCACTTCACCGGCCTGGCGACCGGCGACTTCGACGGTGACGGCTACGCGGACCTGGCCGGCCTGCTCGAGCGGGAGCCCGTGCCGGGCGACGTCCAGGGCGGCCTGGTCGTCTACTCGGGCTCGCGCAAGGGCCTGGGCAGGACGGCCCGGACCCTGCTGCCCTGGGGCGCGGCCGAGCGCGTCGCCCCCGTCGCCGCCGACTTCAACGGTGACGGCTACTCCGACGTGGCCGTCCGGGTCCCGATGGGGGTCATGGTCTTCAAGGGGGGCGCCAAGGGCCTGTCCTCCGACCGCTACAAGATCCTCAAGGGCGTGACGGGGCGCCTTGCCGCGGGTGACGTGAGCGGCGACAAGCTCCCCGAACTGGTGGCCGTCGGCTCCCGGGCCATGACCTTCCGGAGCAAGAAGGGGTACTGGCCGGATCCGTCCCGGTCCTGGACCTCCGACGCGTTCCAGGACGGCGAGGGCCCGGTCCACGTCGCCGACATCACCGGCGACGGCCGTGCCGACCTGGTCGCCGTCCGGCTGACCGGTCCGGGCCGTGGCCATCTCGACGTGCGCCTCGGCACCGGTCGGAACTTCGGCCTGCCGCTCGCGCCGATCCCCTTCAAGGGGTCGCTGACCGTCGGCGACGTCACCGGCGACGGCCGCGCCGACGTGGTCGTCGCGCCCGGCTCCCGGACCCTCCGCGTGATCCGCGGCACCCGCACCGGCCTCGACACCGACCACGTCAAGACCATCAAGACCTCCGCGTTCGGCGCGAAGGGGATCGACGCGCAGGACATGGTGGTCCAGAACCCGGTCGGCGGCGCCGCCAAGGAGCTCCTCATCCCGGACAGCTCCGCCCCGAACCTCTGGGTCGTGCCCGTCACCCGCCCCAAGACCGCCCAAAGACTCCCGGTGCCCCTCTCCGGCTTCCTCGGTTGGGGAACCGCCCGCCCCTAGTCCTTGAGATCGGTGCGGGCACGTTCTCCGGGGCGACCTTGGCCGACCGCGAGCGGGTGCCGGGCGCAGACCATCCGACCACTCAGGTGGTCCGCGAAAATCCGGAGACGGCACAGCGGCCCCGACGTGAGGACGGATGGGTGCGGAGACCGTCTCGCAGCCGACCGCCTGGTCGCAGTCCGCGATGGTCCGAGTTCTTCTTCGGACGTCCATCAGTGCCATGCGGGTGCGGATTGACGTCAACCTTCGGTGGGGTTCGCCGCGTGTCTGCGGGCACTGGTTCCCGGTCGGGGACCCGCCTGAAGGAGAGTGCGTGGACTTCGTCGACTTCGTGCGGCGCCGGGGGGACCGGCATCTGCGCACCGCGGTGCTGCTCACCGGTGACTGGCAGACGGCGCAGGACCTGACCCAGGCCGCGCTGACGGAGCTGTACCGGGTGTGGGACCGGCTGGACACCGAGACAGAGCCGGACGCCTACCTGCGCCGGATCATGGTCAACACGCGGCGGAGCTGGTGGCGGGCGCGCTGGCGGCGGGAGACCCCGCTGGCCGAGATACCCGACCGCGGGCCGGAGGACGACGCCGCGGACCGGCACGCGGTCGCCGAAGTGGTCAGGCAGGCGCTGCGGTCGCTTCCGCCCCGCCAGCGGACGGCGCTCGTGCTGCGCTACTTCGAGGACCTGTCGGAGGCGCAGACGGCCGAGCTGATGCGGATCTCGGTCGGCTCGGTGAAGACGCACGCCCACCGGGGGCTGGCGGCGCTGCGCGCGTCGCTTCCGAAAGATCTGCTGGTCGCTGTCAACGAAGGAACGGAAAGCGGAGGTGTGGAGCGGTGACAGTGTCTCCTGACGAGAACGAGGAGTACGGCATGGCCGAGCTCAAGCACCTGCTCACCGTCGCCGGCGAGGACCGGCCCCCGAACATCGACCTGCTGGACGGCCTGGACCTCGCCACCCGCCGGCGTCCGGTCCGACGCCGCAGCGCCCTCGCCGTCCTGACCGCGGGGGCGGTCGCCGCGGGCGCCGCCGTCGCATTGAGCGTGGTCTGGACGCCGCAGAGCGCCCAGGCGACGGTCCTGGAGGCCGTCGCCCGCAACGAGGGCAAGCCCTACCACGTCGAGATGGTCACCCAGGCCTCTCCCGGCGGCGACCCGTTCCCGCTGAAGGGAGACTTCGACCCCGGTAGCGAGTCGGGTCACCTCGAAGCACCGGAAGGCGGCCGGATCATCATGATCGGGGACACCGGGTACCAGAAGCTGCCCGAGTCCATGCAGAGCTCCAAGAACATGCCGCGCCCCGGCAAGGACGGGAACTTCCCGAAGGTGCCGAAGGGCTGGAAGCCCGTCATGGTGCCCCTCGGCGAGAACGCCTGGCTGAAGCTGCCGATGGACCACGTCACCTGGGGTCTCGGCTCCTCGACCCGGTCCTTCGCCCAGGACCCGCAGGGCGAGCTGAAGGCCATCCGGAAAGCGGACCGGATCAAGGAGGAGGGCCCCGTCAGCGGCCCGGGATGGACGGGTGAGCGCTACTCCTTCACCACCCCGGCGGTCAAGAAGTGGTTCGGCCGCGAGTCGAGCAGCGGCACCGTCGACATCGACTCCAAGGGTGACATCCGTGCGCTCGACGTGACCCTGTCCTACCCCGACGCCAAGGGCGACCACTCCGTCAACCGCAAGATCACCTTCAGCGCCCACGGCACCCCCGTGAAGCTCTCCCCCCCCGACACCCCCCACCTCTACACCGAACAGTCCCTGCACAAGCTCCTCAGCGGCAGGTCCCTCCCCGCCGGAACCGCCTACGGCATCCCGATCTATTAGAGAACACCCCCCTCGGAGGCAGCCGCGGACCCGGCGGCCTCCGAGGCCGCGGCGGGCAGGGGGAGCAGGTCGTCTGGGCTCACCGGCCTCCAGTGGAGGCGCCGTCCGGCCTGACCGCCCTGAACTCCGTGAGCGGTTCGAGCCGATAAGGGAGTAGATGGGAGCTTGATGCGCTCACCTTCCCGAGGCAGGAGATCCGAGTGGGGAAAGCGGTTCTGGGAACGACCGTGCTGGTCGCGTTCACGAGTGCGACGGTGCTCTACGGCAGCGCGACGCTCACGGACGGGATCTTCCAGCTGGCGGCGGTGGTGGTGCTGTTCACGGGGACCGTGGCGGTCGTCCTGGCCTGCGGATGGCATCGGCGGACGGCCTGGGTGGCCGCACCGGTGCTGCTTCTCACGGGGGCGACGGGGCTGGCCTTCACGGGCCTGCCGGAGCAGGCGATGCTCGCACTCAT
This sequence comes from Actinocorallia aurantiaca, assembly GCF_039533685.1. NCBI lineage: Bacteria > Bacillati > Actinomycetota > Actinomycetes > Streptosporangiales > Thermomonosporaceae > Actinocorallia > Actinocorallia aurantiaca. Next base: position 82,526 of record NZ_BAAATZ010000002.1, on the reverse strand, counting down.
CCGTGATGATCTCCAGAGGATGGCCGAGGGCGGCAGGGGCGGCGAGGTCTGGCCGTATCGCGTCGGGGAACCGGTCCGGGAGGGCACCGCGGTACTGCTCCCGGTCTCGGGGACGGGCTGGATCTTCTCCCATGAGGGATTCGTCTACGCCCCCGACGGGGCCTCCACCATTCCCCCGCTGGGCGAGGGCTTCGAAAGCCTCCGGTTCTGGCACCTGGACGGGCCTTGGTACCGCTACTACGTGATGGAGACCTGACTCCCCCTCGATGAGGCGGCGGGGCGGGGTCCTCAGGTGAAGAAGATGGGCTGGGTGACCGTCGCCGGGAGTTCGTCGTCGGCCTCGACGAAGGCGTCGAGGGAGGAGATGAGGGCGGTGCGCTGCTCGGGGGCGAGGCGGGCGACGACGCGGCCGATCTCCTCGTGGCGGCGGGCCGTCACCTCCGAGACGATCCGGTGGCCGGCCGGGGCCAGTTCGAGGATGATCTCGCGGCGGTTGTTCGGGTTGGTCTCGCGGGTGAGGAGGTTGGCGAGCGAGAGCCGTTCGGCCATCCGCAGCGCCGTGGAGGGGTTGACGCCCAGCACGTCCGCCAGCGTCGCGAGCTTCATCGGGCCCTGGAGGGAGAGGCTCACCAGCATGCGGAACTGGGGGAGGGTCACCCCCGCGTCGGCCTGGCCGAGCGAACGCGCCGAGATCGCCACGAGGAGGCGTGAGGCCGCCAGGAGGGCCGTGGTCACGGCTTCGATGTCGTCGCCGCCGTCGCCGTCCGGCCTCGCGGGCCGCGCACTGTCCATGTCCCCTTTGTATCGCTACTCACCCGGTGGAATCCTTGCACCGTGCAATGATCGGCTGGTAGGTTCGGGCCACGCTCGCGATGGACGCGCAGGCAGAAGCCGTTCATCAGGGCCTTCCATCAGAAGCGCGGGCCGTCGACGCCTCGCCCCCACCGCTCGTGTGCCCTCACTTGCCGGTCCGGGCCCGGCGCCGGTCCGCACGGGCACCGAGACGGCAGGGGAATTCCACCGATGTCGCCACCGCGCAGGATCGTGTGGGCGGGTCTCGCCGTGGTCGTGGCCGTCGTGGCCGTGGTCGCGGGAATCCTCCTGACCGGAGGCGGGCCGGAGAAGAAGGCGAACGACAAAGGGGACGTGGCCCTGACGGAGCCCGCCGCCCCGCCGGAGCCCGCGGACGAGGAGCTCCTCCCGGACGCCGCGCCCAAGGCGAAGCCCGAGATCACTCCCCAGGCGACCGGCCTCAAGGAGGAGAAGGTCCCGGAGGTGAAGTCCGACAAGGAGTGGCAGGGCGTGCCTCCGGAGGCGGGCGGCTGCGACCGTGACTACGGTGGGGCGACCCAGTGCGTCCCGTGGACGTTCCCCGACGGCATCACCGAGTACGCGGACAAGTGTCTGTGGCTCAAGCTCAACGGTTTCGCGGACCTCAAGGTCAACGGCACCGACCGGCAGAAGCTCGACCCGGACGGCGACAAGATCGCCTGCAACGGCTGAGAAGCCGCGAGACAGCCCCCTAGGAGTTTCGACGATGAGGTTCAGCAGGCCGAGGATCCGGGTGTTCCTGACCGGTTCGGTGATGATGACGGCCACGATCGTGCAGGGCGGCGTCCCCGCGTACGCGGCGCCCAACCTCGTGCCCAACCCGACGCTCGAGAAGATGGCGGGCAAGCTCCCCAAGTGCTGGTACGTGCACACCAGCGGGCACAACAAGGGGTCGGTGAAGATCGTCAAGGGGCGCGGCAGCAAGCGCGCGGCGCAGATCACCCAGAAGGTGCGGGTGTCCGGCTGGCGGGCCCTCCTCCAGACCAAGGGGTGCGCGATCAAGAAGGTGAAGGCGGGGCAGCGCCTCAGCCTCTCCTTCTCCATGAAGTCCACCACCCCCAAGGCGTCCGTGAAGTTCTTCCGGCAGAAGAGCAACGGCGTCTGGGTGGCCTGGGGTGAGTACGGCGTCGGCGGCGCGAACAACGCGTGGCACAAGGCGACGGTGAAGTCCGGGCCGGTCCCGGCGGGCACCAAGGCCGTCCGGGTCGGTCTCGCGATCGCGGGCAAGGGCACCATCACCACCGACGACTACGTCATGACCGCTTCGGCCGCAGGCTCCGGCAAGTGCACCGACGCCGCGGGCTGCGAGACGGGCAAGTGGAAGTACGTCAGCTTCGGCGACCCCGTGCCGGGCGCGAACGACGTCGACCCCGGCGACGCCAATCCCGCCAAGAAGGGCGTCCGTGCGATGCACACGGTCGTCCTCAGGAACGGCAAGGTCCTGCTCATCGCCGGTTCCGGGAACAACCCGGCGAACTTCAAGCCGAGCGCCTTCGAGAGCATGCTCTACGACCCGGCCACCGGTAAGTACAAGAAGATCAGAACACCGTCCGACATGTTCTGCTCCGGACACGTCCAGCTCTCCGACGGCCGCGTCCTCGTCCTCGGCGGCACGAGCAAGTACTCCGAGAACGGCGACGGCTACAAGGGCTGGCAGGGCGAGAAGAGGTCGTACCTCTTCGACCCCGCCACCGAGAAGTACTACAAGACCCGGAACGACATGAACGACGGGCACTGGTACCCGTCCGCGACCATCCTCGGGAACGGCGACGTCTACGCCGTCGGCGGCTACGCCGCGGACTACCAGGGCGGCGACTACCAGAAGGTCTCGCAGGTCACGGAGCTGTTCAAGTACGACAAGAAGACCGGCGGCACCTGGCAGCCCGAGAACAAGGTCCGGCAGAACAAGATCAACTGGTCGACCTACCCGTCGCTGATCCTCATGCAGAACGGCAAGCTGTTCTACTCCGGGAGCAGCGTCTTCGGCCACCCGGTCACCCAGGGCGGCGACAACTACGGCCACAACGAGGCGGCCTTCCTCGGCCCCATGATCTTCGACTACAAGACGGGGGCCCGCAAGGACGTCCCCGGCCTGAGCCAGAAGTGGGCGCGCGACCAGTCCGCCAGCGTCCTGCTCCCCCCGGCCCAGAGCCAGAAGGTCATGACCGTCGGCGGTATGGACTTCTCGAACCAGGGTCCGGGCGTCGCGCACGCCCACACCGACATCGTCGACCTCAACGCCGCGAACCCCGCGTACAAGCGCGGCCCCGACCTGAACGCCGCGAAGGTCTACCCGTCGGTCGTGCTGCTCCCCGACGGCAAGGTCTTCGAGACCGGCGGCTCCTACGGCAACCGCGCCCAGTACGTCCGGGAGGCGGCGATGTTCGATCCGAAGAAGCCGAACGCCTGGCAGGCGATGGCCGCGGACAAGGTCGGCCGGACGTACCACAACACCGCGGTCCTGCTGGCCGACGGACGGGTTCTGGCCGCCGGCTCCAACCCGCTCAGCGGCTTCTACGAGACCCGCATCTCGATCTACTCGCCGCCGTACCTCTTCAAGGGCGCCCGGCCCAAGATCAAGAGCACGGGCGGCCAGTACTGGGCCTACGGCTCCACCCACACCATCACGACCGACCGCAAGATCAAGAGCGCGTGGCTGATGCGTCCGGGAGCGGTCACCCACTCCTCCGACCCCAACCAGCGCGCGGTGGCTCCGGAGAAGCTGACGATCAAGGGAAACAGCAGCAGGTTCAAGCTGACCAGCAAGTCCACCATCGCCCCGCCCGGCTGGTACATGCTCTTCGCCACCGACGCGGCCGGCGTGCCTTCCGTGGCGAAGTGGGTCCACATCGGCTGACCGGGCCGACGGCCGAGCGGAACGGCGGCCGTACCGCTCCGAGTGAAGCGGTGTCCGCTTCGCATGATCGCGTCGGGCGCGCGTTCCCGACCGGCTTCGGTCCGGTCGGGGACGCGCGGCGCGGGGATCAGCCCGAGCGGCGCGACGTCCACCTGCCCGCCGGGGGCACCGCGTCCCCGTTCCGCCTGCGGGACGCGCAGTACAGACCCCAGGCGACGGTGGGGATGACGAAGTCCAGCCACAGGGGCGGGCCGATGTTCCCGGGCTTGGTGTTGTCCTCGGCGAGCCAGTAGTAGATGTGGCCGGCGCCGTCTCCGTAGAACTGGACGGACAGGACCACGATGACGGCCAGCCAGAAGTCGCCGCGGAAGCGGATGCACATGAGGCCGGCGATGCCTATGGACAGGTCGCCCATGGCGTTCTCGAACTGGAAGCCGCCGTTGCCCCGGGTATAGCCGATCATCTCGGCCGTCGCCGGGCCGTCGAAGAGGTGGGCGGCCGCGCCCAGGGCCGTACCGACCCCCACGGCCACCGCCAGCCACCACACGAGGAAGATGTCGACCGCGGTGGCGGCGCCCGGCTCGCGGTGGCGCATGCTCCACTGGACCATCGCGCCGATGAGCGCGATGGCCGCGACCACGACTACCTGCATTGCCCGCTCCCCGAATATCCACCCACAGTGATGATCACTGTACTTTCGGTGGCGGATGTGGTGGCGACCGGGGTGGGCGGGCGGCCGACGGGCCGAAGAGGTCCGTGATGCCTGCTCGCTCACCGCGCCCGCGTCGGTCCGATGACGCACACGGGTGCGGGGAGCGTCGGCCGCCGTGCCGACCGGCCCGGGTCAGACGATGCCGGTCGTGCCCAGGAGGGCGCCGGTGAGGTAGGTCGCCGCCAGGGCCAGGGCGCCTCCCGCGGTGACCCGGAACGCGGCCCGGATCCAGGAGCCGCCGCCGATCAGGGCGGCCGTCGTGCCCGCGACGGCGAGACCGGCGAGGGTGGCGGCGAAGGCGACCGGGACGCGCAGGTGCGGTGCGGGCAGGAGGATCGCCAGTAGGGGGAGGAGGGCGCCGAGCGCGAAGGCGACGAACGAGGCGATCGCGGCGTGCCAGGGGCTGGTGACGTCGTCCGGATCGAGGTTGTGCCGCTCACGCAACTGGGCTTCCAGGGGGTCGTTCGCGTAAAGCTCCCGAGCCACCTGGCGGGCGGTCGCCGGGGAGAGGCCGCGGTCCTCGTAGGAGCGGACCAGCGCGCGCAGCTCGGTGTCGGGGTCGGACGCCAGCGCACGGCGCTCCTCCTCGATGAGGTGGCGCTGGCTGTCGCGCTGGCTGTGGACGGAGACGTACTCGCCGAGCGCCATCGACACGGCCCCGCCGATCGAGGCGGCGAGCCCGGCCAGCAGGATCGGCTGGGCGGAGGAGGTCGCCCCGGCGACGCCGACGACGACGGCCGCGGTGGACACGATCCCGTCGTTGGCCCCCAGGACGCCCGCGCGCAGGGCGTTGAGCCTCCGCTCGAGGCCGCCCGAGCGGGCCTCGGACTCGGGCTCGTGCGCGCGGGGTCCGGGTGCGGTGATGATCTCGATCGTGTCCGGACGGTCCTTGAGTGCGACGGACTCCCTCATGATCTCTGTGGATCTCCTTCGGAACAACGGACGGTCTCGTCCGGGGGCGCCTCCTCGTCGAGGCGCCGGAATGCTCGCGGTATCGGTGCTGTGGCGGGTGAGAGGACGGGCTGCCGACGGATCCACGGGATTCTCCGCGGTCACCGTCCATCAGTGATGACAACATTTCGTCCACGCGCCTGATTCCCGTTTCCCGGCGAATTTCAGACGCCCGTCGGAGGGTGAGGGAAGGCTTCCCTAAATTGCTTTCCTTAGGTTGTCCTAACCTTTCTGATGCTCCGCTTCCGCCGGGCTGCGGACACCCCGGCCATGCGGCTCGTACAAGCCGGAACCGGCCCGTACGTGGGGAAACCTGCGCCGTCACGTCCTCGTGGGTCTCCTGCGTCCGGTCCTTCCACAGGATGAATGACGGCAAGGAGCGTTCGGGTCGCGGTGCCGAAGGGCACCGAAATCAGAATTCCTGATTCTCCCGCGAGACTTTCCTTCCCTGCCGTCTTGGCAGGGTCGGGATACGCCCTCTCTCCTGGCCTGAAGAATGGTGATGGGGCTCACTTGTCTTCTTCCGCCGTGTGCCCTTGGCGCTTTACGGAGTCGGACGCCGCGGGGCGGCGCCGGACCGGGATTCCGGGAGCCGTCTTGATCGGAGGAGTCTCCGCCCGCCGCTCGGGCGGAGAGCCGATTCCCATCCCGAGCGGCGGGTGGGAAGCGGCTCTTTCCAGACGAACCCCCTTGCCGGGTCCTGTGATCGTCGGTCGAGTGAAATGTCGCCTGTGGCGGAGGCGGGCCTCCTACGGCGGAAGAGGGATCACGAAGGGCCCGAGGTCAACGTTCTGAGCCTGTCCTCGATCTCGGTGAGCCGGGTTCGCCCGATCCCCGGGATGTGGGCGAGGTCGCCGCTCTCCCGCAGGGTCAGGAGGTCGGCGATCGTGGGGACGTAGCGGCCGCCGAAGACGCAGTGCGCGATCAGCGCCCGTTCCGTCTGGACCTTCAGGCGCAGGCAGCCCAGGGGGCAGGACCTGTTGAGGGGGTGCGGGCCGTCATGGTCCACGGCGCGGGCGGCCCGGACGGCGTCCTCGATCGCGTCCTGTTCCCGCAGCGCGGCCTGGAGTTCGTCGGGACCGTCCTCGATGAGGGTGGCCGCGGGCTCCCCGCGGAGGGAGAAGAAGCCCGGCGGGACGTCGGGGACGGGGCCGCGGCGGGTGGCCACCCACAGGGAACCGGTCACCCAGACGCTCCAGCCCGGCGAGGTCTCCCGCAGCCGGTCGATCGTGTTCGCGCTCATGACTCATACGATCGTGGTGCGCACTCCCCGTAGTGTTCCCGGTTGGAACATTCTCCGGGTCAGACGCCCATGCGGGTCCTGAGGCCCCGGAGGGGTTCGGGGACGGTGCGGCGGACGTCGACCAGGTGGGTGACGACCGTGCGGGCCGAGGGGTGGAAGCGGGTCATCTGGGGGGCTGCGCGTTCCGCGTGGAGGAGGCGGGTCAGGGCCTTGTCGTAGGAGCCGGTCTCGGCGTGGACGCGGGCCATGTCCACTTCGTGATGGGCTCGGCGTTCAGGGGGCAGCGAGGAGAGCGTCTGGGCGGGGATCTGCTGGTCCCGTCTGGTCGCCTCGTCGAAGTCGCCGAGTTCGACGGCCACCGCGGCGCCGTGGATCGCGACGTTTCCCAGGGTGAAGCCCGTGGTCACTCCGTGTCTCGTTCCCGGTTCGTCTCCGGCGGCCTCTCGTACCTCCAGCGCCTGGCCGTAGTAGTCCCAAGCGGCCTGGTCGCCTGCTCTGGCGGCGATCACGGCGCTGCGCAGCAACGCGGTGCCGAACACCTCGCGAGCGTCCCGCCGGGTGTGGTCGACGGCACGAACGGCTCTTCCCAGGAGGATCAGCGCCGGGCCGGGACGTCCGATGGCGCTGAGGAGCAGGGAACGCCGGATCGGCACCAGCAACGGCAGGTGGGGATCCCGGACATGGCGGGCCGCTTCCCGGGCGGCTTCGAGAGCGCCGGCGGCCAGGTCGTGGTAGCCGAGCTTGCGACACAGGTCCGCGCCGGCTTCACAGGCGCGGAACAGCGGCTTCCACGCGCGCGGTCCACCGGACTCATGTGCGTGCCAGGCGAGTTCTTCCAGCAGGGCGGGCAGCCGTATCCCGATCTGCGAGTGCCGGGACAGTTCCTGGAACCGCCGGAGCGCGGTCATCTCGGAGACCAGTTCGTCCAGGGGACGAGGCGGGGCCTGTAGTTCCGGGGGCACGTCGACCGCGACGAGGGCCCGGCGGAGATCCGCGATGGAGGCGTGAACCCGTTCGGCCCGGCCCGGGAGGTGGAACGGCTGGCCGTAGAGGTCGGCGGGGTCGACGCTGAGGGCTCCGGCGACGGCCGCGACGAAGGCGGGGGTGGCGACCTTGTGTCCGGCTTCGACCTGGGCGATGTGGGAGCGGGAGTAGGAGGTGCGCTGGGCGAGGCCGTTCTGGGTCAGGCCGCGCTGCTTCCTGGCGCGGGCGACGCGGACGCCTACGGGGTCGGGCATGTTCGGCTCCGCCTCTCTCGGGAGGTCGCCTTCCAGGCTACGAGCCGTCCCCGCTTTCCGTCAGGCCTGTCCGAAAGGTCTGGCGGAGAACGCGGCTTCGTACCGGGTCATCCGTCATGTGTGCCTGCTGCCGCAGCGACAGGTCGACAAGGTCGTCCATGGAGTCGCCGGCCACGGGCTCGAAGCGTCAGGTCGAAACTCGCATGCCGAATGGCGTCACCGCTGACCGGAGTCTCGGCCTCGGCAACCTGTCGTTGCATCACCAGGTGGTCGTTCCTTCGGGGGTCGTACTCAGGCTCACTGGCGTTTGTGGCCGAATTCCTGGATGAGGAAGCCGTTGCCGTCGGGGTCTTCGACGGAGATGAAGGAGTTGTAGTCGGCGCGGTCGGGGGCGGGGCCGGGAGTGCGTTCGCCGTTCTCGAAGTGGAAGATCTCGCTGATGGGGGCGTCTCGGGAGGTGAGGTCGGTGTGGGCGGCTTCGATGTCGTCGACGACGAGGTGCAGGCCCGAGACGGAGCCGGGGACGGCCTGGGTGACGCCCTTGCCGATCGAGATCGAGCAGGACGAGCCGGGCGGGGTGAACTGGACGATGCGGAAGTCGTCGCCGTTCTCGACGTCGAGGTCGATGTTGAAGCCGAGCTTCTCGGAGTAGAAGGCCTTGGCGCGGTCGATGTCCGTGACGGGGATGAGGACGAGTTCCAGCTTGTAGTCCATGGGGTCTCTCCTGGGGCGAGGCCGGGCGGGGCGAGGCTGGGCGGGGCGGGGCGGTCAGGCGTCGAGCGTCCGGTACAGGGCGGTCAGGAAGGCGTCGAACAGCGGGGCGGGCGGGGGGAGGCACTGGGTGAGCAGGACGGCTGCGGCGTCGCGGCGGGGGAAGGAGTACCAGACGGTGCCCAGGCCGCCGCCCCATCCGTAGCGGAGGGTGCGGGCGCCGGTGCCGTGGTGGGGGGCAACGACCTCGACGCCGTGGCCCCAGCCTCCGTCCCGGAGGAGCGTCCGGGTGGTGGCGGAGCGGGGGCGCCGGGGATCCAGGTGGTCGGTGGTCATGGTCGTGATGGACGAGGGGGCGAGGAGACGTGTCCCGTCGGCGGTCCTGCCGTCGGCGAGCAGCATCCGGGTGAAGCGCAGGTAGTCGGCCGCGGTGGAGACCAGGCCGCCGCGTGCGTCGGGGAACGCGGGCGGGTCGTTCCAGCGGCTGTCGTCCGTGCCGTCGAACGGGACGAGCCGGCCCCGTTCGTCGCGGGTGTGGCAGGGGATCAGGCGCTCCCGGGCGTGCTCGGGGACGGAGAAGCCGGTGTCGGCCATGCCGAGGGGGCTCAGGAGGCGCTCGTGGAGGAGCGCGTCGAGGGGACGCCGCGCGGCGCGGGCCAGGAGGACGCCCAGGACGCCGAAGGGCAGGTCGTAGGTCCATTCCGTTCCGGGCTGGTACATCAGCGGCAGCCGGGCGAGACGCGAGATCCACTCGTCGGGGGTGAGCGGGGACGCCGGGTCCGGCGGGCCGACGCCCAGGCCGAGGGACGCGGCCTCGTCCAGGACGGGGCACGGCCCGTCGAAGTGGAAACCGAATCCCATCCGCATCGTGAGCAGATCGTCCACGGTGATCGGGCGTTCGGCGGGCACGGTGTCGTCGAGCGGCCCGTCGGGACGCCGCAGGACGCGACGCTCCGCCAGTTCCGGGATCCAGCGCTCCACCGGGTCCTCGGGCGACAGCAGGCCGTCCTCGGCCAGCATCAGGGCCAGCGCGGCGACCAGCGGTTTCGTCATGGACGACAGGCGGAACACGGCGTCGCCCCGCATCGGCTTCCCGCCGGCCTCACCCATGGCCGCGACGCGTGTCTGACCGCCCAGGTCGATCGCCAGCACGGCGCCGGGCACGGCACCGTCCGCGACGTGCCCGTCGACCACGCTCCGGAGCAGATCCCAATCGATCACCATGGACAGGACGCTACCCAGAGGGTCCGACAGAACACGCGTGGTTCCGCGCCGGGCCCCTGACGTGCCGCATCCGACGAGGACGATCAGGCCGATCCGCTCGGAACGAGGAGGGCCTCCATTCGTGCTCCCGTCCCGCCGGTGTCCACTGCGGCCGTCCGCGCCCCGCCACCCGCCTTCACCTGCGTTCACGTCCCGTCGGCGCTCGCGGTGACGAAGACCGGCGGCCGCTCCCGGTAGGCGTTAACGAGTGGGTGAATTCGAGGCGCGCTGGGATGATTCGGTCATGGAAGAGGTGGAGAGGGCCGAACGCCCGCGGGCGGCGGACGAGCGGACGACGTTGGCCGGGTTCCTGCAGTTCCATCGGGACACGCTGGCCCTGAAGTGCGAGGGCCTGACGGCCGAGCAGCTCGGGCGGAAGGCCGTGCCGCCTTCGGAGCTGTCGCTGCTGGGGCTGGTCCGGCACCTGGCCGACGTCGAGCGCGGGTGGTTCCGCAACGTGATCGCCGGGGAGGGCGTGCCGCTCCGCGGGGGGACCGGGTCGGCCAGGTCCATGGGCTTCGACGTCGAGGAGACCGAAGTGGCCGAGGCAGAGGTGGAGGAGGCCTTCGCGGTCTGGCGGGAGGAGTGCGAGCGCTCCCGGGCGATCGTGGCCGCCGCCGAATCCCTCGACGTCATCGGAGTCCACCGCACGGGCCCCGTCTCCCTGCGTTACGTCCTCGCCCACATGATCGAGGAGTACGCCCGCCACAACGGCCACGCCGACCTGCTCCGAGAACTCATCGACGGGACCACCGGAGAGTAGGCACGCCCGCCCGGACGGCCCCGGGGCCGCCGTCCGGGCCGCGGGCGAGAGCCGGGCGTGTCACGGCTGTGCGAACGCCGCGTGTCACGGTTGTGAATCAGGCCGGTGATGATCCGGTGGATTCTGGGGGTGCTGCGGGGGTTTTGTCTGAGGGGCAGAGTAGGTTTTGACCTGCTCATTAGTGCTTGTCGGGGTATGGGGGCATACTCCCGGCGCGTGGAACCCCCTGGAGAAGAGACATGCGCGGTGTCGCCCTGCTCGGGTTGTGTTCTTTGATGTTGGTGACGGGGCTGACCGGTGGAGCGGCGGCCGCCGCTCCGGTGGACGGGTCCCCGGGGGAGCGGGCCAAGGCCAGGAAGTTGTCGATCGACGACATCACGCCGAGGCGTGGGGAGAAGGTCGGCACCGGTATGCCGATCATGCTCCGCTTCACCCAGAAGATTCGGAACAAGAAGGCGGTGGAGCAGGCGCTGGTCGTGAAGTCGACGAAGTCGACGGAAGGCGCCTGGTACTGGACGACGAGCTCGCAGGGGACGTCGCTGGCGATCTTCCGGCCGAAGACGGAGTGGAAGCCGAACCAGAAGGTGACCGTCAAGGCGAACCTGAAGGGCGTCAAGGCGGGCGGCGGTGTCGTCGGCCTGAAGAACGGCAGCATGTCGTTCACCGTCGGCGACTCGCACGTGGTGAAGATCAGCTCCAAGAAGCACCGGGCCAAGGCATACCGGAACGGCAAGCTGGTGCGCTCCTGGCCGGTGAGTCTCGGCTCCGGAGGCGAGCGCAAGAACGGCGTGGACGTCCTCATCACCACCAGCGGGGTGCACCTGGTGATGGCGCACAGCAAGCTGGAGCGGATGATCTCGCCCGGCAAGGAGAAGGGCGACCCCGGCTACTACGACGAGATGATCCCGTGGGCGACGCGGATCAGCGGCAGCGGCGAGTACATCCACCAGAACATGTCCGACCCGTCCTGCCTGGGCCGCCGCAACTGCAGCCACGGCTGCGTCCGCTCTCCCGGCGGCGACGCCAAGTGGTTCATGAACTGGTCCTACCGGGGCGACAAGGTCATCATCACCGGGACGACGCGGAAGCTCGACTGGAACAACGGCTGGGGCTACTTCCAGATCCCGTGGAAGAAGTGGGTGGCCGGCGGTGCGCTGAAGCAGCCCGTCCGCACCTGACGACCTGCCTGAGGAAAGGCCCGGTGTCCCGCATGGGACGCCGGGCCTTTCCATGGCGGCGTTACCGTGGCGGGGTGAACGACTCGGCGACCGTCTGGGTGGTGGCCGGCCCACCCGGAAGCGGCAAGACGACGGCCTGCGAACTGCTCCTGCGACGCCTCCGTCCGGTGCCCGCCCTGCTGGACAAGGACACCCTGTACGGGTCCTTCGTCGCTGCCGCTCTCGCCGCCGCGTCACGCGACCCGGGGGAACGCGAAGGCCCCTGGTACAACGAGTACGTCAAGCGCCACGAGTACGCGGGACTGACTGCCACGGCCCGCGAAATCCGCTCGCACGGCTGCCCCGTGATGCTCAGCGGCCCCTTCACCGGCCAGATCCGTGATCCTCGCAGGTGGGAGACCTGGCAGAAGGAGCTCGGAGGCCCGCCCGTCCGGCTCGTCTGGATCCGGACGGACGCCGAGACGCTGCGCGCACGCCTCACCTCCAGAGGCCTTTCACGGGACGCCGGCAAGCTCGCCGCGTTCGAAGCCTTCCTCGAACGCATGCGTCCGGACGTCCCGCCTCCGGTGCCCCACCTCGAGTTGGACAACCGCCTGGAGCAGGGCGCGTCCCTTCCGGAACAGGTCGACGCCCTCCTCGGCCGGGGCCTCTGACCCGCATCTCACCGAAAGGCGTCGGTGCCGGCCTCCCGCAGCAGGATCATCGTGACCCCTTTTCATCGAGGCCATCCTGGAACTTGAAGCTCACTGCAGGTCAAGGCCTCGACGGTGAGACGCACGGCACGTGTTCGAAGACGTTGACTTGAAGTTAACTTCAACTTCTAGCCTTCCGGTGATCGATCCACTCACCGGAAGGAAGAACGATGAACGACCAGATCAGGCTCGCCGTGTTGGTCGGGAGCACCCGTCAGGGACGGAGGGCTCCCCAGGTGTCGCGATGGTTCGTCGAGCAGGCCGAGCGGTACGGGGGCGTGAAGGTGGACGTCCTGGACCTGGCCGAGCTCGGGCTGCCCGAATCACTGGACGGGGCGGACCCCGCCGTCGCCGCCGTGCGGCCGCGCATCGACGACGCGGACGCGTTCGTGGTCGTCGTGCCCGAGTACAACCACAGCTTCCCCGCTCCCATCAAGACGGCCGTCGACTCCTTCTACAAGGAGTGGCAGGCCAAGCCCGTCGGCTTCGTCTCCTACGGCGGCATGTCCGGCGGCCTGCGGGCCGTCGAGCAGCTCCGCCAGATCTTCGCCGAGCTGCACATGGTGTCCGTCCGGGACGGCGTCAGCTTCCACAACGTGTGGGGTCACGTCGGTCCGGACGGGGAGTTCCCCGTTGAGCCGGATGGCTGCGGCCAGGCCGCACGGACGATGCTGGACCAGCTCGTCTGGTGGGCGAACGCCCTGCGCGACGCCAAACGACGCGCCCCCTACGGCAGTTGACGGGAGGGGAGACCATGTTGGTCCGCCTGCTCCGCGGCTACCTCCGCGCCTACCCGCGAGACCTCGTCCTGATCCTGCTGACGCAGCTCCTGGTCGTCGCCGGCATGCTCCTCATGCCCGCCCTCAACGCCGACATCATCGACGAAGGCCTGGTCGCCGGGGACACCGGAAGGATCCTCGAACTCGGCCTGGTGATGCTGGCGGTGACCCTGGCGGGCGCCGTCAGCTCCATCGGCGCCACCTACTACGCCTCCCGCGCCGCCATGGCCGTCGGACGGGACCTGCGTGCCGACCTCTTCGAGAAGGTGCAGTCCTTCTCCGGACGGGAGGTGGGACGCTTCGGTACGCCGTCGCTGATCACCCGCATCACGAACGACGTCCAGCAGGTGCAGATGGTGGCGCTGCTGACGTTCACCATGCTCGTCACCGCCCCCGTCATGTGCCTGGGCGGCGCCGTCATGGCGCTACGCGAGAACATGGCGCTGTCCGCGGTGCTGCTGTTCGCGCTTCCCGCGATGGCCGTCGTCTTCGCGCTGATCCTGCGGCGTATGGCGCCGCTCTACCGGCGGACGCAGGACTACCTCGACACCGTCAACCGCATCCTGCGTGAGCAGATCACCGGTGTGCGGGTCGTCCGGGCATTCGTGAAGGACGACGCGGAACGGGAGCGCTTCCGCCGCACCAACCGGGAGCTGCGGGGCGTCTCGACGCGCGCCGGTTTCCTCATCGCGATGATGTTCCCGCTGATCATGCTGCTCGCGAACCTCTGCAGCATCGTGGTGCTCTGGTTCGGCGCCCATCGGGTGGACGAAGGGGCGATGGGCGTCGGATCGCTGACGGCGTTCCTCACCTATCTGATGATGATCCTCATGACGGTCATGCTGGCCGCCTTCACGGTGCTGATGATGCCGCGCGCGGAGGTGTCGGCCCAGCGCATCCGTGAAGTGCTCGACACCTCCTCCAGCGTCGTTCCGCCCGTCCATCCCGTCCGTGAGCTTCCGTCACGGGGCCGCGTGGAGCTGCGCGGAGTGGGGTTCGGCTATCCGGGAGCGGAGCAGGCGGTCCTACATAACGTCGAGTTGCAGATCGCGCCGGGAGAGGTCGTCGCGATCGTCGGCAGTACCGGAAGCGGCAAGACGACACTGCTCAACCTGATCCCGAGGCTGTTCGACGCGACGGACGGAAGCGTGCTCGTCGGCGGCGTCGACGTAAGGGAACTCGAACCATCCCTGCTCTCCAGTACGGTCGGCTACATCCCGCAGAAGCCCTTCCTGTTCTCCGGGACCATCGCCTCCAACCTGCGTTACGGCCGCCCGGACGCTACCGACGCCGAACTCTGGCAGGCACTCGAAGTAGCCCAGGCGCGTGACTTCGTGGCGGAACTCCCCGAGGGGCTGGACGCTCCCGTCAGCCAGGGCGGAAGCAACCTCTCCGGCGGCCAGAAGCAGCGGCTCGCGATCGCGCGCACGCTCGTCGTCCGGCCTGACATCTACCTCTTCGACGACTCCTTCTCCGCACTCGACTACGCCACGGACGCGGCACTGCGCGCCGCTCTGCCGGCGTACACGAACGGCGCGACCGTCCTGATCGTGGCGCAGCGCGTCAGCACGATCCGTCATGCCGACCGGATCGTCGTCCTGGACCGCGGCACGGTCGTCGGTACGGGCACCCACCACGAGTTGATGGCGGCCGACGCCACCTACCGCGAGATCGTCCTTTCCCAGCTCACTGAGAGCGAGGCGGCATGACCGAGAAGACGCCCGCCTTCCGCGGCCCGGCGGCGTTCTTGAACGCGCCCGCCGAGAAGTCCCGTGACGCGGCACGTACGGGCCGCCGCCTGCTGGGCCTGCTACGCCCGGAGGGCAAGCTGATCGGACTGGCGCTGCTCTCCACCCTGGCCAGCGTCGTCTGTGCCGTGGCCGCCCCGAAGGTCATGGGCAGGGTCACCGACCTCATCTACAACGGAGTCACCACCGGCAGCCCGATCGACTTCGCGGGAATCCGCGACGTGCTGCTGTGGCTCCTGGCCCTCTACCTGACCTCCGCGTTCTTCCTGCTGCTCCAGGGCCGCGTGCTGAGCAGGCTGGTGCAGCGCTCGATGTACCGGCTGCGCGACCGGGCGCAGGCCAAGCTGCCCCGGCTGCCGCTGCGGTACTTCGACGAGCAGCCGCGCGGCGACCTGCTCAGCCGGGTCACCAACGACGTCGACAACCTGTCCCAGACGCTCTCCCAGACCCTCGGCCAGGTGCTCAACGCGGTACTGACCCTGGTCGGGGTGCTCGCGATGATGTTCTGGATCTCGCCTCTGCTGAGCGTCATCGCCCTGGTGGTGATCCCGGTGTCGTTGTCCGCGGCCAAGAGGATCGCCGAGCGCGCCAAGCCCCGGTTCCTGGAACAGTGGGGGACGACGGGGAAGCTCAACGGGCATGTGGAGGAGGTGTTCACCGGGCACGCCCTCGTCCGGCTGTTCGGACGGAACGAGGAGGCGGCCCGACGTTTCACCGAATACAACGAAGGGCTCTACCGGGCGTCTTTCAAGGCCCAGTTCGTCTCGGGCCTGGCCCGTCCGGCGACGATGCTGCTGGGCAACGTCGGCTACCTGATGGTCGCGGTGATCGGCGCCTACCGGGTGGCTTCCGGATCGCTGACGCTCGGGGACGTCCAGGCGTTCGTCCAGTACTCCCAGCAGGCCACCCAGGGAGTGAGCCAGGCGGCGAGCCTGGTCAACCTCCTGCAGTCCGGGCTGGCCTCCGCCGAGCGGGTCTTCTCCCTCCTGGACGAGCCGGAGCAGTCCCCCGACCCGGACGAGCCGGAGCAGTCCCCCGAGCCGCGCCGTCCCGGAGGCGCCGGAGGTCCCGGCGGCCCGCGGAGCGGGGTGGAGTTCGAACGGGTCTCCTTCGGCTATGTTCCGGGCCGCCCGCTGATCAGGGACCTGTCCCTGACCGCCGCGCCGGGGCAGACCGTGGCGATCGTCGGGCCGACGGGCGCGGGCAAGACCACGCTCGTCAACCTGCTGCTGCGGTTCTACGAGCTGGACGCGGGCCGCATCACGCTGGACGGCGTGGACATCACGGCGATGCCCCGCCGGGAACTGCGCTCGGCCACCGGCATGGTGCTGCAGGACGCGTGGCTGTTCCAGGGCACGATCGCCGAGAACATCGCCTACGGAAAGGAGAACGCCACCAGGGAGGAGATCGAGCGTGCCGCGCGTGCCGCCCACGTCGACCGCTTCGCCGCGACCCTCCCCGACGGGTACGACACCGTCCTCGACGACGAGTCGTCCGGCGTCAGCTCGGGGGAGAAGCAGCTGATCACGATCGCCCGCGCCTTCCTGGCCGATCCGCGGATCCTGATCCTCGACGAGGCCACGAGCTCCGTCGACACCCGCACCGAGCTGCTCGTCCAGCGTGCCATGAACGATCTGCGGCGGGGGCGGACCAGCTTCGTCATCGCCCACCGCCTGTCCACCATCCGGGACGCCGATCTCATCCTCGTCCTGGAGTCCGGCCGGGTCGTCGAGCAGGGCGACCACGGGGAGCTCCTCGCTCTCGGCGGTTCCTACGCGGCCCTCCACGATGCGCAGTTCGCCCGAGTAGCTCCATGACTCTTGGCTTTTGCCCCGATCGCTCCGTATATCCCGCGATCGGGGCTTTTGCATGGTCTGTTAAAGATGGCCTCCGTGCATTAGCATGGCCGAAATATGAGATTTCTGTCTCACAAAATGAGACACCTCGGCAGGAGGAATCCGATGGGCGAGACCCTCGCGCGGAAGATCTGGGACCGGCACGTCGTCCGCCGGGAGGAGGGCGTGCCCGACCTGCTCTACGTCGACCTCCACCTCCTGCACGAGGTGACCAGCCCCCAGGCGTTCGAGGGGCTGCGCGCCGCGGGGCTCCCCGTCCGCAGGCCCGACCTGACGATCGCCACCGAGGACCACAACGTCCCCACCGAGAACGTCGACGTCATCGCCGACCCGCTCTCCCGCGCCCAGCTGGAGGCCCTCCGCGCCAACTGCGCCGCGTTCGGGGTGCGCCTCCACTCGATGAAGGACCTCGACCAGGGGATCGTGCACGTCATCGGCCCCCAGCTGGGGCTGACCCAGCCCGGCATGACGGTCGTCTGCGGCGACTCCCACACCGCCACCCACGGCGCCTTCGGAGCCCTGGCGTTCGGCATCGGCACCAGCGAGGTGGAGCACGTCCTGGCCACCCAGACGGTCCCCGCCGCGCCCTTCAGGACGATGTCCGTGACGGTCGACGGCGTCCTGCCGCCGGGAGTGACCGCCAAGGACGTCATCCTCGCCGTCATCGCGGAGATCGGGACCGGCGGCGGCCAGGGCTACGTCATCGAGTACCGGGGCGAGACGATCCGCGCCCTGTCGATGGAAGGCCGCATGACGGTCTGCAACATGTCCATCGAGGCGGGCGCCCGCGCCGGGATGATCGCCCCCGACGAGAAGACCTTCGCCTACCTGAAGGGCCGCCCCCACGCCCCCGAAGGCGAGGACTGGGACGACGCCCTGGCCCACTGGAGCACCCTCCGCACCGACGAGGACGCGGTCTTCGACCGCGAGGTGGTCCTGGACGCCTCCGCCCTGACTCCCTTCGTCACCTGGGGGACCAACCCGGCGCAGGGCGCCCCGCTCGGCTCGGCGGTCCCCGACCCCGGCTCCTTCCCCACCCCCGCCGAACGGGACGCCGCCGAGAAGGCCCTCGCCTACATGGGCCTGGAGCCCGGCCTCCCCCTGCGGGACATCACGGTCGACACGGTCTTCATCGGCTCCTGCACCAACGGCCGTATAGAGGACCTCCGCGCCGCCGCCGAGATCCTCCGGGGCCGAAAGATCGCCGACGGGGTGAACATGCTCGTGGTCCCGGGCTCCGCCCGGGTGAAGCTCCAGGCCGAGGAGGAGGGCCTGGACCGCGTCTTCACCGGCGCCGGCGCCGAATGGCGCCACTCCGGCTGCTCCATGTGCCAGGGCATGAACCCCGACAAGCTGGGCTCCGGCCGGCGCAGCGCCTCGACCTCCAACCGCAACTTCGAGGGCCGCCAGGGCAAGGGCGGCCGCACCCACCTCGTCTCCCCCGTGGTGGCCGCCGCCACCGCGCTGACCGGCCGCCTGTCCGCCCCCTCCGACCTCCCCGACGCGTAGACGGCCTTCACTGTCTCCAGGCCGAGAGCCTGGCGCGGGTACCAGGGCGAGCTTGGTCGCGCGGCTTCCCGGCGTCGGTAACCCTCCTTCCAAGAGAGCGCCTCCTTTGCACAAGCTCGGATGGGGGGTTCGGGGGCCGGTGTTGGAACGTGGGAGTGGGAGGTGTGCCTTGCGCAGCGAAGAGACCGACGAGCGGGTCCTGGAAGTGGCGGAAAGGATGTTCGCCCAGCTGGGATACGACGGAACGACCATCGAACTGATCGAGGACGCGGTAGGACCGGGGAGTCAGCGCTCGGAGCTGTTGCGGCACGGCAAGCAGGAGCTCTACCGCGAGGTCTTCGCGCGCCTCTTCAAGCTGAGCGAGGACCGGATGCGGACCGCGGCGGAGAAGGCGCCCGACGACGTCGAGGGCATGCACTACCTGGTGGACGAGTTCTTCGACTTCGTACTCGACCATCCTGAGATGCCCGCTCTGTGGCAGCAGCGCGGCCTTCTGGACGCCGTCGACATCATCATCCCCGAGGACACCTACCAGCCGCCCCTGGTGGCCGCGATGACCTTCCGCCAGTGGCAGGGCGTACGCCCGGATCTGGACATCGAGTTCCTCGCCTGGGTCGTCATGTGGTCACTGGGCGGATTCGTCCACAACGGCTTCCCGGACGAATCCGGCCAGCGACGCCATGCCGATGATCCGACCGTCCTTCAGCGCTTCCGCGAACAGCTCCACGAACTGGTCGGCCGCATGCTCTGAGAGCTGACCGCCGGACGAACGCTCAGCCGGTGGACTCGGGGAGGCGGCGGCCGTCGGTGGAGAGGGGGCCCCTGCCGAAGAACGGGAGGTAGTGGCGGCAGAGGATGTCCGCGATGAAAGCCCGGCGGTCCTCCAGGCCGGTCTTCTCGAAGATGCTCGCGAGGTGAGACCGGACGGTGCCGAGAGGAAGGGAGAGGTGCTTCGCGACGCGCTCGGGGGTGTAGCCGTGCAGGGTGCGGCGGGCCACCTCCTCCTCCTGGCCGGTCAGCCCGTACGCGCCGAGGACGACGGCGCTCAGCGGGGCCCAGGGGGACGGGCCCAGGGAGACGGCGACGACCTGTTCGCCCTCCAGGCTCGTCGACCAGGCGTGGACGGACAGAAGGGCTCCGGAATGGACGGGGAACTCGGCCCGCGCCGTGCCGGAGAAGAGGGTCGCGTCGATCGCCCCCTGGAATCGCCGGACGTGCTCCGTGTCCTCTTCCAGGAGGTCCAGCCAGGTGCGGGCCGTCGGGCTCGCGGACAGGACGGTGCCCTGACGGTCGACGACGAGACGGCCGGGGGCGTCGGGGAGCTCGCCGGTGTCGGTCCCCTCCAGGAGCAGGGTGCGCCGCAGCGCGTCTGTGGCGGGGCCGCTCAACCGGGCGGCGAACTCCTCTTCCACGGTGGTGAACGGCGCGCCTCCCGCCGTCCGGCACAGCACCACGATCGCCCACAGGTGCGGGCCGTTCCGCAGGGCGATGCGCAGCTCGTCGCCGAGTCCCTGCGGCCGCAGGATCGCCCGGTAGTAGGCGCTGTCCTCGAGCCGTCCGCCCATGGCGCGGCTGAGCAGGCGGGTCGCGTCCGAGCTGCCGGCCAGGGCGCGCAGGTCGCCGGGCTCGTCCGCGGTGAAGTGCTCGACCTCGAACAGCCGGGTGAGGTACTCCGGAGGGAAGCCGTTCTCGATGAATCCTCCGGTGTCCAGCAGCGTGGACGGGTCGAGCTGGACGGCGCACCACACGTCGGCCGGTATCCGTTCCACCGCTTCGTGACACGTCGCCTTGAGCACGTCCAGCGAGGTGTGCTGAGCGGCGAGTCTCTGCTCGAATTCGAAGAGGTCGAGGCGCATGCCTCCACACTAAGAGCTGATTGACCGTATATCCGGGAAACGGGATATACGGTCAAGTCCCTGTCATCCGGGAGCCGTCATTTTCCGGCCGTCATCAGGTTGTTCTCCGCACAAGTGCCGGAAAGGCGGCGCGCCGTTTTACTCTGCTTTTTGTAGGGTGGATCGGAATCCGGTCAGGAATCCTCGGCGGAGAGCTTCGCGTGCTCGACGCGGAGGTCCTTTTTGAGGATCTTCCCGCTGGGGTTCTTGGGGAGGGCGTCGGCGAAGACCACGTACTTGGGGCGCTTGTAGGAGGCGAGGACCTCGCGGGCGTGGGCCTGGACGTCCTCGACGGTGAGAGCGGAGCCGGCCCTGGGCACGACGACCGCGGTGACGGCCTCGATCCAGCGCGGGTGGCCGATGCCGAACACCGCGACCTCCGCGACGCCGTCGAGGAGGTAGAGGGCCTCCTCGACCTCCCGGGAGGCCACGTTCTCCCCGCCGGTCTTGATCATGTCCTTCTTGCGGTCGACGACGGTCAGGTAGCCCTCCTCGTCGACGACCCCGAGGTCCCCGGAGTGGAACCAGCCGCCGCGGAACGCCTCGGCCGTCTTCTCCTCGTCGCCGTAGTAGCCCAGCGCCGCGTGCGGGCTGCGGTGCACGATCTCCCCCACCCGGCCGGGCGGCAGCGGGCGGTCCTCCTCGTCGACGACGCGGGTCTCCACGTTGAGCGCGGCACGGCCCGCCGATCCCGCGTGCGGCAGCTGCTCGTGCGGCCGCAGGATGGTGGCCAGCGGCGACATCTCGGTCTGCCCGTAGAAGTTCCACAGCCGCACGTCGGGAAGCCGCTCCCGCAGCTCGCGCAGCACCTCGACGGGCATCGCGGAGGCGCCGTAGTAGCCCTTGCGCAGGCTGGAGAGGTCCCGGGAGTCGAAGTCGGGGTGGCGCAGCAGCGAGATCCACACCGTCGGCGGGCAGAACAGCTTGGTGGCCCTCTCGGACTCGATCGTCGCCAGCAGCGCGGCCGGTTCGGGTGAGGGAAGGATGACGCTGGTGGCCCCCAGGTAGACGTCGACGGAGAAGAAGCAGTCCAGCTGGGCGCAGTGGTACATCGGCAGTGCGTGGACCTCGACGTCGTCGGCGCTCATCCCGCCGTCGATCGCGCAGGAGACGTACTGGCTGATCAGCGAGCGGCTGGACAGCAGTACGCCCTTGGGGCGCGACTCGGTACCGGAGGTGTACATCAGTCGCAGCGGGTCGTCGTCGCCGACCGGGACGTCGACCGGTGTCTCGTCCCCGGCGTCGATCCAGGTGTCGACGTCCTCCCACTCTCCGGAGGCCGCCGCGCCGATCCGGCCGCGCACCCCGCCGGAGAGCCCGGCCAGGGCGGTCGCGCGGTCCGCCGTGGGGGCCAGCGCGTTCTCGGCGACCATCCCGGCCGCTCCGGAGTGGGTGAGGATGAACGCGATCTCCTCGGCGCCGAGCATGAAGTTGACCGGCACCAGCACGACGCCCAGCCGCGCCGTGGCGAAGACCAGCACCGCGAACTGCCACGAGTTGTGGCTCAGCAGCGCCAGCCTGTCCCCCTTGGACAGTCCCCGGGCGGCCAGGGCGTTGGCGCACCTGGTCACCGCCAGGTCGAACTCGGCGAAGTCCGCCCGCCGCCCGTCGGCGATCACGGCGGTCTTGCCGGGGTATCGCAGCGCGGTCCGGCGGAGCAGGTCCCCTGTCGCGTGTCTGCGCGCGCCTGCGATCGACCCGGTGGTTTCGGGGGTGAATTGGTGGTTCATGGGCTGATCCTCCCCTTGGTGGGAGAGGTCTAACTTCGGTCTGCGGGCTCCTGTGCGAAGTCGGGACGCTGCTGCCCGTATCCGGACACTTCGGGAAGCTGCGAACCTTCAGGTCAATCCATTGCAGATCATTACTTTTCTCCTGTTTCATTCTGTCGATTCGGGTAGAGAACCAGACGAGAGATCCGCATGAGCGGAGTGTGAACGATGATCTGGAAGGGTTGACGCCTGATGTCCATGCCCGAGGAGAACGCGCCCAAGACCCGCGACACCGACCAGGTGCTCCCCCGCCCCGACGAAGGGGCGCGGCGGCCGGAGCGGGGAGAGGACACCGAGATGGGCGCGAAGCTCAAGGCGGCCATGAAGGAGGCCGACCTGAGCCGGGAGGACCTGGCCGGAGAGGGCTGAACGGCGGCGGACGGTCCCGGGTGGACCGTCCGCCGGAGATGGAACGGGTCACTCGTGGGAGCCGCGCAGGCCGCGACGGCGGCGGCCGGTGAGGAGAAGGCCCCCCACACCGCCCAGAGCGAGGCCTATGGCGCCGGCGAGCATGCCGGTCCCGGCGGCGGTCTGGGCGGTGGTGGGGGTGGTGCCCGCGACGGGGGTGCTGTGCAGAGAGACGTCCGACGACGGGGAATGCGCGTGGTGGGACGTCGTCTCGGGGCGGCAGGACGGGGTGCCGGGCTTGGGCTTCGAGGTCCTGGTCGCGGTGGGCTTGGGGGTGGTGGGCGTGCTGGGCCTGGGCGTCGCGGTGGTGGTCCCGCCGGGAGCCGGAGCCGGGTTGGAGGCGCCGGTCCCGCCCAGGACGACGTCGGAGCAGGAGTAGAAGGCCTCCGGGCTGTCGGTGCGCTGCCAGATCGCGTAGATCAGGTGGCGGCCCGTCTTTCCGGCGGGGATCCTGCCGGAGAGGTTGTAGTACCCGCCGGAGACCGTCGGCGCAGCGTCGGTCAGGAACGGAGTGCTCTCCAGGCTCGCCCAGGTGAGCGGCTTGGCGGCGTCGTAGCCGTTCTTGGTGATGAAGAGCTGGAAGCCGCCCTTGTGCACGGCCGTGACCTTGAAGCGGAACGTGTGGTCCGCGCCGGCCTTCAGCTCGGTGGCGGGCCAGTCCGCGCGCGCCAGGTCCAGGCCGCGGAAGGCCGGGTTGCCCGCGCTGCACAGCTGCCCGTCCGGGATGCGCTGCTGGTGGCGGCCGGCGACGTCGCCGATCCGCACACCGTTCCAGTCGTAGAAGGCCTGCGTGCCGCCCGCCGCGACCGCCGCCTTGCACGCCGCGGACTTCGGGGACTCGGGGTTCTCCTGGTAGCAGGTGAGCACCCGGCTGAGCGGGGACTCCATCGAGCCGTGGGCCGACGCGGGGAGGGCGAGTCCCAGCACGGGAGCGGCGGCGGCCGCGAGGACCAGCGAGGTCCGGCCGAAGGTCTTCACGTGGCTGTTCATCTGGCCTCCAGGAACGGGGGGTGGCTTGCCGACGAACGAGATGCTAGGCAGCGGAAAAGGCCCAGAAAACGGTCTTCAGAAGCTCTTAAGGAACGCATGAGCAAGACCTAAAAGTGTTGTCTGCCCGGTTTTGGCAGGGGCTGCTCAGCGCCCGGACGCCCGCCGCCCACGGCCGCGGGCGCGGCGGGCGGCTTCGCGCACCGTCCGCCGCGAGGCCTGCCTGGGGGCGGTGCGCAGCCACACCTCGACCTGGGCCCCGCCCAGCAGTGAGGCCCCCACGCGCAGCGACCCGCCCGTGGACTCGGCGAGCCGCCGGGCGATGTCGAGGCCGAGGCCGGTCGACCCGGCTCCGCTCGCCCCGCGGCGCAGCGCCTTCCCGGGATCGGTGATGCCCGGCCCGGCGTCGCCGAACAGCAGGCCGACGGACGTCCGGCCCCGGTGGACGGTGAGCTGGAAGGCGGTGCCGGGCGGAGTGTGCCGGAAGACGTTGCCGAGCAGGGCGTCGACGACGGCCGCCAGCTCGGCGGAGGCCACCGGCACGGGCACCGGGCCGTCGGGGGCCGCCAGGCTCCAGCCGCGCTCCTGGTCCTCGGCCAGCGCCGACCAGAACTCCAGCCGCCCCCGCACCACCGCGGCGGCGTCGCAGCCCGTCATGCCCTGGTCCGCCGCCCTGCGGGCCGAGGCGATGATCTCGTCGACCGCCTCCTCCAGCCGCCCCAGCGCCTCCTGGCTCTGCGCGAGCCGCGCGGGATCCCCCGGGTGCCCGGCCAGGCCGCCGAGGTTGATCCGCAGGGCGGTCAGCGGGGTGCGCAGCCGGTGCGAGAGGTCGGCGCCCGCCTCCCGCTCGGCGGCGAGCAGCCGGGCGAGCTGGCCCACCATGTGGTTGAACGCGTCTCCGGCGGCGCGCAGCTCCGGCGGTCCTCCGGGATCGACCCTGGCGGACAGATCGCCTCCGGCGACGGCGGTGACGGCCTGCGCGAGCCGGTCCGCGGCGCGCACCACCCGCAGCGCCAGCCGGTCGGCCATCGCGACCGAGACCCCGACCAGCGCCAGCGCCACGAGCGCGAGGATCGTCCAGGACTTCGCGACGCCCTGGGTGAGCTCCGCCTCCGGCACGCGGACCTCGATGACCGCGGGCCGCTCGGCGTCCATCAGCACCGGGCGCAGCAGCACCGTCCCGCCCGGCACCTCGACGGCGAAGGTGCGGCTCATCCTCCGCGCCTCCGCCAGGTCGGAGTCCGGGGCGTGCGGGGAGCCGATCACCTCGCCGGCCGGCAGGTGCAGCGCCAGGCGCCCCGCGGCTCCGGCGGGGATCGAGCCGATCGCCGCGGCGAGCTCGTCCGGGTCGTCCGTCACCGTCAGCACCGGCACCAGAGAGGACGCCTGCCGTTCGGCCGAGGTCAGCGCCCGGTCGCGGGCCATCTGGCCGTTGAGCAGGCCCAGCGGGACGACGAACGACAGCGCGACCATCGCCGTCACGGCCACCGCGACGCGTGCCAGCGCCCCTCGCATGCCCACCTCCACGCCCGTGCCGCCGCCGGTCGCCGACCGTACCGGAAAGACGGGACCTGGCGGACGGACGCCGATGAATGAACATAATGGGCCGCATGAGGGCACGAATCGGCTTCATCGCGGTGTGGGTCGCCACCACGGCGGCGGGCATCGGCATCAGCTGGGCCGGCGTGGGCGACGCATTGCGCGGCACCGCCCTCCCCACCCAGGACCTGGCCGCCAAGGTGCCCGTGCACGAAGGCCGCCCGCCCGCTTCGGATCCGTCGCAGGAGGCCGTCTCGTTCGGCGCCCGTTCGGCCTCGCCGACCGCGTCCCCTCCCACCCGGACGCCCACCGCGAGACCGACCAGCAAACGCCCTTCGGTGAAACCGTCCTCTTCCCGGCCGGACGGGAACGTGCGCACTTACGTGGTGAAATCCGGGCGTGTGGTGCTCTCCCTGTCAGCCGATTCGGCACGGCTCGTGTCCGCCACACCCGACAACGGTTTCCAGGCCAAGGTGTGGCGGCAGGAGAAATGGCTCCGCGTCGACCTGACAGACGGCGTCAAAGGCTCCGCGGTCTTCGCCCAATGGAACGGGCACGCGCCTCTCGTGCAGGTCTACGAGTACTGAAACCGCACGTCACTCCGGGGCCATGAGCATCACGCCGACACCCCGCACGGTGTGCAGATAACGCGGGGCCGAGGCCTTCTCTCCCATTTTGCGGCGCAGCCACGACAGGTGGACGTCAATGGTCTGGTCGTCCCCATAGGGCTGCTGCCAGACCTCGGCCAGCAGTTCCTTCCGGCGCACCACGCGTCCCGCGTGCCGGGTCAGAAAGGCCAGCAGGTCGAATTCCTTGCGCGACAACCGCAGCGGTTCCCCGTCCAGGCTCGCCTGCCGCCGGTCGGCGTCGACCCGCAGCCCGCCCACCACGAGGGCCTCCGGCTGCCGCACGGACCTGGACCGCCGCAGCACCGCCTCGATCCGCGCGTGCAGGTGCCCGGCGGAGAACGGCTTGGCGACGTAGTCGTCGGCGCCCGAGCCCAGCAGCCGGATGATCTCTTCCTCCCCGTCCCGGGCGGTGGCCACGATCACCGGCACGTCGGAGACGGCGCGCATCATCTTCAGCGCTTCGCCGCCGTCGAGGTCGGGCAGGCCCAGATCCAGGACGACGACCTCGGGCGCCTGCGCCGCGACCTCCCGCAGCGCCTCCAGCGCCCGGCCCGCGCTGCGCACGACATGCCCCAGCGCCCGCAGCTCCCGCAGCAGCGCCCGCCTGACGTGGTCGTCGTCCTCGACCAGCAGTACCGTAGCCACGAACCGGACAATAGAGCACTGTCCGCGGACCCAAAAGCTCATGGCCGAATCGCCCGGAGAAAACCATCGCCGGGCGATTCGGGACAGTGGGTGCGGCTGGTCAGTAACCGAAGGCGGCCAGCTTCTCGACCATCTCCCGGGCGTCGCGCTCGTGGTCGTCCAGGCTCGCCTGTTCGCGGCCCGCCGGGAGGCGGCCGTCGCTGTAGACGGCGATGACACGGCCCTTTCGAACCGCGACGCCCTTGGCGTCACCGATTTCGGGGTCTGTGGAGACGGAACTGATCGCCTCGTCGCCGATCGCGGGGTGGTTTACGACCGCCTCCTTCGGCGTGCAGGCCTCGGTCGCTTCGACGATGTGGTCCATGGCCGAGCGGGCCGTGGCCTCGTCGGCGAAGACCAGGACGTGCTCGGCGAGCGTGGCTCCGGCACTCCACCAGAGGGGGCCGCCGTCATCGGAGCCGGGGTGGGGGAGGTCTTCTCCGCTGCCGTCGTACCCGATGTAGAGACCGGTCTCGAGGTCGGGAATCTCGGACTCGCTGTCCGAGAAGAGGTGGAAGGTGTCGGGCCGGGAGAAGCCGGAGCAGGTGGGGAAGTCCAGGGGACCCCATTTGGTCTCGATGATCTTCCAGCGCTTCCGGTCTCCCTTGGTCGCGGCCTCGGCGTGGACCAGGTCCTCGCTCTTGAGCGGCCGCTCCTGGGGCGCGGGGCTCGTGGTCGCCGTGGGCGACGGGGTCAGCACGGGCGCGGTCTCGCGTTCGGCTTCGCCGGGGAGGAAGAACAGACCGGCCGCGACGGCGGTGGCGAGGCCGCCCGCGATGAGCCGGTGCCGGGTGCGGCGGGCGCGGGCGCGGCCGATGATCCGGTCGGGTTCGGGACCGGTCACGTGCGGGACGACCCTGTCGCGCAGCCCGTCGAAGAGGGTGTCGACATCACGCATGGTGGTTCGCCTCCAGGGTCTCGTCGGAGAGCAGTGCGGCCAGCTTCTGGCGGCCGCGCGACAGCCAGGCCTTGACGGTTCCTTCCGCGACGCCGTCCATCGCCGCGATCTCGGCGACCGAGTAGCCGCCCATGTGGTGCAGCACGACGGCCCGCCGGTGCTTCTCGGGAATCGCGCGCAGCGCCTCGACCAGCTCCGCCGACACCGCGTCGGGCGCGGGGACGTCCGGCGGGGGCCCGTGCCGTCTGAAGCTCAGGAGCGTGTTGCGCGCCTTGCGCCAGCGGCTCACCGCCAGCCGGTAGGCGACCCGTGCGACCCAGGCGCGCGGCTGGTCGTAGGAACTGACCTTGTTCCAGCGAGGCCAGGCCCGGGTGAAGGCCTCCTGTGCGGCCTCCTGCGCCTCGGCCAGGTCACCCGTGTAGGCGTACAGCTCGGCTACAAGACCGGGATAAGCGCCCCGGTAGAACTCGGCGAAATTCTGTTCGTCCGCCACACCGTCCCCTTGATCTCGGATCTTGCGGGATACACGCCCGGACCCGGAAGCCGGTTGCACTTCGCACGACAC
Source organism: Actinocorallia aurantiaca (assembly GCF_039533685.1). Lineage (NCBI taxonomy): Bacteria > Bacillati > Actinomycetota > Actinomycetes > Streptosporangiales > Thermomonosporaceae > Actinocorallia > Actinocorallia aurantiaca. The sequence goes on along the minus strand of NZ_BAAATZ010000002.1, from coordinate 54,821 downwards.
ATTTCCGGGCGGCCTGTTCGCCGATCCTGGAACCGGTGCGACGGGTGAATCGTTGGAATCGCACTGGACGTTCTCTCGGGGGATGAGGATTTCAGGGGGAAGTTCTGGAGAGACCGCAACGGGAGGAGCAGCCCGGAGCAGGCGAGGAGTCCCTGCTCTGGCTCGGCACCCAGTTGACCGAGGTCGAGGCGCTCTTCGCCTTCGTCCTCGCCGCGCCCACCCTCCTGACGGAGCGGCGCGCCCTCGGCGAGCTCTCGGACGCCGCGGAACGCCTCGCGCTCTACGCCCGCTACGCCGCCGCGGGCGTGGCGCTGAAGAACCACCCCGGCGTCCGCGCCGTCCCCGCCACCGCCCGGGCCCGCCGCCGCGCCGCCCGCGCCCGTCGCGGCGTCGACCTCATCCTCGGCTGGACCACCCGCGGCACCTGACGCCACGGGCGGGGCCCCTGGTCAGCGGTGGCCTTCAGGTCCGCGACGCGCCGGTGGAGGACCTTTCCACCTGGCAGAAGGGCGGCTCAGGGGAGGGCGGGCAGCGGGCGGGTCGCGATCCGGTGGGCCTCTTCGCGGTCGAGGCCGAACATGCGCAGGAGGTTGACGGCCAGCTGGCAGGCGGCGGCGTCCACGTCGAGGTCGGGGCGGGCGTCCAGGAGCTGGAGCATGCCCAGGAGGGCGCCGCCGGTGCAGGCCAGGGCCACCTGGGGGTCGCCTATGTCCAGGCGGTCGGCGGCGTCGGCGGCGCGCAGGTCGCGGAGGGCGTGGAAGGCCATGCCCTGGTCGCTGGTCAGGTAGGGGAGTCCGGTGTGCAGCAGGATCCGGGCCATCTGCGGATGGCTCCGGCGCAGCCGGCCGGTGAGGCGCAGCGACGCGGCGAAGACCTCGGCGGGGTCCCGCAGGGGGGCGGTCGCCTGTTCGACGAGCCGCGCGTGCTCGGCCAGGGTCTCGGCGATCGCGGCGTCGAAGAGCTCGTTCTTGTCCTTGAAGTGGTTGTAGAAGGAGCCGAAGCCGACGTCGGCGGCGTCGGTGATTTCCTGGATGCTCACTTCCGCCCGGCCCTGCTCGGCCAGCAGCCGTCCGGCCGCCGCGACGAGCGCGGCCCTGGTGCGGGCTTTGCGCCGGTCCAGCCGGTTCTCCCGAGGGGCCGGAGCCGGCTCTTCCGTTGTGCTCACCTTTCAATGTTACCTGCCATCGCTTCTGATGAGTTCATCAGTCCTGATGAGTATTGACATGGGTCGGATCGGAACTGAGGATCTCATCAGAAACAGGGAGACACCGGAGAGGGAGCACGCATGGGCATCGCCGTCATCAGGACCAGGAACGGCTGGTGGGTGGAGACGCCCGAGGGCCTGTCCGCGGTGGAGACGTCCGCGGCCACCACCGCCGAACTGCTGGCCGACCGCGCGGCGGTCGAGACGGCCGCCGCCGCGACGGGCACGGTGGCGCGGCCGGAGGAGGGCGAGATCCTGTCGCCGGTCACCGCGCGGTGCCGGGTGGTGGCCCAGATGGTCAACTACCGCTCGCACGCGGCGGACTCGGGTTTCGACCCCGACCAGGTGCCGCCCACCTTCTTCCGCAAGGCCTCCGGGTCGATCACCGGCCCGTACGGCGCGATCCTGCGTCCGGACGGCGTGCGGCTGCTGGACTACGAGGTGGAGCTCGGGCTGGTGATCGGCGTCCGGATCCCGGTCGGGACGGTGGTGACCGAGGAGAACCTGGCGGAATTCGTGGCCGGGCTCGTGGTGGCCGACGACGTCAGCGCCCGCGACCTCCAGCTGCCCAAGACCCAGTTCTACGAGAGCAAGTCCTATCCGACGTTCACCCCGCTGGGCCCCCGCCTGGTGCTCACCGACGCCGCCGAACTGGCCCGGCTGCGCGACCTGCGGCTCACCCTGGAGGTGAACGGGGAGCGGCGCCAGGACCTGACCGCCGCCGACATGATCGTCGCCCCGGCGAAGGCGCTCACCCTGCTGTCCTGCTTCCAGGAACTGGACCCGGGCGACGTCCTGCTGACCGGCACGCCCGGCGGGACGGCCCTGCGCTCGCCCGGCCCGCTGGTGGAGAAGATCGGGGCGCTCCTGCCCGCCCACGTGAAGTGGAAGACGTTCTTCAAACGCCAGGAGGCCAACCCCGCCTACCTGAAGGACGGCGACGTCGTCACCGCCCGGATCCGCACCGACGACGGGCTGCTGGACCTCGGTGAGCAGCGCCACTCCGTCGGATCCACCGCGTCCTGACCGCACCGAGCCGAGTGAAGGAGAGCGAACGATGAACGCCGATCCTCACCGGAACCTGCACAGCGAGCAGGGCGCGCTGCGCGGTGAGCATCCCGGACGGGACACCGACCCCGTCATCAAGGTCGTCGACCTCGCGTGGCTGGAGTTCGTCAAACCCGACCTGGACCGGGCTGAGGCCTTCGCCCGCGACTTCGGATTCACCGTCGCCTCCCGGACGGACGAGACGCTGCGGCTGAGAGGCGCCCTGGCGGGGCCGGACTGCCTGGTGGTCCACCGCGGCCGCAGGCAACGGTTCGCCGGTCCGGTCTTCCAGGCCGCCGCGGCCGAGGACCTCGACCGGTTCGCCCGCGCCACCGGCTCGTCCGTCACCGCTCTGGAAGCCGGAGGCCGGTGCGTCACCGCGCGCACTCCCTCGGGGCTGGAGGTTCGGGTCGTGCACGGGGTGCCCGAAGTCGGCGGGCTGGAACTCCAGCGCCCGCTGACGCTCAACAGCGGAGGGACGTTCCCCCGCGTCAACGACACCCAGCGTCCGCCCAGGGAACCGGCCAAGGTCGAGAGGCTGGGCCACGTGGTGCTGTCCACCACCGTCTTCTTGCGCGACCTGGACTGGTTCCTGCACCACCTGGGGCTCATCGTCAGCGACTTCCTCTATCTGGACGGCCAGCGGGACCGCGGCCCGACCATGGCGTTCATCCGCTGCGATCGCGGCTCCGAGCCCGCCGACCACCACACCCTGGCCATGCACCTGGGGCCGGAGAACGGCTACGTGCACTCGGCCTACCAGGTCGCCGATCTCGACGCCCTGGCCGCGGGCGGCGAGTACCTCAAGGAACGCGGCCACCGGCGCTCCTGGGGCATCGGCCGCCACATCCAGGGCAGCCAGATCTTCGACTACTGGCGCGACCCCGACCGGCTGCTGCTGGAGCACTTCACCGACGGCGACCGCTTCGACTCCTCCCTCGAACCCGGCTGGGCCCCCATGTCGGCCTCCGGCCTGGCCCAGTGGGGTCCCCCCGCGACCGCCGACTTCCTGGGCAGCACCCCCTCGCCCGTTCTGCTGCGCCGGGCGGTCTCGGCGCTGCGCGCCGACAACGAGGTCGACCTCTCCCGCCTGCTCGCCCTGGCCAAGGCCATGAGCCCCTGACCCTCCTCCGCTGCCGTCCGAGAACCCCCACTCCAAGGAGATGTGATGGTCCCCGCCCCGCACACGCAAGGAGATCGCCCCCTCGTCCTGCTCCCCGAGGACGTGCCGGCCATCGAGGCGACCCCGCTGCACGAGCGCGGTCTGCCCTCCAGCACCTACGAACTGCTGCGCCGCACGGCCGTCGCGCATTCCGAGCTGCCCGCCCTGCACCTGCTCGGCGAAGGCGGCCTGCCCTGGCGGGAGGCGTCCCGCTGGAGTTACGGGACGCTGCTGGAGCGCGTGCACCAGGCCGCGAACGCCTACCTGTCGCTCGGCCTGCCCGAAGGCGGCGTCGTCGCGCTGATGCTGCCCAACTCCGGCGCGACGTACGCGGCGCTGCTGGGCGCCCAGGCCGTCGGCATCGCCAACCCCGTCAACCCGATGCTCGCCGAGGACCACCTCGTCGAGATCCTCGCCCTGACCGGTGCGCGCCTCCTGCTGGCGCCGGGCCCCGGCGTGTCGCCCGAGCTGTGGGCCAAGGCCCGGCGGATCGCCGCCCGGTTGCCCGGCCTGCGCGCCCTCGCGGCGGTCGGCTCCCCACCCGGCCCGCCGGACGGGTCCGCCGTCGAGGAGGTCGGCTTCGACGTGCTGGCCGCCGCGCGACCGGCGGACCGGCTGCTCACCGAACGGCGTCCCGGCGCGGACGACCTGGCCGCCTACTTCCACACCGGCGGGACGACTGGGGTGCCGAAGGTCGCGCCGCACACCCACGCCAACGAGGTGTACATGGCGTGGGCGCTGGGCTGCTCCGGGGCGTTCCTGGACGGCTCCGTCGTGCTTTCGGGGCTGCCGCTGTTCCACGTCAACGCCGTCCACGTCACCGGCCTGGCCCCGTTCATGCACGGACGCCCGGTGGTCTCGCTGGGCCCGCTGGGCTACCGGGACAAAGCGCTGATGGCCGAGTTCTGGCAGATCGTCGAGCACTACAAGGTGACGAGCTTTTCCGGCGTCCCGACCGTGTACGCGAACCTGCCGGCGGTCCCCGAGGGCGTTGACATCTCCAGCCTGCGCGCCGGAGCGGTCGGCGCGGCCCCGCTGCCGAAGAAGGTCCGCTCCGCCTTCGAGGCCGCGGCCAAGGTGCCGATGCTGGAGGGCTACGGGCTCACCGAGGCGACCTGCGCGACCGCCACGACCCCCGCCTTCGCGCCCAGGGAGGGCACGGTCGGACTGCGGCTGCCCTACCAGCTGGTCAAGGCCGTCACCGTCGACGAGGCGGAGCTCCCCGTCGCGGACTGCCCGCCCGGCCGGACCGGCGTCCTGGCGATCAAGGGCCCTAGCGTCTTCCCCGGCTACCTGCGGCCCGGCCCCGGCGGCCCGGCCCCCGACCCGGCCGGGAAGATCTTCGACGGGTGGCTGCTCACCGGCGACCTGGGCCGGGTCGACGAGGACGGCTACGTGCACCTCACCGGCCGGGCCAAGGACCTCATCATCCGGGGCGGCCACAACATCGACCCCGTCCCCGTCGAGGAGTCGCTGCTCGCCCACCCGGAGGTCCGCGCCGCCGCCGTGGTCGGAGCCCCCGACCCGCGCTCCGGCGAGGTGCCCGTCGCCTACCTCGTGCTGGCCGAAGGATCCCGCGCCACCGAGGAGGAACTGCGGGAATGGGCCCGCGCCCACGCGCCCGAACCGGCCGCCGCACCCCGGACGGTGCACGTCGTGGACGAGCTGCCGACCACTCTCATCGGCAAGGTCTACAAACCCGCGTTGCTCCAGGACGCCGTCCGCCGCCTCGTCCTGGACGAGCTGACCCGGGCCGGGGCGTCCGGGCGGGTGGACGTCGAACTGCGCGACGGCCGCCCCCACGCGACCGTCCACCTGGACGCCGGGGACGGCGGCGTGCTGTCGGCCGAGCTCGACCGCTACTCCTTCACCCACGAGGTCGCGTCATGACCGCGCCGGACGATCCGCCGGTCCTCATCGTCGGGGCGGGACCCACCGGCCTGACCTGCGCCATCCTCCTGGCCCGGTACGGCGTCCGCAGCCTCGTCGTCGAACGCCATCCCGGGCCCTACCCGCTGCCACGGGCCGTCCACCTGGACGACGAGGTCCTGCGGATCCTCCAGCGGGTCGGCGTCGCCGACGCCTTCACCGGGATCAGCCGTCCGATCAGGGGGATGCGGCTGGTGGACGGGAACCTGCGCGTGCTCGCCGAGTTCCGCCGAGACCGGATGGCCGCCGAGCACGGCTGGCCCCAGGCCAGCCTGTTCGACCAGCCCGACCTGGAACGCCTGCTCCGCGAGGAGCTCGCCCGCCACCCGCTCGCCGAACTGCGCTCCGAGACCGAGGTCGAGCACCTCGACCCCGGCGACGCCTCCCGGCCCGCCCTCGTCCGCCTCCGCCATCTGCCCACCGGCCGCACCGACACGGTCTCCGCCCAGGTGGTGCTGGGCTGCGACGGCGCCAACAGCCTCGTCCGCCGATCCGTCGGCGCGACGATGCGCGACCTGCGCTTCGAGGAGCGGTGGCTCGTGGTCGACGTGCGCTGCGCCCGGGAACTCGACGTGTGGGACGGCGTCGACCAGGTCTGCGACCCGCGTCGGGCCGCCACGTTCATGCGCGTCGGCCCCGAACGCTACCGCTGGGAGTTCCGCGTGAACCCCGGAGAGACCGCGGAGGAGCTGACCGCTCCCGAGGGGATGGCCCGGCTCCTGTCCTCCTGGACGGGCGACGTCCCCTTCGACGAGCTCCACGTCATCCGCAGCGCGTCCTACGTCTTCAAGGCCCGGGTCGCCGACCGCTGGCGCGCGGGCCGTCTCTTCCTGCTGGGCGACGCCGCCCACCTCACCCCTCCGTTCATCGGGCAGGGCATGTGCGCGGGCCTGCGCGACGCCGCCAACCTCAGCTGGAAGCTCGCCGCGGCGCAGACCGACCCCGTCCGTCACGACCGCTTCCTGGACACCTACGAGAGCGAACGCAAACCCCACGTCACCCGCATGATCCGCCTGGCCGTCACCACCGGCTGGGCCATGACCGGCGGCCAGGACGGGGCCGCCGCCCTCCGCCGCTTCCTGCTGTCCCGCGTCATGCGGCTCCCTCCGGCCAAGGCAGCCATGCTGCGCGGAGTCTCTCCCCGGCTCCGCCGAGGCCCTCTGGTGGCCGGTTCGTTCCGCGGTCCGGCCGGAACCTTCCTGCCCCAGCCCGCCCTCACGGTCGACGGCGTCGAACGGCGGCTGGACGACCTCATCGGGCCCGGCTTCGCCATCGTCACCCGCCACGCGGCGTCCCCGTTCCTCACCGGCCTGACCGCCGCCCTGAACGCGGCGCTGGTCCACGCGGGCACCGACGGCACTCGTATCGAGCTTCCCGGCGGAGAGCGCCTGACCGTCCAGGAGCCCGTTCTTGCCGCCTGGCTCGACCGCGCGGGCACGTCCACCGCGGTGGTCCGCCCCGACCGGACCGTCCTGACGACCCTTCCCCGCACCGCCTCCCGCCTTCCGGCGCGATTCGGCCTCCTTCCCGGCTTCTCGCCGAGCGGGGAGCTCCGGCGGTCGTCATGAAGGCCGGCGGTCCAGCGGCCGAGGGCGGCGCGGCGGGTCAGGGCGACAGGGTGTTCTTGTGGATGCGGCCGTCCTTGATGATGAGCTTCAGGTTCGTGTGGGGGTCGCCCAGGACGGCCAGGTCCCGGGTGGGGTCGCCGTCGACGAGCAGCAGGTCGGCCCAGGCGCCCTCGGCGATGACGCCCAGGCGGGCCAGGTGGGGTTCGCGGCCGTACTCCTTCACGTCGGCGGGGGTGGGGTTCTGGTACGGGTCGCGCGGGCCGGCCTTGCGGAACAGCGCGGCGTTGCCGGAAGTGGCGATCTTCAGGCCCGCCAGGGGGCCTCCCGCCAGCTCGGCCAGGCGGACGAGCATCTCGCTCTGCCTGAAGCCCAGTGACGGGGCCAGCAGCAGGTCGGTGCCGAACGCCAGCCGCACCCGGTGTTCGAGGGCGCAGGCGAAGACGTTCGCCACGCCTTCGCAGACCCGGCGGTGCTTCTCGGCCGACACCGGGTCGGCGAAGTGGTGGTCGTCCTCGATGAACGGCTGGGTGCTCAGCCAGATCCCGTGGTCGGCCATGAACCTGATGTCGTCCTCTTCCGCGAGCTGCGCGTGCTCGATCACCTGGACCCCGGCCTCGACCGCGCGGCGGATACCGGCCCCGGTGTAGACGTGCACCGACACGTAGGTGCCCCAGTCGGCGGCGGCCTGCACGCCGGCGCGCAGCTCGTCGGAGGTGTACTGCAGCACGTCCAGCGGGTCGTAACGCGAGGTGACGCCGCCTCCGGCCATCATCTTGATCTGGGTCGCGCCCTTCTTCAGCTGCTCGCGCACCCCCGCCAGAACCTGGGCGCGGCCGTCGGCGACCCGCATGACGCCCAGCTGTTCGGCGCGGGTCGGGGCTCCGCCCAGCGCGGTCGGCAGGTCGTAGACCATGCCGAAGTCGCCGTGCCCCGAGGTCTGCGACAGCCCCGCCTGGCTGGGGTAGATCCGCGGGCCGGGCAGCGCGCCCGCGTCGATCAGCCGTTTGAGGTCGCCGGTGTCGCCTGCCATGTCGCGCACGGTGGTGAAGCCGCGCATCAGCATCGCCTCGGCCTCGGCCGCGCCCCTCAGATATCCCAGGCCCGTGCCGCCGAGCAGCAGCTCCTCCGGGGTGGCGCCGATCAGCATGAGGTGCACGTGCGCGTCGCCGAGCCCGGGGATCAGCGTCATCCCCCGCCCGTCGACGGCCACGGCCGAGCCGTCCTCGGCGTCCGGGGCCGGGAGCCGCTCCTCGGTGACCACCTCCTTGATCTTGGGACCTTCGGTGACCACCCGGCCGGGCCGGAGGCCGTCGCCGATCCCGTCGAAGATCCGCACATTCCGGATCACGATCCTGCCGGCAGGCCGCTGCTCGCCCATGTCACCTCGCTCCCGGGACGGTCGACGGACTTCTGCCCTCGGGCGGCGGAACCATACGGACGGTGGCGGACCGTTGGCGAAGTGCTTGCCCGCCTTGTCCAGTGTGCTTAACGGTGGTGGAACGAAGGGGCAATGGAGCCGCAACGTCGCTGCTCCAAGGTCGGTCATGGGCGTCCTGCCAGGTGAGCGCGGAGGGAGGGACACGATGCGGCTGAACACCGATGTGCGGCTTCGCGTCCACCAGTCCGCCTGGACCCGGGGACGTGTCGCGCACGGGTGGAGAGCTCGGGGCGGGGACGCTTCGGGCTGAACGTCCGCGGTGTCCTCGCCGGTCCGCCGTTCTTCCGCCGACCGCCTCTCGAGGATCCGTGATGACGACCGTAAGCCCTGGCCTGCCCCGTGACCGCACCTTCGACCCCGACGACTGGGCGGTTCTCGCCCGGTTCTGGTATCCCGTCGCGCTTTCCCGCGAAGTGGGCGACGCGCCCGTCGGCGTCCGGCTCCTGGACGAGGAACTGGTCGTCTACCGGGCGGGCGGCGAGATCGTGGTGGCGGGGGACATCTGCCCGCACCGCGGTGTCCCGCTGAGCCTGGGGACGGGGGACGGCGAGGGCGTCTCCTGCGCCTACCACGGGCTGAGATTCGGGGCGAAGGGGCGGTGCACGGCCGTCCCGGCGCACCCGGCGGCGAAGATCCCGGACCGGATGCACCTGCGGACCTATCCGGTTGCCGAGAGGTACGGGCTGATCTGGACGTGCCTGCGGCCCGAGGACGGAACGCCCGACGTGCCGGAGATGAAGCACTGGGGCGACGAAGGATTCCAGGGGATCACCTGCCCGAGCATCGACATCGCGGCCTTCGCCGGACGCCAGGTCGAGGGGTTCCTGGACGTCGCGCACTTCGGGTTCGTCCACGCCGACTCCTTCGCCGACCCCGGGAACGTCGAGGTGCCCGCGTACTCGCCGGTCCGGAACGCCAAGGGGTTCACGGTCGACTACTGGTCCACCGTCGCCAACTACCCGCACGCCGCGGGCAAGAAGGCGCCGCCCGGGTTCCAGTGGCTGCGCCGCTTCGACGTGCACCTGCCCTTCACCGCGCAGCTCGTCGTGCACTTCCCCGACGGCGGCCTGCTCGACATCATGAACGCGGCATCCCCGGTATCGGCCAGAATGACCCGGATGTTCTGCCCGATCGCCAAGAACTTCGACCTCGACCTGCCGGTGGAGGCCACTTACGACTTCAACCGGCGGATCTTCGAGGAGGACCGCGCGATCGTCGAGGTCCAGCGCCCGGAGAACCTCCCCCTCGACCCGAAGATCGAGGTCAACATCCCCGCCGACCGCAGCTCCGTCGCCTACCGGCGGGGCCTGCGCGACCTCGGCCTCAGCCACTTCTTCACCGCCTGACCGAGGAGGTCCCCCCATGGACACCGCCGCCACCGCGCTCGCCGACTCCTTCGGCGCCCGCCTGCCCGCCTGGGTCGCCGCCGAACTGGCGGACGTCCCGGAGCTCCTGCCGTCCGACGACGACCGGATCCGCCTGGCCAACAGGCTCGCCGAACGCAACCACCGAGAGGACACCGGCGGACCGTTCGCCGCCCTGGTCGTCGAGTCGAGGACGGGACGCCTCGTCTCGGCCGGCGTCAACGTCGTCCTGGCCTCGAACCTGTCCTCCACCCACGCCGAGGTCACCGCCCTGTCGCTCGCCCAGACCCGGCTCGGCGTCTGGGACCTCGGCGGCCACGGGCTGCCCGACCTGGAGCTCGTCGTCAACTGGCGGCCGTGCGTCATGTGCTACGGCGCCACGATGTGGTCGGGCGTCCGCCGCCTGCTCATCGCGGGCGAAGGCCCCGAGCTGGAGAAGCTGACCGGCTTCGACGAGGGCCCGATGGTCGAGGACTGGGCCGCCCAGTTCGAGGCCCGCGGCATCGAGGTCGCCCTCAGCCCCCTGCGCGAGGAGGCCGTCGAGGTCTTCCGCGCCTATGGCGCCCGCGACGACGCCGTCGTCTACAACGCCCGCGGCGCCGTCTAGGTGTTGCCGGCCGGAAGGTCGTCGACGTTCGCTAGTGATCGGAGGCGAGCGCGCAAAGACGCTCTCTGGTCTCTCGGATGGCGTTCTGCCGCGAATCGAGGAGTGCGGCCAGGGCGTCCAGTTCGGCGCGAAGATCCGGGCACATCTCCAGCGAAACGCCGTGGTCGCCGGTCCGCGCACAGTCGATGTACCGACGTATGGTGTCGGTTCCCAGGCCGGCAGCGATCATCGCCTTGATCTGGGCCACGCGCGGGATGTCGGACTCCGAATAGATCCGGTAGCCGTTGGCGTCGCGTGCGGGAACCAGCAGGTCGCGGTCCTCGTAGTGGCGCAGGGCTCGCGCGCTGACGCCGGTCCGTTCGGCGAGTTCGCCGATCAGCACTCGTCCTCCTGTGACTTGACCTTCACGCTGGCGTGAACCCCTAACGTCCAGCGTATGACATCCACTGCAACCGGACGGCGGGCGTCGATCTTCCACGGCTACGGCGCCACACCTGATGACCATTGGTTCGGATGGCTCGCCGAACAGCTTGAGGGCGCTCGCATCCCCACCACGGTCCCCGCTCTGCCAGACCCTGGAGCGCCGGATCCAGATCAATGGATCGCGACGGTGGGAGCCGTCGTGGGAACACCGGACCGTGATTCGATCGTCGTCGCCCACAGCCTCGGCTGCATCACGGTACTGCGGTACCTTCTCTCGCTGGCGGGACCGTGGCGCCTCGGCAGCCTCGTCCTCGTCTCCGGGTTCGTCGACAAACTGCCGGCGCTTCCGCTACTGGACTCCTACATCGGCGACGGACTGGACGTGGCAGGGCTGAGCGACCGCATCGACCGCCTCACGATCATCCGATCGGACGAGGACCCCTACGTCCCCACGGGCCACACGGACCGGCTCGCCGGCCTGCTCGGAACCTCGGCGCTGATCGTCCCGGGAGCCGGGCACTTCCTGGCGTCCGACGGGGTGACATCGATCCCCCGCGTCCTCGACGCGATCGCATGACGACCTCTGCTCGAGAACTGCCGAGAACCGCGTGACACACCCTTCGCCTCCGCGCCTCGACCGCCGACGGACCGGATAGGGGTGCTTCGGACGGAAGGGAGCGGGGGAGGTGGAGGGAGTGCGTTACGACAGTGCGGCGGGGAAGTGGGTGCTGATCGCGACCGTGCTCGGGTCGGCGCTCGCCGCGATCGACGCGACGGTGGTGGGGATCGCGCTCCCCGCCATCGGGCGGGAGTTCGGCGTCGGGCTGGGGAGCCTGCAGTGGGTGGTCACGGCCTACACGCTGACGCTCGCGGGGCTGCTGCTGGTGGCGGGGGCACTGGGGGACCGGTACGGGCGGCGGCTCGTCTTCCAGATCGGGGTCGTGTGGTTCGCGGCGGCGTCCGCGCTGTGCGCCGTCGCGTCCGGGCCCGGTCTGCTGATCATGGCGCGGGCGCTGCAGGGGGTGGGGGCGGCGCTGCTGACGCCGGGCAGCCTCGCCATCCTGCAGGCGTCCTTCCACCCGGACGACCGGGGGAAGGCGATCGGCGCCTGGTCGGGGCTGAGCGGGGTGGCCGCGGCGGTCGGGCCGTTCCTGGGCGGCTGGCTCGTGGAGGCGGCCTCCTGGCGGCTGATCTTCGTGATCAACCTGCCGCTCGCCGTGCTCGTCGTGGTGCTGACGTGGCGGCATGTCCCGGAGTCCCGCGACCCCGAGGCGTCCGGCCGGGTCGACGTCGTCGGCGGGGTGCTGGTGACGGGCGGGCTCGTCGGCCTGACGTACGGATTGATCGAGGGGCCGGAACGGGGCTGGACGGCGCCCGCCGCACTCGCGCTGCTCCTGGTCGTCTTCGTGTGGTGGCAGAGCCGGGTGGACCATCCGCTGCTGCCGCTGGAGATGTTCCGCTCGGTCGGTTTCAGCGTGACGAACGTCGTCACGTTCATCGTGTACGGGGCGCTCGGCGGGGCGTTGTTCCTGCTGCCGATCCAGCTCCAGCAGGTCTCCGGGTACACGCCGCTGGAGGCGGGCATCGCGCTGCTGCCCGTCACGGTCATCATGCTGCTGTTGTCGTCCAAGTCCGGCGCGGTGGCCGCGAAGATCGGGCCGCGAATGCAGATGAGCGTCGGCCCCGTCGTGGTCGGCGCCGGATTCGCCCTGCTCACGCGTGTGGACGAGGCCGGAACGTATCTGACCGAGGTGTTCCCCGCCGTCTGCGTCTTCGGCCTCGGCCTGGCCATCACCGTCGCGCCGCTGACCGCGACGGTCCTCGCGGCGGTGCCCGCCCGGCACGCCGGAATCGCTTCGGCCGTCAACAACGACGTGGCCCGCGCCGCCTCCCTGATCGCCGTCGCGGTCTTCCCCGCCCTCGTCGGCATCGCCGGCGACGCCTACCTCCATCCGGAACGGTTCTCCGCGGGTTTCCACAGCGCTTCTCTGATCGCCGCGGCGCTGTGCGTCGCCGGGGGCCTGCTGTCCGCGGTCGCCCTGCGCGGCGCGGCCTGCCCGAGGATGGCGGCCCGACACCACTGCGCGCTGGACGCCCCGCCTCTGGACTGACCGGGGATCCGGATGCGGGCCCCGTTTCGAAACGCGGCCTGTCGTCGGCGGGCCGTCGTCTTTTCCACAGATCCGGTGGCAGCCGAGGAGGTGATCGTATGTAACGATATTGTTGCGTTAAGTGATTGTGCTGGACGCCAGGTCCGGCGGTGATCTTCTCAGGAGGCCGCAGATGCCCGAAGTCACCGGCTCCTACCCGCCGGGCGCCCCGTGCTGGGTCGATTTGATGGTCCCCGACCAGCGGGCCGCACTCGACTTCTACGGCACCCTGTTCGGCTGGCGGGGCGAGATCGGCCCGTCCGAGATCGGCGGGTACTCGGTCTGCACCCTGAACGGCGGCGCCGTGGCGGGCATCCTGGCCCCGCCGCCGCCCGATCCCGAAGGCTCGGCGCTCCCGAGCGTCTGGACGGTCTACCTGGCGACCGACGACGCCGAGGGTGCCGAGCGGGCGATCACCGACGCGGGCGGCTCCATCCTGATGCCCGTGACGGACATCGTGGACCTCGGCCGGATGGTGGTGGCGCTCGACCCCACCGGCGCGGTCTTCGGGCTCTGGCAGGCCGGCGAGTTCTCCGGGGCGCAGGTCGTCGAGGAGCCCGGAGCGGTCGTCTGGCACGAGCTCGACACCTCCGACATCGTCGTCGCGAGCGCCTTCTACCGGGCGGCGCTGTCCGTCGAGACGACCCCGATGGAAGGAGCCGAGGGCTACTACTCGCTGAACGCGGGAGGCCGGGTGGTCGGCGGCATGGGGGCCCTCGAGAGTCCCGGCGACCCGTCGCACTGGCTGGTCTACTTCGCGGTGGACGACCCGGACGCCACGGTCGACGCCCTGGTCCGCGCCGGCGGCACCGTCCTGGAACCGCCCTACGACATGGTCGCCGGCCGCATGGCCGTCGTCCGGGATCCCCAGGGCGCCGTCTTCGCCGTCCTCAGGCCGAACCCCATGAACCCGGCCTGAGGCCCCGGCCGTACGGCGGGGCCGGGGTCCGGAAAGGCCGGAAGGCCGCGGTCAGACCGCGGCCTCCCTGATGTGGGCGGCCAGGGCGTTGAGGCCGGGGACGGCCCGGTCCAGCGCGGTGATCTGGTCGTCCGTGAGTCGGCGCAGGCTCTCCAGCGCGTAGGCGGTGATGAGGTCGTCGACCGCGGTGAGGCGGTCGAGGGCCAGGTCGGTGACGTGCAGGTGGGCGATGCGCTTGTCGTCCGGGTCCTGCACCCGGGTGAGGAGGCCCTCCTTGACCAGGAGGGAGACCAGGGAGCTGACGTTGTTCGGCTTCATCAGCAGGGCCTCGGCGGCCTCCCGCACGGTGATCCCGTCGCGCTCGCGCACCAGCCGCATGAGCGACAGCTGGGTGTCGGGCGGTTTGGGGTGGGGGAACTCCCGGTCGATCCGGCGTTCCATGGCGCGCATCAGCGCCGGCAGGATCGCGCCGAGCAGGGCCGAGAGCTCCCGGAGTTCGTCCTCACCCGCCATGGGCCCATCCTATCCATGGCGCGGATAGGTATCCGATCATGGGTTTCTCAGTGCATCGGCACGGAGTCGGCGGGCCGTCCACGGCGCACGACGGCGACCGCGAGGACGGCGCCGAGCAGGCAGAGCGTGCCGGAGACCGCGACCGCGGCGTGGACGCCCTGCATGAAGGCCTGCCCGCTCGCGTCGGTGACGGCGGCGGCGACCCGCGCGCTCACGCCGTCGGGCACCGGGGCGACGCCCATGGCGACGGTCTCCTTGGCGTGCGGCTCCAGGCCGGCGGCGAGCTCGGCGGGGACGCCCGCCGAGGCGAACTGCCCGCCGACGGCGCTCGCGGCGCGGAGGCTGAGGACCGACAGCAGGATCGAGGTGCCCAGCGCGCCGCCCAGCTGGAGCGCCGTGGCCTGCAGGCCGCCCGCGACCCCGGCGTCCCTGACGGGGGCGTTGCCGACGATCGCCTCGGAGGAGGCGGCCATCACCGCGCCGACGCCCAGGCCCATGCAGATGAAGGCCGGCCACATGAGGTTGTAGGAGGAGTCGACGTCGAGGAAGAGGAAGGAGCAGGAGGCCGCGGCCTGCAGCAGCATGCCCGTCGGCATGGTCACGCGGGGGCCGAACCTCTCGGTGAGGGACGCGCCCAGCGGCGCGGCGACCACGGAGGCGAGGCTGAGCGGCAGGGTGAGGACTCCGGCCGTGATCGGCGAGTATCCGCGCACGTTCTGCAGGTAGAGCATCACGAAGAAGATCGTGCCGATCAGCGCGAAGAAGTTGATCGCGGTGATGGCGGTCCCGGCGGTGAGGGACGGGTTGCGGAACAGCCGCATCGGCAGCAGCGGGTGCTCGGTCCTGTTCTCGACGAGGCCGAACACGACGAGGACGGCGAGGCCGAGGACGATCATGCCGAGGGTGCGGGCGTCGCCCCAGCCCCAGGTCTCGCCCTTGACGATGCCGTAGACGAGGGCGATCATCCCGGCGGCCAGCAGCACGACGCCGGGGACGTCGAAGCGGTGGCGGCCGGTGCTGTTGCGGTTCTCGGACAGGACGTACATGCCGTAGAGGAAGCCGATGACGCCGATGGGCACGTTGATGTAGAAGACCCATTCCCAGCCGACGTGCTCGACGAGGGCGCCGCCGACGATCGGGCCGAGCGCGGTCGACACCGAGGAGACCATCGCCCAGATGCCGACGGCCCGGCCGAACTTCTTCGGCGGGAAGACCGCGCGCAGGATGCCGAGGGTGTTGGGCATGAGCAGCGCGCCGAAGGCTCCCTGGAGCGCCCGGAAGAAGATCACGCCGCCGATGGAGCCGACGAGCCCGATGGCGGCGGACGTGAGGGTGAACCCGACGAGGCCGATGAGGAAGAACTTCTTGCGTCCGAACCGGTCGCCGAGCTTGCCGCCCAGGACCAGGAGCGCGGCCAGCGCCAGCAGGTAGGAGTTGGTGACCCACTGCAGCTGGGACAGCGAGGTGCCGAGGTCCTGGCCGATGTAGGGGTTGGCGATGGCCACGACGGTGCCGTCGAGCGCGACCATGAACAGGCCGAACGAGACGGCGATCAGCGACAGCCACGGGTTGGAGCGTGGCCCGCGTTCAGCCGGACGGTCGGCGCCGTCCTGAGCGGGAGGAACGGTCGGGCTTTCGACGTGCATGAACGCGGAGTGCCTTTCGATCAGGGAAGTCGCTCCGAAAGAAGCTCTGCGAGGATACCTATGTAGGCATAGCTAAAGTCAAATAGCTATAAATACATAGGTACTTGGCGGAGTGGTGGAACGACCAGGCCGCCGTCCGGAACCGGACGGCGGCCTGAAGCACACGGGAGGCGCGGCGGCCCTCATGGAGACCGGGCCGCCGGCCGTGGTTCAGCGCAGGTAGCGGACGAGGTTCTCCGCGACGCAGGCGGGCTTGGGGGAGCCTTCGATCTCGACGGTGATCGTGCGGGTGACCTGGACCCCGCCGTCGACCTCGCGGACGTCGGACAGGACGACGGTGCCGCGCAGGCGGCTGCCGACGGGGACGGGAGTGATGAAACGCACCCGGTCGAGCCCGTAGTTGATGCCCATCCGGATGCCCTTGACGTCCATCACCTGCTGGGCCAGGTGGGAGACGAGCGACAGGGTGAGGAATCCGTGCGCGATCGTCCCGCCGAAGGGCCCCTCGGCGGCGCGGGCCTCGTCCACGTGGATCCACTGGTGATCCTCGGTGGCCTCGGCGAACAGGTCGACGCGCCGCTGGTCGACGGTGATCCAGCCGCTGGAGCCGAGTTCCGTGCCGACGGCGGCGGTGGCGAGCTCGTCGACGCTCTCGAAGGTCCTCATCGGGCGCCTCCGTTGATGTAGAGGGTCTGGCCCGACACGTAGGAGGCGTCGTCGCCGACCAGGAAGGCGATCACGGAGGCGACCTCCTCGGGCCGCCCGACCCGGTGGAGGGGGATGCGCTCGGCGGCCGTCCGCTGGTGCTCCTCGGGGTCGGCTCCGACCCGGGCGGCGGTCGCGGCGGTCATCGCGGTGGCGATGTAGCCGGGCGCGACGGCGTTGACGTTGACGTTGAACGGGCCGAGCTCGATCGCGAGCGTGGCGGTGAACGCCTGGATGCCGGCCTTGGCCGCGGCGTAGTTGGCCTGCCCCCGGTTGCCCAGAGCGGACCTGCTGCTCAGCGAGACGATCTTGCCGGAGCGCTGGGCGGTCATGTACTTCTGCGCGGCCTTGCAGCAGTGGAAGACGCCGCTGAGGTTGACGGACAGGACCGAGTCCCAGTCGTCCTTGCTCATCTTGAACAGCAGGTTGTCGCGGGTGATCCCGGCGTTGTTGACCAGGATGTCGAGGCCGCCCAGGTCGGCGACGATCCGGGCGAACACCTCCTCGACCGCCGCGAGGTCGGTGACGTCGCAGTCGTAGGCGTGGACGGCGTCGCTCCGCTTCCTGGCGTCGAGGTCGACGACCGCGACGGTCGCGCCCTCTTCCTCCAGGCGGCGGACGGTGGCCGCGCCGATCCCCTGCGCGCCGCCCGTCACGACGGCGACTTTTCCGGTGAGTCCGCTCATGTGTCTCTCCTGGGTCAGAACGCGCTGACGCCGGTCAGGGCGCGTCCGATGACGAGTTTCTGGATCTGGCTGGTGCCTTCGTAGAGGGTCATGACGCGGGCGTCCCGCAGCATCTTGCCGACGGGGTACTCGTCGATGTAGCCGTAGCCGCCGAAGACCTGGAGGGCGTTGTTCGCGGCCCGTACGCACGCTTCGGAGGCGAACAGCTTGGCCATCGAGGACTCGGTGGCGAACGGCAGGCCGCGGTCGATCAGGTCGGCGACCTTCCAGGTCAGCAGGCGGGCGGCGGCGACGTCCACGGCGATGTCGGACAGCAGTTCCTGGACGAGCTGGTGCCCGGCGATGGGCCTGCCGAACTGCTCGCGCTCCCCGGCGTAGCCGACGGCCGCGTCCAGGCACCCCTGGGCGAGGCCGACGCAGCCCGCCGCGACGGACATGCGGCCCTTGGCGAGGGTGGCCATGGCGATGCCGAAGCCCTTGCCTTCGGGCCCGAGCATCGCCGAGGCGGGCACGCGGACCCCATCGAGGACGAGTTCGGCGGTGGCCTGGCCGCGCAGCCCCAGCTTGCCGTGGATCTCCCGGCGGTCGATCAGCTCGGTGGGCACGAGGAAGGCGCTGATCCCCCGGGACCCCTCCCCGCCGGTCCTGGCGAACACCAGCGCGATGTCCGCCCAGGTGCCGTTGGTGATGAACATCTTCGAGCCGGTGATCACCCAGTCGCCGCCGTCCCGGATCGCGCGCGTGGCGAGGTTCCCCGCGTCGGAGCCGGTGCCGGGTTCGGTGAGCGCGAAGCACCCGAGCGAGGCGCCGGAGGCGAGCCTGGGCAGCCAGTGCCTCTTCTGCTCCTCGTCGCCGTGTCCGAGGACGGCCTTGGCGACGAGTCCGAGGGTGACCGAGACGATGCCGCGCACGGCGGAGTCCCCGCGTCCGAGCTCCTCCAGCACGAGGCAGTAGGACAGGTGGTCGCCGCCGGAGCCGCCGTACTCCTCCGGGATCGTCACCCCCAGCAGGCCGAGCTCACCCAGCCGACCGACGATCGCGCGGTCGACCGACTCGGCCCGGTCCCACTCCCTGACATGCGGGACCACCTCCCGGTCGACGAACTCCGCCGCCATCGTCCGGATGGCCGAGTGCTCCTCGGACAGTTCCAGGTCCATGGGCCCCTCCAGAGAAAACTGGCACTGACAGTTTTCCCTGAAACTACCACCGCAAGTTTATCTGCGGCCAGGCTCCGCCCGGATCCGGTGACGACGATCTTCAGTGGGAGGCGCGGGCCTCGTCGGAGACCTCTCCCAGGCGGAGCCAGGGCCGGGCGAGCGTGACCAGCGCGAGGACGGCCAGGAGCATGGCGGCGAGCATCACGACCGCCATCGGCAGGGAGCTCGACTCGCCGAACAGGCCGACGATCGGCGAGGCGATCGCGCCGAACAGGAACTGCAGGCCGCCCATCAGGGCCGAGGCGGCGCCCGGGGTGGCGCGGCCGAGGGTCTGGCCCAGGGTCATCGTGGCGGGGAACAGCATGCCGATGCTGCCTATGGCCACGAAGAGGGTGATCCAGGTGCCCGCGAAGGTCTCGCCCGCGACCGCCACCACGACGACCTGGGCGAGCGCGCCCAGCAGGGACAGCCCCACGGCGACGGTGAGCAGCCGGTTCACCGGGACGCGGGCCGACAGCCTGCCGAAGAGGGCTCCCATCGTCAGCATCCCGGCCGCGTTGACCGCGAAGACCACGGAGTACATGGCGGCCGAGGTGCCGTGGAGGTGCTCGAAGATGAAGCTGGAACCGCTGATGTAGGAGAACAGGCTCGCCGAGGCGCAGGCCAGCACGAGCGCGTAGCCCATGAAGCTCCGCTCGCGGGCCAGCCTCCCCATCGCGCGGAAGGTCCCGCCCAGCCCGTCCTTGCGGCGGCGCTCGGGCGGCAGCGTCTCGGGCACCTTGACCAGGACCGAGACCAGCAGCAGGACGCCGACGAGGGCGAGCACGAAGAAGACGGCGCGCCAGGTGGAGACGGAGAGGATCGCACCGCCGATCACAGGGGCGATCACCGGGGCGACGCCGAGGATCTGCGACAGGATGGCGAAGTAGCGGGGGATGTCGCGGCCGTGGAACCGGTCGGTGATGATGGCCCTGGCCAGCACCATGCCGATGGCGCCGGTGGCCCCCTGCAGGAACCTGACGGCGATCAGCACCTCCGCGCTGGGAGCCAGCGCGCAGAGCAGGGACGTCAGGGCGAAGCCCGCCATCCCCCACAGGAGCAGCTTCCGCCGTCCCAGGCTGTCGCTGATCGGCCCGATGACGACCTGTCCCACGATCAGGCCGACGAGGAACGAGGTGAGGGTCAGCTGGATGGAGGTGCTGCCCGCGTTCAACGCGTCGCCCATGGAGGGAAGGGCCGGCACGTACATGTCGGTGGTGAGCGGTGCTATCGCGGTGAGGGCGCCCAGCACCGCGACCAGCCCGGCCGTCCGGCCGGGTTCGCTGGCGCCCGGAGCCGGCGACTGGTTGGGTGAGGTGGAGGTCACCTCGAAAAGGTAACATGTAGTTCACTGGTTAACAAAGGAGTCCTCTTGCTCCCCCCGCCCTCCGCGGTCCGGGCCCAGTGGGCCGAAGGCCGTCCCGACCTCGACACCTCTCCCATGGAGGTCGTCGCGCTGCTGAAGCGGATCGGCGCCCTGCGGGACCGGGCCGTCGAACCGATCTACGAGGGGGCTCCGCTCACCGCGCCCGAGGTCGACCTCCTGATCCCCCTGCGCTACACGCGGACCCCGGTGATCGCCCGCCACATCGCCGAACACCACCGCCTGTCCCGGGCCGCCGTCAGCAAGACCCTCGCCAAACTGGAGAGCCGCGGTTTCATCTCGCGCGCGCCGAGCCCGAGCGACAGGCGGGTCGCCCTCATCACCGTCACCCCCGAGGGAAAGGAGGCCGTCGACGCCCTGTTCCCGCGCCAGCTCCGGATCGAGTCGGCCCTCCTGTCCCGCCTGGGCGCGGACCGCCCGCGCGTCCTGGAGGCACTGGCCCTGCTGGCGGAGTCCCTCGAAGCCGCCCTCCCCGAGGCGCTGCCGGAGGAGGACGGCCCCCGCTAGCCCCGGAGGCGGGCTGGAGTCTCCCCACCCCGTCGCGGTTCCTCCGTCGGCGTCAGCCGCTGTCGTGACCTCCCGCGCCCGGCTCCGTTTTCCCGGCCTTCCGTTCCGGGGAGCGGAGGAGGGCGAGGGAGGTCTCGGCGGCCTGGAGCATGCGGGCGGCCTGCTCGCGGAGGAACAGGAGGTACTCCTCGTCGGCGTCGAGTTCGTAGGCGACGCCTTCGGGGATCCAGACCAGGACGGTGGTCAGGAGCGGGAAGGAGTCGCCTCCGAACGGCCAGGAGGTGCGGGCCTCGTCGACGGCCCGCGCATCCTGGGCCCACGGGCCGAAATGGCTTCGCATCTCGTCGAGCGGCATCTCCAGGACGGCGCTCGCCGTGTGCCGGGTCGGGACGGAACCGGCGGCCACGGCCACGAACTCGGCGGCGTCCTCGGCGGGCAGGACGCGGGCCTCGGCCCGCACGCGGGTGCCGACGACGCGGCTGACGCGGTCGACGCGGAAGGTGCGCCAGTCGTCGCGGTTCAGATCCCAGGCCACGAGGAACCATTTGCGGTCGGCGGACACCAGCGAGTGCGGGTCCACGAGCCGGTGGGTCTCGGCTCCGTGGGCGTCCGTGTAGTCGAAACGGACCCGCTCGTGATCGCGGCACGCCAGCGCCAGGCTGCCGAGCAGCTCCGAGGAGACCGGCCCGCCCCGCGGCGTCTGCGGCTCGACCGAACGGCCGATCGCGTTGACCCGCTCCCGGACGGCGGACGGCAGCACCTGCTCGAACTTCGCGAGCGCGCTGAGCGTCGTGCTCTCCGCGTCCGCGATGCCCGTCGTCGCGGCGATCCGCAGGCCGACGGCCACCGCCACCGCCTCCTCGTCGGTCAGCAGCAGGGGCGGCATGCGGTTGCCCGCGACCAGGCGGTACCCGCCGCCCGAGCCGGGAGTCGACTCGATCTCGTAACCGAGCTCGCGCAGGCCGTCGATCTGCCGCCGGAGGGAGCGGGTCGTGACGCCCAGGCGCCGGGCGAGCTCCCCGCCGGGCCACTGCCGGTGCGACTGGAGCAGCGTGAGGAGACGGAGAGTGCGGGCGGCGCTTCTGTCCATGGGTTCAAGCTACGGTTCATCGAGGACGTGGAACGTCCGCATCGCTTCCTAGCGTTCCGGGCATGGACACCCCGATCATCACGGCCCGCGGGCTGTCGAAGACCTTCACCGTGGCACGGCGTCCCGTCGCCGCGGTCACCGATCTCGACCTGGACGTGGCCGAGGGCGAACTCGTCGCCTTCCTCGGCCCCAATGGGGCAGGCAAATCAACCAGTATCCGCATGCTCACCACCCTGCTGCCCGCCACGTCCGGCACCGCGCGCGTCGCCGGGTACGACGTGGCGAGCGAACGCTCCCGGGTGCGGCACGCGATCGGCTACGTCGGGCAGGGCAACAGCGCCGGACACAACCAGCGCGTACGCGACGAACTGCTCAGCCAGGGCGCGTTCTACGGGATGACGCGACGCGACGCCGCCCGGCGCGCGGACGAACTCATCGACTCACTCGACCTCGGAGCGCTCGCCGGCCGCGGTGTCATGGGCCTCAGCGGCGGCCAGAAGCGGCGCCTGGACATCGCGCTCGGCCTCATCCACACCCCGCGCGTGCTCTTCCTCGACGAGCCGTCGACCGGCCTGGACCCGCAGAGCCGCGCCAACCTCTGGGAGCACATCCTGGAGCTGCGCCGGAAGTCCGGAACGACGGTCTTCCTCACGACCCACTACCTGGAGGAGGCCGACCAGTTCGCCGAACGCGTCCTGATCATGGACCAGGGGCGGGTCATCGCCGACGACGTCGCGTCCCGCCTGAAGTCCGAGCTCGCCGGAGACGTGATCACCGTCGGCTTCGGCGATCCCGCCCGTGCGGAAACCGGAACACCGGTCGTCGCCCGCCTGACGGGAGGAGACACCGAACAGGTCGACTCCGCCACGATCCGGGTGACGGCGAAAGCGGGGGACGTCCTCCTCCCCGCCCTCGTCAGAGCCCTCGACGAGGCCGGCGCCCCGGCCGCGCGCATCGCGCTGCGCGAACCGACCCTCGACGACGTCTTCCTCTCCCTCACCGGCCGCAGCCTCCGCGACACCGGCGACACCTCGTCCCCGCCGTCCCCGTCCCCGGAATCCGCAGAGCCCGCCGTTCTCGTTCCCGCCCACGACCGTTCGGAGTCCCGATGACCACCGCCACGCTGGGCCGTCCCGCGCCCGTCACCGCCGAACGCCCGTTCCACGACACCTGGCACGTCTTCGTCCGCGAGATGCGCCCGGCCCTGCGCGACCCGTTCTCGGTGATCTTCAGTCTCCTGCAGCCCCTGGTCTTCCTCGGCCTGTTCGGCCCGCTGCTCATCGGCTCCTCCGGCGCGCCCGCGTCCGAGACCCTCGCCTGGTTCGTCCCCGGCATCCTGGCGATGACCGTCCTCTTCGGCGCCAGCGGCACGGGCTCGAACCTGCTCTTCGAGATGCAGACCGGCTCCCACGAGCGCACCCTCGTAGCGCCCGTCTCCCGCTCGGCCCTCCTCGTCGGCCGGGCGCTGAAGGAGATCGCCCCGACCATCGTCCAGGCCCTCCTCGTCGTGGCCGTCACCTTCCCGTTCGGCTTCCGAGCCTCTTTCCCGGGCCTTCTGGCGGGCCTGGTGCTCCTGGCCCTCTTCGGCATGGGCCTGGGGGCCCTCAGCTACACCCTCGCCCTGGCCAGCGCCAAGAAGGACTGGATGTTCTGGGCCGTCCAGCAGACCCTCATCTTCCCCTTGATGATCCTTTCCGGCATGCTCCTCCCCCTCTCCGAGGCCCCCGCCTGGATGCGCGCCGTCGCCGTCGCCAACCCCGTCAGCCACATCGTCTCCGCCGAGCACGCCCTCCTCGACGGCGCCCTCCTGACCCCGACCGTCCTCAAGGGCTTCACCGCCGCCCTCCTCCTGGCCGCCGCGGGCCTCACCCTCGGCATCCGCACCATGCGCCGCCAGCACTGACCGTCCCGGGCCCGCGGGCGTCGGTCCGGATACCGTCAGTGGCCGTCTGTAGTCTCGAAATGAGAGATGGCGCCGGGCGACGGGCCCGGCGCCGACTTCCTCTGGAGGCTGTGAGATGCCCGAAGTCACCGGTTCCCACGCACCCGGCACCCCCTGCTGGATCGACCTCATCGTGCCCGACCAGCAGGCCGCCCTCGACTTCTACCGCGAGCTGTTCGGCTGGCGGGGCGAGGTCGGCGCGGCCGAGTTCCACGGGTACTCGGTCTGCACCTTCGGCGGCAGGCCCGTCGCGGGCATCATGGCCGCGCCGCCGTCGGAGTCCGGCGCTCCCGCGCCGCCGGTCGCCTGGACCGTCTACCTGGCGACGGAAGACGCCGACGCGACGGAGAAGGCGATCAGCGGCGCGGGGGGCTCCGTGCTGATGTCCACGGTCGACGTCGGGACGCTCGGCCGGATGGCGGTCGCCGCCGATCCCGCCGGCGCGGTCTTCGGGCTCTGGCAGGCCCGCGAGTTCTCCGGGACCGAGGCGGTCGGGGAGTCCGGCGCGGTCGTCTGGCACGAGCTCAACACCTCCGACGTCGCCGGCGCGAGCGCCTTCTACCACGCGGCCCTGTCCCTGGAGGCGGTCCCGACGGACATGGAGGGGGCCGAGGGCTACTACTCGCTGAAGGCCGGCGGCAAGGTGGTCGGCGGCATGGGAACGCCGGACGAGCCCGGCGTCCCGCCGCACTGGCTGGTCTACTTCGCCACGGACGACCCGGACGCCACCGTCGACAAGCTGACCGGCCTCGGAGGCGAGGTCGTCGCGGCGCCCTTCGACATGGTCGCCGGCCGCATGGCCGTCGTCCGCGACCCCCAGGGCGCGATGTTCGCCCTTCTCGACCCCGCGCCCATGAACCCCACCTGACTCCGTCACGACTTCGCCGGAAGTTCCGACCAGAGGGGAACGGCAGTGAAGAACGACGAGGAGCAGATCCGCGAGCTGGTCGGGGGGTGGGCCGCCGCGGTGCGGAACGGCGATCTCGACGGGTTGCTCGCCGGGCACACCGACGACATCGTGATGTTCGATGTGCCCCCGCCCCACGAGGGCGTCCGCGGCCTGGACGCCTACCGCGAGACCTGGCCGCCCTTCCTGCGCTGGCAGGCCGGGGGCGCGACGTTCGAGATCGAGTCGCTCGAGGTCACCGCCGGCGGGGAGGTCGCGTTCGCGTACGCGCTCCTGCGGTGCGGCACTCCCGAGGAGTTCGCAGCCCATCCCGAACGCCGCCTGCGGCTGACGCTCGGTCTGCGCAAGCAGGACGGCCGCTGGCTGATCGCCCACGAGCACCACTCGTTCCCCGCCGAGGACGAAGCCCAGATCGAAATAAATCACTAGAAGATAGTCTGCAACAAAACTATCTGTTATGGTCTCTCGTGTTCCCCTCAGGACAGGAGAGACCATGTCCACGACCGTCCCCTCCCCGCACCCGAGCCGTGCCGGCACGCCTCGGTCGCGCGGGCTCGCGCTCGCCGTACTGTCCGTCGCCGCGCTGATGACGATCCTGGACGGCAGCATCGTGACCGTGGCGATGCCCGCCATCCAGCAGGACCTGGGCTTCTCGTCCGCCGGTCTCAGCTGGACCGTCAACGCGTACCTGATCGCCTTCGGAGGACTGCTGCTCCTGGCCGGCCGGCTGGGCGACCTCATCGGGCGCAAGGCCATGTTCCTGGCGGGGAACGCGGTCTTCACCGCCGCGTCGCTGCTGGCAGGGGCGGCCGGCGGGCCCGGCACGCTGATCGCGGCCCGGTTCGGCCAGGGCGTCGGCAGCGCCATGTCGTCGGCGGTCGTGCTGGGCATCCTGGTGACGCTGTTCACCGACCCGGCCGAGCGTGCGAAGGCGATCGGCTTCTTCAGCTTCACCGGGGCCGCCGGAGCCTCGATCGGCCAGGTGCTGGGCGGGGTCCTCACCGACGCGCTCAGCTGGAACTGGATCTTCTTCATCAACCTGCCGATCGGGCTGGCGGTGATCGTGCTGGCGGTCCGCGCGCTGCCGGACGACCGGGGGACGGGGCTCGCCGCCGGCGCCGACGTCTTGGGTGCCGTGCTGGTCACCGGCGGGCTGATGCTGGGCGTCTACACCGTGGTCCAGGTCGAGCGGTACGGCTGGCTCTCGGCGCACACCCTCGGCCTCGGCGCGGTGTCGGCCGTCCTGCTGGCCGCCTTCTTCGCCCGCCAGGCGACGGCCGCGACCCCGTTGATGCCGCTGCGGATCCTGCGTTCGCGCAACGTCGTGGGCGCCAACCTGGCACAGATGCTGACACTGTCGGCGATGTTCGCCTTCCAGATCATCGTCGCGATCTACATGCAGAAGGTCCTCGGCTACGGCGCGCTCGACACCGGCCTGGCGATGCTCCCCGCGGCGGTGGCCATCGGCGGCGTCTCCCTGTTCGTCTCCGCCCGCCTCAACACCCGTTTCGGCGAGCGGAACGTCCTGGCGGCGGGCCTGCTGCTCCTGCTCGGCGCGATGGCCTGGCTCACCCGCGTCCCGGTGGACGCCCGCTACGTCACCGACCTGCTCCCGGTGATGCTGCTCATCGCGGGCGGCGGCCTGGTGCTCCCGGCGCTGACCGCGCTCGGCATGTCCGGCGCCCGCCCCGACGACGCGGGCCTGGCCTCCGGCCTGTTCAACACCACCCAGCAGGTCGGCATGGCGGCCGGGGTCGCGGTGCTGTCCACCCTGGCCGCCTCCCGCACCGAGTCCCTGTTCTCCGAGGGCGCCACCGAGGCGACCGCCCTGACCGGCGGCTACCACCTCGCCTTCGGCACCGCGGCCGCCCTGCTCGTGGCCGCTCTCGTCGTCACCGTCACCGTCCTACGCCAGCCGACCCCGTCGACCCCGTCTCCCGCCGACCGACCCGTCCGGAAGCGCTGACTCCTCGGCCGCCGTTCGGTCGGCTCCCTCTCCCGCCGACCGGACCGTCCGGCGCGCCCCTGACTTCTCGGCGGCCGCTCTTCGCCCGCCGCCCCGACCGATCAGCGGGCCCGATCCCGCACCGAGACCGAACCGACAGGAAGTGATCCAGATGATCGAGTCCACCACTGCGAACCAGGAGAAGCAGGACCTCCGCCCGGGACCTCGCGTCCTGAGCGACGAGGAGGCCTCGGAGCTCCTCGGATCCCAGCGGTTCGGGGTGCTGGCGACCGTGAAGCGCAGCGGCCATCCCCATCTGTCCACCGTCCTCTACCACTGGGATCCGAAGGACCGGATCGTGCGGGTCTCCACGACGGCCGACCGCCTCAAGACACGTCACGTGCGCGGGAACCCGCACCTCGCCCTGCATGTGAACGGTCCGGACGTCTGGTCGTTCGCGGTGGCCGAGGGAGACGCGGAGGTGTCGGAGACGACGGTCGTGCCCGGAGACGAGACCGGAAGGGAGTTGCTCTCCCTTACCCCGGGCTTCGACGATCCCGAAGAGGAGGCGGAGTTCCTCCGGGAGGCGGTGGAGGAACGACGGGTGGTGATCAGGCTCAGGGTGACGCGCCTTTACGGCACGGCCTTGGACATGCCTGCCGGAGACTGACGGGAACACCGATGACGGAGAAGGCTCCCGGACACCATGTCCGGGAGCCTTCTCCAGGTGTGCGGGTCAGCGGGGGCGGACGACCATGGCGCTGCCGCCGTGGCGGCGGACGGGTTCGGCGACGGCCTGGACGAGGTTCGGGCGGAGGAACTCCAGGGCGGTGGCGGCGCCGATGGAAGGGGGCGGGCCGGTGAACAGTTGCAGGGTCTGGCCCTTGGCGGTCAGAGCGGTGCCGTACCGGTCGATGAACTCCTGTTCGGCGAGGGTCGCGGCGGTGTTGCGCTGGGTGGCGCGCGGCGCGGCGACGGCGGCGGGAAGGTCCATGCCGAGGTGGAGCCGGTTCAGCAGGATCTGCAGGACGGTCGTGATGATGGTCGATCCGCCGGGGGAGCCGAGCGCCAGGAACGGTTTGCCGTCCTTCAGCACGATCGTGGGCGCCATGCTGCTGCGCGGGCGCTTCCCGGGTCCCGGGGTGTTCGGGTCTCCCGCCGTCGGGGTGAGGGTGAAGTCCGTCAGTTCGTTGTTGAGGATGAAGCCCCGGCCGGGCACGGTCAGCCCGCTGCCGCCGAACTGCTCGATCGTCAGCGTGTAGGCGACGACGTTGCCCCACTTGTCGGAGACGACGAGGTTCGTGGTCTGCGGGCCCTCGTACGACAGAGGACGGCCCTCTCCGGACACCGCCGGGCAGCGCTTGTACGAACCGTCCGGCGACCCCGCCGCGACCGGTGCCTTCAACGCAGTGCCGGCGTTCACCAGACAGGCCCGTTCCTTGGCGTACGAGTCGGAGAGAAGTTCTTTCAACGGCACTTTGGGCACGTCGCCTATGTAGGCACCCCTGTCGGCGTAAGCGAGCTTGGACGCCTCGAGGTAGTAGTGCAGCGCCTGTACCGGGTCGCGCTTGGAGAGCGGGAAACGTTCCAGGATGTTCAACGCCTCGCCGACGGTGGACCCTCCGGAAGACGGAGGCGCCATTCCGTACACCTCCAGCCCCCGGTACTTGATGCGTGTAGGAGCCCGGAAGGGAGCCTTGTACGAGGTCAGGTCGGAGACTTCCATGAGGCCGGGCCGGACTTTGCGCGTCGCCCCCGGCACGACGGGAGGCTGTTCGACCGTCCGTACGATCTCTTTGGCGAGCCCGCCTCCGTAGAACCAGTCGATTCCGTGTTCGGCTATCTCTCGGTAGGTGTCGGCCAAGTCAGGGTTCCGGAACACCGATCCCACGGCGGGCGGAGCGCCTCCGGGCAGGAACAGGTCGCGTGTGGACGTGATGTCCGCGAACCGTGCGGCGTTGACTTCGGTCTGGTCGTGGAACTCCTGGTCGACCCGGAATCCCTTCTCCGCGATCTCGATGGCGGGCTTGAGCAGCGTGTCCAGCTCGCGCGTGCCGTGGCGGCGCAGAGCCTGGTCCCATTGCGCGAGAGTCCCGGGCACGCCCACGGACAGCCCGCTGGTGACGGCCTCCTCGAACGGGATCGCCTTGCCCGTCGCAGGGTCGACGAACGAGTCCGCCCGCATCGCTTCGGGCGCGGTCTCCCGTCCGTCGATGGTGTGCACCTTGCGCGTCCGCGCGTCGTAGTGGACGAAGAAGCCGCCGCCTCCGAGGGCGGCGACGTACGGCTCCGTCACGCCGAGCGTCGCGGCGGCCGCCACGGCCGCGTCGACGGCGTTGCCGCCTTTCGCGAGCACGTCCAGGGCCGTCCTGCTGGCATCGGCGTCGACGGTCGAGACGGCTCCGCCGAATCCCGTCGCCACCGGTTTCGCGTTCGGCGCGCCCCGCACTCCCGGGAGCGCCCCCGCTCCCGGAGCCGTGAACGCCGTCCCCAACAGCAGGGGAGCGGTCAGCAGAGCCAACCTGGAAACGAGACGACGTGCCACCGGACCTCCCGGGAACGGAGAGAGTTTCACAGTGACATTCCCCCCAATATCGCCCGTCTATTCGGCCACTCCCGGCCCCGTGGACGCCTCCGCCCGACTCAAGGAGCCGGGGAGTAGCTCTCGTAGCTGTCCTTCCTCTGGATGACCGGGGCCTCCAGCGTCACCGAACCCGCCTTCTGGAACTTCAAGGTGAGGTCGACGTCCCCGTCGCTTTCGAGCGCTTCGGTGAGCCCGCGCAGGACGATCCGCGCGTCCGGGCCGACCCTGACGTCCTGTCCGGCGGGCAGTTGGACGGGCCCGCCGATGAGTTCGACGGAGTTCGCGTCGGTAGAGGTGACCGACTCCAGGACGTCGGCCTCGGCGGCCGCGGTGCCGCCGGTGGGATCGGGCTCTCCCCCGGCCGGCCGGTTGACCATCGTGAGGTAGACGGGCGCCGAGCCCCCGGCGGGAATCTCGGCCGTGCCGTTCCCTCCGAGGACGAACAGGTCCCGGATGTCGACGTTCCCCACCTGCCCCGACACTCCGGCCTCGGGCGAGACCGTGGACTCCTCGTTCGAGTCGCCGCACCCGCTCACGAGCGTGACGGCCAGAAAAGCGACGACGGCCGAGGCGGCGAACTTCATGGCTCCCCCTGATCCGGATCCCGTCGGCCGCCTCCGTGCGAGCCGAAGCGACCGTTCCTCCGGAGATTCCTGAATAACCCTCGTGAAAAAACACCGATGGCCCCATGCAAGTGCAAAGCAACCGAGCCGGTCGTTCTGGAGGCCCGGTGGAAGGCGTCCCGTCCAACGGGACCGGTCATGTGCCGCACGTCACACCATGCGACCGTCCGGGACGGCCGGACATTCAGGCCATGAAGGAAAGGAACCACCTTGAAACTCCAGTCCACAGGCCTTCACGCGGGCGGCGTCGTACTGGGAGCGGCCCTCGCCGTCGGTCTCGCCCAGCCCGCGGCTTTCGCGGGGCAGGGCGGTGCCTCGCAGGTCACGGCGGTGAACGTCACCCGGACCGCGGACGGGGTCCACGAACTCGAATGGACGGTCCGCAAGTCCGGAACGGTCTACGTCTACGCCTCCACCGACTCCCGCGACCCGTCCCGGTCCGGACGGCTGGTCGCCGCGACGAAGTCCTCCGGCACCCGGGTGGAAGGCCTGGACGCCGGGAAGCGCTGGTACTTCGAGGCCGCGCCCCGCCGCTCGGCGAACGCCGAGGGCCCGGTCGCGGGCACCCGGCGGGTCGCGCTCGAAGGGTCCGCCAACACCCGGGACCTCGGACGGGCGCACGGTGCGCTGGGGCCTCGTCTACCGCAGTGACAGCCTCGGGAAGGCCACCGAAGCCGACGTGGCGCGACTGGCGTCTCTCGGCCTGTCCACCTCCGTCGACTTCCGCGGCGAGGCCGAGGTCGTCAAGTACGGCGTCAACCGGCTGCCCGCGGGCGTCGAGGCGGTCGCGAGGCCGCTGCTCGACGAGAGCGGCAACACCCTGGCCGAGGCCCTCACCACGGCACTGAGGACCGGGGACTCCGCCGTGCTGGAGGAGATGCTCGGCGGCGGAAGGGCCGAGCAGATCGTCCTCACCAGCTACCGCGACATGGTGACCAATGAGGCGGCGCGGGCGGGCTTCCGCGACGTCCTGCTCCGCCTGGCCGGCCGGGACGGGCTCCCGCTCGTCTACAACTGCACCGCCGGCAAGGACCGCACCGGCATCATGTCCGCCGTCATCCTCACCCTGCTGCGCGTCCCCCGGCAGGCCGTCATCGACGACTTCGTGCTCTCCAACACCTACCTGTCACCTTCCCACCAGCAGACCTACGACCTGCTGGCGAGCAAGGGCGTCGACAGCGGCCTGATCCGCCCCCTCCTGGAGCAGGACGCCGCGTACATCGAGGCGTTCCTCGACGGAGCCAAGGCCGAGTACGGCTCCTTCGACCGTTACCTCCGCGACGGTCTGGGCCTGAGCCAGAAGACCATCACCCACCTGCGGCACGCCCTGACCACCCGCTGATCCGAGCGGGGCGGAACCTACCGGAGAAGGTTCCGCCCCCTCCACCGGTCCGGTGGCGGGGGCGCGGGCCGCCGAGCCGAGCTCGCTTCCGGAGAAAAACCATAATTATAATTATCGATGTATAATTACTAATTTTCTAGTTTGAACTTTTCTTGATCGGCAATAACCGGAATGCAGATCGATGTCCGTTTGTGAACGGCCAAGGGCAGGCCCGAGCCCGCTCGCTCCCGGTTCCGGGCCCGCCCCGGTTCTCGCGTGCCGGGCCCGGCGTCGGCATTTCGGCAGTGAAAAAATTGTGCTTTTTCAAGGTTGATGTGCTTGTCTGGGATAGATCCGCCTGACCTGGGCATGTAGTCGACCCCCATACCCTTTACTTAGCCAATGGGTTGTCGTCCTGGTCTGTGGTGCCGAGACAGACTAGGAGTGTTCTCACCATGGGAGTTTTTACGAAGAATCACGTGATGGTGACCGGTGGACAGGCCGGGCCCACGGTGATGTTGTCGCACGGTTTCGGGTGCGACCAGAACCTGTGGCGGCTGGTCGCGCCGGCGCTGGCCGAGCGGTTCCGGGTGGTGCTGTTCGACCACGTGGGATCAGGCCGCTCGGACCTCTCCGCGTGGAACCCGGACCGTTACGGAAGGCTGGAGGGGTACGCCGAGGACGTGCTGGAGATCTGCCGGGAGCTGGACGCGGGACCGGTGGTGTTCGTGGGCCACTCGGTGAGCGCCATGATCGGGGCGCTGGCCGCGATCGCCGAGCCGGAGCGGTTCGAGGGCCTGGTCCTGCTCGTGCCCTCGCCCTGCTACATCGACGACGGCGACTACCGGGGCGGGTTCAGCCGCGAGGACATCGACGAGCTGCTGGAGACGTTGGACGGCAACTACCTCGGCTGGTCGTCGGCGATGGCGCCGGTGATCATGGGCAATCCCGACCGGCCGGAGCTGGGCGAGGAGCTGGAGGACAGCTTCTGCCGGACCGACCCGAACATCGCCCGGGTCTTCGCCCGCGCCACCTTCCTGTCCGACAACCGCGCCGACCTGCCGCAGGTGAAGGTCCCGGCGGTGGTGCTGGAGTGCTCGCAGGACGTCATCGCGCCCACCGGGGTGGGGGCCTTCGTCCGCGACCAGATTCCGGACGCCGGTCTGGTCACCCTGGACGCGGTCGGGCACTGCCCCCAGCTGAGCGCCCCTGAAGCCACCGTCCAGGCCATAAGCGACTTCGTGACGGGGCTGCGATGACGTTCACTTCCGGCCATGTTCACGACGCGGCCTCTTCCGGCGAGGGCTTCGATGAGGGGAACCCCGGCTTCACGGTGCCGGAGACGGCGGCGGACCTGCTGGACGACAACGCCGAGGACCTTTACGACAACGCGCCTTGCGGCTACCTGTCCACGTACCCGGACGGCCAGATCGCCAAGGTCAACAAAACGCTGCTGGGCTGGCTCGGCCGCGCCCGCGAGGACCTGGTCGGCCGTCTCCGCTTCGCCGACCTGCTGACCGTCGGCGGGAAGCTCTACCACGAGACGCACCTCGCGCCGATGCTGGCCGTTCAGGGCCGGCTGGACGGCGTGGCGCTGGAGTTGAGGACCGCCGACGGCGGCCGGCTGCCGGTGCTGGTCTCCTCCACGGTCAAGTACGGGCGCGGCGGGCGGCCGCTGCTGATCCGCACCACGATCTTCGACGCGACGAGCCGGCACTCCTACGAGCGGGAACTCCTGCGCGTCCAGCGGGAGGCCGAGAAGGCGCGAGCAGAGGCCGAGCAGGCCCGCGCGCTCGCCGAGGTCGAACGAGCCCGTCTGCAGCGCGTGGTCACCACCCTGCAGCGCACCCTGCTGCCGCCCACGCTGTCGGCGCCCGAGGGGATGGAGGTCTCCGCGTACTACCACGTGGCCTCCGCGGACCAGGTCGGCGGCGACTTCTACGACGTCTTCCCCCTCAGCGAGGGACGCTGGGGCTTCTTCCTGGGCGACGTGTGCGGGAAG
The DNA here is from genome assembly GCF_039533685.1 of Actinocorallia aurantiaca. Lineage (NCBI taxonomy): Bacteria > Bacillati > Actinomycetota > Actinomycetes > Streptosporangiales > Thermomonosporaceae > Actinocorallia > Actinocorallia aurantiaca. The sequence continues at coordinate 21,959 of NZ_BAAATZ010000002.1, read as the reverse complement.
GGCGCGGACGCCGCGGCCGTCACCTCGCTCGTCCGCTACACCCTGCGCGCCGCGGCGGTCTACGACCCCGATCCGGTCGCCGTCCTGAACAACCTCAACATCGTCCTCAACCACGAGTACAACGGCGACGACCCCCGCTTCTGCACCGTCGTCTTCGGGATCATCACCCCCGCGTCGAGCGGTTTCACCCTCGGCCTGGCCGTCGGCGGCCACCTCGATCCGCTGCTGTTGCGCGCCGACGGCACCGCGGACTACATCTCCACTCGTGGAGGCCTGATCGTCGGTGTCTTCCCCGACCCCCACTTCGCCACCACCACCGTCCACCTGGCCCCCGGCGACGCCCTGCTGCTCTACACCGACGGCCTCGTCGAGGCCAGGGTCGACGGGGCGGACGGGGAATCCGACGCGCGCTATGGTGACGCGGCCCTGCGTGACCACACCGCTACGCTCGCCCCGACCACCGCGTCCGACCTAGTCGAAGGCCTCACCGGGCTGCTCACCCGCTTCGGCGACGGCCTGGACGACGACACCGCCCTGCTGGCCCTCAGCGTCCCCACCCCACCAGAACGAGACGACCAGTGACCCGCACCCTGACGATCACCGCCACCGAAGTCCCCTCCGGCACCGTCCTGGCCCTGGCCGGCGACCTCCACCTGCACACCGCAGGCCAGCTCCGAGACATCCTCAAGAAGACGGATCTGGACGCCGGCCAGCAGCTCATCATCGACATGAAAGCCCTGGACTTCTGCGATTCCAGCGGCATCGCCGCCCTGGTCGCCGCCTACCGCCACGCCCAGAAGTCCCGCGCCACCCTCGCTCTCACCGCCCCGAGCGCCCGCCTGGCCCGCCTCCTGGCCCTCTCCGGCCTCGACCGCTTCCTGGCCCTCTACCCCACCACCGCCGAAGCCCAGGCGGCCTGGACCCCCCCGTCCCCCTGACCTGCCCCGCGGCCGAGGCGCGCCCGGAGGGCCGCGGGTCCCGCGGTGGGGAACGGTTCACTCGACGCTGAAGTCCGCGAAGTCGAAGCCGGGCGAGACCACGCAGCTCACCAGCACCGCTTCGGTTCCGGCCGGTTTCGCGGCCTGCCAGACTCCGGCGGGGACGAGTGCCTGGGGGGTCTGGCCGTGCTCGACGTCCGGGCCGAGCACGATCGCCTCCGGGGCGCGGGGGCGGTCGCCGGAGCCGCCGAGCAGGAGCGTGAGGGGACCGCCGCGGTGCCAGAACCAGACCTCGTCGGAGCGGACCGCGTGCCACATGGACTCCTCGCCGGGAGGCAGCAGGAAGTAGATGCCGGTGGCGGTGGCGCGCTCCCCCGGACAGCCCTCCGGCCGCACGGTCGGAGCGGTCCGCCAGGTCTGCCGGTACCAGCCGCCCTCGGGGTGCGGGAGCAGGTCGAGGGCCTCGGCGACCGGCGGGCGTTCGAGCAGTTCGACGTGTGTCCCGGCGGGACCCCGGCGGGCGAAGCGCAGGCGGGCGCCGTCCCACGCGACGACCTGCCCCGAGGGGAAGCCGTCCGCCGTCCGCAGGGCCTCCGCGTCGTCGGCGGCCTCCGGCCCGCCGGCGCTCTCGGCGCCGTGTTCCCGCCAGGTCTCCAGGTCGATGATCCGCATGTCCCGAACCTACGCTTCCCCTGAGCGCGGCCCGGCGCGGACGGCGAACTTTCCCGCCTCTCCTCTGGAGACGGGCGTTCGGTCAGTCGAAGGTGGTGGAGATGGGGTGCCAGCCGCCGGGGACGAGGCGGGCGGCGGCTTCCGGGCCCCAGGTGCCCTTCTCGTAGGGGAGGGGCGGGATGGTCCGGTCGAGGAGGGGCTGGACGACGCGCCAGGACTCCTCGGCCAGGTCGAAGCGGACGAAGCGGCGCGGGTCACCGCTCACGGCGTCGGCGAGGATGCGCTGGTAGGCCGCCTCCATGGGGCCGAGGGCCTTGGTGAAGTCGACGTGGAGGGGGACGCGCCGGGTGGTGTCGCGGCCGGGTTCCTTGGCGAGGACGTCCAGGGTGATGCCCGCGTCGGGCTGGAGCCGGAACCTGAGCAGGTTCGGCTGGAGGTCGCCGTCGAAGAGGGCGACCGGCGGGGTGGCGAGCTCGGCGACGACTTCCAGGTCGGTCTCGGGGAGCGCCTTCCCGGAACGGATGTAGAAGGGGACGCCCGCCCAGCGCCAGTTGTCGATGTGCAGGCGCGTCGCGACGTAGGTCTCGGTGGTCGAGCCGGGCCGTACGCCTTCGGTGTCGAGGTACCCGGAGTACTGCCCGAAGACGGTCTCGTCGGGGTCGATGGACCGCACCGCCCGCAGGACGCGCCACTTCTCGTCGATGAACGCCCTGGCGTCGGACGAGGGAGGGGAGTCCATGGCGAGGATGGCCAGGATCTGCAGGAGGTGGTTCTGCACCACGTCGCGGACGGTGCCGTTGGCGTCGTAGAACGAGCCGCGGTCGGCGACGTCGAAGTCCTCGGCCATGGTGATCTGCACGTTGCGCACGTAGTGGCGGTTCCAGATCGGCTCCAGGAACATGTTCCCGAACCGGAACACCAGGAGGTCCTCGATCGGCTCCTTGCCGAGGAAGTGGTCGACGCGGCGGATGTGGTCCTCGTCGAAGTACCGGAGCAGTTCGGCGTTGAGGGCCTGCGCCGAGGCCGTGTCGTGGCCGAACGGCTTCTCCACCACGAGCCGGGCGTCGTGGTGGAGCCCGGCGCCGGCCAGGCCTTCGGCGACGGTCGCGAACAGCGACGGCGGGATCGCCATGTAGTGGGTGAGGAACTCCGCTCCTTCCGTCTCCGCGCGGATCGCCTCGAAGGTGGACGCGTCCCCGTAGTCGCCGGCGATGAGCCTCAGGTTCCCGGTGAACTTCGCGAACGCCGCCTCGTCGAGCTGGTCACCGCAGGCCTCCCGGGCCCGTTCCCGCAGGCCGGCCAGGTCGAGGTCGGTCTTGGCGACGCCCACGATCGGGAGGTCGAGCACCCCGGCGGCGGTGAGGTGGTAGAGGGCGGGCAGCAGCATCTTGTAGGCGAGGTTCCCGGTGATGCCGAACAGGACGAGCGCGTCCGCTCTCCGCCGGCTCATGCCCGCCTTCCCCTCAGCCGGCGGTAGCGGCGGACCAGGTTCTCGGTCGAGGGATCCGCGAAGTCCTCCGGTGGTTCCTCGGACGTGAGGGCGGGCTGCAGGCCGAGCGCCAGCTTCTTGCCGAGCTCGACGCCCCACTGGTCGAAGGGGTTGATGCCCCAGACCGTCCCCTCGACGAACACGAGGTGCTCGTACAGCGCGACGAGTTCGCCCAGGACGCGCGGGGTGAGCTTCGGCGCGAGGATCGTCGAGGAGGGCCGGTTGCCCGGCATCACCTTGTGGGGGACCAGTTCGGGCGGTGTGCCCTCGGCCGCGATCTCCTCGGCGGTCTTCCCGAAGGCCAGCGCCGAGGTCTGGGCCAGCAGGTTGGCGGTGAGGATGTCGTGCATGCCGGCCGGGTCCGCGAAGGGCTCGGCGAAGCCGATGAAGTCCGCGGGGACCAGCCGGGTGCCCTGGTGCAGCAGCTGGTAGAAGGCGTGCTGCCCGTTGGTGCCCGGCTCGCCCCAGAAGATCTCGCCGGTGTCGCAGTCGACCGGCGTCCCGTCGGCCTTCACCGACTTGCCGTTGGACTCCATCGTGAGCTGCTGCAGGTAGGCGGGGAACCGGTGCAGCCGCTGGGCGTAGGGCAGTACGGCCCGCGTCTGCGCGCCGAAGAAGTCGGTGTACCAGACGCCGAGCAGGCCCATCAGGACCGGCATGTTCTTCTCGAAAGGCGCGGTGCGGAAGTGTTCGTCGATCGTGTGGAATCCGTCCAGCATCTCCCGGAACCGCTCCGGCCCGATGGCGACCGTCAGGGACAGCCCGATGGCGCCGTCGAAGGAGTACCGCCCGCCTACCCAGTCCCAGAAGCCGAACATGTTCGCGGTGTCGATGCCGAACTCGGCGACCTTCTCGGCGTTGGTGGAGACGGCGACGAAGTGCTTGCCGACGGCGTCCTCTCCCAGCGCGTCGACCAGCCACTTCCGGGCGACGCGGGCGTTGGTGAGCGTCTCGATCGTGGTGAACGTCTTGGAGCTGACGACGAACAGCGTGGTGGCCGGATCGAGGCCGCGCAGCTTGCCTTCGAGGTCGGCCGGGTCGATGTTCGAGACGAACCGGGCCTCGATGCCGGCGTCCGCGTAGTCGGCCAGCGCCTCGTACGCCATGGCCGGTCCCAGGTCGGACCCCCCGATCCCGATGTTGACGACGGTGGCGATGGGTTCGCCGGTCGCGCCCCGCCACTCCTTGGACCGGACGCGTTCGGCGAACGCGCTCATCCGGTCCAGGACGGCGTGGACGTCGCCCGCCACGTCCTGCCCGTCGACCTCCAGCACGGCGCCGGCCGGCAGCCGCAGCGCCGTGTGCAGGACCGCCCGGTCCTCGCTGACGTTGATGTGGTCACCGCGGAACATCCGGTCGACTGCGTCCCGCAGCCCGGCCCGCTCGGCCAGTTCCACCAGCAGCCCGAGGGTCTCGCCGGTGGCCCGGTGCTTGGAGTAGTCGAGGAACAGGTCCCCCGCGGTCACGCTCATCCGTTCCGCCCGTCCGGGGTCCTCGTCGAACAGCTCCCGCAGCGTCCTCCCCTCGATCTCCCGGTGGTGCTCCCGCAACCCCGCCCATTCCTTGCTCAGGGTGATGTCGTCCATGGCTTCCCCTCATACCTGCTACGTCGCGTAGGAGCCGTTTCGCCGATATATCCGTCATGATCTCTTACCCGCCCGGACCGCGGGTCATCTTCGGAAACCAGGCCATCATGAGCCACGGGCGCGTTCGCGGGCGGTGTCGAAACTCCTGATCTGGATTGAACTTCGCTCACTTGCCCAAAGAAGATCATTAACTGCTCACATCTGCTAAATCATGTGAATAGATAACACAATCGCGTAAGGTGTCCTGTGCGCCGATAGTCCGGGAGGTTGTAGTTTCAACCAGGGGTTCCCGAGGGGGCGGGTGCCCGGCCAGTCCCGAGACGTGCGCGGGGGAGCGTGACAGTGACCGAGGGGAACGACCCGGCCCGACCATCATGGGACGTGTCCGACTACGACTGGTGGGCCGATCTGCAGGATCCTCCCCCGCCCGCCATCCTGCGGCGAGGCCGCCCGCCGCAGGCTCCGCCTCGACGTCCCCGCCGCGGACGGCCCACGCCGCCGCAGCGTGTCGGCATGCCGGACCAGGGCCCGAACAAGACGATCATGGACGACCCGCGCGGTGCCCGCCCCGGATCGCCCTCCGCCACCGAGACGCTCGTCGACGGCGCCTTCTCGACGATGAGAACGCTGTCCTCGGAGACCCTCCAGACCCGGCGTGACCTCGTCCGGCGCAACCGGGCCCGCCGGATGCCCCTGCCGCCTCCGCCGAAGCACACCGGACCGGTCTCCAAGCTCCTGCCGCGTCCGCCCGACGACGAGGAGAAGTACTCCTACGTCGTCCGCCGGATGTGGCTGCTGAACCTGTTCTCCCTGATCAGCTTCGCCGGCCTGACGGTGAGCCAGGTCAAGTTCACGCAGTCGAGCGCCCTGGCCCTGATCTTCGTGCCGTTCCTGATCTTCACGGTGCTCTACTACCTGGTCTCGCTGCGGATCAACCTCTTCACCAGGGACTTCGACCTGGAGGGCCACAAGCGGCTCGTCGAGTCGTGGCGGCCCAGGCGCTATCCCAGCGTCGACATCTTCCTGCCGGTCTGCGGCGAACCCCTCGACGTCCTGCACAACACCTGGACCCACGTGCGGGAGCTGGCGATCCGCTACCCCGGCAAGGTCGTCCCCTACGTGCTGGACGACTCCGACAGCGCCGAGATCAGGGAGCTCGCCCGGGACTTCCAGTTCCGTTACGAGGTCCGGCCGAACCGGGGCTGGTTCAAGAAGGCCGGCAACATGCAGTACGGCTTCCGGCGCTCGAGCGGCGACTTCATCCTCATCCTCGACGCGGACTTCGCCCCCCGCTCCGACATGCTCGAAGAGCTCATCCCGCACATGGACGCCGACCCGAAGCTCGGCATCGTCCAGTCCCCGCAGTACTTCCGGGTGCTCGACGAGCAGAACTGGATCGAACGCGGCGCCGGCGCCGTCCAGGAGCTGTTCTACCGCTCCGTGCAGGTGTCGCGGCAGAGCGTCGACGGCTCGATCTGCGTGGGCACCTGCGCGCTCTACCGGCGTGCCGCGCTCGCCGAGAACGGCGGCACCACCCTCATCGGGCACTCCGAGGACGTCCACACCGGCTTCGACCTGCGCAAGCTCGGGTGGGGCCTGAAGTATGTGCCGGTCGCGCTGTCGGCCGGCCAGTGCCCGGACAGCACCGGAGCGTTCTTCAACCAGCAGTACCGCTGGTGCATGGGCTCGATGAGCCTGCTGAGCAGCAAGAAGTTCTGGTCGACGAAGATGCGGTTCGTGAGCCGGCTGTCCTACTGCTCCGGCTTCCTGTACTACATCCACACCGCGGTCTTCGTCTTCGTCTCACCGCTGATCCCGCTCACGCTCCTGCTGTTCCTGCCGGATCTGGTGCGGATCGAGAACCTCGTCTGGATTCTCCCCAGCCTCGTCTACACGATGCTGATCTTCCCGCTCTGGCACCGGTCGCCGTTCCGGCTGGAGTCGTGGTCGATCCGGCTGATGTACAGCTGGGCGCACGTCTTCGCGATCTACGACCTGCTGCGCGGCCGCCCCATGGGCTGGCAGCCGACCGGCTCGGGCGGCGCGAAGAAGAGCAGGCACCGCCGCTTCTGGATCGGCGTGTGGGGCTGGGGCATGGGCACCTCGCTGCTGTGGGTGGGCGCCGCGTTCTGGCGGACGCTGACCCTCTACCCGCCGGACTTCACCCTGGTCTTGGTCAGCGGGATGTTCAGCCTCGTGATCGTGGCGCGCATCCTCATCCAGCCCAAGCCCCCCGCCGAGGACGGAACCCCGGCGATCATGGACGGCCGGAGGCGCTACGCGATCCCCCGCACCCCTGCCATGGGCTGGCTCGCCCACACCGGCGGGCGGCGCCTGTGGCTCGGGCGGATCATGCTGTCGGCCGTCCTGTTCGGCCAGGCGATCCTCTCCCTCCGGCTCAGGAACACCGCCCACCAGGACGAGGCGCTCTACGTCTGGGCCGGCCACCTCGTCCTCGACCACCTGCGGAACGGGACGTCGCTCGACCAGTTCGGATTCGCGGAGTACTTCTCGGGCGCCCCGCAGCTGTACCCGGTGGCGGCGGCCGTCCTCGACGACCTCGGCGGGCTGGCGCTCGTCAGGATCGGCAGCCTCGCGTGCATGCTCGGCACCACCGCCCTGCTGTACTCGATCAGCCGGCGGATGTTCAACGAGCGCGTCGGCCTGTGCGCGGCGGCGCTGTTCGCGACCCTGCAGTCGACCCAGTTCCTGGGGAACTTCGCCACCTACGACGGCCCCGCGCTCTTCCTGCTCGCGATCGCCGCCTGGATCGTCGTCTACGCGGGCCGCTCCGGCATGTGGCTGGCGCTCACGGCCGTTCCGGTCCTCGCTCTGGCGACCGGGGTCAAGTACGCCTCGGCCCTCTACATCCCGACCATCGCGGTGCTGGGCGGCCTGGTGGCCGCACGCACCCACGGCGCCAAGTGGGGGGTCGTCCGCACCGGCGCCATCGGGCTGGGCTCCGCGGCGCTGTCGTACCTGGTGCTCGTCGCCACCGGTGTGCTCGCCGCCCTCCAGCAGACGACCACCGAACGGGATCACGGCACCGACGGCTTCGGCTACCTCGCGATGAACTCGCTCGAGTGGTCCGGCGTCGTGCTGGTCATGGGCATCACCGGCTCCGTCCTGTACGTCCGCAAGGCCGGCATGGGCGAGGTGCCCGTCGGCGTCGCGAACCCCGTGCCCGGACGCGGCTGGCGGATCCTCCTCGTCACCACCCTGGTCGGGACCGCCTTCCTCGCGCCCGCCTACCAGATCCACCTGCAGACGAACACGTCGCTCGCCAAGCACGTCGGCTACGGGCTGCTGTTCACCTCCGTGATCGCCGGCGTGGGCGTCACCCGGCTGATGGGCAACCACTTCAGATACCTGCAGTTCGGCATCGCGGTGGTCTCCGTCAGCCTCGTCCTCGGCATGGCCCAGGCGAACGTCCGCTTCCACGGCTGGCCCGACTCCGGCGTCATGGTCGCCGAGCTGCGGAAGCACGTGTCCAAGGACGGCGGCCCGTACCTGGTGCAGGGCTTCGAGATCCCGTCGTACTACCTGCGGGACGTGACGACCCCGGGAACGTTCCGCGGCGAGAGCTTCCTCGACTACACCACCGAGAAGGGCGAGTACCTCGAAGGCCCCGACGCCTACGAGGCGGCCATCGCCGACGGCCACTTCGAGGTCATCGTGCTCAGCGCCGGCACCGCCGACGAGAGCCCGAACATCCGCGCCATCCGCAGCGCGCTCGTCTACGGGGGCCGCTACCGCATGGAGCGGATGATCCCCTTCCAACTCTTCTCCGGGGTCGGGGCGTACGAGCTCTGGACCCGCGACCCGGCATCCTGAGGTTCGGCTTCGCCATGAGATCCCTTTCCCGCCGGCGCGCCGCCGCCTGCCTCCTCGCCATGGCCGTGCTGGCGGGCTGCTCCGACGCCCGGCTCGCCACCTACCGGCGTCCCGTTCCCATGGACGCGCGGGCCGGGTACTCCGTCACCTACGACACCGAGGCCACCGCCGGGCGCGCCGAGGGCAGGTTCGACGTCTCGCAGCTGGTCAAGCCCCGCCGGAAGTACCTCGGCGCGTGGCTGCCGGACGTTCCCAAGACCACCGGGCCGATCGCCGAATGGAACAAGGCGGTCGGCAAGAAGGCGAACATCCTCGGCTTCTACTCGGCCTTCGGCGACCGGCTCGAACGCGACCGCCTGGAGAACGCGTGGAAGGCCGGCGCCGTCCCGATGATCTCGTGGGAGCCCTACAAGGCCAAGCTCGCCGACATCGCCGCGGGCAGGCACGACGAGTACCTCATCGAGTACGCGTCGGCTCTGGCGGCGACCGACATCCCCACCGCGCTCGTCTTCGCGCACGAGATGAACGGCTGGTGGTTCCCCTGGAACAAGGAGGCCGCCGAGGACTACGTCGCCGCGTTCCGCCACGTGCACACCGTGTTCAACCGGCTGGGAGCGACGAACGTCATCTGGGTCTGGAGCCCGAACATCGACCTGGAGGTCCCCCGGATGAAACCCATGGCCTCCTACTGGCCGGGGGACTCCTTCGTGGACTGGGTCGCGCCGATCGGCTACTACGTCTGGTCGGGTGGGCGGAGCACGTTCGACGATCTCTTCACCCCGACCTTCGAGCAGGTCAGGAAGCTCACGGCGAAACCCGTGATCCTGGCGGAGACCGCGGTTCCCGAGGCTCCCGAGAAACCGGCCCACATCGCCGAGCTCTTCGCCGAGGTCGCGAGCCGCAAGAGCATCGTGGGCATCGTCTGGTTCAACTACGACAAGGAACGCGACTGGCGGGTCGAGTCGAGTGCGGCGTCCCTCACCGCCTTCCGTGAGGCGGCCTCGCGGAAGGTCTTCGGCTTCGACCCGAGGAGGCCCTGACCGCGGCGGCGCCGCTCCTCCGGTGAGGCGGAGGGGCCGCGGACCTCAGCCGCCGATCTCGATGTCGCGGAACTCCACGGCCGCGTCCTCGGTGTACATGCCGACCGAACCGGACGGGTAGGGGCGCTCCCGGTCGGTGAAGGCGGTCAGCTCGTCGCCCTCGGCGTGGACCTTCAGGGTGGCGTCCCGCTGCTCGATCTTCACCGAGTACCACTCGCCCAGGGGGAAGGCGCGGTGGCCGGTCGCGAGGAACCGCTGCCCTCCCGGGTAGGCCGGGTCGCGTTTGCCCAGCTCCCAGCCGTTCGGCTTCAGCGCCAGGTAGTAGAAGTGCTCGGGGTCGGTGTAGGCCCAGACGACCCAGGACACCTCCCACGGGTTGCCCCGCGGCTTGCGCAGCGCCTCGGTCGTCCGGGTCTCCAGCCGGAAGTCGAGGCCGGTGTGGCTCGCGGCCGAGACGATGAGTCCTGCGTGGGTCTCATCGGGCCGCGTCGGCGGCATCGGCCGCATGCTTATGACTCCGTCACGGATGCCGTTGAGCCCGTGGCCGTCGAAGACCGACCGCCACGGGCCGTGCACGGTGCCGTCCGTCCAGCGCGTGAACGCCCCTCGCGGGCCGTCGTCGCGGGTGAACTGCTGCAGCAGCACCACCGGGATCAGCAGCACCCCCAGGAGGAAAGGCCAGCGCCGGCGCCTCGCACGCCGGTGACGGGGGCCTTCGGGGATGCTCAAAGGGGGGCCTGTCCGGTCGATGATCGGGTCAGTTCAGCACCCCCGCGGGCAGGGCGCCGTGGTCGCGGGTCAGCGAGGCGATGATGCGTTCGGCGGCTCTTCCGTCGCCGAACGGGTTCACCACGTTGGCCATCCCGGCGTACAGGTCGTGGTCGTCGAGCAGTCGGGTCGCCTCATCGTAGAGGACGGCGGCGTCGGTGCCGATGAGCTTGGCGGCGCCCGCCTCGACGGCCTCCGGGCGCTCCGTCGTGGCCCGCAGCACGAGGACGGGTTTGCCCAGGCTGGGCGCCTCCTCCTGCACCCCGCCCGAATCGGTGAGCACCAGATCGCATTCGGCGAGCGTCGCGGCGAAGTCTGCGTACCCGAGCGGTTCGACGATCGTCACCCGGCTGTGGCCGTCCAGGATCGGCAGCAGGGACTCGCGGACGGCCGGGCTCTTGTGCAGCGGCAGCAGCAGTTCGCAGTCGCCGCGGTCGGCGAGCCTGCGCAGCGAGCGGGCCATCGCGGTCATCTCCTCGCCCTGGCTCTCGCGCCGGTGCAGCGTCACGAGGATCCGGGACGGACGACCGGAGCGCAGCGAGGATCGGCCGGCCCGGCCTTCGGGGGTCCGGGGGTCGTCCCCCGGATCGGTACCGCCGGAGCGCAGCGAGGATCGGCCGGCCCGGCCTTCGGGGGTCCGGGGGTCGTCCCCCGGATCGGTACCGCCGGTCCGGAACGCCGGGACCCCCTGGCCGCGTGCGAGCATCCAGAACAGGTTGTCGATGACGGTGTTGCCCGTCACCTCGATCCGCTCGTCCGGGACGCCCTCGTGGCGCAGGTGTCCCGCCGACCGTTCGGTGGGCGCGAAGTGCCAGCGCGAGATCCTGCCGATGAGCTGCCGGTTGATCTCCTCGGGGAACGGGTTGCCGAGGTCGCCGGTCCGCAGGCCCGCCTCGACGTGCGCGACCGGGACCTTCTGGTAGCTGGCGGCGAGCGCTCCGCACATCGCGGTGGTGGTGTCGCCCTGGACGACGACGAGGTCGGGCCGGGCCTCGGAGATGGTGCGGCCGAGCCCGTCCACGAGCCGTCCGGTCAGCCCGGCGAGGTCCTGCCGCTCGCGCATCACGGCGAGGTCCGTGGTGATCTTCACCTCGAGCAGGTGCAGCATCTGCTCGAGCATCTCGCGGTGCTGGCCGGTGCTGACGACGACGGGCTCGAACCGGGGGTCTTCGGCCATGGCGCGCGCGACCGGGGCGAGTTTGATGGCCTCCGGACGCGTGCCGAGGACGATCATGGCATGGATCGGCTCCGGGAAGGGGGGCATGCGTGCTCCTGGCGTGGGGGTGGGGGGGGGTCAGGTCCGGGCGGTCTTGAGCCAGCCTTGTTCGCCGGACATGTAGCGCCACAGCGCCCACCAGCCGGAGAGGAACCAGATGTAGCCGTACAGGATGTAGACGTGCCCGATGAGGAGGGCGCGCAGCCGCCCCACCGCTTTCTCGCGCTGCCGGTAGACGTGGCCGTAGACGTTCGCGATCCCGAAGGTGACCGCGTAGAACCAGGCGAACCACAGAGGGCCGAGCGCGCCCCGCCACACGGAGTCGGCGAACGCGATGACGAAGCCGACCGGCAGCAGCGACGTGAGCAGCAGCAGCACCGGGCTCGACAGGTGGTAGAGCAGGTCGGCCGCGGCCCGGCCGTCGATCTCGCGCAGGATCAGCGGGTAGAGCTTGCGGGCCGCCTGCATGTGGCCCTGGAACCAGCGGGAGCGCTGGCGCACCAGCCGGCCCAGGGTGAGGACCGCCTGCTGGGAGACGGCCGCCGAGCCGCAGAAGGCGTTGGTCCAGCCCGCGGCGATGAGCCGGACGCCGAGGTCGAGGTCCTCGGTGAGGCAGTCGCTCCAGGGGTCTTCGGGAAGCGACTCCAGCGCCGACAGCCGCATGAACTGCCCGTTGCCGCCCATCCCCACGCTGCCCAGGTGGCGGCGCGCGTTCTGGAAGATCTCGCCGTAGACGACGAATTCCATGTCCTGGAGCCGGGCCAGCAGGCCCAGGCCGCGGTTGTACATGCGGACGCCGATCTGGACCGCGCCGACCCGGGGGTCGCCGAAGTACGGGTCGACCTCCAGGACGGCGTGCCGGTCGAGCCTGCCGTCCGCGTCGACGACGCAGATGATCACGTCGTCGGCGTCGTGTCCGTCGAGCAGGCCGCAGGCGCGCAGGTGCGCCAGGCCCGCGTTGAGGGCGGCTCCCTTGCCCTTGCGCGCCTCCGGGAAGGCACGCCGGTACAGCCGGACGTCGCCGCCCGCCTCTCGGACGATCTCCGCCGTTCCGTCGTCGGAGGCGTCGTCGATGACGAGGACGAGGGTGTCGCCGGGCACGTCGGAAAGGCGGTCCAGGCTCGCCCTGATGACTTTTTCCTCGTTCAGGCAGGCCACGAGGAAGACATAAAAACGCGAACGTCCGACTTGGTCGTTTTTTTGTTTGTATGCATGCCTTGATAGCAGGAACATGCCGCCGTTGTAGCCGATCGCCATGGCGATCATGGCCAGGCTGAGCCCGACGCCGACGGCGATGATCACAGTGCGCGCCGTTCCCTGGATTCCAGGTCGCGTAGCCGGAACCGGGCGATGAGGACGCCCAGCGAGAAGATCAAATAAAGTCCGAAACCCGCCCCCGCGAGTGCCAGCAGGATTCTCGCCACCTGGACGGGAGGCGAGGCGTCCGGCATCGAGGCCACCCCGAGCAGGACAAAGAGCGTGCCGAATGGCAGCTTCGCATACATTTCGGTCCCCGTAGATCAAGTGTCCGTATTCCGGACCTTGCGCGCCCCTGGTCGCCGGAAGGGCCGCACCTCCGACCGAGCGGCCCCTTGACGATCACGTTACGGAGGAACAATATCTTGATCGTTATCCTTTGCCTAGGAGAGTCATAAAAATCAGCGGACTATTCAGATTTGTGGCTTCCGGTAACCTTCCGGCAAAGCGTGTGATGTGCTTTGGTCAACGTCCATACCGGCTGCCCGATCGCCTCTCGGGGGAGGGCGGGGCTGCCGATAAGGACAATCGGAGGGAAATCCAGAGCTATGCGCACAAAACATGCGCTGGTCGTCGTCACGATGTTCGGCGCGCTCCTCGCCGTACCGGGCGGGGGCGCCCACGCGAGGCCGACCCCGGTGCCCGCGGGGTTCGCGATCCCGGCCGCCGGCGAGCGCAGTGCCGTGTTGAACGAGCTGTCCGGCCGGATCCGGCAGCAGGAGCGGACGCGTCGGAAGAAACCGCATAACACGGTCAAACCGCTCCCCGAGAAGGTGCGAAAGAAGATCGCGAACCGGGTGGCGCTCCGGTCGCCGTCGGTCTTCGGGCCGAAAGTGGTCAACGTCAGCCGCGCCGCCGCGGCCGACCCGGCGCCGTCGGCCCTCGTGCTCTACGACGACGCGGGCCCCTACGGATTCCTCGGCGAGCTCTACGCCGTCACCACCGCCAACCTCGCCGGCCACTTCGGGACCGTCACCGCCAAGCCGGTGCAGGACTACGTCGCGGGCGAGACCGAGGACCACACCTCGACGATCTACATCGGCTCGACGTACTACGGCGGCGCGATCCCCGACGAGATCCCCGACGCCTTCTACAGCGACGTCTCCACCACGGCGAAGCCCGTCGTCTGGATCGGGATGAACATCTGGAACCTCGCCAACAAGATCGGCGCATCGACGTTCAGCACCAAGTACGGCTGGGACGCCACGAACTCCTTCTTCGGCGGGGTCGGCACCGCGCGCGTCGACTACAAGGGCCAGCCGCTCACCCGGACCGTCCCGACGGCGGGAGACAGCGGCGTGATCAGGCCCTACGTCACCAACGCCCCGCTGGTCACCCAGCTGGCCACCGGCCAGGACCCGGCCACCACTCCCGAGACCCCCTACCCGTGGGCGGTCCGCTCGTCCAACCTGACCTACCTCGGCGAGATCCCCTACGCCTACGTCAACGAGACCGACCGCATCATCGCCTGGCACGACCTGCTGTTCGACGCGTTGGCCCCCGGCACCGCGACCCGGCACCGGGCGATCCTGCGGCTGGAGGACATCAGCCCCAACAGCGAGCCCGACGAGCTCCAGGACATCGCCGAGTACCTCGCGCAGGAGGACATCCCGTACGCCTTCCAGGTCGTCCCGCGCTACGAGGACCCGAACGGCACCTACAACAACGGTGTGGCGGAGACCGTCCGGCTCCAGGACCGGCCCGCGCTGCTCACCGTGCTGAACTACATGCTCGCCAACGGCGGACGCCTCATCCAGCACGGCTACACCCACCAGAACGGCAGCGCGGCCAACCCGTACAACGGGGTCACCGGCGACGACTTCGAGTTCTACCGGGCACACGTGGACGCCAACGACAGCGTCATCCTGGACGGTCCGGTCGTCGGGGACTCCGTCACCTGGGCGACCAGCCGGATCAACACCGGCAGGCAGGAGTACGCCCCGCGCGGCCTGCCCACCCCGACGATCTGGACGACCCCGCACTACGCCGCGTCGATCGCCGACTACACGGCCATCAAGAACGTCTTCTCGGCGGCGCTGGAGCGGCGCATCTACCCGGCCGGGACGCTGTCCGGCGGCGCCCTCGACTACACCAGGCTCATCGGCCAGTTCTTCCCGTACCCGGTGACGGACGTGACCGGCGGCAAGGTGCTGCCCGAGAACCTCGGCAACTACGAGCCCGAGGCGTACAACAACCACCCGCCGCGCTTCCCGGCCGACATCGTCAAGGCGGCGCAGTACAACCTGGCCGTCCGCGACGGCTTCGCCTCGTTCTTCTACCACCCGTACTTCCCGGTGACGCCGCTCCAGCAGACGGTGCAGGGAATCAAGGGACTGGGCTACACCTTCGTCGATCCGGCGACGGTCATTCCGTGACCCACCGAGCGTTGACGGCGGCGGTCCTCCTCGCGGGGGCCGCCGCCTGCGTTCCGCCGCACCCCGCCGAGACGCCGCGCCGGTACGGGTTCGCGCTCCCCGCCTGGACGGTGTCGGACTACTCCTCGAAGGAGGCCCCGGCCTACGTCGAGTCCCTGGCCGCGACGGGCGCGGGCTGGATCCAGCTCACCCCGACCTGGTACCAGAGGACGGCACGGGCCTCGACGATCCACCGCACCGCGGAGAGCGCCTCCGACGAGTCGCTGCGCGACGTCATCGCGCTGGCCGGGAAGCACGGGCTGAAGGTCCTGCTGAAACCGCACGTCGACCTGCCGGACGACCAGGACAGAGCCGAGATCCGCCCGCGGGACCGGGCGGAGTGGTTCGCGTCCTATCAGGCGTTCATCGGCCACTACGCGGAACTCGCCGCGTCGGCCGGGGTCGAGCAGCTCGCCGTCGGCACGGAGCTGGCCGGCGTCAGCGGCCACCGCGCCGAGTGGCTGAAGGTCATCGCCCGGGTCCGAGCCGACTTCAAGGGCGAGCTCGTCTACGCGGCGAACTACGACGGCCACGGGAACGTGGCCTTCTGGGACAAGGTCGACCTCATCGGGATCGACGCCTACTGGCCGCTGGCATCCCGTCCGACCCGCTCGGTCGCCGCCCTGAAGAACGCGTGGACCCCGTACGCCGAAGAGCTGGCGGCGCTGTCGGCCGAACAAGGCAAGAAGATCCTCTTCACCGAGGCCGGCTACACCAGCCAGCGCGGCACCGTCACCGAGCCGTACTCCTGGACGGTCTCCAGGACCCGCGACGACCGGGAGCAGGCCGCCGCATACGAGGCACTGCTCGCCGTCTTCGGCACGAAGGCGTGGTGGGCGGGCGTCATGTTCTGGATGTGGGACGACTGGCCGGGCAGCGAGGCCGTTCCGCGCTCCCTCGCCTACTCACCGCACGGCAAACCGGCCGAGAAGGTCGTGCGCGACCACTTCACGCGCTGAGTCGCGCGATCTCCTGCGACCGCACCGTCGAAGCGGCGGTCGAGGTTCAACAAGATCTAGCAAGGAATCCCGGCCCTTTCGCCGTTGAACTCCCGGAGTTCTCCGCTGAGCCGGGCGAGACGAAACGAACATGCAGGTCGTAGGTAGTACTTCGCCCCTTTTGTGCATGCTGGGATCGGGAAATTCTCTCGCTATCAGCGAAGAATCGCTATGTTGTGCGTGTGAAGCTCGTGGTGCAGGTGAAGCTCCTCACCGACGAAGCCGCGCAGGTGGCTCTCCGGGAGACGCTGCACGCCTGCAACCGGGCCGCCGACCACGCCTCCCGCCGCGCGTTCGAGACCGGCGTCAAGGGCAGGCAGCCGCTCCAGCGGCTGGTGTACGGCGAGGTGAAGGCGATGGGCCTGTCCGCCCAGCCCGCCCTCCACGCCGTCCGCAAGACCGCCGACGCCTACGCCGCCTTGAAGGCGAACCTGAAGGCCGGGAACTACGGCCGGGAGGGCTCCAAACGGCGCAAGGCCGCGGAGTCCAAGCCGGTCCGGTTCCGCAAGGACGCCGCCCAGCCGTTCGACGACCGCTGCCTGTCCTGGCAGCCGGAGGCGCGCACCGTGTCGATCTGGACCGTCCGAGGCCGCGTGAGGGGCATCGCGTTCCAGTGCTCGCCGTCCCAGCTGAAGATGCTCACCGCCCACCGGCGCGGGGAGTCCGACCTGGTACTCCGAGGTGGGAACTGGTACCTGTACGCCACCTGCGACGTCCCCGAGCCCGACTCGCTTGATCCGGTCGGCTTCCTGGGCGTGGATCTGGGCATCGTGAACATCGCCACCACCAGCGACGGCGACCGGTACGTCGGCAGGCACCTCAACCAGGTCCGGCACCGCAACCGGCGTCTGCGTAGCAGGTTGCAGAAGAAGGGCACCAAGGCGGCCAAGCGGCTGCTGCGCAAGATCTCCGGCCGGGAGGCGCGCTTTGCGGCCGACACCAATCACTGCATCGCCAAGAAGCTCGTGACCGAGGCTCAACGCACCTGCCGTGGTATCGCTCTGGAAGACCTGGGCGGCATCCGTGACAGGGTACGGCTTCGTAAGCCCCAGCGGGTCACCCTGCATTCCTGGTCCTTCGCCCAACTCGGCGCGTTCGTCTCCTACAAGGCCGCTCGGGCGGGGGTGCCGGTGGTGTTCGTGGATCCCCGCCACACCTCGCAGGGCTGCTCCGCCTGCGGCCACGTCAGCCGGAGCAACCGGCCTGATCAGTCCACCTTCCTTTGCACGTCGTGCGGCTTCGCTGAGCACGCCGACGTGAACGCGGGCCGCAACATCGCCCAACGCGGTGCTGCGGTCTGGGCAGTGAGTCACGCTGCCGACGACGCGGCCTGAACCACACCGGCCAGGTGTGGGGAAGAGCTGCAAGCTCGGCCCTTCAAGGCCGAGAAGTTGACGGGTTGCTCTATCGGGTGATCGGAAAATCGTGTCTCGCCCCGGCTTCGGAAGTAGGCTACTTTTCAGATCAGATTGACATGGAATGGGGTGGTGGGGTGCCTGTCGTCCCCGCGGCGGTGAGCCTGCGCGGTGTCAGCCGGAGCTTCCCGGGAGTGGAGGGCACCGGACCGCGGACGGTGCTCGACGCCATCGACCTGGAGATCGCCCCGGGCGAGATCGTCGCGCTGCTCGGCCCGTCCGGCTGCGGCAAGTCGACGCTGCTCCGGCTCATCGCCGGTCTGGACACGCCCTCGGAAGGCCGGGTGCTGCTGGACGGCCGGAACGTCGAGGGCGTGGACCCGCGCACCGCCATCGTCTTCCAGGAGCCCCGGCTGCTGCCGTGGCGGGACCTGGCGGGCAACGTCGCCCTCGGCCTGCCCAAGGGGCGTGGACGCGAGGACGCCGAGCGCTGGCTCGACCTGGTGGGGCTGGCCGAGTTCCACCGGCACCGGCCCCGGCAGGTGTCCGGGGGCATGGCCCAGCGGGTGGCGCTGGCCCGGGCGCTGGCGCGCGACCCCGGCGTCCTGCTCCTCGACGAGCCCTTCGCGGCGCTCGACGCGCTGACCCGGCTGCGGATGCAGGACCTGCTCGACGACGTGCGCGGCGCCGGCACCGTCGTCATGGTCACCCACGACGTCGGCGAGGCCCTGCACCTCGCAGACCGGATCGTCCTGCTGCGGACGGAACCCTCCGGAGCGGTCGTCCACTCGGTGACCGAGATCCACGAGCTCCGCCCCCGCGACCGGGGCGACTCCACGCTGGCGGCGCTCAGCGCCGAACTCCTCGAACAACTGGGCGTGCCCAGCCACCACCCGCGAGAACAGGAAACATCCCGATGATGAAAATGGCCGCCGCCCTCGCCGCCGTCGCCCTCCTGGCCGCCGGCTGCTCCTCCGGGGAGGGCGACAAGCCCGAGGTCAAGCTCGACTACGCGTACTACAACCCGTCGAGCCTCGTCATCCGCGACCAGGGCTGGCTGGAGAAGGAGGGCGTCGAGACCACCTGGGTGCTGTCGGCGGGGAGCAACAAGGCCAACGAGAACCTGCGGGCGGGCACCATCGACGTCGGATCGACCGCCGGCGCGGCGGCGCTGCAGGCCAGGGCCAACGGGACGCCCATCAAGGCGATCGAGATCTACAGCCACCCGGAGTGGGCCGCCCTGGTCACCGGCAAGGACTCGCCGATCACGTCCGTCGCCCAGCTCAAGGGCAAGAAGGTCGCCGCGACCAAGGGAACGGACCCCTACTTCTTCCTCCTGCAGGCGCTCCGCGCGAACGGGCTGTCCGGAACGGACGTCGAGGTCGTCAACCTGCAGCACGCCGACGGCGAGGCTGCCCTGAAGCGCGGTGACGTCGCCGCGTGGGCGGGACTCGACCCGATCATGGCGACCTCCGAGCTGACCGCCGGATCCAAGCTGTTCTACCGCAACACGGAATTCACCTCCTACGGGTTCCTGAACGCCAGGGAGTCCTTCATCAAGGACCACCCCGACCTCGCCCAGAAGGTGGTGAACGCCTACGAGAAGGCCCGGGCGTGGATCGCCGCGAACCCGGACGAGGCCGTCGCGCTCCTCGCCAAGGAATCCGGCGTCACGCCCGAAGTCGCCAAGGTCGTGCTGACGCAGCGCACGGACCTCACGGTCAGCCCCGTTCCCGGCGCCTCCCAGCGCGCCGTCCTGGAGCAGGTCCTGCCCGTCCTGGTCGCCGAAGGCCAGGTGAAGGACGAGGCGGCGGCGAAGAAGGCCCTGGACACCCTCTTCGACCCGCAGTTCGCGCAGAAGGCGGATACACGATGAGGCTCCCGGTCAAGGGCCTGGTCGTCCCGCTGGGCGTGCTCGCCCTGTGGCAGGTGGCGGTGACGACTGGCCTGTACGGCCGGGAGCAGCTCCCCCCTCCGTCCGACCTCGTCGAGGCGGGCTGGGAGCTGATCCGGCGCGGCGAACTCTGGCAGCACCTGGTGGTCAGCTGCAGGCGGGTCCTCATCGGATTCCTCCTCGGCACCGTCGCGGCCCTGGTGCTCGGCGCGCTGGTCGGCATGGTCGGATCCGTGCGCGACCTGGCCGGGCCCAGCATCGCCGCGGTGCGCGCCGTGCCGTCCCTGGCCTGGGTCCCCCTGCTGGTGCTGTGGCTCGGGATCGGCGAAGGCCCCAAGATCACGCTGATCGCGATCGGCGCCTTCTTCCCCGTGTACACGACGGTCTCGGCCGCCCTCGCCCACGCCGACGCCCACCTCCTCGAGGTGGGCCGCGCCTACGGCCTGCAGGGCCCTGCCCTGCTCGGCCGGATCCTGCTGCCGAGCATCGCGCCCGCCGCCTTCGCCGGTCTGCGCCTCGGCCTGGCCCAGGCCTGGCTCTTCCTGGTCGCCGCCGAACTCATCGCCTCGGCCGTCGGCCTGGGCTTCCTCCTCACCGATAGCCAGAACACCGGCCGCACCGACATCCTCCTCCTGGCGATCGTCCTCCTGGCCCTCCTCGGCAAGACCACCGACGCCGCCCTCGGCCTCCTCGAACGCAGGATCCCCGCCTGACCGCCCCCGGCGAGCGGGAACGGGTGCCCCTCCGCGCGGCTCGCGCGGGCTAGACCGCGTCGGCCGCCGCGACGATCTTGTCCTGCGGGGTGCGCGCGGGCTCGTCGTGCTTGGGCTGGATCACGGCGCGCACCACGATGAAGAGGTTGAGCAGGCCCAGGCCGAGGACCAGGGCGATGTCCTCGGGGGCGTGGTGGAACGACTGGTAGACGGCCAGCCCGACCCAGACGAGGGCGGTCGGGAGGCTCCAGCCGAGCAGCGCGATCCACATGCGGCGGACCTTGTTCTTCTTGGCGCTGCCGGCGCCGGTGGGCTTCCAGCCCATCTCGCGGCGGCGGAGCACGTCCCAGAACGTGAACAGGTGGGTCCAGCTGTAGAGGACGGCGACCGACCACGCTTCAAGGCGGTACGGGACCCGGTGCCAGCGGGGGAAGATCACCGTGCTGAAGATCACGGTGGGCAGGACCCAGAGCATGCGCTCCAGCTCGAACATGTACGGGTCGACGGCCAGCATGAGGATCGGCATGAGCGGGCCGACCACCACGAAGACCGCGGTGTGCGCGTAGTACAGCAGACCCGACAGGAACGCCGCCCTGGAGACCGGCCGCATCTTCATCTTCCAGAACTTCTTGCTGGTCAGCAGGCCGATCGAGCCCTGGCACCAGCGGTACTGCTGGCTGAAGAACGCGCCCATGTTGTCGGGGCACACGCCGGTCGCCAGCGCGATCGGCAGGTAGCGCAGCTCGTAGCCGAGCTTGTTCAGGTCGAAGCCGGTGTGGATGTCCTCGGAGTGCTCGATCAGCGTGATGCCGCCGATCCTGTCGAGGGCGGCGCGGCGGTAGACCGCGCAGGTGCCGACGCAGATGGCGCCGCCGATGCGGTCCCGCGACACCTGGACGAGCCGGTAGAAGTACTCCTGCACCGCCGCGGCGCCCCGCTCGATCCACGTCTGCTCGTCGAGGACCCGGAAGAACTGCGGGGTCTGCACGATGCCGAGCTCGGGATGGGTCTCCAGATGCGGGATGACCTCGTTGAGCAGGTCGTGCCGGGGCGTGAAGTCGGCGTCGAGGATCAGGATGTAGTCGCCGCCGGAGTTCTCGAAGCCGAACCGCATGTTGCCGGCCTTCTTGAACCAGCCGCGGTTCGGGCGGACCGCGTAGCGGAACCCGAAGTCCGCGGCCATCGCCCGCAGGTCGGCGCTGTCCCCGTCGTCCAGGACGAACGGCACGACCTTGCCGGGGTAGGCGCGGGCGAGCTTCTGGACGTGCGTCCACGTGTTGTGCAGCACCTCGATCTGCTCGCCGCAGACCGGCAGGAAGACGTCGATGCTCGGGTACCGGGCGGGCCGCCAGGTCTCCACCAGCCGCCGGTGCGCCTTGAAGTCGAACCCCTTGCCGAGGTAGTTCAGCGCGTAGGACGCCGCGTAGTACACGATCGTGAAGATCATGAACGGGACGAGGCCCCAGACCCACGGGTTCGACCGGGCGAGCTGGAACTGCGTGAACACCAGGCAGACGAAGGTGATGGAGGAGCCGATCACCAGGAGCGGCATCTTCCGGTCGACGTAGGAGTGCTTCTCCTCGTCGTCCGGGGGCTGGGGGAGCAGTTTGGAGATCGGGCCCTGCGGCCGCGGCGGGCCGGTGCGGACCGGAGGGCGGCGCGGCATCGAACGTCCGCGGCGGCGCGGGACGCCCTGGTCGATGACGGTCTGGTTGGTTCCGCGTGCGGGCGGGCCCGGCGTACCCGCGTCGGAGACGGCGCTGGCCGGGCCGGGCCGCGGCGCCG
>NZ_BAAATZ010000001.1:0-155726 GCF_039533685.1 Actinocorallia aurantiaca | reverse complement strand
ACAAGAAGAGGGGCGGGGAGCCCGTGCTCCCCGCCCCCGGTCCGTTCGTGGAAGGTCAGTGCAGGACGCCCAGGTCGGTGAGGCGGGCCTCGAGGTAGCCCTCCAGGCGTTCGATGCCGGCCGGCGCCAGCGGCCGCCCGTGCTCCTCCTCGGGCAGCAGGTCGACGACGCACCGCAGGTCCCAGTAGGGGTGGTGCTCGTAGTTGCCGCGCACCTGCTCGAAGGCCGCGGCGAAGGCGTCGGCGGCGTCGCGCCCGTAGCGCAGCAGGAGACCGCACCGCATGTGGGCGACGTCGATGCCGATGGGCCCGTAGGAGGCCCTGTCCCAGTCGACGATCCCGCACAGCCGCCCGCACGCCCACAGGGAGTTGTCGGGGTGGTAGTCGCGGTGGATGAAGTGCGGGGTGAACTCCGGCGGAGGGTCGGTGACGACCTCCAGGGCCTTGTCCCAGATCCCGGGGTTGCGGGCGTGGAAGGGCGGCTGGCGGATCTGCAGCCGGTTGTAGGGGGTGTAGGGCGGCATCGTGGTGCCGCCCTTGACGTCGTGCAGGCTCACCAGGGCCGCGGCCAGCTGGATGAGGTACTCGGAGAGGTCCTCGGGCACGGGGCGCGGCGGGTGGCCCGGCAGCCGGGTGATGAGCAGCGCTGGAGCGCCGCAGCGGCCCCCTGAGGGGTCGGCGGCGATGAGCTGGGGGGTCGGGATCTCACAGCCCGCCAGCAGCGCCAGAGCGGCGATCTCGCGTTCGGGCGGGAAGTCGGACTCCCACTCGGTCCAGCGGCGCAGCACCAGCCTGTGCACGGTGCCGGAGCGGGTCTCGACGAGCAGGAAGTGGTTGGTGTGACTGGTCCCGCCGGCGATGGGCCGGACGGCCTGCACCGCGCTGCCGGGTCCGAGGCACTCGCAGACCCAGCGCAGCGTCGCCTCACTGGGCGGCCTGCCAAGGGGAAGCGCCCTGGAGAGCTGAGCGTCCAGTGAGGCGTCGGCGGTGGTCACGGGGTCCATGTAAACGGATTCCGAACGGGCGGAGGAGTGATTTTGCGAAGACAGAACGTAACACTTTCCCGGTCACACACGTGGCCTTACGGCACTGGGAGGATGAGCACCCGCCGTAAGGCCACGTTTGGCGCGTCCCTCTAGTCCTTGCCGTCGCGACGGGGACGGAGGAGCGCCTCGGCGAGCGCGAGCATCGTCTCCTCCAGGGTCGCGAGACGTTTGAGGACGTCCTGGTGCACGGCCGACACCTTCTTGCTGACGTCCTCCTGGACGCTGTCGACGCGCTTTCCGAGTTCCGTCTGCACGTACTCGGAGCGCTTGGCGACCTCCTCGTGCACGGCGTCGGAGCGCTTGGAGACCTCGTCGTGCACCGCGTCCGAGCGCTTGATGACCTCGTCGAAGACGTTCTCCACGCGCTTGACGACGTCGTCGTGGATGTCGTCGAACCGTTTGGAGATGTCCTCCCGGACGTGGTCGAACCGGCGTGAGACGTCCTCGTGGGCCCCGTCGAAGCGCTTGTTGAAGTCCTCGCGGACGCCCGTGATCTGCTTGCCGACGCCGGACGCGCTCTCGTCGACCCGGCGCATCAGATCGTCCTGGATGCCGTCGACGCGGCGCTTGACGTCCTCCTGGACGGCACGGGCGCTGTCGTCCAGGCGGCGGGCCAGGTCGTGGTGGGCGGCGTCCACGATCTTCGTGATGGTCTCCTCGATCTCGCCCCGGTCGGGGCGGGAGCGCAGCTCCACGATCAGGGGATCGGTGACCGTGCTGACCTGGCGTTCCAGTTCGTCGAAGCGCTCGCCGTAGTCGACGGAGGGGCGCTGGGCGAGTTCGGCCAGCCGGCGGTGGATCTCCTTGATCTCCAGCGCGGCGGGAAGCTGCCCGACCCGCTCGCCGAGGGCGTCGAGGCGGCTGTCGAAGCCGTTGATCTTGCCGTCGAGCCCGTCCAGCCTGCCTCCGAGGCCCTCGACCCGGCCGCCGAGCGCGGCCAGCCCCTGGTCGGTTCGCTCGGCGGCCTCGCCGAGGGACTGCTCGACCCGGCTGGTGATACCGGTGATGGTGTGCTCGAGCCTCTCCGAGCGGTGGCCGAGCTCGGCGAGGGACTTGTCGAGCCGGTTGAACCGCACGGACGCGGACTCCATGCTGCCCTGGAGCTTGTCCAGCCACTTGGTCATGTCGGCCATGCGCTGGGACGCGTGCTGGGCGGAGTCCATGAGCGCCTGGAGCCGGGAGAGGCTCTCGTCGACGTTCTCGGCGACGACGCCGACGTCGGCCCACAGGGCGGGGAGCTCGCTGACCGGCTTGATCCGCTCGCCGACCGACTCGATGTGCTCGGCGAGCCCCTCGGCCCATTCCGGCGGCCGGCCGGTGAGCTCGTCCATCCGCCCCCGGACGCCGTCGAGCTGGCCCGCCAGGCTGCCGAGCTCGCGTTCCCGTACCTCCCGCAGCAGCCACTCCATGCCCTCGAGCCGCTGGCGGATCTCGTCCAGTACCTGACCTTGTGAACGTGATTCGTACACATGGTCCTGCGCCGCACGGGCGAGCAACTCCCGCATCCGGTCCGAGACCGGCTGACCCCCCGTCTGCAGGAAGTTGTGATTCGTTTCCACCCGATGCTCCTTCGTGTGCCCGCCCCGGAATTCGATGGGGCGCGGCAGTGTTTTGTAAGACCCCTGAGAACTTTAGTGCTTGATCATGAAAATGCTGAGTCGCGCCAGGGAAGCGGAGAGTTTCAGAGAATCATGGAAATTGCGCGCCCTGGGGGGATGGTCCGATCAGTCCCGCCGGTGGCGACCCTCGTACGAGCTGTGGGAATACCCGTTGTACTGGGGCGTGACCAGTGGATATTCAAGATCGAAAACACTGCTGTCGAGCAGCCGGAAGAGGCTCTGTTCGGTGACGAAGACCCCTCTGCAGAATCCGCATTGGGCAATGGTGATTTCGCCGTGCTGGTAACTCGCCATTTCAGCACGGCATTTCGGGCAGAACAAGATCGCCTCGGTCAATGCCGACCCCCCGTCAGGCTGCTGTTTCACCCACACTAGTAACGGCAATGCCGGAATGGGCGCATTATTTGCCTGATCCTGGGAGGTTCGGCGTCAGCGCTTGGCGCACAGCAGGGCGAAAGGAGAATCGCCGACCCGGGTGAGCACCACGGTCCCGGCGGACGGACCGGACGGGCGGAGGTCCCGGCGCAGCCGGTCGAGGTCGGCGGCGAAACCGCGCTTCTTGAGCGTCAGCGTGCCGACGCCGCGGGCGCGCAGCGCGGCCTTGAGGCGCTTGACCGAGAACGGCAGCACCTCCTCGATCTCATAGGAGCTGGTGAAGGGCGTGTCCTTCAGCACGTCCGAGGTGATGTAGGCGATCCGGGGGTCGGCCAGGCCGCCGTCGACCAGGGCCGCCGCCTCGCCGACGAGATGGGCGCGGATGACTGCGCCGTCCGGCTCGTACAGGTAGCGGCCCCAGGGGCGCACCTCGGGCACGGAGGACGCGGGGTCGGGCGTCAGGGAGTGGACCTCGCCGTCCCTGAGGAGGGTGGCCCTGCGCGCGGGTCCGCCGGCCAGGTCCCCCAGCCAGAGCGCCGCCTCTTTGACGTCCCCTCCGTCGGAGATCCACTCGGTGCTCGCGCCCTCGGGGATCGCCTCGTAGGGGATGCCGGGCGCGACCTTCACGCAGCCCGCCGGGGCCCGGGAGGCGAGGTCGAGCAGCGCGTCCAGCGGAGGCTCGTAGGCCTTGGGGTCGAACACCCGGCCCCGTCCCGTCCGGCGTCCGGGATCGGCGAAGACCGCGGCGTGGCCCGACGGGTCCTGATCGAGGGCGTCGCCCACCCGCGCCTCGGCGAGCCCGGAGACGCCGAAGGCCGCGAGGTTGGCCGAGGCCACCGCGACGGTCAGCGGGTCGCGGTCCACGCCCGTCCCGGCGGCCCCGGCGCGGGCGCGGAAGAGGAGATCGGCCCCGATCCCGCAGCACAGCTCCAGCACGGGCCCGGAGAGCCCGGCGAACCTGGCCGCCCGGTAGGCGGCGACGGAGGCCCTGGTGGACTGCTCTAGCCCCTGGGGGGTGAAGTACATGCGCGCCGCGTCCGGGCCGAACTTGGCGGCCGCCCTGGCCCGCAGGCGCACCTGGCCGAGGGCGGCGCCGACGAGCTCCGCCGGGTACCGGGAGCGCAGCCGGGACGCGGTCGCCAGCAGCCCTTTCTCCGAGACATCGGACTCCATGGCCGCGTCCAGGACCTCCCGCCCGTCCGGAGCGAGCAGCGCCTCGAAGTGAGCGATCTCCATAAACCCAAGGTAGAGGCTTGAAGGGAGTCCGGTTGACTGTCAGGGAGGCACGCAATAACCTCACGACTGGCACTCTCATGGGTAGAGTGCCAATGCGACGAGCCCGGTCTGGCACCCGCGACGACAGGCCGGTCGAGGTCGCCTCCTAAGCAGACACGCACACTTCACAATCGAAGGGGAGGTTCGACATGTCGACCGCCACCAAGGTTGCTCTCAAGCCGCTCGAGGACCGCATCGTGGTCCAGCCCCTCGAGGCCGAGACGACCACCGCTTCCGGTCTGGTCATCCCGGACACCGCCAAGGAGAAGCCCCAGGAGGGCACCGTCGTGGCCGTGGGCCCCGGCCGCGTCGACGACAAGGGCGCCCGCGTCCCGGTCGACGTCTCCGTCGGCGACGTCGTCCTGTACTCCAAGTACGGCGGCACCGAGGTCAAGTACAGCGGCGAGGAGTACCTCGTCCTGTCGGCGCGCGACGTCCTCGCGATCGTCGAGAAGTAAGAGCGGCCCGACCCCGCCGCGCCACGGGCGCGGCGGGTGAGACGACCGGATTTTTCGCTCCGCCCCGGCGGCCCAGTGGGGCGGCCGGGGCGGAGTGCTCTGGACCCGAGGAATACGAGGAAGAGTCGCCATGGCCAAGATCCTGGAGTTCGACGAGGACGCCCGCCGCTCGCTCGAGCGCGGCGTGAACGCGCTCGCCAACGCGGTGAAGGTGACGATCGGCCCGCGTGGCCGCAACGTCGTCATCGACAAGAAGTTCGGCGCTCCGACCATCACGAACGACGGCGTGACCATCGCCCGTGAGGTCGAGCTGGAGGACCCGTACGAGAACCTGGGCGCCCAGCTCGTCAAGGAAGTAGCCACCAAGACCAACGACGTCGCGGGTGACGGCACCACCACCGCGACCGTCCTGGCCCAGGCGCTGGTGCGCGAGGGCCTGCGCAACGTGGCCGCCGGCGCCTCGCCGCTGGGCCTCAAGCGCGGCATCGACGCCGCCGCCAAGCACGTCTCGGACCTGCTGCTGAAGTCCGCCACCGAGGTCGACGACAAGGCCTCGATCGCGCACGTCGGCACGATCTCCGCCCAGGACGCCAAGATCGGCGAGCTGATCGCCGAGGCGTTCGACAAGGTCGGCAAGGACGGTGTCATCACCGTCGAGGAGAGCAACACCTTCGGCCTGGAGCTGGAGTTCACCGAGGGCCTGCAGTTCGACAAGGGCTACCTGTCGCCGCACATGGTGACCGACCCCGAGCGCATGGAGGCCGTCCTGGACGACGCCTACGTGCTCATCGTCGAGGGCAAGATCTCCAGCGTCAACGAGTTCCTGCCGCTGGCCGAGAAGGTCGCGCAGAGCAAGAAGGCGCTGCTGGTCGTCGCCGAGGACGTCGAGGGCGAGGCGCTGGCCCTGCTGGTCGCCAACAAGATCCGCGGCACCTTCCTGTCCGTCGCGGTCAAGGCCCCGGGCTTCGGCGACCGCCGCAAGGCCATGCTGGGCGACATCGCCACGCTGACCGGCGGCCAGGTCGTCTCCGAGGCCATCGGCCTCAAGCTCGACAGCGTCGGCCTGGAGGTGCTGGGCCAGGCCCGCCGCATCACCGTCACCAAGGACAACACCACCATCGTGGACGGTCTGGGCGACGCCCAGGCGATCTCCGACCGGGTCCGCCAGATCAAGGTCGAGATCGAGAACAGCGACTCCGACTGGGACCGCGAGAAGCTGCAGGAGCGGCTGGCCAAGCTGGCCGGCGGCGTCTGCGTGCTGCGCGTCGGCGCGGCCACCGAGGTGGAGCTGAAGGAGAAGAAGCACCGCCTGGAGGACGCGATCTCGGCCACCCGCGCCGCGATCGAGGAGGGCATCGTCTCGGGCGGCGGCTCGGCCCTGGCCCACCTGGCCAAGGAGCCCTTCGAGGGCCTGGGCCTGACCGGCGACGAGGCCACCGGCGCCGAGGCGCTGCGCCGCTCGCTGGTCGAGCCGGCCCGCTGGATCGCCGAGAACGCGGGCCAGGAGGGCTACGTCGTCGTCTCCAAGATCCAGGCGCTGGCGACCGGCCACGGCTACAACGCCGCCACCGGCGAGTACGGCGACCTCAAGGCGCAGGGCGTCATCGACCCGGTCAAGGTGACCCGCTCCGCGGTCACCAACGCCGCGTCGATCGCCGGCATGCTGCTGACCACCGAGGTGCTGGTCGTGGAGAAGCCCGAGGAGGAGGCCCCCGCCGCGGCGGGCGGCCACGGCCACGGGCACGGCCACTGACGGCTGAGTTAAGCGAGGGGAAACCCCCATGGAACCTGGTTTCCATGGGGGTTTTCTGTATTCAAAACACGGTTTCATGGGACGCGCCCCGGCAATGTGACCATTCCGTTGTCGTCATCGGTGAAGACATGAATCATTTCCCTGGGCATAGTGCTCTGTGTGACGGAGGCTGCGATCGCCGGGACCGAGAGCGCTCACCTTCTGGTGCCGCGTCAGTCCCGAAGTGAGGAAAGCGAGCCTGACCTGCGAGAACTGGCGAGTCTCGCGGTACAGGGGGATGCCGGGGCCACCGAGGTGCTCATCGGGCGGGTGCGGCCGATGGTGGTGCGTTATTGCAGGGCCAGGCTGGGGAGGGTTTCCGGGCAATATCACGCGGCGGACGATGTGGCGCAGGAAGTGTGCATCGCGGTTCTCTCCGCGTTGCCCAGATATCGCGACATGGGACGTCCGTTCGCTTCGTTCGTGTTCGGTATCGCGGCGCACAAGATCGCCGACGCGCTGCGGAGCGCCGTCCGCACCGCGGTGCCGACAGAGGACCTGCCCGACGGGCCCGACGAGCGGCCGGGCCCGGAGGAGACGGTCGTGCGGTACCTGGAGGCCGAGCAGGCCCGGGACCTGCTGCACCGGCTGCCGGGACAGCAGCGCGAACTCGTGCTGCTGCGGGTGGTCGCGGGGCTGTCGGCGGAGGAGACCGGTAATGTGCTCGGCATGACCGCGGGCGCCGTTCGGGTGGCGCAGCACCGGGCGCTGGCGCGCCTGCGTGCCATGGCGGTGGCGATGGAGGAGTCGAATCGGTGACCACGGGAGCCGGAGGCAGCGGGCCCGTCGACCTCCGGGCCCTGCGCGCCACCGACGCCCTGCTCGACCGGCTCTGCGCGCGGGCACCCGACCCCGCGGGGGACCAGGACGCCGCCGTGCGGCTGCTGAGGGCCCTCCTGGAGGACGTGAGCGCCGCTGACGAGTCGTCGGACGGCAGGAGGACCGCGGGGCCCTCACCGGCCGTGGTGGAGCGCTCTCCGGCCGCGACGCGGCGCAGCGGCGGCTCCCTGGGCGTGCGGGCGGCGGTCGCCGTCGGGGTGGCCTCGGCGGTGCTGGCCGCCGGCGGCGTCGCGGCGGGCTGGAGCCCGGGCGAGGACGCCGGAGCGGGGATCAAGAGCGGCCCCGTGCTGCCGGAGCCGGATCAGGACGGCCCGCCGGACTCCCGTCCCTCTTCGCTGTCGATCACGCCGTCCACGTAGCCCCTGGCGTACTCCCAGGTGACGTAGTCGATCGGATCCGGGTTGAGGGCCGGTTCGTGGACCCTGGGCTGCCCCTCCTCCAGGAGGTGGCGCAGATTCCCCCGCAGCAGCTCCCAGTCGATGTAGTGGGTCTTTCCGCAGTCCTCGCACTCCACTGTGAGACCGCGCACACCCAGCGGCTCCAGCAGGGTGCGGAAGACCTCGAGATCGGTAAGGTCGGCGAGCACGTCCTCACGCTCCGCAGGGCTCAGCGGAGCGATCTCTTCGAGCTCGCCGAACGCGGCGGCCGGGTCGTCCGGGTCGCCTGCGAACGGGTCGAGCGGCGTTTCGTCGTGCACGACTCCAAACTACTGCGCCGGGTGCGATGGCGGGAAGTCGCAGGTCCTCTGGGGTGTTGCCCGTACGATGGTGTTTAAAGCCAGCCAGCGCCGTAGGAAGGCCCAAGATGAACCCCGCCGTGGAGACAGGAAAGTTCGCCCCCGTGGGCCTGACCTTCGACGATGTGCTGCTGCTGCCGGGTTACTCCGACCTCCAGCCCGGCGACGCGGACACCACGACCAGGCTGTCCAGGGGCATCACCCTTCGGATACCCCTGGTCTCCGCCGCCATGGACACCGTCACCGAGGACCGGATGGCGATCGCGATGGCCCGCCAGGGCGGCATCGGCGTGCTGCACCGCAACCTGGCCATCGAGGAGCAGGCCCAGTACGTCGACACGGTCAAGCGCTCCGAGGCCGGCATGATCACCAACCCGGTGACCTGCACGCCGTTCGCGACGCTGGCCGACGTCGAGGAGCTGTGCGCCCGGTACCGGATCTCCGGGGTGCCGGTCACCGACGAGCGCGGCGTGCTGCTGGGCATCGTGACCAACCGCGACACCCGGTTCGAGACCGACATGTCCCGCCCGGTGAGCGAGGTCATGACCCCGATGCCGCTGGTCACCGCCCGCGAGGACGTCTCCCGGGAGGACGCGTTCGCGCTGCTGGCCAAGAACAAGATCGAGAAGCTGCCGCTGATCGACGACGAGGGCAGGCTGCGCGGGCTGATCACCGTCAAGGACTTCGCCAAGACCGAGCGCTACCCCCACGCCACCAAGGACGAGGAGGGCCGCCTGGTCGTGGCCGCCGCGGTCGGCGTCGGCGAGGACGCGGTCCGGCGGGCCCAGGCGCTGATCGAGGCCGGGGTCGACGCGGTCATCGTGGACGTGGCGCAGGGGCACTCCAAGGGCGTCGCCGACACCATCGCCAAGATCAAGGCCAACTCCCGGGTGCAGGTGATCGGCGGCAACATCGCCACCTACGCCGGGGCCAAGGCGCTGGTGGACGCCGGCGCGGACGCGGTCAAGGTCGGGGTGGGCCCCGGCTCCATCTGCACCACCCGGGTGGTCGCGGGCGTCGGCGTGCCGCAGATCACCGCCATCTACGAGGCGGCCCGCGCCTGCGCCCCCGCCGGGGTGCCGGTGATCGGCGACGGCGGCCTGCAGTACTCCGGCGACATCGGCAAGGCCATCGCGGCGGGCGCGTCCACGGTGATGCTCGGCTCGCTGCTGGCCGGCGTGGACGAGTCGCCCGGCGACCTGGTCTTCGTGCACGGCAAGCAGTACAAGACCTACCGGGGCATGGGCTCGCTGGGCGCGATGCGCAACCGCGAGCGGGGCAAGTCCTACTCCAAGGACCGCTACGCCCAGGGCGAGGTCGTCAGCGAGGAGAAGCTGGTGCCCGAGGGCGTCGAGGGCCAGGTGCCCTACCGCGGCCCGCTGGCCGCCGTGTCCCACCAGCTCGTCGGCGGGCTGCAGCAGGCCATGTGGTACACCGGCAGCCGCACCATCGGCGAACTGCAGGAGAACGGCCGGCTGATGCAGATCACCTCGGCGGGCCTGAAGGAGAGCCACCCCCACGACATCCAGATGACCGTGGAGGCCCCGAACTACCAGGGCCGATAGACTCGCCCGGTCGTTTACCAGCAGGGTTGCAGAAGGGTCTGACGGTGGCAGCTGAGGTTGAGATCGGGCGCGGCAAGAGCGGGCGCCGGGCGTACGCCTTCGACGAGATCGGCATCGTCCCCTCTCGCCGGACGCGCGACCCCGAGGAGGTCAGCGTCGCCTGGCAGATCGACGCCTACCGGTTCGAGATCCCGCTGCTGGTCGCGCCGATGGACAGCGTGGTCAGCCCGGCGACGGCGATCATGGTCGGCCGGATGGGCGGGCTGGGGGTGCTCGACCTCGAGGGCCTGTGGACCCGCTACGCCGACCCCGAGCCGCTGCTGGCCGAGATCGCGGAGCTGTCCGACGAGCAGGCCACCCGGCGGCTCCAGGAGGTCTACCAGGAGCCGATCAAGGAAGAGCTGATCGGACAGCGGATCGAGGAGGTCAGGGAGGCCGGGGTCACCGTGGCCGCCTCCCTGTCGCCGCAGCGCACCGCCCGGTACTCCAAGGCGGTCGTGGACGCCGGCGTCGACCTCTTCGTCATCCGCGGCACCACGGTCTCGGCCGAGCACGTCTCGGGCCGGGCCGAGCCGCTCAACCTCAAGCAGTTCATCTACGAGCTGGACGTGCCGGTGATCGTCGGCGGCTGCGCCACCTACCAGGCGGCCCTGCACCTGATGCGCACCGGCGCGGCGGGCGTGCTGGTCGGCTTCGGCGGCGGCTCGGCCCACACCACCCGCGACGTGCTGGGCGTGGCCGTCCCCATGGCGACCGCGGTGGCGGACGTCGCGGCGGCCCGCCGGGACTACATGGACGAGTCCGGCGGCCGGTACGTGCACGTGATCGCCGACGGCGGCATGCGCTCGTCCGGCGACATCGCCAAGGCCGTCGCCTGCGGCGCGGACGCGGTGATGGTCGGCTCGCCGATCGCGCGGGCGACCGAGGCCCCCGGCCGCGGCCACCACTGGGGGAGCGAGGCCCACCACGGCGACGTTCCGCGCGGCACGCGGCTGGCGCTGGGCACGATCGGCTCCCTGGAGCAGATCCTCTTCGGCCCCTCGCACGCGGCGGACGGCTCGATGAACCTCATCGGCGCCCTGCGGCGGGCGATGGCGACGTCCGGCTACACGGAGGTCAAGGACTTCCAGCGCGTCCAGGTGGTCGTCGAACCCAAGTGACGCGTCCCGGCGGCGCCGGGAAGGGGGCGGGAACATCCACAGGATGTGCCCGCCCTTTCACGTTGAGGGACTTTTGGTTACTGATCGGTAATTCTTCTGGGGTACGGGGTTGGGGCGGGTCCCGGTGTGGGAAGGCGTGGGAGGGAACGGGACCGCCAAACCTGAGCGGGGGATCTCCATGATCGGGCTGGGCAGTTCGCGGCTGGGGCCGCGGGAGCGTGAGGCCGCGCTGGCGGAGATGGCCGCCGAGGAGTTCGACGTCGTCGTGGTCGGCGGCGGGATCACCGGCGCGGGAGTGGCCCTGGACGCCGCGACCCGGGGCCTGAAGGTCGCGCTCGTCGAGGCCAGGGACTTCGCGTCCGGCACCTCCTCGCGCTCCTCGAAGCTGATCCACGGCGGCCTGCGCTACCTGGAGCAGTACAACTTCGACCTGGTGCGGGAGGCGCTCACCGAGCGGGGACTGCTGCTCCAGGTGATCGCGCCGCACCTGGTCCGGCCCGTCCCCTTCCTCTTCCCGCTGACCCACCGGGGCTGGGAGCGCTTCTACGTCGGCGCGGGAGTCGCGCTGTACGACTCGCTCTCGTTCTCGATGAGGGCGTCCCGCGGGGTGCCCCCGCACCGGCACCTGAGCCGGCGGCAGGCGCTGAAGGTCGCCCCCTCCCTCAAGCGGACCTCCTTCACCGGCGCCATCCAGTACTGGGACGCGCAGGTCGACGACGCGCGCTACGTGATGACGGTGCTGCGGACGGCGGCGTCCTTCGGGACGCGGATAGCCTCCCGCACCGAGTGCGTGGGGTTCCTCCGCGAGGGCGAGCGCGTCACCGGGGTGCGGGTCCGCGACCTGGAGGACGGGCGGGAGCTGGAGGTCCGCGCCCGGCAGGTGGTCAACGCCACCGGCGTGTGGACCGACGACATCCAGCACCTCGTCGGAGGCCGGGGGCAGATCCACGTCCGGGCGTCCAAGGGCATCCACCTGGTGGTCCCCAGGGACAGGATCCACAGCTCCTCGGGCGTCATCCTCCGGACGGAGAAGTCCGTCCTGTTCGTCATCCCGTGGGGGCGGCACTGGATCATCGGGACCACCGACACCACCTGGACGTTCGACAAGGCCCATCCCGCCGCGTCCAAGGCCGACATCGACTACCTGCTCAACCACGTGAACGCCTTCTTGAACGTCCCGCTCACCCCGGACGACGTGGAGGGCGTGTACGCGGGGCTGCGCCCGCTGCTGTCGGGGGAGTCCGAGGAGACGTCGAAGCTCTCCCGCGAGCACGTCGTGGCGCATCCCGTGCCGGGCCTGGTGATGGTCGCCGGAGGCAAGTACACGACGTACCGGGTGATGGCCAAGGACGCCGTCGACGCCGTCGTGCACGGCCTGGACGGCCGCGTCGCGCCCTCCTGCACCGACCGGGTCACGCTGGTGGGGGGCACGGGCTACCAGGCGCTGTGGAACTCCCGGTACCGGCTGGCCTCCTCCTCCGGGCTGCACGTGGCCCGGATCGAGCACCTGCTGCGCCGGTACGGCACCCTCATCGAGGACCTGCTGGAGCTGATCGCCGAGCGCCCCGACCTGGCCAGCCCGCTGGCCAGGGCCGACGACTACCTGCGGGCCGAGGTCGTCTACGCCGCCACCCACGAGGGCGCCCGGCACCTCAACGACATCCTGTCGCGCCGCACCCGGATCTCCTTCGAGACCTGGGACCGCGGGCTGGGCGCCGCCGAGGAGGCCGCCACCCTGGTCGCCCCGGTCTTCGGCTGGTCCCAGGAGGAGGCCAAGCGCGAACTGGAGCACTACATCCAGCGGGTGGAGGCCGAGCGCGCCTCCCAGACGTCCGAGAACGACCAGGAGGCCGACGCCCTGCGCCGAGGCGCCCCCGACCTCGTCCCGACCAGCCTCCCGGCGAACGAGCCGGTCAGGTGAGCACAGCCGATCCTCGCTTCGCTGCGGTCGGCTGTGTTCGTCTGGGGGCGACCCCCAGACCCCCGCGGGGTGAAACAGCCGATCCTCGCTTCGCTGCGGTCGGCTGTGCTCATCTGGGGGCGACCCCCAGACCCCCGCGGGGTGAAACAGCCGATCCTCGCTTCGCTGCGGTCGGCTGTTTCAGGTGATGTCGACGATCGGCAGGCGGTAGGCGGCGGGGGCCGTCGCCGGGACGATCGGGTTCTTCGGGGCGACGGGGGACAGGCGCTGGTAGGGGGTGCCCAGGGCCGGGCGGAGGTCGGGCTCGTCGCGGTTGGGCCAGAACGCCATGGCGCGCTCGGCCTGGGCGGTGATGGTGAGGGACGGGTTGACGCCCAGGTTCGCGGAGATCGTCGAACCGTCCACCACGTGCAGGCCGGGGTGGCCGTACAGGCGGTGGTAGGGGTCGATGACGCCGGTCTGCGGGGAGTCGCCGATCACGCAGCCGCCGATGAAGTGGGCGGTCAGCGGGATGTCGAACAGGTCGCCCCAGTTGCCGCCGGGCATGCCGCCGGTCTCCTCCGCCATCAGCCGCACCGCCTCGTGGCCCTGGGGGATCCACGTGGGGTTGGGCTCGCCGTGGCCGGGCCGCGCCTTGAGGTCCCAGCCGAAGGGGCCCTTCTCGCCCTTGACGGTGATGGAGTTGTCGCGGGTCTGCATGACCAGCGCGATGACCGTCCGCTCCGACCACCTGCGCAGGTTGGGCAGCCGGGCCAGGTCCCACGGGCGCTTGGCGACCTCGCCGAGGAACTTCAGCCAGCGGGGCGCGCCGCCGCCGTCAAGGAGCAGGGAGCGCAT
The DNA here is from genome assembly GCF_039533685.1 of Actinocorallia aurantiaca. Classification (NCBI taxonomy): domain Bacteria; kingdom Bacillati; phylum Actinomycetota; class Actinomycetes; order Streptosporangiales; family Thermomonosporaceae; genus Actinocorallia; species Actinocorallia aurantiaca. The sequence continues at coordinate 142,103 of NZ_BAAATZ010000001.1, read as the reverse complement.
CAGGCCCATCAGGTTGGAGCCGTGCCCGTAGCGGACGGGCTCGATGTGGGTCTGCTCGTCCGGGTGGAACGAGGAGGTGATGGCCACGCCCTTGGAGAAGTCCTCGCCCTTGGCCGAATAGCGTTCCGCGCCGAGGATCGCCTCGGAGTTCGTGCGGGTCAGGACCCCGAGGTTGTCCGAGATGTTCGGCAGGGACCTCTCGGCCTTGAGCTTGTGCAGCAGCTTCTGCGTGCCGTACGTGCCGGCGGAGAAGACGACCTGCCCGGCGGTGAGGGTCCTGCGATTTCGCCCGAAGGAGCCGGTGCGGACGATGTCGACGGCGTAACCGCCCTCGACCGGCCGCACGTCCGTGACGCGGGACAGCGGCATGATGCGCGCCCCTGCCTTCTCGGCGAGGTAAAGGTAGTTCTCGGTGAGCATGTTCTTGGCGCCGTGGCGGCAGCCCGTCATGCACTCGCCGCACTGCGTGCAGCCCTTGCGCTCGGGGCCGGCGCCGCCGAAGTAGGGGTCTTCGTGCCTGGCGCCGCCGTGCTTGCCGAAGAACACGCCGACGGGCGTCAGCCGGAAGGTGTCGCCCTTGCCCATCCGGTCGGCGACCCGCTTGACGACCCTGTCGGCCGGGGTCATCGCCGGGTTCTGCACCACGCCGAGCATCCGCCTGGCCTGGTCGTAGTAGGGGGCGAGCTCGGCCTCCCAGTCGGTGATGTGCGCCCACTGCCGGTCCTCGAAGAACGGCTTCGGCGGGACGTACAGGGTGTTGGCGTACACCAGCGAGCCGCCGCCGACCCCGGCGCCGGCCAGCACGGTGACCATGCCGCCCTTCTTGCCGCGGACCAGGTGGATGCGCTGGATTCCGGTGAGCCCGAAAGCGGGGGCCCACACGTAGGAGGGCAGGCGCCAGCTCGTCTTGGGGAGCGGGCGGTGGGCGGTGCCCTCGCCACGGGTGTCGAAGCGGCGCCCCGACTCGATGACGCCGACCTTGTAGCCCTTCTCGGTGAGGCGGAGCGCGGTGACGCTGCCGCCGAACCCGGAGCCGACTATGAGAACGTCGTAGTCCACGGGAGGCCTGTCCTTACTTGAGACGCAGGCGCTTGAGCGTCTTGAGGGAGGTGGTCAGGAGGTCGACGTACTTGGCGTACGGGACTCCGGGAGGGGCGTCCAGCTCCATGTACTGGGTGGTGGCGAGCGTCTGCGCCTCGGTGTACTTCAGCAGGCCCTCGGCGCCGTGGCGGCGGCCGACTCCGGACTGCTTCATGCCGCCCATGGGGGCGTCGTGCGAGGCCATCGCCGAGCCGTAGCCCTCGTTGACGTTGACGGTCCCGGCCTGGAGCCGGGAGCCGACGCGGCGTCCGCGGGCGAGGTTCCGCGTCCAGACCGAGGCGTTGAGGCCGTAGTGGGTGTCGTTGGCCCGCTCGATCGCCTCCTCCTCGGTGGCGAACTTGTAGACGCTGACGACCGGGCCGAACGTCTCGTTGGCGCACAGGTCCATCTCGGTGGTGACCCCGGTGAGGATGGTCGGCTCGTAGAAGAGCGGGCCGAGGTCGGGGCGCGCCCTGCCGCCGGCGACGACCGTGGCGCCCGCCTCGACGGCCTGCTCGACGTGCGCGGTGACGGCCTCGAGCTGGCGCGGGTAGGTCAGCGAGCCCATCTGGGGTTCGAAGTCCAGGGACGAGCCGAGCTTCATCGCCTTGGTCTCGGCGGCGAACTTGGCGAGGAACTCGTCGTGGACCTTCTCGTGCACCAGCAGGCGCTCGATGGAGATGCACAGCTGACCGGCGTTGCTGAAGCAGGCCCGGACGGCGCCGCGGGCGGCCTTGACCAGGTCGGCGTCCTCCAGAACGATCATCGGGTTCTTGCCGCCGAGCTCCAGCGAGTAGCCGATGAGGCGGGGCGCGGCCTTCTCGGCGATGAGCCGTCCGGCGCGGGTGGAGCCGGTGAAGGCGATGTAGTCGGCTTCGCCGATGAGGGGGTCGCCCAGTTCGGCGGGGTCGCCGACGACGACCTGCCACAGGTCGCGGGGCAGCCCGCACTCGATCATCAGGTCGACGCACCACAACACGCTCAGCGCGGTCTGGGTGTCGGGCTTGTGCACGACGGCGTTGCCGGCCAGCAGGGCCGGGATGGTGTCGCCGACGCCCATGCTGATCGGGTAGTTCCACGGGGTGATCACGCCGATCACGCCCTTGGGCTGCCGGTACTCGTAGGTCTTGACGGCCAGCGGGAAGGCGCCCTGGCGGCGCTTGGGCGCCAGCAGCTTCGGCGCGCGGCGCGCGTAGTACAGCGGGCCGAGGGTGACGTCCAGGAACTCCTCGAAGGCGTGCCGGCGGGCTTTGCCCGTCTCCCACTGCAGGATGTCCAGGATCTCGTCGCGGCGGGCGATGAACTCGTCGACGAAGCGCAGGACGGGCTTGGCGCGCTCGGCCGGGGAGAGCAGGGCCCAGGCGCGCTGTGCGGCGCGGGCCTTGGCGTAGGCCCGCTCCACGTCCTCGGCGGTGGAGAGCGGCACGGTGGCCAGGGGCTCACCGGTGAACGGCGTGTTGATCACCGTGGTGGCCCCGGAGGAGTTCACCAGGCCGGTGACCCTGGCGATGACAGCGTCGGAGAGGGGGCGGGAGGAAGCCGTCTGGGTTGCCATGCCGGTCAGCATATGACCGAGCGGCCAGGTTTGAATACCTGCAAGTAACCCAAAATGGCCACCCGGTCATTATGGGTTGGCTCACAATCTTGGACCGATCCACATCGGTAAAGGCGAGAAAGACCAAGGTCGTCCGGTGTATCAGGAGGGAGAGAGAATTTCAGAGGGGGTTACGGATGGCTGCTACCACCCGACGGACCGTGAGACCCGGACGGCAGGAGAAGCGGGTGCGGACCCGCGAGGCGCTTCTGGACGCGGCGCAGCGGCTGTGGGCCGAACGCGGCGTCCACGGCGCCTCCCTGGACGACATCGCCGGCGCGGCCGGGCTCACCAAGGGCGCGGTGTACTCCAACTTCGCCGGGAAGGCCGACCTGCTCTTCGCCCTGCTGGAGCGGCACACCACCCGCGGCGAACGCCTCGGCCGGCGCTGGGACGGCGACAACGACGAGGACCGGCTGCTGGGCCAGCTCCTGGTGGAGTTCTGGCTGTACGGCATGCGCGACTACTCGGCCGGCTGGCGGATCGCCGACTGGTACCACTGCCAGCGCACCGAGCTGGCCGAGCGGCTGGAACGGCAGGAGCGTTCGGGGGAGGCGCCGGACGGCGGGCCCGCGATGCCGGCCCAGGAGCGCGCGGCCCTGGCCATGGCGATGGAGCTCGGCCTGGCCCTGCAGCACCTGCTCGACCCCGACCGGGTCCCGGCCGGGATCTACGACAGGGCGATGAGGCTGGTGCTGGGCGGAGCCCCTACTCCCACTCGATAGTGCCCGGAGGCTTGCTGGTGATGTCCAGCACCACGCGGTTGACCTCGCGGACCTCGTTGGTGATCCGGGTGGAGATCCGCTCCAGCAGGTCGTAGGGCAGGCGCGACCAGTCGGCGGTCATCGCGTCCTCGCTGCTGACCGGGCGCAGCACCACCGGGTGGCCGTAGGTGCGGCCGTCGCCCTGCACGCCCACCGAGCGCACGTCGGCCAGGAGCACGACCGGGAACTGCCACACGTCGCGGTCGAGGCCGGCCTGGGTCAGCTCCTCGCGGGCGATCGCGTCGGCCTCGCGCAGCAGGTCCAGCCGCTCGCGGGTCACCTCGCCGATGATCCGGATGCCCAGGCCGGGGCCGGGGAAGGGCTGGCGCCAGACGATCTCCGGCGGCAGGCCGAGCTGCTCGCCCAGGGCGCGCACCTCGTCCTTGAACAGGGTGCGCAGCGGCTCGACCAGGGAGAACTGCAGGTCCTCCGGCAGGCCGCCGACGTTGTGGTGGGACTTGATGTTGGCGGCGCCGGTGCCCCCGCCGGACTCCACCACGTCGGGGTAGAGGGTGCCCTGGACCAGGAACTCCACGTCGTCCGTGGCGGAGATCTCGCGGGCCGCGGCCTCGAAGACCCGGATGAACTCCCGCCCGATGATCTTGCGTTTCTCCTCGGGGTCGGTGACCCCGGCCAGCGCGGACAGGAAGCGCTCCTCGGCGTCCACGACGTGCAGCTTCACGCCGGTGGCCGCGACGAAGTCCTTCTCGACCTGCTCGGACTCGTCCTTGCGCATCAGGCCGTGGTCGACGTACACGCAGGTCAGTTTGTCGCCGATGGCCCGCTGGACCAGCGCGGCGGCCACGGCCGAGTCGACTCCGCCGGACAGGCCGCAGATGGCGTGCTTGTCGCCGACCTGGCGGCGGATCCGCTCGATCGACTCCTCGGCGATGTTGACCATCGTCCAGTTGGGACGGACCCCGGCCAGCTCCAGGAAGCGCTTCATCACGGTCCTGCCGTGCTCGGTGTGCAGCACCTCGGGGTGGAACTGCACGCCGTAAAGGCCCTCTTCGGGGTTCTCGAAGGCGGCGATCGGGGTCACGGACGTGGTCGCGGTGACCTTGAAGCCCTCGGGGGCGCGGCTGGCGTAGGTGCCGTGCGACATCCACACCTTCTGCGCCACGGGCAGGCCCGCGAACAGCTCGCCGCCCAGGACGTCGAGGTCGGTGCGGCCGTACTCGGCGACGTCCGTCCGCTCGACGATGCCGCCGAGGGTCTGGGCCATCACCTGGAAGCCGTAGCAGATGCCCAGGACCGGGACCCCGGTGGTGAACAGGCCCTCGGGCGCGGCGGGGGCGCCCGGCTCGTACACCGAGGAGGGGCCGCCGGACAGGATGATCGCCTTGGGCTTGCGGGCGAGCATCTCGCTGACCGGCATGGTGGACGGCACGATCTCGCTGAACACATGGCATTCCCGGACGCGCCGGGCGATCAGCTGCGCATACTGCGCGCCGAAGTCAACGACGAGAACAGTGTCGAACGACTGTTCGGTCACGGGCACGGGAGAGCCTTTCGCGGCGAAGACAGGGAGTGACACCAGTCTACGGGCTCCCACGGTGCGTGAACGCTGGTGCCCGGACTGTCGGAACGTTGGCGTTCCACCGGTTTTCTGCAGGTACTTTCTTGTACATTCTTCTCACCTCCCCCTGGTAAAGCCTCCCCGTCACCCCAGTCCCGACCGCCCCCACCGCAAGACCCCCCGAGGAGCCCCGTGAAGCGCGTAGGGAAATGCGCCGTGCTCGGCCTGGCCGTCGCGGCGATGGTCTCCGTCCCCCGTCTCGCGGAAGCTCCCGCGACGGCCGCCCCCGCTGTGGCGGCCCCGCACGCGGAGGCCTTCTGCGCCACGGGAGGGGACGTCCACGCACACGACGAGCACGGGCGGGCCCGGGTGCGCTACGGGGCGAGGACGGCCGAGCCCGGCTCGCGGGTGAGCGCCGGGGTGGCCGAGCAGGTCGAACGGGAACTGGACCGGCAGGAGATCACGGGCAGGCTGCTGCGCTCCACGGACGACGCGAAATGGATCCACATCCCCGTCCACTTCCACGTGCTGCACAACGGGAAGAAGGGCAAGGTCACGAAGAAGGCCGTGCTCGAGCAGATCAAGGTGCTCGACACCGCCTACCGGGGGAAGAAGGGCGGATCCAGCGCCCGGATCAACTTCTACCTGAAGAAGATCACCTGGACGAGGAACGCCGACTGGTTCGGGAAGCCCCAGCAGTACGAGACGGACTTCAAGAAGAAGCTGCGCAAGGGCGGCGACAGCACCCTCAACGTCTACACCGCGAACCTCGGGAGCGAGCTGCTCGGCTGGGCGACCATGCCGTGGGACTACAAGAAGGAACCGGCCAACGACGGCGTGATCGTCCACTACGACAGCCTGCCGGGCGGGAAGATCAAGCACTACAGCCTGGGCTACACCGCGGTGCACGAGGTCGGCCACTGGCTCGGTCTCTACCACACCTTCGGCCGGGCCTACCCGGACGAGGACGGCTGCTCGGCCGGCGACCGCGTCGGCGACACCCCGGCCCAGAAGGAACCCACCAACGGCTGCCCGAAGAAGGCTCCCGACACCTGCCCCGCCTGGGGCCGCGACTCGATCCACAACTTCATGGACTACGGGTACGACAAGTGCATGACGGAGTTCACCAAGGGGCAGGTCGAGCGGATGCGCACCGCCTGGAGCCGCTACCGCCTCTGAGCCCGGTCCCGGGCCCGCTCCAGGGCCAGGGAGAGCAGTTCGCGGTGCGCCGGGAGCATGCCCTCGGGCAGCTCGTCCGGCGCGAACAGCCGCGCCTCCAGGACCTCGCGGTCCTCCAGCCTCAGGCCCTCCATGGCGTCGGCGCCGCCGGTCAGGACGGCCTCGTGGGCGATCTCGATCCGCAGCCGGTACCCGCTGGTCACCTTGAGCAGGCGCCCCACCTCCACCGACAGGCCGGTCTCCTCGCGGACCTCCCGGGCGATCGTCTCCTCGTGGCGCTCGCCTTTGCGCGCGTAACCGGTGGGAAAGCCCCACTGCCGGTCCAGGGGCCACAGGCGGTGGCGCAGCAGCAGGACCCGCCCGTCCGGGCCGAAGACGACCCCCGTGACGCCGCAGTTGAACTTGGCGTGGGCGAACCACAGCAGCCGCCACTGGTAGGACCCGCGGATCTTGCGCCACATCCGTGCCAGGAAAGCGTTCACCGTGCCACCGTACGGCTTCCGGGCACGGGAAGGCCCCCGCGGAAAGGGGCTTCCGCGGGGGCCGGGGGCGTCGACCGGGCCTGGATCAGGCGGTGGTCAGAGCCTTCTCCGCCTCGAGGGTGGCGGCGGTGGCGTTGACGACGGCGGCGATGCGCAGCGCCTCCTGGACGAGCTCACGGGAGAAGCCCGACTCGCGCAGGACCTTCTCGTGGGACTCCAGGCAGCGGCCGCAGCCGTTGATGGCCGACACGGCCAGGCACCACAGTTCGAAGTCGGCCTTGTCCACCCCGGGCTTGGCGATGACGCTCATGCGCAGCTTCGCCGGGAGGGTGGCGTAGGTCTCGTCCCCGATGAGGTGGGTCGAGCGGTAGTACACGTTGTTCATCGCCATGATCGCGGCGGCGGCCTTGGCGGCCTCGAACGCCTCGGCGCTGAGGTAGTCGCCCGCCTCGGCGGAGATCTCCGCGATCACCTGGGCGCTCCTGGTGGCCAGCGCGGTGGAGAGCACCGTGCCCCACAGCTGCTGCTCGGACAGCTGAGAGGTGCCGGTCACCGAGCCCAGGTTGAGCTTGATGTCCTTGGCGTAGGACGGAAGGGCGTTCTTCAGGTTGTCGACGCTCATGGTCAGGCGTCCGCGAGCAGCTTGTTGACGTCCAGGGTGGACTCGCCCTTGTTCCAGTTGCAGGGGCACAGCTCGTCCGACTGCAGGGCGTCGAGGACCCGCAGGACCTCCTTGACGTTGCGGCCGACGGAACCGGCGGTGACCATGACGAACTGGATCTCGTTGTCGGGGTCGACGATGAAGGTGGCGCGCTGGGCGACGCCGTCCTTGGTCAGGATGCCGAGGGCCCCGGCCAGCTCGCGGTTGAGGTCCGACAGCATCGGGAACGGCAGGTCGCGCAGGTCCTCGTGGTTCTTGCGCCAGTTGTAGTGCACGAACTCGTTGTCCACGGACGCGCCGAGCACCTGGGCGTCGCGGTCGGCGAAGTCGTCGTTGAGACGGCCGAACTCGGCGATCTCGGTCGGACACACGAAGGTGAAGTCCTTGGGCCAGAAGAACACGACCCGCCACTTGCCTTCATAGGACTTCTCGTCGATGGTCTCGAACGCGTTGTCGGCGTCGAGGGAGACGCAGGCGGTCAGCGAGTAGGACGGAAACTGGTCACCGATCGAAAGCACAAGGCCCTCCCTGGGCAAAGAGATGCGGGTGGTCGGTACCCAGGATCTCGCAGGTATCGTCATGTGAGAAATCAGCTCTACGGGGTGTCCGCGATAGGAGTTGCTTATCAGCCGCCCGACAGTCGCCCAGTTGCGCGCCTTTCTCGCGGTGTCGGAGCACCTCCACTTCCGCGAGGCCGCCTCGGCGCTGCGGATGAGCCAGCCCGCGCTCTCCGGCGCCGTCGCCGCGCTGGAGGACGCCCTGGGCACCCAGCTTCTGGAACGCACCACGCGCAAGGTGCTGCTCACTCCGGCGGGGGAGCGGGTGGCGCGCCGGGCCGCGGCCGTCATGGCCGAGCTCGACCGGCTGGAGGAGGAGGCCGCGGCCGAGCGCGGGCCGCTGGGCGGGCCGCTGCGGTTCGGGGTCATCCCGACCGTCGCCCCCTACCTGCTGCCCACCGTGCTGCCCGACCTGCGGCGCGAGTTCCCCCTGATGGAGCTGGCGGTCCGCGAGGAGCAGACCGCCCACTGCGTGGCCGAGCTGATCGGGGGCCGGATCGACGTGGCGGTCCTGGCCCTGCCGGTCACCACGCCGGGGCTGGTGGAGCTGCCGCTGTACGAGGAGGACTTCCTGCTGGCCGCGCCCAGCGGCTACGAGGTGGACGAGCCGCTCGCCCGCGACGCGCTCGGCGACTTCGAGATGCTGCTGCTGAACGAGGGCCACTGCCTGCGCGACCAGGCGCTGGAGGTCTGCCGGGAGGCCGGCGCCCGGGCCGCGGCCGCGACCTACGCCACCAGCCTCACCACGCTGGTGCAGCTCGTCGCGGGCGGACTGGGTGTGACATTGCTCCCAGAATCGGCGATTCCCGCTGAAGGTGGACGAGAGGGGATGAACGTCCGGCGGTTCCGCGACCCCGCCCCCCACCGCTCGATCGGGCTGGTGCACCGGTCGACCTCCCCCCGGGCGCCGGAGTTCGAGCTCCTCGCCAAGGTGGTCCGGGACGCCGTCCGGAGCCGCGGCTGGAGCGTCAGGGTCGCCTCCTGAAACCTCGCTTGCGAGAAAAGTTGTCAAGATGCCCCTCGATCCTCACCCTGAGGTACAGAATGGTTGCCCAACGTGATGATTCTGGGGGGCATGTTCATGGCAAAGACTCCTAGGGACCTCTCTGTGCGCATCAGGAGCACCGAGGCCGAGCTGGTGATGGCCGAGGACCTGCTGCACGCCGGGGCGGACCCCGCCGACCTCGACGACGAATGGCTGCTGGCCAGGCCGTTCCGGGTCCGGCACCTGCTGAGCCGCTCCTGAACCGACGAGGAGGCGGCGAAGTCGCCCCCGCACGGGTCACCGACCACGTCCTCAGGGCCTTCAGGAGTCTGTGATGCATCTCCGGAGCGGCGCCTCGTCGCCCTTGCTCAGCGTGATCGTCCCTTTCCACGACCTCTCCGAGTACCTGCCCGAGTGCCTGCGGTCGCTGGCCGCGCAGAGCTACCCGAAGCTGGAAGTGGTCATGGTGGACGACGGGTCCACCGACGACGGGGCGGTCGCCGCCAAGGCGACGGCCGCCAGGGACCCCCGGTTCCGGCTGATCCAGCAGGAGAACTCCGGTCCCGGACCGGCCCGCAACACCGGCGTCGCCCACGCCACCGGCCGGTACCTGGCGTTCGCCGACGGGGACGACGTGGTCCCGCCCGACGCCTACCGGCTGCTGGTCCAGACGCTGGAGCGCACCGGCTCGGACTTCGCCGCGGGCAACGTCCTGCGCATGTCCGAGGGCAGGACGTGGCAGTCGTCGCTGCACCGCGACATCTTCACCGAACCCAGGGAGCGCACCCGCGCGAGCCTGCACCCGCTGCTGGTGCGCGACCGCACCCCGTGGAACAAGGTGTTCCGGCGCTCGTTCTGGGACGACCACGGCTTCACCTTCCCGGCGGGCCTGTACGAGGACCCGCCGGTCGTCCTCACCGCGCACGCCGTCGCCCGGTCCGTGGACGTGCTGAGCGAGACCGTCTACCACTGGCGACGGCGGCCGGGCTCCATCACCGAGGAGCGGCACGAGGCGGCGAACCTCCTGCAGCGGCTGCGGTCCGCCGAGTGCGTCCGCCAGGAGCTCGCGGTGCGGGCGCCGGAGCTGATCGGCGCCTACGACCTGCACGTGCTGCTCGGGATCGAGCTGCGGGTGGTTTTCAGCACGCTGGCCGAGGCCGGCGGCGCGGCCGCGTCCGGAGCCGCCGAGACCATGGACGAGGCCCTGGAGCTCGCCACCCGTCTGGCCGCCGAGCTCGGCCCGGAGACGGCCGGGCACATGACGGCCTTCCAGCGGCTGCGGCTGCACCTGCTGCGCGAGGGCAGGCGGGAGGACCTGGGGGAACTGCTGCGGTTCGCCAAGGCCGGGGGGCACCGGTCGGTGCCCGTGGTGCGTGAGGACAGGCACTGGCACGCCCGGTACCCCTTCTCCGACAGCGCGCCGCACGGCCTGTGCGACGTGACGCGCGAACTGGAGGCGGTGGCCCGCCTCGACAGCGCGGGCTGGACGGACGACGGCGTCCTGGAACTGGAAGGCCACGCCTACATCAAATGGCTGGAGTCCGAGTCCTCCCGCATCCGGCTGTGGCTGCGCCCGTCGGGCAGGATCGGCCGGATCAGGGTCCCGCTGGAGAGGGTCGACAGGCCGGACGTCACCGCGGGTTCGGGGCAGGCGCTCGTCAACCACGACGCCTCGGGGTTCCGGGCGCGGATCCCCGCGTCGTCGCTGAGGACCCTCGGACGGCTGCGCCCGTCGGACTGGCGGTTCGAGGTGGAGGTGACCTGCCAGGGGGTGCGGCTGCGCAGCACGCCGGCGCCGCCGCGCTCGTCCCTGCAGAAGTGGCCCACCGCCACCCGGGTGGAGCGGCTGAACGCCGTCCTGCGCGTCGAGGCGGCCGAGGAGGACGGCGAGTACGTGCTGCGGGTGCGCCCGCAGGAGGCCACGCTCCTCGCGCACCGGGTGGAGGGCGGGCGGCTGGTCCTGGAGGGCACGCTGGCGCGGACCCCGCTGGGCCCCCTGCAGATGGTGCTCGCCCGCAAGGACGCCAAGGTGCGGGTGACGGCCGAGACGAACGGGCTGCGCTTCCGGGCCGAGGTGCCGACCTCGGAGCTGGCCGGGCCCGCCGTGCTGTCCCCCGGAGCGTGGGAGGTGCGGCTGGGCGGGTTCCGGGTGCAGGCGGCCTGCCCCGACGAGACCTACCCGGTGCCCGGCGGTGAGCTGGCGGTGAGCCGGACCAGGCACGGGGTGCTGCGCCTGTTCGCGCGCCGCCCCAAGCCGGTGGTGCGGAGCATCTCCTGGACGGACGACGAGCGGCTGGAGGTCGCCGGCTCCTACCTCGGGGCGGTCCGGCCGTCCGAGCTGGTGCTGCGGCACCGGCGCTCGGGGGAGGAGCACCGGATCCCGCTGGAATGGCGGGAGGCCGCCTTCACCGCGGCGCTCCGGCCCCGGAGCATGCCCCGCCCGTTCGGGGACGTGGCGCTGGGCGGCGGACGGTGGACGCTCCACCTGGACGGCCAGGCGGTCTTCGTCTCACGTGACGCCCTGCGCGGGCTGCCCGGACCCCGCGTGAGCGGATGGCACGAGTACGCGTTCGCCGTCTACCGCATGGACGCGCTCGAACTGCAGGCCAAGGCGGGGCCGCACGGCTGTGAACGCGGCCGGTACGCCCGGGAGTCCCTGCGGCGGACGGTCTACCGGGAGCGGCGCTCCCAGCCCGTCCGCGACCTCGCGCTCTTCGACGCCTACAAAGGGCGCGAGTACTCGTGCAACCCGCGCGGCCTCTTCGAGGAGCTGCGCCGCCGCGACCTCGGCGTGGAGTGCGTGTGGGTGACGGCGGACGGCGCCTTCCCCGCGCCCGAGGGCGCGCGGATCGTCCTGGCGGGCAGCCGCGAGCACTTCGAGGCGCTGGCCGGAGCCCGGTACGTCTTCGGGAACTTCGTCCAGGAGCCCTGGTACGTCAAGACGCCCGGCCAGACGTACGTGCAGGGCTGGCACGGCGTCCCCTGCGGCGTTCCGGAGGGCGACGGGCTGGAGGCGCCGCTGCGCCGGCTGGCCGGACCGTCCTGGCGGGAGCACGACGTGCCGCAGTGGGATCTGGTGCTGGCCCAGAACTCCTGCTCTGAGCGGCTCTTCCGGGAGGTCTTCGGCCACGGGGGAGAGATCCTCACCGTCGGCCACCCCCGCACCGACCCGCTGCACCGCCTGGAGGCGCCCGCCGCCGCGGCGGGTATCCGCCGTGCCCTGGACATTCCGGAGGACAAGAGGGTCGTCCTGTATGTCCCCGCCTGCCGGAGCGACCCGCGTAAACGCGCCGCGGCCCCGGATCTCCCTCCGGCGCCCGATCTGGCCCGCCTCTCGGCGACCCTGGGCGAAGGCCACGTGATCCTGTCCCGCGCGCCGCACTCCGTCGGTCCCCGGCCCCGGGCGGCCTCGGTCCTCGACGTGACGGCCTGGCCGGATCCCATCGCGCTGTGCCCGGCCGCCGACGTCCTGGTGACCGACCACTTCCCGACCCTGGTCGACTTCGCGGGCACCGGCCGTCCCGCGATCCTCCTGTCCGCCGACGGAGGGGCTCCCGCGCCCGGTCCCGTCGTCGCCGGCACCGGCGAGCTGATCGAGGCGCTCACCCGACCGGAGCCCCCCGGCGACCGCCACCGCGCCTTCGTCGAGCGGCACTGCCCCCACGACGACGGCTGGGCGGCCTCCCGTGTCCTGGACCACCTGAACCTGAGATGAGAGGACGGCTCAGCGCCGCCGCAGGAACCGCCGCACCACCAGCACCACGACCAGCACCCCGAAGACCGGCAGCACCCGCCTGAGCCACCCCGCCCGCTCCGACAGCTCGTACAACTCCAGCTCCGACCGGTGACCCTCACCGGACTCCACGCGCCCGACGCCGCCGGCCTTCGGACTCTCCGCTCCGGCAGCACCCTGCTCCACCGAAACGGCCTCCACAGATGCGGTCTCCACGGGAGCCGGGGCGGGCGCTTCGGCCGACACGAGCTCTTCGGCTCCGACCGTGACGGTCTCCGCGGGGGCGGCTTCGAGGGTAAGGGGTTCCGTCTCCACGCCCGCTGACCGCTCAGCGGGCGCGGTCTCCGCAGGAGAAGGGGCGGGTGCTTCGAGCGGTGCGAGTTCTTCGGCGTCGATCGTGATGGGCTCCGCGAGGGTGGTTTCGACGGTGGAGGGTTCCGTCTCCAAGAGGGCCGGGGCGGGCGCTTCGGCCGGTGCGAGTTCTTCGGCGTCGATCGTGATGGGCTCCGCGAGGGTGGTTTCGACGGTGGAGGGTTCCGTCTCCAAGAGGGCCGGGGCGGGCGCTTCGAGCGGCGCGAGTTCCTCGGCGTCGATCGTGACCGGTTCCGCGGCGGGGGGCTCCGGCTTCGCGGGGGAGGTGAGGAGGGCGTTGAGGTTGGTGGAGAAGCGGGTGAGGAGCTTGGCGCCGGTGTCGTGGACGAGGTGCTCGCTCAGGGAGGCGGCGCGGCCGCCGGTGAAGGTCAGCTTGGTGTGCAGGACGACGCGGGCCGAGGAGGCGGAGGGCAGGACGGTGGCCTGGAGGGAACCGGAGACGGTGCCCTGGCCGCGGGCCTCGCGGGCGGTGATCTCGAGGATGGCGGTGCGGGTCAGGTCGTCGACGACCGCGATGCGGACGGTGCCCCGGTAGGTGACCGTGGTGGGACCGAACTTGATCCTCAGCCTGCCGTGGTACTCCCCGTCCGCGCCGGACTCGTAGACGGCCCCCGGCACCAGCGGATGCATGCGCTCCACGTCGAGGAGCACCGGCCAGGCGGCGTCCGCGTCCGCGGCGACGGTGAAGTCGTGGTCGAGTTCCATGGGAGACCTCCAGGAATGATGCTGAAGGTGACCCTATGTCCCAAGGTGAGGGCCGTGCCAACGGGATGGGGAAAGCGCTGCGGACACGGCGGTGAGCAGGTAGAGTTCTCACCATGTACTCGCGCGCACTGAGCATCTGCCACGCCGGTGGCGCGCTGTCTTCGTGTTGTCGTCGCTGACCGCCCCAGCCAGTCAGCCGTTTTCTCCGTGCGGGCCGTAGCCCCGGAGACCAGCCGAAGGATCTTCCCGTCTTGAAGACCGAGTCTTTTCCCGACATCACCATGCGCGACCAGGTCCGTACGACCGGTGCGCCCCCCACCGTCGGCCAGCTCGCCGCCCGCGTCCAGGAGGCCGCCGCCCGCCCCGGCGCCTGGTGGCACCTGGTGCGGTTCGACTCCGCCGAACGGGTGCGGGTCGAGCTGGAGGACGGCCTGTGGCTGATCACCTGGCCGCCCGGGTACCGGCTGCCCGCTCACGGGCACGGCGGCGCCGCCCAGATCATGAGCGTGATCGCGGGCGAGCTGGCCGAGGTCGCCGTGGGAGGCGACGGCGCGGTGGCCCGCCCCCTGCGCGCCAACCGGATCCGCGTCCAGGCCGGCGACCGCATGCACGAGGTCGTCAACCCGGGCACCGGCTACGCCGTCACCCTCCACGTCTACGCTTGACGGGCCTCAGCGGCGGGGCGGCAGCAGCCAGCGGACCAGCAGGACCAGGACGAGAGCGGCCGCGAACCCCACCGCCTGGTAGGCGAACGGCAGGAGCTCGACCCCGCTGAGCGCCGTGTACAGGAACAGGGCCGCGACGGCGAGGAAGAGGGCTCCGGCGGCCAGCGCTCCCAGGTCGGTCCTACGCGGGCGCACGGACCACCTCCAGGTCGCCGACCCTGCCCTTGACCTGGAGTTCCAGTACCGGGGGGTTGGTCCCCGAGCCGGGCAGCGTGCGCTCCACCCTGGCTCTGGGCCCGCTGGTGATCTTCTTGTCGACGGTGACGTCGCCCAGCCCGGTCGAGACGCGCAGTTCCACCTGGACGTGCGAGGGCAGCAGCACCTTCAGGCCGCCGAGGCCGACCTCGGCCGCGACGCGGTAGCGGCCGCCGTCGTGCAGCGGCAGCGCGGTGAGGTCGAGCACGCCCTGACCCGCGATGATCCGGTACGGCTGGACGACGTCGGGGTCCACCGGACGCCAGGAGACCTCGCCGAAGCGGGCTCCGTTCTCGACGTCCGCGGCGGCGGTGGTGCCGATCAGCGCCATCGACAGCAGCGCCCCGACGGCGACGAGCCCGTTGGTCCGGCCCGCCCAGGTTCCGGTGACCAGGCCGAGCGCCACGACGGCCAGCGCGGTGGCGCACGCCACCTGCACGGACGCCGTCTGGGGCAGGCCGGAGGTGAAGGCGAGCGAGGAGGCCCCCGCTCCGGCGGCCAGCAGCAGGGTGGTCCAGGCGAGTACCGGCGGCCTGCCGCCGGAGGGGTGCTCCGGCTTCCCGGCGACCGCGCATTCGGGCTCGGAGGTCTTCACGGAGGCGGCGGGCTCGGAGAGGTCGAAGAGGTCGGTGGCCCCCGACGGCCTTTCGGGGCCGGAGCGTTCGGCGGGATCCTTCTGGAAGGCGGCGGACGGGCCGGGACGGAACGGCTGGAGCGTGGCCAGGTCGATCCATCCGGCCTGGGCCTCCTCCGGAGGCACGGCGGACTGGGGGGTCTGGGTCGTCATGGCGGGAAGGGGCTCCCCTCGTAGCCGGTCGGGCAGCGTGCGGGCCGCCGCGACGAGGTCGGCGCCCTTGGCCTGGGCGATCAGCGCGATCAGCGCCACGATCACCCCGGCCGCCAGGGTGTCCCCGCCGAGGCTGTTGAGCAGGCCCTGCCCGGCGAGGTCGAGCAGGACCCCGGCGCAGAGCAGGACTCCGAGCAGGGTCAGCACCGTCGACCCGGCGAGCAGGCGGCCGGACCTGCGTTCCAGGAAGGCGGGGCCGCCGTCCTCCTCGGGCATGATCATGAGCGCCAGGACGTACAGCGGCACGGCGCACCAGGACGCGAACACGAGCAGGGCGAAGCCGACCCGGAAGACCAGGGGGTCGATCCCGGTGTAGCGGCCGAGGCCGGCGCAGACTCCGGCGCCGATGCGTCCTTCTCCGGCCCGGGTCAGCCTGTCGGAGGTCATGTGCTCATGCTCACTCATCCGTGCCCGGCGCGGTATCCGGGGTCACCCTGAACCGACCCTGAGAACGGATCGGGGACGGGCCCTGATGCGAGGACCCAATGAGGGATGTGACGATCTGAGCATGACCTCCGACGGCATCGTCCGGTTCACCCGGGCCAAGGACGGCCGGCTGGTGGCCGGGGTGTGCGCTGGACTGGCCGGGCATCTGGGGCTGGACCCCATGGTGGTGCGGTTGGCGTTCGTGGGGCTGGCCGCCGCGGGCCCCTACGGCTACGCGGCCTATTTCGCCTTCTGGGTGCTGGTCCCGGGCCGGGACGAGCCGCCGGGGCGGCGGCGTCCGGCGCAGCTGGCCGCCTACGCCCTGCTGGCGGCCGGGCTCAGCGTGCTGACCGGGGGTTCGGGGATCGCGCAGCTGGCCCTGTGGCCGGTGCTGGTCGTGGCGGTGGGCGCGGCGCTGCTGTGGCAGCAGGCCGACCGGGACCAGCGGGAGCGCTGGAGCACCCTGCCCAAGGGCATGTGGTGGCGGGGCCTGCTGGGCATGCTGCTGGTGGTCGGCGGGATCGGCGGGTTCTTCGCGCAGAAGGTCACGGCGACGCAGATCCCCCAGGTGCTGCTGGCCACCGCGATCATCCTCACCGGGGTGACGGTGATCCTCACCCCGTGGCTGGTGCGGCTCTGGCAGGAGCTGGACGCCGAGCGCGCCGAGCGGGTGCGGTCGCAGGAGCGGGCCGAGGTGGCGGCGCACATCCACGACTCGGTGCTGCACACCCTCACGCTGATCCAGCGCAACGCCCAGGACCCCAAGGAGGTGGCGCGGCTGGCCCGTTCCCAGGAGCGGGAACTGCGGGCCTGGCTGTACCAGCCCAAGTCGGACTCCTCGCAGTTGTTCGCCGCGGCGGTCAAGGAGGTCTCGGCCGAGGTGGAGGACGCCCACGGGGTGCCGGTCGAGGTGGTCTGCGTCGGCGACTGCCCGCTGGACGACCGGGTCAGCGCGATGGTCCAGGCGGCCAGGGAGGCGCTGGTGAACGCGGCGAAGTACTCCGGGGCGCCCTCGATCTCGGTCTACGCCGAGGTCGAGGGCGACGAACTGGAGATCTTCGTGCGGGACCGCGGCGCGGGGTTCGACCTGGACGGCGTTCCGCCGGACCGGATGGGTGTGCGAGGGTCGATCATTGGACGTATGGAACGGCACGGCGGCACCGCGCGGGTGCGCAGCGCACCGGGCGAGGGCACCGAGATCAGGCTGGAGCTGAAGAAGTGACACGGGTCGTGCTGGTCGATGACCACCAGATGTTCCGGACCGGGGTCAAGGCCGAGTTGGGGCCGCAGATCGAGGTGGTGGGGGAGGCCGCGGACGTCGACGAGGCGGTCGCGGTGATCGGTGAGACCAGGCCCGAGGTGGTGCTGCTGGACGTGCACCTGCCGGGCGGCGGGGGCGTGGAGGTGCTGCGGAGGGTGCTGCCGTCGCAGACCCGGTTCCTGGCGCTGTCGGTGTCGGACGCCGCGGAGGACGTGATCGGGGTGGTCCGCGGCGGCGCCCGCGGCTACGTCACCAAGACGATCTCGGGTCCGGAGCTGACGGACGCGATCGGCCGGGTGGCCGAGGGCGACGCGGTCTTCTCGCCGAGGCTGGCGGGGTTCGTGCTGGACGCCTTCAGCGCGACGGCGGCGCCGGTGGCCGATCCGGAGCTCGACCTGCTCACCGCCCGGGAGCGCGAGGTGTTGCGGCTCATCGCCCGCGGGTACGCCTACAAGGAGATAGCCAAGGAGCTCTTCATCTCGGTGAAGACGGTCGAGACGCATGTGAGCAGCGTGCTGCGCAAGCTCCAGCTTTCGAACCGCCACGAGCTGAGCCGGTGGGCGGCGGCCCGGCGGCTGGTCTGACGCGGAGACCACGCAGAAGCGAACAATGAGTGCGAGATCAGCATCATATGCATTTAAGGGTTATTGATTCGTTGCCAACGGTAAGTTCTCGGGGATGAAGCGCACACTCCTGATCACGCTGGCCGCCGCGGTGGTCTGGGGCACCGCGCACTTCCGCACGGGTCGGCGGATCGCGGGCGCGCTTCTCCTCGCGCTCGAACTGATGTTCCTGGTGGGCGCCGTGCTGCTGGCCTGGCCGCTGCGCGAGGAACTCGCCTCCTGGCTGGTGCAGCCCTTCTGGCTGGACGCGGCGACCGCCGCCCTGATCTTCCTCGGCATGGTCTGGTGCGCCGTGATCATCCGCTCCTACCAGCTGGTCGCGGAGGGCAACGGCGTGGCCGTGGCCGGGGTGGTCGTGCTGTGCGCGCTGGTGGTCGCGCCCCTGGCCTACGGGGTGGAGCTCGTGCGGGTCTCCAAGAACCTGGTGACCGACGTGTTCGCCGAGGAGGACGGGAACGACGCGCCCTTCGGCGGCCGCGACCGGTTGAACGTGCTGCTCCTCGGCGCGGACGCGGGACCCAACCGGGTCGGGGTGCGGACCGACAGCATGACGGTGGCCAGCATCGACGTCCGGCGCGGCGAGACGACGCTCTTCAGTCTGCCCCGCAACCTGGAGAAGGTCCCCATGCCCACCGCGGTCTCCCGGGAGGCCTTCCCCGACGGGTTCGCGGGCACGGGCGACGCCACCACCCCGGGACTGCTCAACGAGGTCTTCCAGTGGGCCGAGGAGCACCCCGAGATCGTGCCCGGCGTGGCGAAGGGGGACCGCGGCCCGACGCTGCTGAAGCAGACCGTCGGCGGAATCCTCGGCCTGACCGTCGACTACTACGTCATGGTCGACATGAAGGGCTTCGCGGAGCTGGTGGACGCCGTCGGGGGCATCCGGATCAACGTGACCGAGGAACTGGTCTACGGCCGGCAGAGCGAGGGCCGGATCCCGGCGGGACTGCGCACCCTCACCGGGGAGCAGGCCCTGTGGTTCGGCCGCACCCGCACCAACAGCGACGACTACCACCGCATGTCGCGGCAGAAGTGCCTGCTCTACGCGCTCTCCCAGCAGGCCGACCCGGGCACCCTGCTGACCCGCTTCCACGGCATCGCCTCCGCCACCAAGCGGGCGGTCTCCACGGACCTGCCGCAGAACGTCCTGCCCGAGGTGATCGACCTGTCGCGGCGGTTCAAGGGCTCGGACATCAAGAGCGTGCAGTTCGTCCCGCCGCTGATCAGCACCGCGAACCCGGACTGGGAGCTGATCAGGTCCAAGGTCGTCACCGCGCTCGCGACCCCCGCCGCCAAGGCGAAGGCGACCAGGCCGGCGTCCGTGCCGCCCACCCCGGTGGCCAGGCCGGCCGCCGCCGTCGCGACGCCGACCGCCCCGGGTGCGACGCCCACGGACGGGACGACGCCGGGCGGCGAGGACACCGAGTCGCTCGCCAAGACCTGCGCCTGAGCCCGGCTGAGCCGGGAGGCCGCGCGGCCCGCCCGGAGGCGGGCCGCGGGGCTCAGAGCTTCTCGATCGGGGCGTACCTCAGGACCAGGCGCTTGACGCCGTAGTCGCCGCCGAAGTCGACGGACGCGGCGGCCTTGTCGGCGGCGCCGTCGATGGCCACGACGGTGCCGAGCCCGAACGAGTCGTGGGTGACCCGGTCGCCGGGCGCCAGGGACGGGACGGGGCGGCCCGCCACGGGCCGCGCGGCGGGGCGGCTCGCCGCGGACGACAGCGAGTGGGGGCTGCTGGAGGAGGCGACCCGCTCCCAGACGACCAGCGGGTCGGGGATCTCCGCCAGGAAACGGGACGGCGGGTTCATCTGGGGCGCGCCCCAGGAGCTGCGCATCGCGGCGCGTGAGACGTGCAGGCGCTCACGGGCCCGGGTGATGCCCACGTAGGCCAGGCGGCGCTCCTCCTCCAGCTCCTTGGGGTTGCCCAGGGCGCGCAGGTGCGGGAAGACGCCGTCCTCCAGGCCGGTGAGGAAGACGACCGGGAACTCCAGGCCCTTGGCGGTGTGCAGGGTCATCAGGGTGACCAGGCCCTCGCCGTCGTCGGGGATCTGGTCGGCGTCGGCGACCAGGGACACCCGCTCCAGGAAGGCGGTGAGCTGGTCGGGCGGGGTGATCTCCTCGGGGTCTCCCGCCTCCCGGGCCTCGGCCGCCTCCGCCTCGCGGGCCGCGGCGAGGTCCTCGAACTCGCGGGCGACGTTCTCCAGCTCCTGGAGGTTCTCCACCCGGGTCTCGTCCTGCGGGTCCTTGGAGGCGCGCAGTTCGGCCAGGTAGCCCGTGCGGTCGAGGACCGCCTGGACGATCTCGGCGGGGCCGTGCCCGCCGACCATGGCGCGCAGCTCGTCCAGCAGGGCGACGAACTCGTTGATCGACTTGAGGGAGCGGGTGGCCAGGCCCGGCACCGACGGCGCCGAGCGCAGCGCCTGCCAGAACGAGACGCGCTCGCGGGCGGCGTGGGCCTCCACGCAGGCCTCGGCGCGGTCGCCGATGCCGCGCTTGGGCACGTTGAGGACGCGGCGCAGCGAGACGGTGTCCTCGGGGTTGGCCAGCACCCGCAGGTAGGCCAGCAGGTCGCGGATCTCCTTGCGCTCGTAGAACCGCACGCCGCCGACGACCCGGTAGGGCAGGCCGACCCGGATGAAGACCTCTTCGAAGACCCGGGACTGGGCGTTGGTGCGGTAGAAGATCGCGACGTCGCCGGGCCGCACGCCGGAATCATCGGAGAGCCGGTCGATCTCGGCGGCGACGAACGCCGCCTCGTCGTGCTCGTTGTCGGCCACGTAGCCGGTGATCTTCTCGCCCTCGCCCTGGTCGGACCACAGGCGTTTGGGCTTGCGGTCGCCGTTGCGCTCGATCACCGCGTTGGCGGCCGACAGGATCGTCTGGGTGGAGCGGTAGTTCTGCTCCAGCAGGATCGTGGTGGCCTGGGGGTAGTCCCGCTCGAACTCCAGGATGTTGCGGATCGTGGCGCCCCGGAAGGCGTAGATCGACTGGTCGGCGTCGCCGACCACGCACAGCTCGGCCGAACCCAGGCCCTCGACGGGCGCGGTGAGCTCGCGCACCAGCTCGTACTGGGCGTGGTTGGTGTCCTGGTACTCGTCGACCATGACGTGCCGGAACCGCCGCCGGTAGTGCTCGGCCACGTCCGGGAACATCTGCAGGACGTGGACCGTGGTCATGATCAGGTCGTCGAAGTCCATCGCCCCGGCCTGGGAGAGCCGGGCCTGGTACATCTCGTAGGCCTCGGCCAGCTTCTGGTCCAGGTGGGTGGTGGCGCGCGACTTGAAAGTCTCGTAGTCGATCAGCTCGTTCTTCAGGTTGGAGACCTGGGAGGAGAACGACTTGGGCGGGTAGCGCTTGGGGTCCAGGTCGAGCTCGCGGCAGACCAGCGCCATCAGCCGCTGGGAGTCGGCCTGGTCGTAGATGGAGAACGAGCTCGGGAAGCCCAGCCGGTGGGCCTCGCGGCGCAGGATCCGCACGCAGGCGGAGTGGAAGGTCATCACCCACATGGCGCGCGAGCGCGGCCCGACGAGGGAGTCGACGCGCTCCTTCATCTCACCGGCGGCCTTGTTGGTGAAGGTGATCGCGAGGATCTCGCCGGGATGGACGCCCCGCTCCGACAGCAGGTAGGCGATCCGGTGGGTGAGCACCCGGGTCTTGCCGGAT
Organism: Actinocorallia aurantiaca; assembly: GCF_039533685.1. Taxonomy (NCBI): domain Bacteria; kingdom Bacillati; phylum Actinomycetota; class Actinomycetes; order Streptosporangiales; family Thermomonosporaceae; genus Actinocorallia; species Actinocorallia aurantiaca. The sequence goes on along the minus strand of NZ_BAAATZ010000001.1, from coordinate 120,732 downwards.
CCGGCTCCCGCCACGATGAGCAGCGGCCCGCCGGAGTGCGTGACGGCGGCCCGCTGCTGCGGGTTGAGGCCGTCCAGGAGAGGGTGTGAGGTTGCAGTCGACATCGTCTGTCGAGTCTACGGGCGCGGACGGACAAGAGGCCCCTTGTCGGGGGAGTAAGGGCGGTCTTACAGTCGGTGCATGACCCGCACCGCAGTGGCCACCGCCGTCACCTCAGCCCCTCCCGAGCAGGTCTTCCGCCATCTGGCGATGGCCGAGGCCTGGCCCGTCTGGATGCGGATCCCCACGCGGTCCCGGCGGGCGCTGTCGGGCGCCCCGGACCCCGACGGCGTGGGCGCGGTCCGCGCGATCTTCCCCATGCGCGAGCGGGTCGTCGCCTACGAGCCGTCCTCGCACTACGCCTACGAGATGGTGTCCCTCACCCCGTTCAAGGACTACCGCGCGGACGTACGCCTCTCCCCGACCCCCGAGGGCGGCACCCTGATCGAGTGGTCGGCCCGGGCCGGCGCGCGGATCCCGGGCACCGGCGGGATCGTCGGCTTCGGCCTCCGCTTCGTCACCCGGCAGCTGTCCCGTTCGCTGGCCGCGCACGCCTCCGGCTGTGGGGGGAAGTGCCCGGTGCGCTGACCGGCGGTACTCCCGGAGGCGAGGATTCGGCGGGCGAAAGGTTGCTCGACCCGGCTGTTTGTGACTTATGTCCGGCTGTGGTCAAAGGTTCGGTGGAAACCTGCGGAAACCGGAATAGTTGCTGCTCAAAGCATCCATGACCGCCCGCTCCACGACCGGTCGACCTGGAGTCGGCGCCGGGAGGAGCGGTGTGTCCTTCGGAGGAGGAGCCGTGCCGCACCTGCTGGTGGCCGAACCCCGCGTGCCCGCGGACGTCCCGCCCGTCCTCGCCTCCGCCGGGGCCGACCGGAGGCTGGGCGGACCCTACGCGGCGGCCTCCGCGCTGGCGCGGGCGCTGGTCCCCAGGGCCCCGATGTCCTCGATCGCCGCGCACGACATCGAGCTGCGCGCCATCGCCCCCGACCTCGCGGTCCCCGTGCTGCGCACCACCGTCGCCGAGTCGCTCCCCCGCGAGGAGCGCATCCTCGTGCCCGCGCCGCAGCGCACGCTGCGGATCGCGAACGGCTTCGCGGAGTTCGTGCGCGACGCGGTCACCGAGCCCCGCACCTTCCTCGTCACCTCCTACGCCGAGGCCGACCCCGCCGACAAGGAGCTGATCGGCGTGCTGGCCCGCCGCGTGCCGCAGCTGACGATCGTCACCTGCGACGCGCCCGGCGCCGAGGAGCGCGACGGGTTCTGGGCCGGCCTGTGGGAGGACGGGGACGCCGCCCGGCACCGCGACGCCGTGGAGTGGTGCCAGGAACGGGGCTGCCACGAGGCGGCGGTCGAGATCGGCCGCCGCGCCGTCTTCGGCACCGAGGTCGCCGAGCCGGGCACCGAGGACTGGTGGGCGATCGTCCACGCGACGGCCATCGGCCTGGCCTCGCTGAAGCGGGAGGAGGAGGCCGAGGAACTGCTGGGATACGCGCGCACCCACACCACCGACCCGTTCTGGCACTCCACCATCGCCTACACCAGCGCGATGCTCCTGGCCCGCCACCACGACCCGGGCCGCCGCGACCTGGAGGCCGCGCTCGGCCTCGTCAACATCGGGATCGCGCTGTGCGGGCTGCTGCCCGGCCGGGAGGACCGCGCGGTCAAGCTCGGCTTCGACCTCAACGGCAAGGCCCTCATCCAGGCGCGGCGCGGCCTGCGGGACGAGGCGCTGGCCCTGGTCGAGGAGGCGATCGAGCTCGCCGAGACCGACCTGCCCGCCGGATCCCAGGCGGTCCACCGCATGGTTCTGCGCGCCAACCGCGCCCAACTGCTCGTCCAGCACGGCGACCCGGAGGCCGCGCTGGCGGACCTGAACGCGGTGGTCGACGCCGACCCCGGCTACCCGGACTACTACGTGGACCGCGGAAACCTGCTGGTCGCGCTGGGCCGCGAGGACGAGGGGGTCGCCGACTACGAGACCGCGATGCGGGTGGGCCCGCCGTTCCCCGAGGCCTACTACAACCGCGCCGAGGTGCGCTTCGCGCGCGGCGAGCACGAGGCGGCGCTGGCCGACCTGGACTACGCGCTGGAACTGGATCCCGGTTTCGTCGACGCGCTGGTCAACCGGGCAGGCCTGCTGGCGGCCGGGGGCGAGCACGAACGGGCCCGCGCCGACGCCGAGGCGGGCCTGGCCGCCGACCCGGGCAACCCCTACCTGCTGTGCGCGCTGGGCCAGGTGGAGAGCGCGATCGGAGACGTGGCGCGGGCCTGGGCGGCGTTCGAGGAGGCGCTGCGGCACGAGCCCTCGCTGGCGGCCGCCTGGGCCGGGCGCGGCATGCTCGCCTACGAGCTGGGCAAGGTCGCCGACGCCGTCGCGGACCTGGACCGGGCCGTCGGGCTGGCCGAGGAGCCGGGCCTGCTGTTCAACCGGGCGATGGCGCTGCGCGCGGCGGGACGCGAGCGGGAGGCCGTGGCCGACCTGACCCGCGCGCTGGAGCTCGCCCCCGACGACCTGGACATCCGGCTGGCCCTCGCCGGCTGACGGCGCGCGTCACGAGGGCGGGATCGGCAGCGGCTCCTCCTGCGCGGCCAGCGCCAGCAGCACCAGCGCCGCCGTCCAGCCCAGCGGCGCCACGGAGTGCGGCTCGCCCTCCTCGTCCACCCGCTCGGGCAGCACGCCCAGCGGGGTGCGGTGCTCCGACAGCCAGTCCAGCCAGCCGGTCTCGCGCCCGGACGCGGTCTCGGCCAGCGCGAACATCGCCACCTCGGGCGTCCACGCCTGGGTCTTGGCGCCCGCCCAGCGCTCCCCGGGCAGGAGGCCGCCGTTCTCCTCGATCCGCAACCGGTCGACGGCGACGGCGAGCGCGCTGGTGACGCGCCGGTCCTCGGGCGCGAACGGAGGTGCGAGAAAAGTCACAGAGGCGTCCATGTTCCCGCCCTCCAGGGGAGAGCGGGGATAGCCGTGCACGCCGTATTCGCGCCTGATGGCCGAGTCCAGGCGTCTCGCGGCGGACCGCCAGCGGGAAGCCTCCCTCCGGTGCTCGTCCCCGGCGATCGCGGCGGCCGCGCGCAGGCCCGCCAGCAGGGGGGCGGAGACGCCCAGCGTGGGCCGGTCCGGGACCTGCTCGGTGGACGGGTGCCGTTCGAAGTAGTCGGAGGACGCGGGAGGCAGCCCGTCGTCCCCGAGGTTGTCCGCGATCCAGTCGGCGGCGCGCTTCACCATGTCCCAGGGCGCGAGGTCCTCGTCGGCGTACCGGCCGGTGAACCAGGACGCCCAGAGCACCCAGCCGATCTCGTCGAGCTGGACGAAGCGGCCGTCGTTCACCGGGCTGCCGTTGGCGCGGTACCGGGTGGCCCAGCGTCCGTCGTCGCCCTGGACCCGGGCCAGGAACGACAGCACCAGGCGGGCCTCGTCCAGGTGGCCGGTGACGGCGAAGGCGGCGGCGTGGAAGGCGGCGTCACGCGGCCAGGTGTAGTTCCAGATGCCGTACCAGGAGGCGGTGGACACGCCCGACGGCGAGGTGAGCAGCCGCAGGTCGAGCAGGGCGCGGGAGGCCATGTCCTGATGTCCGGCCGCCGCGCCGGGGACCTTTCCCCGGCTCAGCCAGTCCTGGTCCCCCTTGACGGCGGCGACCGCACGGGGGTCGTCGGCGGGGACGGTGACGGGCTCCGTCGCGCCGTGCGGGATCAGCCTGACCCGCCCGTCGGGGAGCCGGAGCACCGAGCTGCCCGGCAGGTAGGAGGCGTCCTCGGCCTCGGCCTCGCTGATCGGGCTGCTGAGGAAGGGCCAGCCTCCGCCGCCGAGGAGGCCGGGGCTGTTCCAGCGGGCGGTGCTGCCGTCGGGGTCCTGCGCGCCGCAGGTGGCGAGGATGGCCAACAGGGTGAGGACCGCGGCCGTTCGCCGTATCTGACGCCGCACGCTGCTCCCTAAAACCGACAAAAGCTCTAATTAGTACATCAAACGCGGGTGGAAGATTGACACAAGAACGGTCTTCCCTTGACTACTGGTGAGTAATCGAGCCCGCCGGTCTGTGCCGCCGAGCCCGTTGGCTAGGCTTGCCTGCCGGAGCGGACCGCCGTGATTACCGCACGTGCGGTCATCACCACCCGTCGATCCCTCAAAGGACGTCTCCTCGTGGACCTGTTCGAACATCAGGCGAAGGAACTCTTCGCCGAATACGGCGTACCGGTGCCCACCGGCAAGGTCGCCTTCACCCCGGCAGAGGCCCGGACCTACGCGGAAGAACTCTTCGCGGCCGGCAGCAAGAAGGTCGTCATCAAGGCCCAGGTCAAGACCGGCGGCCGCGGCAAGGCCGGCGGCGTCAAGCTGGCCGACACCGCCGACGAGGCCGAAGCACTCGCGAACCAGATCCTCGGCATGGACATCAAGGGCCACACGGTCCACAAGGTCCTGGTCGAGGAAGGCAGCGCGATCGCGCAGGAGTTCTACTTCTCCTTCCTGCTGGACCGGGCGAACCGCACCTACCTCAGCATCTGCACCGTCGAAGGCGGTGTGGAGATCGAGGACGTGCCGCACGACAAGCTGGCCCTCATCGCGATCGACCCGCTGACCGGCGTGGACGAGGCGAAGGCCCGCGAGATCGTCGTCGCCGGCCGGCTGCCCGAGGTCGCCGTGGACGGCGCCACCGACATCATCGCCAAGCTGTGGCAGGTCTTCGTCAAGGAAGACGCCACGCTCGTCGAGGTCAACCCGCTGATCCTCACCGCCGACGACCAGGTGCGGGCGCTGGACGGCAAGGTCTCCCTGGACGAGAACGCCTCCTTCCGCCAGCCGCGCCAGGCGCAGCTGGAGGACAAGGCCGCGGCCGACCCGCTGGAGGCCAAGGCCAAGGAGAAGGACCTCAACTACGTCAAGCTCGACGGCAGCGTCGGCATCATCGGCAACGGCGCGGGCCTGGTCATGTCCACGCTCGACGTCGTCGCCTACGCCGGCGAGGAGTTCTCGGGCTCGCCGAAGCCCGCGAACTTCCTCGACATCGGCGGCGGCGCGTCCGCCGAGGTCATGGCGGCGGGCCTGGAGATCATCCTCTCCGACCCCGCGGTCAAGTCGATCTTCGTCAACGTCTTCGGCGGCATCACCGCCTGCGACGCGGTCGCCAACGGCATCGTCTCCGCCTACGAGCTGCTCGCCTCTCGCGGCGAGACCGTCGACCGCCCGCTGGTCGTCCGGCTCGACGGCAACAACGCCGAGCTCGGCCGTCAGATCCTCAACGACGCCGCCCTCAAGGGCGTCGAGCAGGTCGAAACCATGGACGACGCGGCCCGCCGCGCCGCCGAACTCGCCGCGGTAGGTGCGTAATGGCCATTTGGCTCACTGAGAACAGCAAGATCATCGTCCAGGGCATCACCGGCGGCGAGGGCTCCAAGCACGCCGCCCGCATGCTGCGCTCGGGCGCGACGGTCGTCGGCGGCGTCAACGCCCGCAAGGCCGGCACCACCATCACCCTCGAGGGCCAGGACCTGCCGGTCTTCGGCACCGTGGCCGAGGCCATCGAGGCCACCGGCGCGGACGTCTCCGTGGTCTTCGTCCCGCCGAAGTTCACCAAGGACGCCGTGGTCGAGGCGGTCGACGCCGAGATCCCGCTGGCCGTGGTGATCACCGAGGGCGTGCCCGTGCAGGACTCCGCCGAGTTCTGGGCGCACGCCATCGCCAAGGGCAACAAGACCCGCATCATCGGTCCGAACTGCCCCGGCATCGCCTCCCCCGGCAAGTCCAACGCCGGCATCATCCCCGCCGACATCACCCCCGGCGGGCGCATCGGCCTGGTGTCCAAGTCCGGCACCCTGACCTACCAGATGATGTTCGAGCTGCGCGACTTCGGCTTCTCGACCTGCGTCGGCATCGGCGGTGACCCGATCATCGGCACCACCCACATCGACGCCCTGCAGGCCTTCCAGGACGACCCCGAGACCGACGCGATCGTGATGATCGGCGAGATCGGCGGCGACGCGGAGGAACGGGCCGCGGCCTACATCGAGAAGAACATCACCAAGCCGGTCGTGGGCTACGTCGCGGGCTTCACCGCCCCCGAGGGCAAGACCATGGGCCACGCGGGCGCCATCGTGTCGGGCTCCTCCGGCACCGCCCAGGCCAAGAAGGAAGCGCTGGAGAAGGTCGGCGTCCGGGTCGGCAAGACCCCGAGCGAGACCGCCCGCCTCATGCGCGAGATCATGAAGAACCTCTAGTCGCGTCGGTCTGGGGGGCGACCCCCAGGCCCCCGTGGGGGGAACAGCCGATCCTCGCTTCGCTGCGGTTGGCTGTTCCCGAGTTTCTCACCAAGACCGCCTTCCCTTTCGCGGGGGAGGCGGTCTTTCTCTTTTCCCGGACGAATGCGACACGCCGTGCGGGCAGGGGCGAAGAGTCCGGCGGGAGTGCCAGCATGACGGGATGAGCAACGTCGAGCAGCCCTCCGGGAAACGCAGGCTCCGGGTCGTCCGGGACAACGACTCGCCGGAGACCCTGGCCGCCGAGAGCCGGGAGACCGCCGAGGCGGTGGCGGAGGACGCCGCGGACGAGCCGGAGCGGACCGGAGGGAAGGGCGGCTCGGGGGAGCGGGCGGACGAGACCGGGGAGCGCCCGCCGCGAGGCGGCGGCGGACCCGCGCGCCCGCTCGCCGTCACCGGAATGGTCGCCGCCGCCTGGTGCATGGGGCTCGGACTCACCGTCCTGACGACGATCACGCTCGTGGGCTGGGTCGCCGCGCCCCGCAGCACGCTCGGACCCGGCCTGCCCGGAGTGTTCCGCACCGCCGTCAACTTCTGGCTGGTGGCCCACCACGCGGGCTTCACCACGTCCGGCGGCCGGGTCGGGCTGCTGCCGCTGGGCCTGATCCTGCTGCCCGCCGGACTGCTCTACCGGGGCGGCGGCTGGATCATCCGGGCCGCCGAACAGCGGTACCGCAGGCGGATCGGCGTGGTCCAGGTCTCCCTGCTGCTGGCCGCGCCCTACGCGACGTTCGCCGTGATGCTGGCGCTGCTCGCCCGCACCCCCAGCCTGGAGGCCTCACCCTGGCAGGCGTTCCTGGCGTGCTTCTCGCTGGCCTTCGTCGCCGGGGGGCTGGGCGCCGCCCGCGCCATCTCCGCGTCCAGGGGCCGGGTGCGCTCGGGCTTCGGGGCGCTGCTGCGGCTGCTGCCCGACCGGCCCAGGTCGGTGGTGACGGGGGTGCTCGGCTCGCTGGCCGTGCTGACCGCCGCGGGCGCGCTCCTGACCGGCGGCTCCCTGGCCTACCACCATGAGGAGGCGGCCGACGTCTACCGGATGCTCGCCCCCGACCTCGTCGGCGGGGTGCTGCTGATGCTCGTGGAGATCGCCTACCTGCCGAACGCCGTCATCTGGGGCATGTCCTTCGCGGTCGGCCCCGGCTTCTCGGTCGGGGCGGGCACCAGCGTCTCGCCCACCGGGGTCTTCCTGGGCGCGCTGCCGTCCTTCCCGCTGCTGGCCGCGCTGCCCGAGCCGGGGCCCGCCCCGGTGGTCTCGCTCTTCGCGCTGCTCGCGCCCTTCCTGGCCGGCGCGGTCGGCGGGGCGCTGACCGTGCGGTCCTTCCCCAGCGCGGTCTACGAGGCGGCCCCCCTGTGGGGGTTCCTGTCGGGCGTGCTGACCGGCGGCGTGATGATGATCCTGGCGGCGCTGTCCGGCGGCCCGCTGGGCGGCCACCGCATGGCCACCATGGGGCCGTCGGCCTGGCAGATCGGGCTGCTGGCCACCCTGGAGGTGGGCCTGGCCGCCGCCTGCTCGGCCTGGCTGGTCAACTGGTGGATGTTCCGGGAGCGCCGCCCCCGCAGGACGAGGCTCGGGAGCCGCCGCGCGGCCGACGCGGCCGCCGACGACGACCGGTACGAGACCGACCAGTACGAGGCGGCCTACGCGGCCGACGAGCGGGAGGGCGTCTACGACGGACAGGGCGCGGACGAGGCCGCTCCCGGGCGGGTCCCACCTGCGCGCTCCGCGGACCCCGTCTCGTTCGTGGACCCCGAGCCCGTGCTGCGCAGGCGGGACTGAGGGCGGCCGGTCAGAACAGGTCCCCGTACTCGCTCAGGCTGCCCCGGGGCATGTTGAGCCGGTCCTCCATCTTCGGCAGCCAGGACTCCTTGCAGGCCTTCTCGTCGATGGTGGTGTTGGCGGTCCGCAGGCACTCCTGGTAGCCGCTCAGCTCGGTCCACAGGACCACCGTCATGGCCAGGATCATCGCCGAGAACAGGGCGCCGGCCAGGCCCGTGACCAGGCCGGCCACGGCTCCCGGGGTGGGGCCGGTCGCCTTGCGGCGGACCTTGACCGCCACCACCACGGCGGTGACCCCGGCGATGACTCCGGCCGGGGCGAAGAAGGGCGTCAACAGCAGGGCCCCGAGGCCGAGCCACAGAGCGCGAAGTCCGGACCGGTCGATGGTGGCCGGGCTCTGCTCGTTCACCGATTTCCTCCAGGTGTCTCGGCGGTGCCGTCACGGTACCGGGCGCTGTGATCCGCGACCGGCGCTGCCGATAGGCTGCGACCGGCGGAAACATCCGCCGAAGGTTCCAGGGATATCCCTGGGCCGTCATTGTCTTCCTTCAGGAGAGTTCCGGTGACCGCCCGGCTTGTCGTTCTCGTCTCCGGTGCGGGGACGAATCTCCAGGCGCTGCTCGAGGCATGCGCGGACCCAGCTTATGGTGCCCAGGTCGTTGCCGTGGGCGCTGACCGTCCTGACATAGCGGGATTGGTCCGGGCGGAAGCGGCTGGAGTGCCCACTTTCGTGGAACAGGTTCGGGATCATCCGACCCGGGAAGCCTGGGACGAGGCCCTGACCGGGGCCGTCGCCGCGCACCGGCCCGACCTGGTGATCTCCGCCGGATTCATGAAGATCCTCGGCCCCCGGTTCCTCGACCGGTTCACCGTGGTCAACACCCACCCGGCGCTGCTGCCGGCCTTCCCCGGCGCGCACGCCGTCCGCGACGCCCTGGCCTACGGGGTCAAGGTCACCGGCTGCACCGTGCACTTCGTGGACTCGGGCGTCGACACCGGGCCGATCATCGCCCAGGAGGCCGTCCCCGTGCGCTGGCACGACGACGAGGACTCGCTGCACGAGCGGATCAAGGAGGTCGAGCGGCGATTGTTCATCGACGTCGTCGGCCGGCTCGTGCGCAACGGCTGGACCGTCCGTGACGACCGTCACGTCTCCATGAAGTGCAAGACCTGCAAGCCTGAGTGAGGCCCGCCGCAGGGCCCGGACGAGCCCGGATCCGAGGCCGACGGCGAACGAGAGAAGGGAACTGTCCGGTGAGCCGGATCGCAATCAAGCGTGCCCTGGTCAGCGTCTACGACAAGACGGGCCTGGAGGAGCTGGCGCGCGGCCTGGACGCGGCCGGCGTCGAGATCGTCTCGACCGGCTCGACCGCCGCGCGCATCGCCGCCGCCGGGGTGCCGGTGCTCAAGGTCGAGGACCTGACCGGCTTCCCCGAGTGCCTGGACGGCCGGGTCAAGACCCTGCACCCCAAGGTCCACGCGGGCATCCTGGCCGACCGCCGCCTGCCCGACCACGTCCGGCAGCTCCAGGAGCTGGACGTCGAGCCGTTCGACCTGGTGGTCGTCAACCTGTACCCCTTCACGCAGACGGTCGCCTCCGGCGCCGGCCCCGACGAGTGCGTCGAGCAGATCGACATCGGCGGCCCGACGATGGTGCGCGCCGCGGCCAAGAACCACCCGTCCGTCGCGGTCGTCACGTCCCCCGACGCCTACGGCGCGGCCCTCGCCGCCGTCGGGGAGGGCGGATTCACGCTGGAGCAGCGGCAGCGCCTGGCCGGTGAGGCGTTCGCGCACACCGCCGCCTACGACGTGGCCGTCGCGTCCTGGTTCGCGAACTTCTACGCGCCGGACGAGACCGCGAAGGACAGCGGCTGGCCGGAGTTCACCGGCTCCACCCACACGCGGCAGGCGGTGCTGCGCTACGGCGAGAACCCGCACCAGCGCGCCGCCCTCTACACCGACGGCTCGGGCGGCGGCCTCGCCGCGGCGGAGCAGCTGCACGGCAAGGAGATGTCGTACAACAACTACGTCGACACCGACGCCGCGCGCCGCAGCGCCTACGACTTCGACGAGCCCGCCGTCGCGATCATCAAGCATGCCAACCCGTGCGGCATCGCCGTCGGCGCCGACATCGCCGAGGCGCACCGCAGGGCGCACGCCTGCGACCCCGTCTCCGCCTACGGCGGCGTGATCGCGGCCAACCGCCCGATCACCGTCGAGGCGGCCCGGCAGATCGCCGAGGTCTTCACCGAGGTCGTCGTGGCCCCCGGCTTCGAGGACGGCGCGCTGGAGATCCTCCAGGCGAAGAAGAACATCCGGCTGCTGGTCGCCGAGGACCTGGTGCGCGAGCCGCGCACCGAGCTGCGCGCCATCAGCGGCGGCCTGCTGTTGCAGGGCTCGGACCTGGTGGCCGAGCCGGGCGACGCCGCCGCGAACTGGGAGCTGAAGGCGGGTCCCGCGGCCCCGGCCGAGGTGCTCGCGGACCTGGAGTTCGCCTGGAAGGCCTGCCGCTCGGTCAAGTCCAACGCCATCCTGCTGGCCTCCGGCGGCGCGTCCGTCGGGGTGGGCATGGGCCAGGTCAACCGGGTCGACTCCTGCCAGCTCGCGGTGAACCGCGCGGGCGAGCGGGCGGTGGGCTCGGTGGCGGCCTCGGACGCCTTCTTCCCCTTCGCCGACGGTCCCGAGGTGCTGATCGCCGGAGGCGTCAAGGCGATCGTCGAGCCGGGCGGCTCGATCCGCGACGACGAGGTCGTCGCCGCATGTGAGAAGGCCGGGATCACCCTTTACTTCACTGGGAACCGACACTTCTTCCACTAGAGTGGTCAAAAGGGAACGCCTTCGGTCAGTCCGGGGGCGTTTCCGCTGATCATGGGGTCCTTGGCCGATCACGGGGTGATCGGAGGACGGCGCTGGTAAGCTCCCGGTGATTCTTGCCCCAAGTGCCTTTTACCTGGAGTCCCCGTGGAATTCCTGATGACCGCCGTGCTGGAGAACTCCGGCACCCTGGCCCAGGGCCGTGAGACGATCGGCCTGGCCGCGGGGGCGCTGGCCGCCATGCTGGCCGCCAACACCGGCTGGAAGGTCACCGACTGGGTACTGGCCCGCCGCCAGAGCCGCCAGAGCGGCGAGAGCGCTCCCTGATCCCGTCCGTGCCACCCGGCACGGGACTCCCCGCTCGTCCTGGAACAATGGGACGACCAAGGCGGAGAGAGAGCGGTGTCGATGAGCGCACGGATTCTGGACGGCAAGGCCACGGCGGCCGAGATCAAGAAGGACCTCCAGCGGCGGGTCTCCGCGCTGAAGGAGCAGGGGATCTCGGTGGGGCTGGGCACTGTCCTGGTCGGCGACGATCCGGGCAGCCACGCCTACGTGGGCATGAAGCACCGCGACTGCGGCGAGGTCGGCATCACCTCGATCCGCCGGGACCTGCCGGCCGACGCCACCCAGGAGCAGGTCGAGCGGGCCGTCGACGAACTCAACGCCGACCCCGCCTGCACCGGGTACATCGTCCAGCTCCCGCTGCCCAGGGGTCTGGACGAGCAGCGGGTACTGGAACTCATCGACCCGGCCAAGGACGCGGACGGGCTGCACCCGGTCAACCTCGGCCGGCTGGTGATGATGAAGGACGCGCCGCTCCCCTGCACGCCCAAGGGCATCGTCGCCCTGCTGCGGCGCTACGAGGTGCCGCTGGACGGCGCGGAGGTCGTGGTCATCGGCCGTGGCCTGACCGTCGGACGCCCGCTCGGCCTGCTGCTGACCCGCCGCAGCGAGAACTCCACGGTGACGCTGTGCCACACCGGCACCCGGGACCTGGTCCGGCACACCCGGCGGGCCGACATCATCGTGGCCGCCGCCGGCGTGCCCGGCCTGATCACCGCCGACATGGTCAAGCCCGGCGCGGCCGTGCTCGACGTCGGGGTCTCCCGGGTCGACGGGAAGCTCGCCGGAGACGTCTCCTTCGCCGTCTCCGAAGTGGCGGGCTGGGTCGCTCCCAACCCCGGAGGGGTGGGCCCCATGACCCGGGCGATGCTTTTGTCCAACGTGGTGGAGTCCGCCGAGTCCGCGGCGGGCGTCACCGCCGAGAGCTGATCGGCTGTCGCCTCCGGGGGGCGCCCCCCGGATCGACTCTTCCTCTCGCCCAGCCGGCCCCTCTGCCGGCTGGGCCCCGTCAGACGACCGCAGTGAAGCGGGGATCGTCCGACCGTCCTTCGGAGGTCTGGGGGTCGCCCCCCAGACCGGCACTGCTTCCCGTGGGTTTCGCTGTCCCGCACTGCCCCGTGCGGGTCCTCCTCAGCTGGCCCGGCGGGTGACGGGGGTCCGCGCGGCGATGCCCGGACGGCGCGGCTCCGGGGGTAGGGGCATGGTGCGCTGTGCCTGCGGCGGCACGGTGACCGTCGGCAGGGGGCGGACCAGGCCCATGGCGATGACCTCGTTGGCCAGACGGGTACGGCGGTTGATGCCCTCCGGGACACGGAACTTCTGGTAGAGGCGAAGCAGGTGCTGCTTCACCGCCGCCTCCGTCACGACCAGCTCGGTCGCGATGTCCTTGGCCGTCGCGGGGGCGACGAACGCCGCGTCCGACAGTGCCGGACGGCACAGCGCCGTCAGCACGTCGATCTCACGGCGGGTGAGTTCGGGCGCCACGGCCCGGCGGAGTTCGACCTCCGGATCCACCTCCTCACGGGGGATGCCCCCCAGCCTGCCCCGGGCGGACCCGAAGCTGATCACGTCTCCGTCTTCGAGGACCCTGCGGGCGATCGGACGTCCGTTGACCCTGGTGCCGTTGCGCGACAGGCCCATGTCGACGACATAGACGTATGGCCCCCGCCGCACCAGTTCAGCGTGCAGCCGGGAGACGCTCGGATCCTCCAGGCGGATGTCCACCCCCTTTCCTCTGCCGACCGTCGTGACGTCGGGACGTAGCGGGATCACCGCGCCACTGTCCTCGATCCGTATGAACGGCCCCTCCACTGTGGTTCCTCCCACTCAGTTAGCGACCCCTGTCGTCGTGGTTACCCGGCGTTGAACCGGTCACACCCACCTACTGGTGGGTAGAACTTTCAACAAGATCTAGTAAAGAATCCAGGCCGTTCACGAGGTCGGAAACCCTCTCGTTATCGGAGAGAAGGCGTTATGTTGTGCGTGTGAAGCTCGTGGTGCAGGTGAAGCTGCTCCCGGACGAGGCCACTCGGGTGGCTCTGCGGGAGACGCTGCGCACTTGCAACCGGGCCGCCGACCACGCCTCCCGCCGCGCGTTCGAGACCGGCGTCACGGGAGGGCGGCCGCTTCAGCGGCTGGTGTACGGCGAGGTGAAGGCGATGGGATTGTCCGCCCAGCCCGCTCTGCACGCCGTGCGTAAGACCGCCGGGGCCTGCGCCACCTTGAAGGCGAACCTGAAGGCCGGTAATTACGGCCGTGAGGGCTCCAAGCGGCGCAAGGCCGTGGAGTCCAAGCCGGTCCGGTTCCGTAAGGACGCCGCCCAGCCGTTCGACGACCGGTGCCTGTCCTGGCAGCTGGAGGCGCGCACCGTTTCGATCTGGACCGTCCGAGGCCGCGTGAGGGGTATTCCGTTCGAGTGCTCGGCGGCCCAACTGGAGATGCTCACCGCCCACCGGCGCGGGGAGTCCGATCTGGTGCTGCGGGGTGGGAGTTGGTATTTGCAGGCGACCTGCGAGGTCCCCGAGCCTGAACTACTCGAGGTGGTCGGCTTTCTGGGCGTGGATCTGGGCATCGTGAACATCGCCACCACCAGTGACGGCGACCGGTATGCAGGTAAGCACCTCAACCAGGTCCGGCACAAGGACCGGCGGCTGCGTCAAAAGCTCCAGAAGAAGGGCACCAAGGCGGCCAAGCGGCTGCTGCGCAAGATCTCCGGCCGGGAGGCGCGTTTCGCGGCCGACACCAACCACTGCATCGCCAAGAAGCTCGTGACCGAGGCTCAACGCACCTGCCGCGGTATCGCCCTGGAAGACCTGGGCGGCATCCGCGACAGGGTACGGCTCCGCAAGCCCCAGTGGGTCACGCTGCATTCCTGGTCGTTCGCGCAACTCGGCGCGTTCGTCTCCTACAAGGCCGCTCGGGCGGGGGTGCCGGTGGTGTTCGTGGACCCCCGCCACACCTCGCAGGGCTGCTCCGCCTGCGGCCACGTCAGCAGACGTAACCGGCCTGATCAGTCCACCTTCCTTTGCACGTCGTGCGGCTTCGCTGAGCACGCCGACGTGAACGCGGGCCGCAACATCGCCCAACGCGGTGCTGCGGTCTGGGCAGTGAGTCACGCTGCCGACGACGCGGCCTGAACCACACCCGCCAGGTGTGAGGAAGAGCTGCAAGCTCGGCCCTTCAGGGCCGAGAAGTTGACCGGATCTGGGTTTGGGATGGTACGGCTAAACTCACGGAGTGATGACAACAGAGCGCCAGGAACGGCCCGCGGGACGGCTCGGAGGGCATGTGCCCTACTTGGTCGTTCTTCTGGGGGTTCTGGGGGGTCTTTTCGCCTCCTGGCAGAACTTCCGGATGGGCGCCTACATCATGGCCGCGTCGATGTTGTGCGGCGCGGCGTTCAGAGCTTTCCTGCCCGAGGAGAGGCTGGGATTCCTCGTCACCCGCAAGAAGGTGACGGACATCACGGTCATGGCCTTGCTGGGACTCGGTCTCGCGCTCTTTGCCTGGACCGCCCGTGGCGGATAAGTGAGAACTTTGTCAATTATCGAAAAGCAGGGGTGCAGGTCTAGACCTCTGACACCCCTTCGATACCCTCCCCATGAGCCTTACAAGGGACCGCAGGGGCGAGGAAAGGGAAGCCACCAGCCATGCCCAAGATCAAAGTAGAGGGACCGATCGTCGAGCTCGACGGCGACGAGATGACCCGGATCATCTGGCAGTTCATCAAGGACCAGCTGATCCTGCCGTACCTCGACGTCGACCTGAAGTACTACGACCTGAGCATCCAGAACCGCGATGCCACGGACGACCAGGTCACCGTCGACGCCGCCAACGCCATCAAGGAGTTCGGCGTCGGCGTCAAGTGCGCGACCATCACCCCCGACGAAGCGCGCGTCGAAGAGTTCGGGCTGAAGAAGATGTGGCGTTCCCCCAATGGAACGATCCGCAACATCCTCGGTGGCGTCGTGTTCCGCGAGCCGATCGTCGTCCAGACGATCCCGCGCCTCGTGCCCGGTTGGACCCAGCCGATCATCATCGGCCGCCACGCCCACGGCGACCAGTACCGCGCCACAGACTTCGTGGTCCCCGGCCCCGGCACCCTGACGATCTCCTACGTGCCCGAGGACGGCTCGGAGCCGATGGAGTTCGAGGTCGCCAAGTTCCCCGGCGGCGGCGTCGCGATGGGCATGTACAACTACGACGACTCGATCCGGGACTTCGCCCGCGCCACCATGCGGTACGCCCTGGACCGCAAGTTCCCGCTCTACATGTCGACGAAGAACACGATCCTCAAGGCCTACGACGGCCGGTTCAAGGACCTGTTCCAGGAGATCTTCGAGGCCGAGTTCAAGGCCGAGTTCGACGCCGCCGGCATCACCTACGAGCACCGCCTGATCGACGACATGGTCGCCGCGGCGCTCAAGTGGGAGGGCGGGTTCGTCTGGGCGACCAAGAACTACGACGGCGACGTCCAGTCCGACATCGTCGCGCAGGGCTTCGGCTCCCTGGGCCTGATGACGTCCGTGCTGATGACCCCGGACGGCAAGACCGTCGAGGCCGAGGCCGCGCACGGCACCGTGACCCGGCACTACCGCCAGCACCAGCAGGGCAAGCCCACCTCCACGAACCCGATCGCCTCGATCTTCGCGTGGACCCGCGGCCTGGCCCACCGGGGCAAGCTGGACGGCACCCCCGAGGTCACCGCCTTCGCCCAGAAGCTCGAGGAGGTCTGCGTCGAGACCGTCGAGTCCGGCCAGATGACCAAGGATTTGGCTTTGCTCGTCGGGCCGGAGACCCCGTGGCTGACCACCGAGGAGTTCCTCCACGCCCTCGACGTCAACCTGCAGAAGAAGATCGCGCAGTAACATGGTGTAGTCGTACTGTGGCCCTGCGTTCGCAGGGATGATCCCGACCTGGCGCTACTGGTCGGGCCCGATACACCGTGGTCCCCGCGTCCGCGGGGATGAAGCCGCGCACCTCACCCGGGGTGTGCGGCTTCTCGCATGTGCCGGGACGATAGCCTGGGAGGCGCAGTATCTCGATACCGAGAGATCCCGCCCTTCTTGGAGTGAGCGAATGACCCGCACCCCTGTCAACGTCACCGTCACCGGCGCGGCCGGCCAGATCGGCTACGCCCTGCTGTTCCGCATCGCGTCCGGCCAGCTGCTGGGCGCCGACGTACCGGTGAAGCTGAGGCTGCTGGAGATTCCCCAGGCGGTCAAGGCCGCCCAGGGCACCGCGATGGAGCTGGACGACTGCGCGTTCCCGCTGCTCGCGGGGATCGACATCTTCGACAACCCGGCCGAGGGTTTCGCGGGCGCGAACATCGCCCTGCTGGTGGGCGCCCGTCCCCGGACCAAGGGCATGGAGCGCGGCGACCTGCTGGAGGCCAACGGCGGGATCTTCGGCCCGCAGGGCAAGGCGATCAACAACGGCGCCGCGGACGACATCCGCGTCCTGGTGGTCGGCAACCCGGCCAACACCAACGCCCTGATCGCCTCCGCCGCCGCCCCGGACGTCCCGGCCGAGCGCTTCACCGCGATGACCCGCCTCGACCACAACCGGGCGCTCTCTCAGCTCGCGGCCAAGACCGGCACCACGGTCGCCGACATCAAGAAGCTGACGATCTGGGGCAACCACTCCGCCACCCAGTACCCCGACATCTTCCACGCCGAGGTCGCGGGCAAGAACGCCGCCGAGGTCGTGAACGACGAGGCCTGGCTGGCCGACACCTTCATCCCGACCGTCGCCAAGCGCGGCGCGGCGATCATCGAGGCGCGCGGCGCCTCCTCGGCCGCCTCGGCCGCCAACGCCGCCGTCGACCACGTCCACGACTGGGTCAACGGCACCCCCGAGGGCGACTGGACGTCGGCCGCGATCCCGTCGGACGGCTCCTACGGCGTCCCCGAGGGCATCATCTCCTCCTTCCCGGTCGTCTCGAAGAACGGCAAGTGGGAGATCGTCCAGGGCCTGGAGATCAACGACTTCTCCCGCTCCCGCATCGACGCCTCGGTCGCCGAGCTCGTCGAGGAGCGCGACGCCGTCAAGGGCCTCGGCCTCCTCTGATCCCCGCACGTCCTTCGAAGAGCCCCGGTGCCGTCGGCACCGGGGCTCTTCGCGTGTGAGGCGAGAATGCGGGGCCCCGGATCCTCAGAACCGGCCCCTGCGGCGGTGGAGGCTTTGCGGGAGGGCCGCTTCGGTCGGGCGGCGGACGAACTCGTCGAGGACGGCTCAGGCGGTGGTGACGGGCGTCCTCCCGCCCGGAGTCAGGCGTGCAGGGCCGAGGCCAGGTCGAGGAGGTGTTCGTCGGAGCCGGGCGGGCCGATGAGGGAGAGGCCCAGGGGGAGGTCGTCCAGGGCGGCGGCGGGGACGGTCAGGGCGGGGGTGCCGGAGAGCGGGGAGAGGCAGGTGTAGGGAAGGAGGCGGGAGCGGTCGCCGGGCTCGGTAAGGAGCGGCGGCGTCATGGGGGCGGTGGGGACGGCCAGGACGCTGCGGCGGAGCCGGGTGTGGAGGAGGGCGGCGGTGCGGGCGAGGACGGTTCGGGCGGTGGCGGCGGCCGAGGGGGTGACCTTCGAGGCGCGGGCGAAGCGGGAGGCCACGCCGGGGCCGAAGTCGGGGGACTCGCGGGTGATCCAGTCGCCGTGGGCGGTCCAGGCCTCGAAGCCCTGAACGGTGCTGTAGGCGGTGACGGCCTCGTCCCAGGCGTCCGGGCCGCGGAAGAGGGGCGTGGGGTCGGGTTTCAGGAGGGGGCGGAGGACGGCCAGGGAGGCGGCGAGGGCCGCCCTGATCTCCGCGGGGACGGGGTGCCACAGGTCGTCGGGGAGAAGGAGCCATTCGGGGGCGGGCTGTTCAGGGCAGGGGTCCAGGAGCGTCGCGGCGGCGGGGCGGAGGACGTCGAGGGTGCGGGTGAGCAGGCCGGGGGCGTCGAAGGACGGGGCCAGCGGGACGCAGCCGTCGCGGGAGACGCGCGAGTGCGTGGGGCGCAGGCCGTAGAGGCCGGTGAAGGCGGCGGGGACGCGGACGGAGCCGGCGGTGTCGGTGCCGAGGCCGATGTCGGCCAGGCCGGAGGCCACGGCCGAGGCGGAGCCGCTGGAGGAGCCGCCGGTCAGGCGGCCGGGCGCGGCGGGGTTGCGGGGCGATCCGTAGTGGTGGTTGGTGCCCGCGAGGCTGAAGGCGAGCTCGTCGGTGTGGACCTTGCCCGCGAAGGACGCGCCGGCGCGGCGGAGGCGGGCGACGGCTTCGGCATCCCGTTCGGGGGCGGGGTGGGTGTCGAGCCAGAGGGGGTTGCCCGCGCCGGTCGGCAGCCCGGCCACGTCTATGACGTCCTTGACGACGAACCGGAGTCCGGCGAGCGGGCCGGTCGGGGAGGCGGACGGCTCGTCGGGGACCGGGGGGAGCCAGGGGATCAGCGGGTCGATTTCGTGCACGGAAGGATTCTCGCCGGTCTCGGCCGGTCCAGGGTCGGCAATGGGCAAGGGCCGGAGTGTCGTGATCACGTTCACGCCCGGTGATCGGTAGCCTGCCCGCCGTGATCGCGGAGCGAGGGGTGTCGGATGCGGCGGGGCGGACGGGTGGGGGCGGTGCTGGTCGTGGTGGTGCTGAGCGGGGCGCTGTCGGGGTCGGCTCGGGCGGAGAGGGCCTCGCTGGGGTTGCGGGTCGAGGCGCGGCCGCAGGGCGCGGTGCGGCCCGGAGGGCTCCTGGACTACCGGATCGAGGTGCGCAATCCCCGTGAGGTCCGGGTGCCCCGGGCGCGGATGACGGTGCGCAAGCCCGGGGGAGTGTCGGTCATCGGCCTGGCGCGGGGCTGCCGGGAGGGGCGCGCGAGGGTGGTGTGCGACCTGGGCGCGCTGCCGCCGCGCGGCCGGAGGAACGTCACGATCTGGGGGATCGTCGATCCCGACGCGAAGGGGCGGCAGCTGCTGGTGGCGCGGGCGGGCGGGACCAGCGCGCGGTCGGTGGTGAAGGTCAGGCCGGGTACCGATCTGGCCGTGTGGATCCGGCCGGAGGGGAAGGTGAGGGCGGGGCGGAGCTTCACGCTGCGGGCCCGGGTGGTCAACCGGGGGCCGCGGACGGCGAGGGGCGTGTGGCTGGCCGCGGGGAACGAGAGCGGCCGCGCGGAGCGGCGGATCGGGGTGCTCGGTCCGGGGAGGTCGGCGTGGCGGAGCTTCTCCTTGAGGGCGCCGGCCGGGACCTCGGGCGTGACAGAGGTCTACGCGACGACCGGAGCGGATCTCACGGGAGACGTTCGTCCGGAGAATAATTCCGCTATTACTACGATTCGGACCCTTCGTCGGTGATTCCCTCTAAGGCGACTCGCGGGAAGTGATCATGCGTTACTGTTTTGCACCTCCTAGGGTCAACTGAGGGAGTTTGGTGTGTTGCGTACTGCCGGAAGGGTTTTGATCGTCACCGGGATGGTGCTGGGGACGGTCCTCCCAGGGTCAGTCGCACAGGCGGCGCCGGTCGCGCCGCAGGGCACGGTCCCGGGCTTGGACGTCAGCGAGTGGCAGGGCGCCAAGGTCAACTGGAAGAAGATCGCCGACGACGGCGCCAAGTTCGTCATCATCCGCGCGACGCGGGGCGTCAGCCCCGTCGACGGCGACCCGAACGCGTACGTCGACAAGTACTTCGCGATCAACCGCGAGGGCGCGCGGGCCAACGGCCTGATCCAGGGCGCCTACCACTTCGCCTCGCCGCACAGGTCGGACGGCGCGAGCCAGGCGGACTTCTTCATCAACAACGGCGGCGGCTGGACGCGCGACGGCAAGAGCCTGCCGGGCGCGCTGGACATGGAGCGCGATCCTTACGCCTCGCTGCCCAAGGTCCAGGGAGTGCGCCAGGACTGCTACAACCTGACGCCCCAGCAGATGATCGACTGGATCAAGAGCTTCAGCCAGCGGTACTTCGTCCGCACCGGCCGCTACCCGTTCATCTACTCCAACCAGTCGTGGTGGAAGAACTGCACGGCCTCGGCGAAGGAGCCGAACGGCACCGCGGCCTTCAACCTCACCAACCCCCTGTGGGTGGCGAACTACAAGGAGAAGGTGACGGCGCCCGCCATGCCGGGCGGCTTCGACAAGTACACGATCTGGCAGTTCTGGAACGGCGACGACAAGCCGAGGTTCCCCGGCGACCAGAACCTCTTCCCCGGTACGTACAAGCAGCTCGTCGCGTTCGCGAAGAAGTCGGACAAGCCCGTCGCGTACGTCGGGGTGAAGGGCAAGGCGGGCAAGCTGCGGCGCGGCAAGAACGCCACCTACGCGATCCAGGTCGGCAACGGCGGCCCCGACGCCAGCGGCAAGGTCACGGTGTACGTCAAGCTGCCCAAGGGCGTGAAGCACCGGAAGGTCTGGACGAAGGCGTGCAAGCGCACCTCCTACGGCCTCAAGTGCGTCTGGTCGAACCTCAAGGACGACCAGCTGGTGAAGTTCAACTACGGCGTGAAGGTCACCAACAGCCTGAAGGTCGGCGCCAAGCCCGTCCTGAAACTCTCGGTGAACGCCCCGGGCGTCCTCGACCCCTACAAGAAGAACAACACCGCGCAGGTGAAGGCGAAGGTCACCAGGTAGTGCCGAGGAGCGGGAAGACCCGGACGGGGCGCCACACCTCGTCCGGGCCGTGCTCGGACAGCCAGAAATCGGTCACTTCGAAGGCGGCGTGGAAGTCGTAGTACTCCTTGAACATCTGGTCCAGCCGCGCGTCGTCGAGGTGCTGGCCGATGGTCACGTGCGGGTGGTAGGGGAACACGAGTTCCCGGTCGAGCGGGGGCCTGCGCAGCTTCTCCTGCAGCAGCCCGCACGGGCCGATGCCCTCGGCGAGGGTGACGAACACCACGGGGGTGACCGGCCGGAAGGTGCCGGTGCCGCGCAGCCGGACCCGGAACGGCGCGGTCATCGCGGCCACCTGGGTCAGGTGCTCCTCGACGAGCGGCCGCTCCTCGTCCGTCACGGGGGTCGGCGGGACCAGGGTGATGTGCGGGGGGACCTTCAGGGCCAGCGGATCCCCGTAGGCCTCCCGGGCCCGCTGCAGGATTCCCGCGTGGGGTTCGGGGATGCTGACCGAGACCCCGATGATCTGGTCGGTCACCGCCGCCTGAGCAACCCGGCGCGCTCCCGGACGACGGCCATGGTCGCCGCCGCGACCTCGGCGGCCCGGTCGGCGCCCTTCGCCAGGATCCGGTCGAGTTCGGCCGGGTCGTTCATCAGTTCCAGGGTGCGTTCCCTGATCGGTCCGAAGGTCTCCAGCGCCACCTCGGCCAGTTCCTTCTTGAGCTGGCCGTAGCCGGCCCCCGCGAAGTGCGCCTCGAGGTCGGGGATCGGGGTGCCGTTCAGCGCGGACAGGACGGTCAGGAGGTTGGAGACGCCGGGCTTGGCCTCCGGGTCGTACTTGATCTCGGTGCCGGTGTCGGTGACCGCGCGCATGATCTTCTTGCGCAGCGGGCCGGGCTCGTCCAGCACGTTGATGATGCCCTGCGGGGAGGAGGCCGACTTGGACATCTTGCGCTCGGGCTCCTGCAGGTCGGTGATCTTGGCGACCGACTTGAGGATGTGGGCGTTCGGCTCGACGAACGTGGGCCCGAAGCGGTGGTTGAACCGGCCGGCCAGGGTGCGGGTGAGCTCCAGGTGCTGGCGCTGGTCCTCGCCCACCGGGACCTGGAAGTCCTTCTCGCCGACCTGCGGGGTGTAGAGCAGGATGTCGGCCGCCTGCAGGATCGGGTAGGTGAACAGGCCGACGCTCGCCGCGGCCGCGCCCTGCTTGGCGGACTTGTCCTTGAACTGCGTCATCCTGGACGCCTCGCCGTAGCCGGTCAGGCAGCTGAGGACCCACTGCAGCTCGGCGTGCTCGAAGACCTGGCTCTGCACGAAGAGCGTGCAGCGGTCGGGGTCGATCCCGGACGCCAGGATCTGGGCGGCCGAGACCCGGGTGCGTCGGAGCAGCACCTCGGGGTCGTACTCGGCGGTCATCGCGTGCAGGTTCGCCAGGAAGTAGAACGCCTCGTGGGTGTCCTGCAGCGGGACCCACTGCCGGACGGCGCCCAGGTAGTTGCCCAGGTGGAAGGAGTCGGCCGTCGGCTGGATGCCGGACAGGACCCGGGGGCGAGTCTGCTCAGTCAACTGTCTTCTTCCTCCGCCTTCGCCGCGACCGCCGGCATGTCGATTCTCCCAGACCCGTGCGGGACCACGCGCCCGCTGACGGCACATGCCCGAGCGCCGTTGTCAGGAAACCCTCGAACACGCCATAGGAGCGTTTGAACAGTGGGTGTCCGTCACATCGTATTGGTCGCGGATAAGGCCTCGGGAGTTCTCCCCGGGCGGACCGGAATCGGGTTCCGGTCACGGCGTGGCTAGGCTTCATGTCCAGGAGTGACGTCGGGGGGACCGCGCCGTGGTCCATGCGCTGCCTCCCCATGCCGAAGGGTCGGGAATGTGAAGCTGCTGGTCACCGGCGGAGCGGGATACATCGGGAGCGTGGTCGCCGCGCTGCTGGTCGAGGCCGGGCACGAGGTCGTCGTGCTGGACGACCTGTCGGTAGGGCACGCGGACGCGGTGCCGGACGGGGCGCGGTTCGTCCTGGGGACCCTGCGGGAGGCCGCCCCGCCGCTGCTGGACGAGGGCGGCTTCGAGGCGGTGCTGCACTTCGCCGCCAAGTCCCAGGTGGGCGAGTCGGTGCGGCACCCGGAGCTGTACTGGGACCGCAACCTCGGCGAGTCCCTCGCGCTGTTCGACGCCATGCGCCGGAGCGGGGTGGGCAGGATCGTCTTCTCGTCCACGGCCGCGGTGTACGGGGAGCCGGAGTCCACGCCGATCCTGGAGACGGATCCGGCGCGGCCCACCAACCCGTACGGGGAGACGAAGCTCGCCATCGACGTGACGCTCGCCGAATACGCGCGCCTGCACGGGTTCGCCGGGGTCTCGCTGCGGTACTTCAACGTCGCGGGCTCCTACGGGCGCTACGGCGAACGGCACCTGGTCGAGACGCACCTCGTCCCGAACGTGCTGAAGGTGCCGTCCGGGGAGGCCGAGCACGCCAGCGTCTTCGGCGAGGACTACCCCACGGCCGACGGCACCTGCGTCCGCGACTTCATCCACGTGGTCGACCTCGGCCGGGCGCATCTGCTGGCGCTGGACGCCGCGGTGCCGGGGGCGCACAAGGTCTACAACCTGGGCAGCGGCAGCGGCTACTCCGTGCGGCAGGTCATCGAGGTCTGCCGGGAGGTCACCGGCCACCCGATCCCCGCGGTGGCGGGGCCGCGCCGTCCGGGCGACCCGGCGGTGCTCATAGCCTCCTCGGCGAAGATCCAGGAGGAACTGGGGTGGCGGGTGGAACGGGACCTCACCGAGATGGTCAAGGACGCATGGGAGTTCGCGCAGCGATGAACGGAACGGCGAAGGGGACCTGGCACGCTCCCGGACGGGTCAACCTGATCGGGGAGCACACCGACTACAACGAGGGCTTCGTCCTGCCCTTCGCGCTGCCGCAGGGCATCACGGCGGAGGGCGAGCGCAGGGACGACGGCCTGCTGGAGCTGCATTCGGGCGGGCAGCGGGAAGTGGTGGAGCTGGACGGGCTGGCGCCCGGGAGGGTGCGGGGCTGGGCCGCCTACCCGGCGGGGGTCGCCGGAGCCCTGGCCGAGGCCGGCTACCTCGTCGGCGGCGCGACCCTGCGCTTCACCTCCGACCTGCCGACGGGCGCGGGCCTGTCGTCCTCGGCCGCGCTGGAGTGCGCGACGGCCCTGGCGCTGACCGGCCTGTACGGGGTGAAGGCCGACCGCAGGGAGCTCGTCAAGATCACGCAGCGGGCGGAGAACGCCTACGCGGGGGTGCCGTCGGGCATCCTGGACCAGTCGGCGTCCCTGCTGTGCGAGCGCGACCACGCACTCCTGCTGGACTGCCGGACGGGCCTGTCCGCCCAGGTCCCCCTCGACCTGGGGGAGCACCGCGTCCTCGTGGTCGACACCGGGGTCAGGCACTCCCTGGACGACGGCCGCTACGCCGACCGCCGGGCGGAGTGCGAGAAGGCGGCCGGGCTGCTGGGCGTCCCGGCCCTGCGCGACGTCGAGGACCTGGCCGCGTCCCTGTCCCGGCTGGTCGACCCGGTGCTGCGCAGGCGCGTCCAGCACGTCGTCACCGAGAACCACCGGGTGCAGGCCACGGTCGGCCTGCTCAAGGCCGGCGCGGCCCCCGAGGTCGGCGCCATGCTCACCGCCTCCCACCTGTCGCTGCGCGACCTCTACCAGGTCTCCTGGCCGCAGGCCGACGTGGCGGTGGAGGCCGCGGTCACGGGCGGCGCGAGGGGCGGCCGGATGATCGGCGGCGGGTTCGGCGGCTCCGTCATCGTGCTGGTCCACCGGGACCGGATCGCCCGGGTCAGGCAGGCCGTCGACGAGGCCTACGCCGCCCGCTCGTGGCGGCCGCCGTCCTACCTGGAGGCCGTGGCCTCGCCGGGGGCGGCCCGCCTGTCCTGAGCGCGCTCACGCCGCGTCGGGGTCGGGGTTGAGCAGCGTGTCGGTGCGTTCGACGTGCCCGAGCGTGGCGGTCCAGGCGACGACCAGGAAGGTCATCCGTGCCAGCAGGTTCATCCAGATGAGCACGCCGACGAGGACGGCGAACGAGGCGTAGATCGGGTTGCTGGTGACGTAGCCGAAGAGGTAGGCGCCCGCGGTCTTGAGGAGCTCGAAGCCGACGGCGGCGACCAGGGCGCCCTTGACGACGTGCTTGTGCGGGGCGTTGGTGCCCGACATGCGGGTGAACACCACCAGGAAGATCGCCGTGTTGAACAGCAGGGCGACCGTCAGGGAGGCGACGCGGAGGCTGAGCCAGGCCCAGACGGAGTCGGTCAGGCTCAGCTGCTCCAGGGTGAAGCTGGTCAGGCGGACGGCGATCGTGGTGGCGGCGACCGAGCAGATCAGCATGACGCCCAGGAAGGCGATGATGGTCAGGTCGCGCAGCTTCAGCAGGAAGAAGTTGCCGGCGCTGCGCGGCGCGCGCCCCCACAGGACGCGGATCGACTCGCGCAGGTTGGCGGCCCAGCCCAGCCCGGCCCAGCTCAGGCCGATCAGGGCGATGAGGCTCGCGCCGACCCTGGCCTGGGCGATCTGCTCGACGCCCAGCTGGGAGGCGAGGCCGGGCAGGTACTCGTCCAGGGACTGGATCAGGTAGTCGCGGAAGGTCTCGCTGAAGTGCACGACGTAGCCCAGGAGCGCGTACGCCAGGGCGATCATCGGGAAGAAGGCGAGGAAGGAGTAGAAGGTCAGGGCGGCGGCGAGCTGCTCGCCGTTCTCCTCGTCGTAACGGCGGACGGTTCGGACAATATGGTCGAACCAAGGGCGTTGCGTGCGTAGGCTCCTTAGCCTGGTGGCGGTCTTCTGCTGGATGGCCTCGAAACGCTGCACCACCGGGTCGGTCAGCCGGGTCACCAGTGGACTGTATCCGCCGGACCGGGCCGCCCGGTGACGTTCTGGAATCGGACGGGACACGAAAGGGCGGTGGGGCATGGCGACGCCCTCCGGAGCGTCCGCCGTGACGGCGCCCGCGGTCGTGCCGGTCCCCCTCCAGACGGTGCGGACGGGCGCCGTGACGATGGCCGCGGGCCTGGTCCTGCTGGGACTGTCGGGCGGCGTCTACCTGGCCGTCTCCGCCCGGGCGGTCGGCCCGGTCGCCTTCGCCTCGCTCTCCACGCTCTGGACCCTGGTCTACACGTTCGGGATCGGCGCGTTCCTGCCGTTCGAACAGGAGCTGGGACGGGCGTTCGCGGCCCGCTCGGCCAGGGGCGCGGGCACGGGCCCGCTGGTCGGCAAGGTCGCGCTGGCCTCCGCGGGGGTCCTGGCCCTGCTGCTGGCGGCCGGGCTCCTGCTGTCGCCCCTGCTGGCCTCGGGCCTGTTCTCCGGCGGATGGACCCCGCTGGGGGTGCTCGCCCTGGCCCTGGCCGTGATGGCGGCGGGGTACGTGACGCGCGGGATCTACGCGGGCTCGACGCGGTTCGGCTGGTACTCGGCCCAGCTCGGTGTGGAGGGCGTCGTGCGCATGGCCGTCTGCGCCGTGCTGCTCGGGCTGGGAGTCCACACCGTCGGGCCCTACCTGTGGCTGCTGGCACTGGCTCCGCTGGCGGCGCTGCCGCTGACCCTGCCGGGGCTGCGCGGGGCGCTCCGCCCCGGGCCGCCCGCCTCCTGGTCGGAGCTGTCGGCCAACCTCGGCTGGCTGCTGCTGGCCGGGACGGCCGCCCAGGCGGTGGCCAACGCGGCGCTGGTCGTGCTCCAGCCCCTGTCCGGACGCGACGGCACCGCCGGACGGTTCCTCGCCGCCTTCGTCATCGCCCGGATCCCGCTGTTCCTGTTCCAGGGCGTGCAGGCCGTTCTCCTGCCCGGACTGTCGGCGGCGCTGGCCGCCGGTGATCACGCGGCGTTCCGGGCGAAGCTGCGCGGGGTGCTGGCGGCGACCGGCGCGGTCGCGCTCGGCGGGGTGCTGGCCGCCGCCGCCCTCGGGCCCGTGGCGGTGCGCCTGGCCTTCGGCGACGGGTTCGACCTGGGCCGCGGCCACCTGGTGGTGCTGGCCGCCGCGACCGGTCTCTACATGCTGGCGCAGGTCTTCCAGGCCGGGCTGGTCGCGCTGCGGCGGCACCGCGACAACGCGCTGTGCTGGAGCGCGGCCTTCGGCGTCTTCGCGGCGGTGTGCCTGGTACCGCTGCCCGCGCTGGCCCGGGTGGAGGCGGCGCTGACGCTCTCGTGCGCGGCGGCGGCCGTCCTGCTGGCGGCACGGCTGCTGACGCGCCGGGAGAATCTCACCGATGGCGAGAAGTGAAGGCGGGGCTCCAGAAGGGCGCCGTCTCTCCCGCGGACGCGCTAACGTCGTGACGCAGCGAATCCGTGGGAGTGCTTAAAGTGACTAAACCGCCGAAGGCGCCGAAAACGAAAAGGCAGGCGCTCATACCGTTCGGAGCCGGTGCGGTGGCGGCGGCCGCGGTGTGCGCGCTGGTCGCCTCCCTGCCCGACCCGCGCCGGGAGGCGGCGCGCTCCGGAGCGTCCAGAACCGCGCAGGAGCCCTCGAAGGAGGCCTCCCCGAGCACGCCCGCACCGCCTTCCGTCGCGGACGTGCACGTGACGGTCAGCGGCCGCACCGTGCGCATCCACAACCGCGGCCCGCACGGGACCGGCCCGGTCACCCTCGACCTGCGCCCCCTGAAGGGGCGCCTCCGCGCCTCCTGCGACCCGACGGGATGCTCCTGGCCCGACCTGCCGTCCGGCGAGAGCCTCGAGGTCAGGCTCCGGGGCAGGGGCCGGGGAAGGGCGGAGGTGCGCACCACCGTCCCCGACCACAGGCCCGGCGACAACGAGGTGCGGCTGCTGGTGCGCCGCTGACGGCGCCCGCCGTACGGCCCGGACGGCGGACGCCGGGGCTCATTCGGTGGAGGCGGGCCTGCGCCGGAACAGCAGCACCGCCATGCCCGCGAGGATGAAGCCGCCGCCGACCGCGCCCAGCAACAGATCGTTGGAACCGGACTCCTTCTCGGAGCCGCCCTTCTGCGACTCGCGCCGCGCGGCCGTGGACGGGCTCTCCGACGCCGAGGGGACGGGCTGCGCCAGCGCCTCGACCGGCTCCACCTTCCCCGCGTTGGCGAAACCCCAGTCGAAGAGCGTCTCGGCGTTGTCCCACAGGCTCTCGGCCTTCATCAGCGCGATGATGATCCGCCGCCCGTTCCGTTCGGCCGCGCCCACGAACGTCTGACGGGCCGCGTTGGTGTAGCCGTTCTTGCCGGCGATGAACCCCTTGTAGGCCCGGGACTCGCCCGGCAGCATCCGGATGTGGGAGTAGATCGGCATCTTGTAGCGCTTGGCCGGGGTCTTCTTCTTGGTCTTCTTGTCGACCTTCGCCGGACGCAGCGCGGGGAAGGTCGAGTGGACGGTCGCCGCGTACTCGACGAACCCGGGCATCTTCAGCCCCTCGCGCAGGATCAGCGCCAGGTCGTAGGAGGTCGTGTACTGCGTCTTGACGTTCAGCCCCAGGTCGACGTCCAGGCCGTTGGGGGAGCCCGCGAGCGTGTCCACCGCGCCGATCCGCTTCGCCTCGGCGTTCATCAGGTCCAGGGTCGGCTTCATCCCGCCCTGCGGCAGGGTCAGGGTCATGGCCGCGTCGTTCGCCGAGGCCATGAGCAGCGCCCGGAACAGGTCGCCGGAGGGGTAGGTCAGCTTCGGCGTCATGCCGACCTTGGTGCCCTCGGGCTCCACGCTCTCCCGGGTCGGCTGGATCATGGTCTGATCGCCCAGCCGGGGGATGAGGGTGACCGCGGTGAGCACCTTCTGGGTGCTGGCGGGCAGGAATCTGCGGTGCGGGTTGCGCGCGGCCAGCACCTCGCCGGTGTCGGCGTCCGCGATGATCCACGATCCCGCCTTGAGCTTCTTCAGCGGGGTGTCCGGCGCGGCCACGGCGGTGCCGGGGGTGAGCGCGACGGTCAGCATGGCGGCGGCAGCCGCGGCGGCGGCTCTGTGCGGTGCTCCCATGAGCACGAGAGCCTAACCGTCCGGATCCCGGCGCCGCCTACCCTGCGAGGATGACATCTCGACGTTCTGCCGTGTTCCTGCTGGCCCTGGCCGCGTTCACGGCCTTTGAATGGATCATGCTCGCCAAGAACCTGGGCAGCGGACCGAGGCGGGCGACGGCTTTCTACGTGATCCACTACATCCTGGCCGCAGCGAACGTGGTCTTCGCCGTGATCCTCGCGAGGATCGGGTGGGGGGCCTGGAAGAAGGCATCTTGACACCCCGGTCGCACGCCCCCGACAAGGGCTCGCTTACCATCCCTCACATGGAGTTGGCTGCTGCCTTCCCCCAAGCTGAGCGCGAGCGTTGGCGGGAGCTATTGAAGGGCGTACTCCGCAAGTCCGGAGCCGCCACCGAAGACACCCCTCTCGACGCCGTCGAGGACCTGCTCACGAGGCGGTCCTACGACGGGGTCCCGATCGCACCCCTCTACACCGCCGAAGAGGCGGTCGCCTCCCGCCCGTTCGCCACCGCGCCGCGCGACGGTGACGACGACCCGGCCAGGTGGGACGTGAGGCAGCGGCACGCGGACCCGCTGCCGGAGCGGACCAGGGAGGCGATCCTCGCCGACCTGGAGAACGGCGCCACCTCGGTGTGGCTGGCCGTCGGCGCCGCGGGCGTCCCGGTCTCGGGGCTGGGCGAGGCGCTCAGGGGAGTGCACACCGACCTGGCGCCGGTCGTCCTGGACGCCGGACCGCAGACCCGGCAGGCCGCCGAGGCGTTCCTCGCGCTGGCCGGCCCCGCCTCCCTGGGCAACCTGGGCGCCGACCCGCTGGGCCTGGCCGCCCGCACCGGCGTGACCACCCCGACCCCGGTCGACCTGGCGCAGCGCGTCGCCGCCGAGTTCCCGGGCATCCGCACCTTCGCGGTCGACGGCACCGTCTACCACGACGCGGGCGGCTCGGACGCCCAGGAGCTCGGCGCGGTCCTCGCCGCGGCCGTGGTCTACCTGCGGGAGCTGACCGAGGCCGGCCTGAGCGTCGACCAGGCCGCCGCGCAGCTGGAGTTCCGCTACGCCGCGCACGCCGACCAGTTCCTCACCATCGCCAAACTGCGCGCCGCGCGCCGCCTGTGGGCCAGGGTCGCCTCCCTCTCGGGGGCGTCCGACACCACGGCGCGGATCCACGCGGTGACGTCCAGCGCGATGATGACCAGGCGCGACCCGTGGGTGAACATGCTGCGCACGACCGTCGCGTGCTTCGCCGCCGGAGTCGGCGGCGCGGACGCGGTGACCGTCCAGCCGTTCGACGCCCGGATCGGCCTGCCCGACGCCTTCTCGCGCCGGATCGCGCGCAACACCCAGACGCTGCTGCTGGAGGAGTCCTCCCTGGCCCGCGTCGTCGACCCGGCCGGCGGCTCCTGGTACGTCGAGCAGCTCACCGAGCAGCTCGCCCAGGCCGCGTGGACGTGGTTCACCGACCTGGAGAAGGCCGGCGGCCTCGCCGCGGCGCTGGAGTCCGGGCTGGTCGAGCGCGAACTCGCCGCCACCTGGGAGAGGCGCCGCAAGGACCTCGCCCGGCGCAAGGCCCCGCTGACCGGCGTCAGCGAGTTCCCCAACCTCGCCGAGAAGCTGCCCGAGCGCGAGGAGGCCCCGGCTCCGCTGAGCGGCGGCCTGCCTCAGCGCACCTACGCCCAGGACTACGAGGCCCTGCGCGACCTGGCCGACGCCCAGCCCGTCCGGCCGAAGGTCTTCCTGGCGACCCTCGGCCCGGTCGCCGTGCACACGGCGCGGGCGAGCTTCGCCGCCAACCTGTTCCAGGCCGGCGGCATCGAGACGGTCACCGGCGCGCCCGAGGAGTTCGACGGCGGCGTGGCGGTCGTCTGCTCCAGCGACAAGCTCTACGCCGAGCAGGCGGAGACCGCCGCCAAGACGCTGAAGGAGCGCGGTGCGGTCAGGGTGTGGCTGGCCGGTAAGGGCGAGTACGCCGGGGTGGACGGCAACGTCTTCGCCGGGTGCAACGCGATCGAAGTCCTGGAAGGCACTCTCCGGGACCTGGGAGTGACGGTATGAGCATCCCCGACTTCTCCGACGTCCCGCTGGGCGAGCCCGTAGCGCCGGACGTCCTCGAAAAGCAGTGGCGTGAGGCCGCCGGCGACCGTCCGGCATGGGACACGCCCGAAGGCATCGGCGTCAAGCCGCTGTACGACGCCTCGGACCTGTCCGGGCTCGACTTCCTGGGCACGTTCCCCGGAATCAAGCCGTTCCTGCGCGGCCCGTACGCGCCGATGTACGCGACCCAGCCGTGGACGATCCGGCAGTACGCCGGGTTCTCCACCGCCGAGGAGTCCAACGCCTTCTACCGCCGCAACCTCGCGGCGGGCCAGAAGGGCCTGTCGGTCGCGTTCGACCTCGCCACCCACCGCGGCTACGACTCCGACCACCCGCGCGTGGCCGGCGACGTCGGCATGGCGGGCGTGGCGATCGACTCGATCTACGACATGCGGCAGCTGTTCGACGGGATCCCCCTCGACAAGATGTCGGTGTCGATGACCATGAACGGTGCCGTTCTGCCGATCCTGGCCCTCTACGTGGTGGCCGCCGAGGAGCAGGGGGTGGCGCCGGAGCAGCTGGCCGGGACCATCCAGAACGACATCCTCAAGGAGTTCATGGTCCGCAACACCTACATCTACCCGCCCACGCCCTCGATGCGGATCATCTCCGACATCTTCGCTTACACCTCGCAGAAGATGCCGAAGTACAACTCGATCTCCATCTCGGGCTACCACATCCAGGAGGCCGGAGCCACGGCCGACCTGGAGCTGGCGTACACCCTCGCCGACGGCGTGGAGTACATCCGGGCGGGCCGGGCCGCGGGCATGGACGTCGACTCCTTCGCGCCCCGGCTGTCGTTCTTCTGGGCGATCGGCATGAACTTCTTCATGGAGGTCGCCAAGCTGCGGGCCGGGCGTCTGCTCTGGGCCAAGCTGGTCAAGCAGTTCGACCCCAAGAACGACAAGTCGCTGTCGCTGCGCACCCACTCCCAGACGTCCGGCTGGTCGCTGACCGCCCAGGACGTCTACAACAACGTGGCGCGCACCTGCGTCGAGGCGATGGCCGCGACCCAGGGCCACACCCAGTCGCTGCACACCAACGCCCTCGACGAGGCGCTCGCGCTGCCGACGGACTTCTCCGCCCGCATCGCCCGCAACACCCAGCTGCTGCTCCAGCAGGAGTCCGGCACCACCCGCACCATCGACCCGTGGGGCGGCTCCTACTACATGGAGAAGCTCACCCACGACCTCGCCGCCCGCGCCTGGGAGCACATCCAGGAGGTCGAGAAGTTCGGCGGCATGGCCAAGGCCATCGACGAGGGGCTGCCCAAGCTCCGCATCGAGGAGGCCGCGGCCCGCACCCAGGCCCGCATCGACTCCGGCCGCCAGCCGGTGATCGGCGTCAACAAGTACCGTCCCGACGTGGACGAGATGATCGACGTCCTCAAGGTCGACAACGCCTCCGTCCGGACCCAGCAGATCGCCAAGCTGGAGCGGCTGCGCGCCGAGCGCGACCCGCAGGCCGTCTCCCGCGCGCTCGACGCGCTGACGGCCGCCGCCGGGGCCGACCAGGTCGGCGACCTCGAGCACAACCTGCTCAAGCTCGCCATCGACGCCGCCCGCGCCAAGGCGACCGTCGGGGAGATCTCCGACGCGCTGGAGAAGGTCTACGGACGGCACTCCGCCACGATCCGTACCATCTCAGGTGTGTACCGGGAGGAGGCCGGAGCCGTGTCCGCGATCGAGAACGCCCGCAAGGCGACCGACGACTTCGCCGAGGACGAGGGCCGCCGCCCCCGCATCCTGGTGGCGAAGATGGGCCAGGACGGCCACGACCGGGGCCAGAAGGTGATCGCCTCCGGCTTCGCCGACCTCGGCTTCGACGTCGACGTCGGCCCGCTGTTCCAGACCCCGGAGGAGGTCGCCCGCCAGGCGGTCGAGGCCGACGTGCACATCGTCGGCGTCAACTCCCTGGCCGCGGGGCACCTCACCCTGGTGCCGGCTCTGAAGTCCGCGCTGGCCGAGCTGGGCCGCGAGGACATCATGATCGTCGTCGGCGGGGTCATCCCCCCGCAGGACTTCGACGAGCTGCGCGCCGCCGGGGCCTCGGCCATCTTCCCGCCCGGCACGGTCCTCGCCGAGGCCGCCGTCGACCTGCTGAAGGAGCTGTCCGCCCGCCTTGGCCATGCCTGATGTCAAGGATTACGTAGAAGGGGTCCGGGAGGGCTCCCGAGCCTGGATCGCCCGCGCGATCACGCTCGTGGAGTCCACCCGCCCCGACCACCGGGAGCTCGCCCAGGCCGTCCTGGCCGAGCTCACCCCGCACGCCGGGAACGCCCGCCGCGTGGGAATCACCGGCGTCCCCGGAGTCGGCAAGTCGACGACGATCGACGCCCTCGGCTCCCACCTGACGGGCAGGGGCCACAAGGTCGCCGTCCTGGCCGTCGACCCGTCGTCCACCCGGACGGGCGGCTCGATCCTGGGCGACAAGACCCGCATGGCCCGCCTGGCGGCCGACCCGAACGCGTTCATCCGCCCGTCCCCGACGGCCGGGACGCTGGGCGGCGTCGCGAAGGCCACCCGCGAGGCCATGGTCGTCATGGAGGCCGCGGGCTACGACGTGATCCTCGTGGAGACCGTCGGCGTGGGCCAGTCCGAGACGACGGTCGCCGAGATGACGGACTCCTTCCTGTTCCTGACGATCGCCCGCACCGGCGACCAGCTCCAAGGCATCAAGAAGGGCGTCCTGGAACTCGCGGACGTCATCGCCGTCAACAAGGCCGACGGCGACCACGCCCTGGAGGCCCAGAAGGCCGCCCGCGAACTGGCGGGCGCCCTGCGCCTCCTGCGCGGCCGCTCCGAGCGCGTCGTCCCCGTCCTGACGTGCAGCGCCCTGGAAGGCACCGGCCTGTCGGAGGTCTGGGACCAGATCGTCGCCCACCAGGAGTCCCTCCAGGAGTCCGGCGAGCTGGCCCGCCGCCGCCGCGCCCAGCAGATCCGCTGGACCTGGGCCATGGTCGAGGACCGCCTCCTCCACGCCCTCCGCACCAGCCCCGCCGTCCAGGCCCTCACCCCCGACCTGGAACGCCGCGTCGCCGAAGGCGAACTCCCCCCGTCGATCGCCGCCGACCGGATCCTCGAGGCCTTCTCCGCCGAGTGACCCGCTCCGCCGAGGAGTATGAGCCGCACAGGCCCTGGTCGGGTGCGGTACGCCGCGAGACGTCCCTGGTCGTCGCGGCGGCCTCGTTCTCCGGGCATGCCCACCGCGAGTACGTAGGTTGAGTCCAGGTGCCACCACTGCCGAGACCGCGAGGTGGGCTTCGATGACGGCGATGCCGGACGAGTCACCTGCCGTTCGCGACGATCTGCGTGCGGCGTTCGCGGCTCCCAAAGGCGCGTTCGCGGGCCGGGACCGGCACAGCAAGCCCGACGGCGTGGCGATGGTGCTGGAGGTGACCTTGGGAGGAACCGCCGATTCCCGCTCCTCTCGAAGGCGCTCTGCCGACCCGCGAGTTCTGACCCGCCCGGCCACGGCGTCTCCATGGGTTTCGGGCATGATCACGGTATGCGTGGTTTCAGTTCCGCCGACGGGACCCGGCTCGCCTATCACCTGGAAGGGGAGGGCGAGCCGTTGGTGTGCCTGCCCGGCGGGCCGATGAGGGCGTCGGCCTATCTCGGTGACCTGGGAGGCCTGGCGGCCCACCGCCGCCTGGTGAAGCTCGACCTGCGGGGCACCGGAGGCTCCGCGGTCCCCGCCGACCGCACGACCTACCGCTGCGACCGGCAGGTCGACGACGTCGAGGGGCTCCGCCTGCATCTGGGCCTGGAGCGGATCGACCTGCTGGCGCACTCCGCAGCCGGGGACCTGGCGATCCTGTACACGGCCCGCCACCCGGAGCGGGTCCGCAGCCTCGTCCTGCTGACGGCCCGAGGCAGGGCACTGGGCGTCGACTTCACCACCGGCCACCGGCTGGAAGCCGCCGGCCTCCGGACCGCCGAACCCTGGTACCCGCGGGCGCGGCCCGCGTTCGACGCCCTCTGGAGCGGAACGGCGGACGACTCCGACTTCGACGCGGCGGCCCCGTTCTTCTACGGCCGGTGGGACGACGTGGCCCGAGCGCACGCCGCCGCCGAAGCCGGGCAGACCAACGAGGAGGCCGCCGCCCTCTACGCCTCCCCGGCCGTCTTCGACCCCTCCGCGACCCGCGAGGCCATCGCCTCGCTCAACGCCCCGGTCCTGGTCGTGGCGGGTGAACTCGACAGCGGCCCCCTGCCCCGGATCGCCGCCGAGATCGCCGCCCTCTTTCCCAACGCGAGACTCGACACCGTCCCCGCCGCCGGTCACTTCCCCTGGCTCGACGCCCCGGCCCGCCTCCGCCGCAGCATCAAGGACTTCCTGGCACCCGCCGAGAGCGCGGCGCCGCCGCACGACCACGGGCTCGCCCTCGATGGGCCTGGCGATTAGATCCTCGCCCTCCGGTAATCCCAGAGCATCACCCGCTACGAGCCATTCCGCATCCGGGACGCCAGGTCGACCGCAGACGGTGAGGCCTGTCCGACTCCTGGCCGCATCGCGGTCCACGGCGGCCGTGGGCGGGATCGGCTCGGTGGTGCCTGGCCGGTGCGGACACGGGCGGGCTTCAGCGGTGGGTTGTGGTGTCATGCGCGGCCAGGGGTCGGTTCCGGCTCGTGCTGTGGGGTGTGGTCGCGCCGGAGGAGTAGTAGCGGGGTCGCCAGGAGGAGCGCGCCGGCCAGGCCGATGGCCGTGCGGGGGCCTAGCAGGCTGCCCAGCACGCCCCAGACGGCTGTCAGGAGTGCGGTCGTGGCCTTGGTCGTCACCGACCATGCGGACAGTGTGCGGACGATCCGGTCGGTCGGGGTGCGTTCGAGGCGGTGGGTGGCGTAGACGGGGTTGAAGACCCCGCAGCAGAAGATGAGGCCCAGTTCTACGCCGATCACCAGCAGTAGCCCTCCGGTGCCGGGGCCCAGGAAGACCAGGCCGACGGGCCAGATCGCGCGCAGTGAACCGGACACGATGAGGATCCGGTGCTGCCCGAACCGGGTGGCGAGCGGTCGGGCCATGCGTGAACCGAGCAGGCCGCCGATCGCGGGTGCGGCGAAGGCGAGGCCGTACTGCCACGGGGTGAAACCGAGCCGGCCGAGCATCAGGACGGCCAGCAGCGGCGAGGTGGCCATCACCAGGCCGTTGAACAGGGCGGTGTTGAAGAACAGCGGACGCAGCGTCGCGTCGGCGAGGATGTACCGCCAGCCGTCAAGCAGGTCCGCGGGCCGCATGCGCGCGGTCTTTTGGTGCTCGGGACGCGGCTCGTGCCCGCCTGTCGCGCGGATGCCCAGGGCCGAGAGCAGGTAGCTGACCGCGTCGGCTGCCACCGTCACCACCGGACCGAGGAGTCCGATGGCGGCGCCGCCCAGCGGCGGTCCGACGATCGTGGCCGTCCAGGCCGTGGACTCGAACCGGACGTTCGCGACGAGCAGGTGCTCGGCCGGCAGCAGCGTCTTCAGGTACGCGCCGGAGGCGGCGCGGAAGGTGATGTCGGCCGCCGCGACGACGACCGAGACCAGCAGGAGCTGAAGGAAGGTGAGCACGCCGAGCGCGAACGCGGCGGGGATCGTCAGCAGCGCCGCGCACCGCGCCAGGTCCATCGCCATCAGCACCTGCCGCTTGCGGCGGAACTCCACCCACGGGCCGAGCGGAACCGCCACGGCCGCGCCCACCGCGACCCCCGCGGAGGCGAGCGCGGCGACCTCGGCCGGTCCGGCGTGCAGCGTCTGGATGGCGATCAGCGGAAACGCGCCGAAGGCGAGCCACGTGCCGAGCTCGCTGGTCCCGTACGCCGCCCAGAGCCACCCGAACCGCCTCCCCAGGCGCGGTCCGAGCAGACGTCCTCGCCAGCGCCCGCTCCTCATGCCCGCCATCCCCGCCACTCGCTTGTACAACCGATTCGCGATCGGAAGCATCAAAGCGAGCACTGCGACTAAGGGTCAAACAACCGCGAGGCCGCATGGTCACAACCAATGGTTGTGTCCATAAGGTGTCAGCGTGGATCTCGAAACCGTCCGGACCTTCGTCGCCGCCGCCGACGCGGGGCAGTTCCAGGAGGCCGCCGCCGAGCTGGAGGTCACTCAGCAGGCAGTCTCCAAGCGCATCGCCGCGCTGGAGCGCGACCTCGGCGTGCGGCTGTTCACCCGCACGCCGCGCGGCGCCGAGCTCACCATCGACGGGCAGGCGTTCCTGCCCCACGCGCGCGAACTGCTGCGCGTCGCCGAGCGTGCGGTCGCGTCCGTGCGCCCCGGGCACCGTCCGCTTCGCGTCGACGTGCTCACCTCGCGCAGTGCGGCGTCGGGCCTGATGCGCGGTTTTTATCGCGCGCACCCCGAGATCGACCTCGACGTGCTGATGCTGTTCGACATCGAGACGGCCGTGGCCGCCATCCGGTCCGGTGCGATCGACGCGTCCTTCCGCGCCGTCGAAGTGCCCGGCCGGCCCCTTCCCGAGGACATCGAGTCCGTCCGGGTGCTCGACGAGCCGCTCCAGCTCCTCACCGGTCCCGCCCACGCGCTGGCGGGCGCCCGGTCGGTGACCGTCGCACAGCTCGCCGGGCACCGGATCTGGATGCCCGGCATAACCCCCGGTACCGAGTGGGCCGCCTACTACGACGACCTCGTCGCCGAGTTCGGCCTCGCCATCGAGGTGACCGGCCCCAACTTCGGCTCCGACGCGCTCCTCGACACCATCGCCGACACCCCGGCCCTGGCGACCTTCATGGGCGAGCACATGCGCCTCGTCTGGCCCTCCGGCCACGGACTGCGCCGCATTCCGGTGACCGACCCGACGCCCGTCTACCCGCACTCGCTGCTCTGGCACCGCGACAACCCCCACCCGGCGCTGACCGTCCTCCGCACCTATCTCGCCGCCACAACGGCCGCCCAAGATGCCGCCGGGACCTGGTCGCCGGGCTGGGTGACTCCCCGCTGAACGGACTCGCCTTGCGATTAGGCGTATACGTCTATATGTTGTGCCGGTGCCTTTGGACGCTTCACGGAACAGCCTTGTGCTGCCGCTGCTCGGACTTCTGGTCGAGCGGCCGTCACACGCCTACGGACTCGCTTCGCATCTGCGCGAGCGGTACGGGCACCTGACGGCCACCCGCAGCACGGTCACGTCACTGCTGAAATCGCTGGAAAGAGCCGGACTGGTCGCTTCGCAGCAGCCTGAACGGGTGGGCAACCGGCCACCGCGCACGGTCTACGAGCTGACCGAGGCCGGTAGGGCCGATTTCCGGCGGAAGGTCGAGGCGGGGCTGGATGAGGGGCAGGCCGCCTCCGCCGACTTCGTCATGGCCGTCGCCTACGCGGGGATCCTCCCGGCCGACCACGCCGCGTCCCTTCTGGAGGCCCGCGCCGACCGGCTCGACGGAGAACTGGCCGCCTTGCGGGACCGGCCCGACGGCGTGGCGGAGGCGCACATGCTCGAAGCGGCCTACTGGCGCACCATCGTCACCGCCGAGGCCGCCTGGGTCAGGACGCTGGCCTCGCGGATCCGATCACACGACATCGACTGGCCGGGCACGCCGGCCGGACCAGGGGAGGGCTGAAGCGTGAAGTTCGGCATCTATCCGGGCGGGCGTGCGGGCACCACCTGCTCGTCGCCGCCCGACCCCGCCGCGATCGGCGTCCTCATCGACGACCTCGCGGCCGGACGCCCGTTCGTCATCCGCGAGTACGTGCACTTCTTCGGCGAGGCGACGCCGCCGGACGTCGTCGCCTCGCTCGGAGCCGAGCACGACCTCACCCACCTCACGATGCCCGATGAGTGGTACGTCGAGGGAGGCCGTGAACTGGACCTCGTGGCGAGCTACATCCCCCGGGAGGCCGACATTCCCGGATGGCTGGCCTTCCTCGACACCGTCATCGACCGCTACGGCCATCTGACGCGTTACCTCCAGGTGACCCTTGAACCCAACTTCCCCATTCCGCTCATCGACGGAAGCGCCCCCGGGGTCCTGCAAGCCCTGACCCTCGGCATCCCGCACGCACGCGCCGCACTGGACGCAAAGGGCCTGCACGACGTACGGGTCGGTTTCTCCGTCGCGGAATCGGCGGAATGGCTGGGCGGCGACGACGAGTTCTGGCGGCACCTGTCCGCCATACCGCGACAGGACTTCGCCGACCACGTCGACTATGTCGGCCTGGGCCTGTACCCCGACGCCTTCTCCCCGGTCGCCCCGCGCGGCACACCGGGAGACGTCGCCTCCCTCACCGCCCACGCCCTGCACCACCTGAGGGAGCACTCACTGCCCCGCGCCCGCATCCCGCCCGCCACCCCGATCCACATCGCGGAGAACGGCACCCCGAGCGGCACACCGCGCACCGAGCGGGCCCAGTGCGACTCACTGACCGACATGCTCGACACGATCCTCGACCTCCGAGAGCCCCTGAACATCACCCAGTACGAACTGTTCAGCCTCCGGGACGCCGACAGCGCCTCCGCCGACCCCGCCGGAACGCTGGGCCTCGTCACCGACGCCTACCGCCCCAAGCCGGCCTTCGCCCTCTACCGCGACGCCGTCCGAACGGCGTCGAGTGCCTGAACCACTCCGTCCTCTTCGGAATCACAGGGAGAAACGGGGTCTATGGGGAGGGCCGTCATGAGCCGACCGGTGCCGGGGGAGAGGCGGCCGCGGACGGTGACGGCCGCGGCGATCACGATGGTCCTGCACGGCCTGGTCCTGGGAGCGGGTGGTGCGCTGGTGACGCTGATGTTCGGGCCGGGCGGTCCGGGCATGGCGCTGCTGGGGGTGGTCCTGCTCGGGGCCTCGGGCGGTCTTCTGGCCTCCACGTGGGGTCTGGCGATCCGCGCCGCCTGGGCGCGGAGGGCCGGGATGTCGGGTGCGGCTGCGGGGATCGGGGTGGAACTGCTGGTGCTGGGGGCCCTGGCGGGGATCGCGCTCTCCACCGAAGGCCCGTCCGCTGAGTCCGCCGCCGAGTTCGAGCGGCTCGCCTGGCTGGCGGCGATCACCTGCACCCCTTTGATCATGCTGGGAGCGGCCGCGATCGTGCTTCTCCGCACCCGCTCGGTGGCCGCCCACCTCCGAGCGCCGAACTCGTCTCCGCGGGTCGGCGGGGGATGGCGACGGGTTCGGTGAGCGTCGCGCGGGCCGCGGCGGTGAAGGCGCGGACCAGGGGGTCTCGCGGGCGGTGGACCAGACAAGGGACCACTCGGTGGCGGGGACATCGGCGATCGGGACGAGGGTGATGCCCCTGGACCGCTCCGTCGCCTTCTACACGCGGGTCTTCGGACATCGGCGATCGGGACGAGAGCGATGCCCGGATGGGAGTAGTAGCAGGTGACGGGGGCGAACTCGTGGCCGAGCATCCCATCATGCCCAGCCGCAGGGTGCCGACCACGCCGCGCGCGCGGTGCTCTCCGCGCGGCGCCCCTCCTGCGGGAGCCCGCACGTGGACCTCGCCGGTCGGTGGCACCTGGTGGCGTATTTCAGGGCAGGGCGTCGAGCCAGACGAGCTCCAGGCCGAGGAGGTCGCAGAGGCGGGACGGGTCGGTCCACCGGCCGTGGGGGCGGCCGTCGGGCAGGAGGGTGGTGAAGCCGCCGTCCGGCAGGGCGAGGCCGTAGTAGGCGAGGTCGCGGCGGGGATGGCCGTGCTCGTCGTCGTAGTCGGCGATCAGGGCGAAACGGCGTGGTGCGCTGATGACGTCGTCGTCCGCTGCGTGGTACACAGACGAGACGTCGGAGCGGGGATCTGGCATGTGGTTCCTCTCCGACGTGTCGCCGGGACGGGTCGCCGCCAAGCTGAGCCCGTCCCGGCTCTCTTGTTCTTCTCGGAAGCGCTGCGTAGCCACTTCGTCACGGGTTAGAGTCGCACCTGCGGTGATCGTCCGCAAGGTTGCGTGCTAGATCGATTGCTGATCTGTGATCGGAGTGGTGATGAGTCCGGCGAAAGGCCCGACCCTGCGTGCCCAGTGGCTCGGCAGGCGGCTCAGGGAGTACCGGGAGCGGGCGGGGCTGACGCTCAGTCAGACGGGCGAGTACCTCCAGCGGGACAAGGCCACCGTGAGCCGCATCGAGGCCGGGATCATCCCCTGCCGCTCCGCCGACGCCATGGCCCTGCTCAACCTCTACGGGGTGGACGATCCCCGCGTCCGGGACGGAATCGACCGGCTTTCCCGGGACATCTGGTGCAAGGGCTGGTGGGACGACTACGAGTCCGAGTCCGACACGAAGATCATCGATCATGCTTGGCTGGAGGCCCGGGCCCAGGGCATGAGGGTCTTCCACATGACGGTCTTTCCCGGGCTGCTTCAGACCGAGGACTATGCGAGGGCCGTGATGCGGGCGGCCGTGCCGGACATGGCCGAGGACCGGATCGAGCCGTGGGTCGAGTTCCGGATGAACCGGCAGCGCATCCTGGAGCGTTCGGAACCGCTGATTCTCGACGTCGTCCTCGACGAGGCCGTGCTCCGGCGGTTCACGGACAAGGGGGTCATGCGTCGGCAGTTGCGCCACCTCGGCGAGATGGCGCGGCGTCCTCATGTGGACATCCGGATCCTGCCGTTCTCCGCTGGTCCTCATGCCAGCCCGGAGAGTCCTTTCGCCATTCTCGACATGGTCGAGCCCTATCCTGTGGCCGTCCAGGTCGAGATGCGGACGAGTGCGGTTTATCTCGAAGGCCGAGATGTCGATGTCTACGACCGCTCCTATGCTTATCTCAAGGCCGCGGCCCTTTCCCCTGAGGAATCCCGGGAGATGATCGAGTCGGTCGCGGAGAGTCTGCTCTGAGGAATAGGAGCGCCAGGATGGACACCCCCGAGGATCTGACCGGCGTTGTCTGGCACATCAGCACCTTCAGCGCCAACGGAGGACCGGAATGCGTGGAGGCGGGGCCTCTTGCGGACGGTTCTGAGCGCGTCGCGGTGCGGCACAGCCTGCGGCCGGGGGCCGAGGTGATCGTCTATACGCGGGGTGAGTGGGAGGCGTTCGTCCGAGGTGTGCGGGCAGGGGAGTTCGACTTTTTCGGAAAGTGAATCCCGGTCGCGACTTTCCGTGAGGTCGCGGAGGTGGAGAGCGGCGATTCGTGTCGTCGGCGATGGGGATGGTCGTTGGAGCG
This sequence comes from Actinocorallia aurantiaca, assembly GCF_039533685.1. Taxonomy (NCBI): domain Bacteria; kingdom Bacillati; phylum Actinomycetota; class Actinomycetes; order Streptosporangiales; family Thermomonosporaceae; genus Actinocorallia; species Actinocorallia aurantiaca. Next base: position 78,838 of record NZ_BAAATZ010000001.1, on the reverse strand, counting down.
TTCCCATTTACGGTTGCATGCATTTTTTAATGGTTTTGTGAGTTCCGTCACGTAAGGTTTTGCTTGCGGTGAGCGGGGCAGCGGACGCAAGATCGTTGGCACTTCGGCCTGAGGAGGCGTTGTGCCGATCAGGGGGATGTTCCTCTCCGCGCTCGCGGAGATCAGGGTCGGGAAGATCAGGGTTCTTCTGTCTGCTTTCTGTGTCGCCTGCCTGGTGGCGACGGTGACGGTGGTCGCAGCGGTGGGCGGGGTGACCCAGCAGGTGGCGCGGGATCTGTTCGAACAGCAGACGGGGCGTCCCGGCACGATGCTGCTCGACATGCAGTTCCGGCGGATGAACGCGGATGGGGTGCCCGCGAAGTCGTTGCGGGCGATGAAGGACTCGCTGCAACGGTTCGGGATCGTGCACTCGCCGTATTTCCAGTTCGGCCAGGCGCAGATCCGCACGGCCGACCGCCAGGTGTTCAAGTCGCAGCCGATGAACGGGCCGCCGAAATTCATGCTGACCGTGACCGACCACCGGTTGCAGGAGATCGATTACCTGTCGATGAAGGCGGGGCGATGGTTCAACGCCACCGACGACGTGCGGCTGGAACCGTCGATCGTGGCCACCGAGGGGTTCGCGCGGCTGGTCGGGCTGGATCCCCGGGAGGCGATCGGCGCCCGCATCGAGTTCGCCGCAGGGGAGATCTGGCAGAAGGCCCGGATCGTGGGGCTCGCCGAGGAGAGAGCCGGGGGGATGATGGGCCCCTCCGGGCAGATCCCGATGGTCTACCTTCCCTTCGCGTCGATGCTGCAGATGGGGATGCCCACCCATCAACCGACCTTCAAGCTGCGGATCGCACCCGAGCACAGCGCGGCGACCATCACGCGGCTCAAGGCGGAAGCGCCGAAGTGGGGCGTGGACCAGATCCACGTCCAGAAGACCTTCGGGAACTTCATGGCGATCGGCGGCAAGCTTCGGCTCCTGCTGATGGGAGTCACCGCCGCGATGCTGCTGCTCGGCTCGCTGCCGGTGATCGCGCTCGGGATCTTCGCGGTCCGGCAGCGGCGCAGCGAGTTCGGCGTGCACCGCTGCTTCGGTGCGACCGGGCCCGACCTCTTCCTGACGGTGCTGCTCGAAGGGCTCATCGTCTGCTTCGCGGCCGGTCTCGCCGGGGTGTCCGCCGGCTACCTCGTGCAGGGACCGGCGATGGGGATCCTGATGTCCCGGTACTTCGGGATATCAGAGCAGGGCATCGACACCTCCTTCCCCTGGGACGCGGCGCTGCTCGGGCTGGGCGTGGCGGTCTGCGTGGGCGTCTTCACGGGGCTGATCCCGGCCTGGCGAGCGATGCAGCGATCCGTTATCCGGGCGATCCGGTCTTAAGGAGAACTGATGGCACTGGGAATCTCGGGCAACCGCGCGGGCAAGGCGGGCATCCTGCTGGCGGTCGGCGCGGTGGTCTTCGGCACCGGCTACCTGGCCAACAACGGCGCCGCCGCGCCCGAACCGGTGGCCGAGACGCTGCCGGTACCCGACCTGGCACCCAAGACGATCAAGGTGGCCCAGGGGACGATCGTCGCGCGGCTCGTGCTCAAGGCGGTGGTGGAGGCCGATCCGGCCACGCCCGCCCGGCCGGAGAAGGAGGGGACGGTCACCCAGGTGCTGGTGAAGAAGGGCCAGCGGGTGAACAAGGGCGAGGCCGTCCTGGCGTTCAAGCACACCCCCGAGCAGAAGGCGCCCGCCAAGCCGGGCGCCAAGCCCAAGCCCGTCAAGCCCGTGACGCTGTATCTGGCGGCTCCGGCGGCGGGGAAGGTCAAGGAGATCCAGGCGTATGTCGGCTCTCCGGTCGCCCCCGGCCAGGTGGCGTTCTCGGTGGACCGAGAACGTTTCCGCGCGGTGGCCGAGGTCGAGACCAAGGACATCTACCGCCTCTACAACAAGCCCCGCGGCGTCAAACTGCAGATCGACCACGGCCCGGCGCCGTTCTCCTGCCCGCTGATCTCCTACGGAGCGGGCGGCGGCGAGAAGGCCGCGGTCGAGGTCTCCTGCCGCATCCCCGAGTCCCGCAAGGTCTTCCCCGGGCTGCCCGCCGAGATGTCGGTCCTCACGGACCAGGCGAAGAACGTTCCGGTCGTCCCGCTCGCGGCGGTGCTCGGCAAGGCCGAGACCGGCTGGGTGACGGTCGTCGGGGAGTCCGGCGAGCAGACCCGCCGCGAGGTCGAACTGGGCCTGAACGACGGCAAGAGGGTCGAGATCAAGTCCGGCCTGAAGGTGGGGGAGAAGATCCTCGATCTCGCCCCCGAGGACGCCGCCTTCTCCGGGCCCAAGAAGGAACAGGGCCGCGGATGACGGCCGCAGTGGAGCTGGGGGGCGTCACCAAGCGCTTCAAGCTCAGGGGCAGGAAGGATCCGCTGACCGTCCTGGACGACATCTCCCTGACCGTCCCCAGCGGCGGTTCGATCGCGATCGTCGGCCTGTCGGGCGCGGGGAAGTCCACCCTGCTGAACATCCTCGGCCTGCTGGAACGCCCGGATGAGGGGCGGATCTCCCTCTTCGGGAAGGAGACCACGACGCTCCCCGAACGGGAACGCGCCTCCATGCGGGGAAAGACGATCGGCTTCGTGTTCCAGCAGCTCAACCTGCTGTCCGGCCGCTCCGCCCGCCAGCAGGTGGCCGTCCCCCTCCTCTACGAGGGCGGCTCGGCCCTGCGCCGCCGCTACACCCTGGCCGACGAGGCCCTGAACCGCGTGGGCCTGGGCGAACGCCTCCACTCCAAGGTGTCCGAACTCTCCGGCGGCGAGCAGCAGCGCGTGGCCATCGCCCGCGCCCTCATCCGCGACCCCCGCCTGATCCTGGCCGACGAACCCACCGGAGCCCTGGACCCGGTCACCGCGACCCAGGTCATGGACCTCCTCTTCGACACCGCCAGGGAGGACGGCCGCGCCCTCATCCTCGTCACCCACGACCACGTCCTGGCTCGCCGCGCCGACCGCCTCTACACCCTGGACGCCGGCCGCATCTACATCGACGAGTCCCAGACGGAAGCAGCGTCGTGAGCCTGCCCCTTCTGCGCCGGAAACGCCCGTGGAGCGTGATCGGCGCGGTGGCCGCGACGGTCATCCACTCGCTTTTCCTGATCTTCGGGGTCCTGGGGTGGATCGGTTTCTTCGGGAGTTCGGTCCCGTTCTGGGTCTGGGCGGCGGTCGCGATGATCGCGGTGATCGCGGCTCACTGGATGTTCGTCTCCTCATTGCGCCTGGAGCCCGGCGCGGCCAAGGCGCGCAGGGGAGTCCTGGCCGGTACCGCGACGGCGGCCGGCCTGGAGCTGCTGTTCCTCGGAACCCTTCTGTGCGACACGCTCTCCCACGAATGCCCGCCCGAGGGCTGCGTTCCCAGCAACGCGGAATGGGCCCTCCTCGACGTGGTGCTCTTCTCGCCCCTGCTCTTCCTGGGCGGGATGACGGTCCTGCTCCTGCGCACCCGTTCGTCCGCGGCCTACTTCCGCGGTCCGTGACGCGGCTTCAGCGTGTGACCGCCTCCACCAGTTCCTCCGTCGCCTTCGCCAGGCGCTTACTTCGGGTCGAAGGAGAAGTTGTACGCCGAGGCCGTGCAGGCCGAGATCCCCCGGGGGCTCGCCGGCGACCCTTCCCGTCCGCCCGTCCACATCGCGGACGCCCTGCTCCGGGAGGTCGTCTTCGGGGATTGGCAGATGTTCGACGGGGAGCATCCGCTCCTGGTGATGCTCCGCTCGGCGAACCGGCCCGCCGTGCGCGAGCAGTTGCGCACTCAGCTGTGCGAGGGGTACCTACGGGAGTTCACCGACCGGCTGGAGGGCGAGAACGCCGAACTGCGCGTGGAGCTGATCGGCGCTCTGCTGCTCGGCATGGGGGTGATGCGCTCGATAGCGGACTCGCCGGCCTTGGGCGAGGCGTCCTTCGAGGAGACGCGGGTGCTGGTGGCGAGGCTGGTCCACGCGCTCTCCCCCGCTGGTTGAGGGCGTATCCCACTGGGAAATATTTCGTATTGATAGTTACTTATAGGGATACATTGCTGAATATCCCGTATGGGGCAGGAGAAAGTCACGATTCCCCTGTGTCGTCCTCGGCGGATAGTCTGGACGGATGAGGCGGGGAGCGGGACGGCGGGGGCTTCTTGAGGGGGATCGCCGGGATGGTGATCTCCGTCCCGCCGGAGGCGGTTTCCGGATAGAAGCTTCGTAGATCGGGCAGACAGTCTGGCGACGGTGCCGGGGCGGGTCGGCCAAGATCGTTCCTGGGTTCTACCAGGAACGCGGGCGGACTGGCCGGATCGCGCCACGGGCTCCGCATCGACCTGCAAGGATTGTCTACGGAGGTTGCCGTGACCATTCGCTTCAACCCGTCTCGCGGCGCGACCCTGGGGGTGGAGTGGGAACTCCAGCTCGTCGACGACGAGAGCAGGATGCTCCGGCAGGACGCCGGGCAGGTGCTCGCGGACGTCCCCCAGCTCAGTGAGGGCAAGTTCACCAAGCTGCGGCACGAGCTGATGGAGTCGACCATCGAGGTCGTCACCGACCCCTGCTTCACGGTGTCGGAGATCGTCGCCGACCTGTCCTCCTCGATCGCCCAGCTGCGCGAGGCGGCCGCGGCGCGCAAGATGCGGCTCGCCTGCACCGGCACCCACCCGGTCAGCGACTGGCGGGACGCGGTCATGGCGCCGATCCAGCGGTACGCCGAGCTCATCGAGGAGATGCAGTGGCTGGCCCGCCGGATCCAGACCTTCGGGGTGCACGTCCACGTGGGGGTCACCGACCAGGACAAGGCGATCCCGATCATCAACGCGCTCTCGGCCTACCTGCCGCACTTCCTGGCGCTGACCGCCTCCAGCCCGTTCTGGAAGGGGCACGACACCGGGCTGGCCTCCAGCCGCTCGATCGTGTTCGGCTCGCTGCCCACCGCCGGCCCGCCGCACTCCCTGGGGGACTGGGCGGAGTTCGAGGGGTACATGGACACGCTGCTGCGGGCCGGGACGATCAGGTCGATCAAGGAGGTCTGGTGGGACATCCGCCCCCATCCGGACTTCGGAACCGTTGAAGTACGCATGTTCGACGGGATCCCGACAATGCGTGAGGTCGGGATGGTTACTGCGTTGTGTCAGTCCCTCGTCACGCTTTTCGAGCAGCAAATCGATCGCGGATATGCGCTTCCGCGCCCGGCGACGTGGGTTGTCCGCGATAATAAATGGCGAGCGACCCGATACGGGCTCGACGCCATCATCATCACCGATGACTACGGACGTACCGCGCCGCTCCGTGACGAGCTGTACGAACTCGCCTCTGAGCTCGCTCCCGTGGCAGACCGCCTCGGGTGCGCCGAAGAGCTCAAGGTGATCGGTGAGGTCCTGGAGCACGGCGCCCCGTACGAGCGTCAGCGCGCGATCCGCGCCGAGGGCGGCAGCCTGGAGGACGTCGTCTCCGCGACGATCATGGAGTTCGCGGAGAACAGGTTCGTCGGCCCACGGGAGGTGGTCCATGCAGGGACGACCTGAGGAGCCCCCCGAACAGACCGATACGACGAGAAGTGCCACGCCTGAGGGGGCGCACATGACGCAGACTCATCCAGGGGTGATGCCGTCCCTGGACTCGCCGGCGGACGAGGATCCAGACCTGCGCAAGCAGCTGGCGGCCTACCTCGACCTGAACGCCGACGATCTGATCGGGTTCCGCCGCGATCTGCACATGCATCCCGAACTCGGGTACACCGAGTTCCGCACCACCGAACGGCTGGTGGAGCGCCTCAAGGAGGCGGGGCTGGAACCGCGGGTGCTGCCCAAGGGGACCGGCGTCATCTGCGACATCGGGCCCGACTGCGGCCCGATGGTGGCGCTGCGCGCCGACATCGACGCCCTGCCGCTGCCGGATGAGAAGGACGTCCCCTACGCCTCGACGGTCCCCGGCCTGAGCCACGCCTGCGGGCACGACGTGCACACCACGGTCGTGCTGGGCGCCGGGCTGTTCCTGGCCCGCCAGGCCGCCCTGGGGCTGCTCCCGGGCCGGGTGCGGCTGCTGTTCCAGCCCGCGGAGGAGAACCCCGGCGGGGCGCTGGACATCCTGGCGGCCGGCGGGCTGGTCGGGGTGAACCGGATCTTCGGCCTGCACTGCGAGCCCAAGTTCGAGGTCGGCCAGCTCGGCGTGCGCACCGGCCCGATCACTGCGGCCTGCGACAAGGTCTACGTCAAGGTCAACGGGCCCGGCGGGCACACCGCCCGGCCGCACCTGACCGCGGACCTCGTCTACGCGCTGGCGAAGATCGTCACCGAGCTGCCCGCCGCCCTGTCCCGCAGGGTGGACCCCCGCTCCAGCCTCAGCCTGGTCTGGGGCCGGATGAACGCGGGCTCGGTCGCCAACGCCATCCCCGACCAGGGGCTGGCCGAGGGCACCGTGCGCTGCCTGGACGACGAGGCCTGGCACCGGGCCCCCGAGCTGATGCGGGCCCTGCTGCACTCCGTCGCCGGGGCCTACGAGGTGGAGGCCTCCCTGGAGTACGTCCGGGGCGTGCCGCCGACCGTCAACGACCAGGCCAGCGTCCAGATGTTCAAGGACGCCGGCGCCCTGGTGCTGGAGCAGCCGGACAAGGTGGTGACCGCCCCGCAGAGCCTGGGCGGCGACGACTTCGGCTACTACCTGGAGTCGATCCCCGGCGCCTACGGCCGGCTCGGCGTGCGCACCCCCGGCGGCCCCGAGTACGACCTGCACCGCGGCGACTTCGACGTGGACGAGTCCTGCATCCCGGTCGGCGTCAAGATCCTCGTCGCGACCGTGCTGACCGCGCTGTGCGAGCTTCCCGGCTCGGCCGTCCCCACCGGCCTGGAGGACTCCCGCGCCTGACGGGCGGCGACGCCCGGCGAGACGGACGAAGGCCCGGCACCCGAGGGGTGCCGGGCCTTCGCGTCGCTCCAGGTCAGCGCCGGTAGAGGGCCATGTCGTCGCAGGCCCCGTTGCCGGGGACGTCGCGCCAGCAGTAGATGCGGGCGGTGGTGCCCCCGCCGGTCTTGAAGGTCACGCTCAACCGGGTCCATTTCTTGGAGCCGGAGCTGACGTACCTGGACTCCGGGCCGAAGTCCTTGGCGCCGATGAAGGTGGCGCCGACGTCGGCGGTCACCCAGCCGACGACCACGTAGGCGGTGTTCGGCTTGAGGCCGGTCGCCACGTACTCGACGGCGGCGTCGTAGCCGTTGCCGGCCTGCAGCAGCACGGCGCGCTTGCCGGAGTGGGCGGCCTTGGCGCCGATGAAGGTCGCGGCGCGGGGCTCCCACTTGCCGAACCCGCTCTCGAACCCGTTGTTGGTGAGCAGGTTCCGCGGCGGCTTGGGCTTCTTCTTGCTCGGGGTGGGGGTCGGGGTGGCGGTCTTCTTCGGCTTCGGGGTGGGCGAGCCGCCGTTCTTCTGCGACTTCGCCGGGGCCGTGGGGATCTCGGAGGGCTGCTCCGTGGGCGCAGGTTCGGCGGTGGGCTGTTCGGTGGCGGCTATCCCCGTCTTGGCGGCGACGGGCTGCGGGTCGGCCTCCCCGCCGCCCCTGGTCACGGCGAAGACGCCGACGAGCAGCAGCGCCACGGTCACCGAGGCGGCCACCACCAGCAGCGAGCGCTTGGCGCCGCGCCCGTCCGAGCCCTCTCCCGCCCACGGCGGGGGGACGTCGAAGGAGGGGGCGGGAGGCTGCGGCAGCGGCGCGGCCTCCGGCACGCCGAAGGCGGGCTCGGCCATGGGGCCGGGACCGGCCATGGGGCCGGGCTCCGCCAGGGCGCCCGGCATCGGCTCCACCCGGGTCTCCATCGCCCAACCAGAGCCGGAGGCGGAGGGCGGGGAGACGGAGTCGAACATGGTCTGTTCGGCCACGGGAGGGGAGACGGGGTCGAACACGGTCTGGTCCGCGGCGGGCATCGCGGCGGCGACGACGACGGGGTTCGCCGGGTCGCTGGCCATCGGCGGGGGGCCCAGCGGGGAGTCGAAGGCGGTGACCGTCAGCTCGATCCGGGGGGCCTCGGGCTCCTCCGGCCTCGGCGGGACGAGATCCTGCGGGCCGTCCTCCGCGGGGATCTCGGGTTCGGGCGCCGGACGTCCGAAGGCCGCGGGCGGCGCGGCGAGTTCGGCGACGGTCACGCCCGGGTCGGAGGAGGGGGCGGTGAGCTGCCGCAGCAGCTCGGAGGCGGACGGCGGCACCGCCGACAGGCACGCCTCGGTGAGGGTGCGCAGCCGGGGAGGCAGCTCCTGCTCGCCCGCGGCGGACTGGACGAGCCGCGCCCAGTCGGGCAGGTCGGCGGAGAGCGCCCGCCCCCCGCCCGGGGTGAGCCCGTAGTCGGTGAGGACGGCGCCCTGCGCGCTCATGATGACGTTGGACGGGCGCAGCGCGCCGTGCGGGATCCCGGCGGCGTGCAGGCCGGCCAGGGCGGTCGCCGTCCGCACCGCGAGCCGTTCCAGCTCGGCGGCGGAGAAGGGCTCGGGGATGTCGGGCAGGGGGATGCCCTCGACGTACTCCGACATGAGGAAGGGCCGGGCGCCGACCAGCCCGGTGGATAGGGCGCGGGCGGTGTTCGGGACCGAGATCCGGACGACCGCCTCCATCGCCCCCTGGTAGGACTCCCAGATGGCGGGGTCCTCGGTCAGGTGGGCGTGCAGCAGTTTGACCGCGACCTTGGTCCCGTCCGCCTGCTGCCCCAGGAAGACCACGCCGAGCGGACCCTCCCCCAGCCGTCCGCTGAGCCAGAGCCCGCCGACGAGTCCGGGATCGCCGGGTTCGAAGGGTCGCATTGAGTCACCTCGGGGGGATGCGGAAGACGGTGCGCGTAACCAGCCGCGGCGTAATGCTAGCGACCCGGGGCGACCCGAGTGGAGGGAACCGGACGTTCCGGACCCGGACGGAGCCCCCCTCCGCCCGGGTTCAGGCCGTGGTCCGCCCGTTCTCCAGGGAGGCGAAACCCGGCTTGAGGACGTCGTCGATGAGGGCGAGCCGCTCGTCGAAGTGCAGGAAGGCCGACTTCATGGCGTTGATGGTGAACCAGCGCAGGTCCTCCCAGCCGTAGTCGAAGGCCTCGACGAGCCGGGCGAACTCCTCCGAGAGGGTGGTCCCGCTCATCAGCCTGTTGTCGGTGTTGACCGTCACCCGGAACCGCAGCCGGGTGAGCAGCCCGATCGGGTGGGCGGCGATGGACCGGGCGGCGCCCGTCTGCACGTTGGACGTGGGGCACATCTCCAGCGGGATGCGCTGGTCCCGGACGTAGTCGGCGAGCCGGCCGAGCTTCGCGCCGTCCTCGCTGATGTCGTCGATGATGCGGACGCCGTGGCCGAGCCGGTCGGCGCCGCACCACTGGATGGCCTGCCAGATGGAGGGCAGCCCGAACGCCTCGCCCGCGTGGATGGTGAAGTGCGAGTTCTCCCGCTGGAGGTACTCGAAGGCGTCGAGGTGGCGGGTCGGCGGGTTGCCCGCCTCGGCCCCGGCGATGTCGAACCCGGCCACGCCGTGGTCGCGGTAGCGGACGGCCAGTTCGGCGATCTCGCGGCTGCGGGCCTGGTGGCGCATGGCCGTCAGCAGGGAGCGGACGAGGATGCCGTGTTCGCGTCCGCCGTCCTCGAAGCCCGCGTTGACGGCCTCGACGACGGCCTCCAGGGACAGGTCCTGGGTCAGGTGCTGCTCGGGCGCGTAGCGGACCTCCGCGTAGACGACGCCGTCGGCGGCGAGGTCCTCGGCGCACTCGTAGGCGACGCGGTAGAGCGCCTCGGGTGTCTGCATGACGGCCACCGTGTGGGTGAACGTCTCCAGGTAGCGCTCCAGCGACCCGCTGTCGGACGCGTTGCGGAACCACCGGCTCAGCGCCTCCGGTTCTGCCTCGGGCAGGCCGGTGTAGCCGTGCAGGTCGGCGAGTTCGGCGACGGTGGAGGGGCGCAGGCCGCCGTCCAGGTGGTCGTGGAGGAGGACCTTGGGCGCGCGCCGGATCTCTTCGAGTGTCGGCTTCCGGCTCGTCACGAGTCGATCCTTTCGATGATGAGGGGCAGCAGGTCGGGCGTTCCGTGCTCCACCAGGTCGAAGGAGCCGTCCAGGGCCGCGAGGGCGCGCTCGAACCGGGTCGGGTCGTCGGAGTGCAGGGTGAACAGGGGCTGGCCGAAGGTGACGTGTTCGCCGGGCCGGGCGTGCCAGACGACGCCGGCGCCCGCGCTCACCGGGTCCTCCTTGCGGGCCCGTCCCGCGCCGAGCCGCCAGGCGGCGAGGCCGACGGCGTAGGCGTCGAGGCGGGTGAGCACCCCGGAGGCCGAGGCGGTGATGGTGTGCGTCTCGCGGGCGGTGGGCAGCGGGGCGTCCGGGTCGCCGCCCTGGGCGATGATCATCCGCCGCCAGCAGTCCATCGCCGAGCCGTCCCGCAGCGCGTCCTCGGGGTCCTTGCCCGCCAGGCCCGCGGCGTCGAGCATCTCCCGGGCGAGCGCGACCGTGAGCTCCACCACGTCGGCGGGGCCGCCTCCGGCCAGCACCTCCACCGACTCGGCGACCTCCAGCGCGTTGCCCGCGGTGTTGCCGAGCGGGCGGTCCATCGCGGTGAGCAGCGCCACGGTCTTCACCCCGGCGTCCAGGCCGAGCTCGACCATGGTGCGGGCCAGCTCGTGGGCCCGCTCGGGGGTCTTCATGAACGCGCCCGCGCCGACCTTCACGTCCAGGACCAGCGCGGACGTCCCCTCGGCGATCTTCTTCGACATGATCGACGAGGCGATCAGCGGGATGGACTCCACGGTGCCGGTGACGTCCCGCAGCGCGTACAGCTTGCGGTCCGCCGGGGCCAGGCCCTCTCCCGCCGCGCAGATCACCGAGCCCGCCTCCCGCAGCACCGACAGCATCTCCTCATTGGTGAGGTGTGCCCGCCAGCCGGGGATCGACTCCAGCTTGTCGAGGGTGCCGCCGGTGTGGCCGAGCCCGCGGCCCGACAACTGGGGCACCGCGCCGCCGCAGGCGGCCACCGCCGGGGCCAGCGGAAGCGTGATCTTGTCGCCGACGCCCCCGGTGGAGTGCTTGTCGGTGGTGGGCCGGTCCAGCGCGTCCCAGTCCATGCGCTCGCCGCTGCGGATCATCGCCCTGGTCCAGTCGACGATCTCGCGCCGGGACATGCCGTTGAGCAGGATGGCCATGTTCAGCGCGGCCATCTGCTCGTGCGCCACCGCCCCGGATGTGTAGTGCTCGATCACCCAGTCGATCTGGGGGGTGCTCAGCTCGGCGCCGTCGCGCTTGGCGACGATCACCTCGATGGCGTCCATCAAACCTTCCCTACAGGTATTCGGGCCCGAACGCGTCGGGCAGGTAGTCGCGGAGCCGCTTCACTCCGGCGGACGTCTCGAGGAGCAGCGCGGGCCCGCCGTGCTCGTGGAGCAGCTGGCGGCACCGGCCACAGGGGGTGAGAGGGGAGCCGTCGCGGTCGACCACCGAGACGGCGACGAGCCGGGGGGTCTCACTGAAAGTGAGCTCGTCGGACGCTCCGGCACCGTGAAGCGCCGAAACGAGGCTGCATTCGGCACACAGAGTGAGACCGAACGAGGCGTTCTCGACATTACAGCCGGTGACGATCCTGCCGTCGGAGGTCAGCCCGGCGGCGCCCACGGGAAAGCGGGAGTAGGGGACGTAGGCGCGCGTCATGGCGGCCCGGGCGGCGGTGCGGAGCGGAGCCCAGTCGATCTCTTCCATGTGGTGAGCGTAATACGGTCTCCCAGGTCAGAGGGGGTCGCCTTTTCTGGCAAACAGGGCGTAAGGTTATCGTCACACGTATGACGGTATCGATCGCCTAAACGCGGCTATTCCGTAACGGTATGCCCACAACTTGATGGGACATATCGACGTTCGCGGCCACGGACGGTGAACCTGAGTACCGCACTGGCTGGGCAAGAGTTGCCGTAGCTCGTCAAACATGGAGGCAAAGTGTCCAAGGGGATCCGGCTTGCTGCCGGGATGGCCGGCCTGGCGTTGCTGGTCGCCGCGTGCGGGGAGAAGCCGAACGAGGAGAAGGTCGCCACCGGCAACTCCGACTACAAGACCTGCATGGTCACCGACACCGGCGGCATCGACGACCGTTCTTTCAACGCGGCCTCCTGGGCCGGCGTGCAGGCCGGTGCCAAGCAGGTCGGGGGAGCGGAGAAGTTCGTCGCCTCCTCCAGTGAGAACGACTACGTGCCCAACATCAACCGCCTGGTCGGTGAGAACTGCAAGCTCATCGTCACCGTCGGCGGCCTGATGGGCGAGGCCACCACCGCGGCGGCCGAGCAGCACCCGGACCAGCAGTTCGCGATCGTCGACTCCGCGTCGGTGGACGGCAAGAAGATCTACGGCATGGAGTTCAACACCGCCGAGAGCTCCTTCCTCGCCGGCTACCTCGCCGCGGGCATGAGCAAGACCGGGAAGGTCGCCACCTTCGGCGGTCTGCCGATCGGCCCCGTCACCATCTTCATGGACGGCTTCTGGGAGGGCGTCCAGCACTACAACAAGGAGAAGGGCAAGGACGTCAAGGTCCTGGGCTGGGACGAGACCAAGCCCAAGAGCGGCTCGATGGCCAACCACTTCAACGACCAGGCCAAGGGCAAGAGCATCACCAAGAACTTCATCGAGCAGGGCGCCGACATCATCTTCCCGGTCGCGGGCGGCACCGGCCTGGGCGCCGCGGCCGCGGCCAAGGAGACCGGCGGCAAGGTCAACGTGATCTGGGTCGACACCGACGGCTGCGAGTCCGCCGCGCAGTACTGCGACGTCTTCCTCACCTCGGTGCAGAAGAACATGAAGGGCGCCGTCGAGGAGGCCGTGGTCAAGGGCTCCAAGGGCGAGCTGACCGGCTCCTACCTGGGCGACCTGGAGAACGGCGGCACGGGCCTGGCCCCGTTCCACGAGTTCGACAGCAAGGTCCCGGCCGACCTGAAGTCCGAGCTGGACAAGATCAAGGCCGACATCGTCGCCGGCACGATCAAGATCACTTCGTCGTCGCAGCCCAAGGGCTGACCTTCGGAGTGGGGACGGGGCGGGAGCGAGAGCTCCCGCCCCGTCCGCGAATGACACGGGCATGGCGGGCCGGACCACCGGGCACACCACTTCGCCCCACGGTTTTCCGGAGAGGATCCAGGGTGGCACTTGAACTGCGGGGCATCACCAAGCGCTTCGGCGCGCTGGTGGCCAACGACGCGATCGACCTCGAGGTCAGGCCGGGCGAGATCCACTGCCTGCTCGGCGAGAACGGCGCGGGCAAGTCGACGCTGATGAACATCCTCTACGGGCTCTACCAGCCCGACGAGGGCGAGATCCGGATCAACGGAAAGCCGCTGCGGCTGGACGGGCCGCGCTCGGCGATCAACGCCGGGATCGGGATGGTCCACCAGCACTTCATGCTCGTGCCCGTCTTCACCGTCGCCGAGAACGTCATGCTCGGCGACGAGCGGGTCAAGGGCCCCTTCCTCGACCACAGATCTGCCCGCGGGCACGTCCGCGAGGTCTCCGAGCGCTACGGCCTGGCCGTCGACCCCGACGCCACCGTCGGCGACCTGCCCGTCGGCGTGCAGCAGCGCGTCGAGATCGTCAAGGCGCTCACCCGGGACGCGAAGGTCCTCATCCTGGACGAGCCCACCGCCGTCCTCACCCCGCAGGAGACGCGGGAGCTGTTCACCGTCATGCGCCGGCTGCGCGAGGCGGGGACGGCCATCGTCTTCATCACCCACAAGCTCAAGGAGGTCAAGGCGATCGCCGACCGGATCACCGTGATCCGGCGCGGGAAGGTCGTCGGGACCGCCACCCCGGACGCCTCCGAGGCCGAGCTGGCCTCGCTGATGGTCGGCCGCCAGGTCCGGCTGCGGGTGGAGAAGACCCCCGCCAGGGCCTCGAGCGCCGGACCCGCCTTCTCCGTCCGCGACCTGACCGTCCGCAACCTGGCCGGACAGGCCGTCGTGGACGGGATCGGCTTCGACATCATGCCCGGAGAGGTCCTCGGCGTCGCGGGCGTCCAGGGCAACGGGCAGACCGAGCTCGCCCAGGCGATCCTCGGCCTGATCACCCCGGAACACGGCTCGATCGTGCTGGACGGCGTCGACCTGTCCGCGAAGAGCCCGCGGGACCGGCTGCGCGCCGGGCTCGGCTTCGTCCCCGAGGACCGCGGCCACGACGGGCTCGTCGGCACCTCGAGCGTCGCCGAGAACCTCGTCCTCGACCTGTACGACCGGCCGGAGTTCGGACGGCGGGGCTCGATGGACCTCAAGGCGGTCCGGCGCAACGCCGCGGAGCGGGTCGAGGAGTTCGACATCCGCACCACCTCCATCGATCAGCCCGTCGGCAGGCTCTCCGGCGGCAACCAGCAGAAGGTCGTGGTGGCCAGGGAGATGTCCCGGCCGCTGCGCATGCTGCTGATCTCCCAGCCGACCCGCGGCGTGGACGTCGGCGCGATGGAGTTCATCCACCAGCGGATCATCAGGGAGCGGGACCAGGGGCGCCCCGTCCTGCTGATCTCCACCGAACTGGACGAGGTCATGTCGCTGTCCGACCGCGTCGCGGTGATGTACGGGGGGAAGATCGTGGCCGTCGTGCCCGCGGACACCTCCACGGAGAAGATCGGCCTGCTCATGGCCGGAGCGAACCCCGAGGACGTCGTCGATGAGTGAACAGCCGACCGAGAAGAAGCCGGCGCCCGCGACGCCCGAGAGCGGGAGGACGCCGCCGCCCCCCCATGGTCTCAAGCGGGTCGTGGACGAGATCGTCGACGGCTCCCTGCTGGTCACCGTGCTGGCCGTCGTCCTCGCGCTGTTCTTCGGCGCGATCCTCATCATCGTCTCCGACGAGGAGGTGCGAGGCACCTTCTCGTACTTCTTCTCCGCGCCGGGCGACGCGCTGTCGGCCTCCTGGGCCGCGGTCGGCGAGGCGTACGGCGCCCTGTTCCGCGGCGCGATCTGGAACCCGGACAGCTCCTGGAACGTGGCCACCGCGATCGGGCCGTTCAGCGAGACGCTCACCGAGGCGACCCCGCTGCTGCTCGGCGGCCTGGCCATCGGGCTCGCCTTCCGCGCCGGCCTGTTCAACATCGGCGGCCAGGGACAGCTGATCATGGGGGCGATCTGCGCGGCCGCGGTCGGCTTCTCGCTGGAGGGGCCCGTCGTCGTCGCGGCGGTGCTCTCGGTGCTGGCCGGCATCGCCGGCGGCGCCCTCTACGGCGCGCTGGTCGGGTTCCTCAAGGCCCGGACGGGCGCGCACGAGGTGATCGTCACGATCATGCTCAACTACGTGGCCGTCTCCTTCCTGGTCTGGCTGATCACCACGGACGCGGTCAAGAACCACGAGCGCTACGAGCCGCTGTCGAAGTCGGTCTCGGAGGCGGCCGAACTGCCCAGGCTGCTGTCCTGGCTGCCGGAGGGCGGCGGGAGCCTGCGGCTCCACACGGGCCTGCTGATCGCGATCGCCGCCGTGTTCTTCTGCCGGTGGCTGCTGAACCGCTCCACCCTCGGCTTCGAGCTGCGCGCGGTCGGCGCGAACCCGTCGGCCGCCCGCACCGCCGGCATGAGCGTGGGCAAGGGCCAGATCATGGCGATGCTCATCTCCGGCGGGCTGATGGGCATCGTCGGCGCCACCCAGGTGCTGGGCACCGCCAACGCCAACAACGCGCTCACCCCCTCCATCGACGCGGGACTGGGCTTCACCGCCATCACCGTGGCGCTGCTGGGCCGGGCCTCTCCGGTCGGGACGGTCTTCGCCGCGATCCTGTTCGGCGCCCTGCAGGCCGGCGGCCGCGCCATGCAGGCCTCGGCCGGGATCTCCCTCGAACTCGTCACGGTCCTCCAGGCGCTCATCGTGCTGTTCGTGGCCGCGCCGCCACTGGTCCGCGGCATCTTCCGCCTCAAGGGCGCCGGAGGATCCGAGGCCGCACTCGCTTCGAAGGGATGGAACGGATGACGGCCACGGTTCTGCCGCCGGAGAGCCTCGCCCCCGCGGGGGCGGGCATGGCGCGCGGACGCCTCTACGGCGGCATCGCGATGATCGTCGTCGGGCTGTACGGGGCCTGGGCGTTCGGCCTGGGCAGCCGCACCGACGGAGTCGACACCAGGTTCGTGCTGAACCTCAGCACGGCCACCGGCCTGACGGTGCCGGATCTGACGTTCCCGGCCGGGCCGGTCGCGCTGGTCCTGGCCGTGCTGGCCGCGCTGTGCGGCGTGGTGAAGCTGGCGGCGCCGCTGCCCCGACGGCTCAACGCCGTGGTGACGGGCGTCTTCCTGTTCTGCTACGTGCTTGCCTTCCTCACCTGGGCGGCGGCCGGGCAGAGCCTGAACCTCGCGGCCGTGCTGGAGGCGACGCTCCTGGCCGCCGTGCCGCTCCTCCTGGGCGCGCTGGCAGGCGTCATGGGCGAACGCTCCGGCGTCATCAACGTGGGCATCGAAGGCCAGTTCCTGCTGGGGGCGTGCACCGCGGCCTTCACCGCGTCCGTGACGGGCTCGCTGTGGGCCGGCATGTTCGCGGGCTGCCTGGCCGGCGCGCTGTTCGGCCTGCTGCTGGCGGTCTTCGCCCAGCGCTACCTGGTGGAGCAGGTCGTCCTGGGCGTCGTCCTGACGATGCTGGCGACCGGCCTGACGGGCTTCTTCTACGAGCGTGTCATGCAGAGCGACACCGCCTCCTACAACGAGGCCCTGGCCTTCGCCAAGATCAAGATCCCGCTGCTGTCCCAGCTGCCCGTGGTCGGCCCGGTGCTGTTCGACCAGAACATCCTCGTCTACCTGACGGCGGTGCTCCTGGTCGTCGTCCACGTCGCGCTGTTCCACACCCGCTGGGGCCTGCGCACCCGCTCCGTCGGCGAGCACCCCACGGCGGCCGACACCGTCGGCATCAACGTCATCAGGACCCGCTACGCGAACATGTTCCTGGGCGGCCTGATCGCGGGTCTGGGCGGCGTCTGGCTCACCATCGGCCTGAACATCAGCTTCAACAAGAACATGGCCGCGGGCCAGGGCTTCATCGCGCTGGCCGCCGTCATCTTCGGCCGCTGGTCCCCGGTCGGCGCCATGTGGGCGGCCCTCCTCTTCGGCTTCGCGGGCGGCCTGTCCAACGCCGTCCAGCCGCTGCAGACCCCCGTCCCCACGTCCTTCCTCGCGATGCTCCCCTACCTGGCCACCGTCTTCGCCGTGGCGGGCCTCATCGGCCACGCCCGCGGCCCCGCCGCCGGAGGCCAGCCCTACACCAAGGGATGACCTCCGACCTGCCGAAACTCCCTCACTCTGATTCGGAGAACCGCATACGGCGACAGCGGTCCTCTCCTTACGATGCTGCGCGAGCAGAACGTGAGCGAGGGGGCGCTGAAAGTGATCAAGGCTGTTCTTTCCAGCCAGCTCGACCTCCAGGACACGCCGCATGCCCTGTTCATGCGCGGGGAACTGGGTGACGCGGTCGATGCGGCCGGCCTGGTCGACATGCACGAAGGGGCCCGGGTCGAGGTCATCGGGGGAGAAGTCGTCGTGTCACCGGCACCGGCGTTGGATCACGGAGCGATCGTCGAGGACGTCTCCGAAGCGTTCGTCCGGGCTCGGCAGACGGACGTCGAGCACGAATGGAGATGTCAGCAGGGAGTGAGCCTCGACATGGTCTCTCTGGGGGAGGACTTCGGCTTCATACCCGATCTGGTGGTGGGGGAGAGCGCGACGATCAAAGCCGCGCGGCATGCCCAGGTGACCTCCCTGATCTCGGACGAGGTCGAACTGGTGATGGAGGTGACGTCATGGGGAAACATCCGGCGGGAGCGTCCGCCGGTGGATGGACGCGCCACCAAGTGGGCCGCTTACGCGCGTGCGGAGATCCCCTACTACCTGCTGATCGACCGGGACCCGAAAGCCGCGCGGGTGGTTCTCTACACGATCCCGGACGCGGCCACCGGCGCGTATCTGGACGAGCAGACGTGGGCCTTCGGGGAGGCCGTCGTCCTTCCCGATCCCTTCGGGCTGAAGATCCCCACCGACGAGTGGCGGACCTGGGCGTAGCCGGTCAGTTCGGGACCGGGGCGGGGAGGCCGGCTATCTCGGCGGTGACGGGGCCCGAGGGGGACTGGACGACCGCCCAGAAGTGCTTGGTCTGGGCGGGGGCGAACTGGTCGGCTCCCAGGGCCACGCCGGAGGTCTTGGTGCACAGGCAGAGCTGGGCCCAGCCCTGGGCCGGGGTGCCCAGGAGGTAGCGGGCCGGGGGGATGCGCCGGTCTCCGTCGACGAGTTTGGCGTTCGCGGCGGCCCAGAAGCGGAACTTCAGCCAGGTGCGTTCGGTGTCGTCGGTGAGGCGGCGGAAGGAGACCTGGCCCGGGCCGTTGTTGGTCAGGGCGTAGGTGAGCAGGGAGAGCCCGTTTCCCAGGGGGCGCAGCGGGTCGACGGCCACGGTGAAGTCCGCCGAGGTGGCAGGGGGAGCGGCCGGGGCGGGCGCGGACGGCGAGGGCTCGGGCCGCTCGGCCGGGGTGAAGGCGATGGTCACCCGGCGGTTGCGGCGGCGGCCCTCGGCGTTGGTGTTGGGGTACAGGGGGCGGGAGGAGCCGAACCCCTCGGTCTGGAAGTCCGCGTCGGGGACGAGGGTCTTCAGCCGCTTGGCGACGGACTCGGCGCGGCGGCGCGACAGCGGGTCGTTGATCGCGGCGCTGCCGGTGGAGTCGGCATGGCCTTCTACTTCGACGGAGCCGCCGGAGCCGCCGGAGATCCGGGCCGCGGTCTTCTCGATGAGAGCGCCTGCGGCGGAGGTCAGGGTGTGGGAGCCGGTGGCGAACAGGACGTCGGCGGAGAGGCTGACCTCGACCTTCTTCCCGTCGTCGCGCAGCTCGCTGTCGTCGTCCTCGGAGTGGGCGTCCAGCGGGTAGGAGACGCTCTCGCCCACCGGCTCGGGGAAGGCCTGGCCCGAGGGCGGGGAGTCGCTGATCGGGACGTTCACCAGCGGCGGCGACATCGGGGTCAGCAGGGTCGCGGTCTTCGCGCCGCCGGACGGGGCGGGCAGGACGGCGAAGAACGTCTTCTGCTCGCCCGGCTTCAGGAACGAGTCCAGGGCGTTCTCCACGGTGCTGCACACGCAGCCGCGGTCGGTCTGCAGGGGCTTCACCACGCGGCGCGCCGCCGGGTCCAGGAGGAAGATGCCGCCCGCCTGGTCGGTGTCGGGGGTGGCGTCGGTGTCGTCGGCGAGGTGGTTCAGCGGGTCGAAGTCCGCGCCGTCGTTGTTGGTGACCCGGATCTGGGCGAGGACGTGATCGCCGCCCCCGTAGCGGTTGAGGCCGACGACCTCGACGCGGGCCTTGACCTTGGTGTCGACGTCCACCGCGGCGAGCGCCGGGGGCCCGGAGGCCGACGGCCCGGACGAGGCCGGAGGCGCGCCTTCCTGGGAAGGCCGGCCGGGAGGCGGGTCCTCGGTACTGCTGCAGCCGACGGCCAGGACGAGAAGGGCGGCGATCGGGAGCAGGCGCATCGCAGTCTCCAGGGGGGTCGGAGGGCCAGCGGTAACTGACATTCGACCACCTTCCCCCCTTCCCGGTCCATGAAAGGAAGGACGGCCCCCGGTTTCCCGGGGGCCGTCAGGCGTCAGGCGAGCACCGGGAAGTTGCTGCGGAAGATGCCGTGCGGGTCGCGGCGCCGCTTGACGTCGCGCAGCCTGGCCAGCGTCTCGGGCGGGAAGGCGTCCGCCGCGGACTCGTCGCTGCGCAGGAACGTGAACGGCTTGCGTCCGCTGAGGTGGGTTTCGAGCGCGGAGACGATCTGACCCTGGCGGGCGCGGACGGCGTCCTCCAGCCCGGGCGCGAACGTGACGCCGAGCATGCCGAGGAGGTACGGCTCGGCCACGGCTCCGCACGCGCCGTCGACGGGACGGGCCAGCGCGCCGCCCAGATGCCGGACCTGGAGCACCGCCAGCGGGCCGACGCCGTCGCCTCCGACGGCCGCCAGCAGCTTGTCGGCGACCTCCTGGGTGAACTCGGCGAGCAGTTCGCTGCGGTACAGCATCGGCGTCGGGTCCTCCGGCTCGGCGCAGATGGCGCCCACCTCGGCGGGCGACAGCGGGCCGCGTCCGTCGGCGAGCACGCCGGGGATCGAATCGAGGATCCGGGTGAGTTCCCGGCCCTTGCCGGGGTCGCCCAGGTAGGTGACGTCGATGGCGACCAGCGGGCCCCGCATCGCCTCCGGGATGTCCGGGAGGGGCGGCGGGGTGAGCATCGTGAACCAGGCGGTCAGCTCGTCGGGCGCGCCGGCCGTCAGCTCCCGGAAGGCCGCCAGGACCTCGGCCGCGTGGGAGGCCGGCCAGATGACGCGTCCGCCGTACAGCTCGGACGCCGGGTACAGCTCGATCTCCAGCGCGGTGACCAGGGCGAAGTCCCCGCCGCCCCCGCGCAGCGCCCACAGCAGCTCCGGGTCGTCGGCCCGGGTGACGCGCCGCCGCACGCCCTCGGCGTCGACGATCTCGGCGGCCAGGACCGATCCGGCGGCCTGCCCGTGCCTGCGGCCGAACCAGCTCAGCCCGCCGCCCAGCAGGTAGCCGGTCGCGGGGACCACGGGCGAGCTGCCGCACAGCCCGGTCAGCCCGTACTGGGCGGCCGGCGCCTGGACGTCTCCCCAGCGCGCGCCGGGTTCGATCCGGGCGACGGACCGGTCGGCGTCGATCTCGACCCCGCGCAGCGCCCCCGTGCGCACCAGGATCGTGTCGTTCAGCGCCTCGGTCGCCCCGTGGCCGGACGCCTGCGTCGCCACGCTCAGCCCGGTCCGCCGGGCGTGGATGACGACGGCGGCCACGTCGTGCGCGTCCGCCGGTTCCACGACCGCGCTCACCCGCTGCCGGACCGACAGGTCCCAGGAAGTGGCGGTCGTCTCGAATCCGGGCTCGCCGGGCAGAAGCACCCGCCCCCGCAGAGCCTTGCGCAGATCCTCGGCCGATACCCCGTTTTGCTCGTTCACTTTGCCCCTTCAAGGCTGGCGTGTTCGAAGGCGGCGGGGGAGGTGGTGCAGTGGATTGGACGGCGGGGGAGGCGAGAGAAGTTCGCACTATCTTGGAAGGATGAAGCCGTTCCGTTCCGTTCTCGGGTTGATCGTCGGCTGGGTGTGGCTGGTCATCGCGGCCGCCGCGCTGCTGGACGTGGCGTTCCGGGGCAGGGACAGGGCGTCGGCGATCGCGGCGGCGGTGCTGCTGCTCGGGTGCGGGCTGGCGTACGCGCTGGGGCTGCGGCCGAGCGTGGCGGCCGAGGAGACGGCGCTGGTCGTCCGCAACCCGTTCCGCACCACGCGGCTGCCGTGGCGGCGGATCAAGGAGATCCGGCCGGGCCGCGCGCTGACCGTCGCCTACGACGGCGGCGAGGTCGAGGCGTGGGCGGTCCAGGCCTCCGCGCGGTCCGTGGCGCGGGCGCGGAGGGCGAAGCCCGATCCGAAGCTGCCCGGGAACCTCGCGGAGCAGGCGGCGGGACGCACGCCCGTCGACTTCGCGGCCGAGCGGCTGGAGGAGGTGCGCGCCCGGTCCGGAGGTGACGGCGAGGTGGCCGCCGCCTGGTCCTGGACCGCACTGGCGGCCGTCCTCGTCCCGCTGGCGGCGCTGGCCGTCCTGCTGCTGGTGCCGTAGATCAGTAGGCGGAGTCGACCGTGAGGCGGTTGGCGGCCTCCTGGATGCTGCCCGTCAGCGACGGGTAGACGGTGAAGGTGTGCGCCAGCTGGTCGACGGTCAGGTGCTGCTGCACCGCCACGGCCAGGGTCATGATCAGCTCGCTGGCGCGCGGCGCGACGATCACCCCGCCCAGCACGATGCCGGTCGAGCGGCGGCAGAACAGCTTGATGAAGCCGTCCTCGAAGCCCTGCATCTTGGCCCGCGCGTTGGTGTTCAGCGGCAGCATGACGGTCCGGGCGTCGACCTCGCAGTTGTCGACCATCTGCTGGGTCACGCCGACCGAGGCGACCTCGGGGTCGGTGAAGATGTTGGAGCTGACCCAGCCGAGCTTCAGCGGCTGGACGGCCTCGCCGAGCGTGTGCCACACCGCGATCCGGCCCTGCATCGCCGCGACCGAGGCCAGCGCCAGGATGCCGGTGCAGTCGCCCGCCGCGTAGATGTTCGGCACGGACGTGCGCGACACCTTGTCGGTCTCGACGTAGCCGCCGGGGCCCAGCTTCACCCCGGCCTTCTCCAGGCCGATGCCGCGGGTGTTGGGGACCATGCCGACGGTCATCAGGCAGTGCGAGCCGTGGACCTTGCGGCCGTCCTCCAGGGTCACCACGACGCCGTCGCCGGACCGCTCCACGGCGCCCGCGCGGGAGCGGCTCAGCAGGTTCATGCCGCGCCGCCGGTAGACGTCCTCCAGGACGGACGCGGCCTCGGCGTCCTGGGAGGGCAGGATCCGGTCGCGGGAGGAGACGAGCGTCACCTTCGAGCCCAGGCTCAGGTAGGCACCGGCGAACTCGGCGCCGGTGACGCCGGACCCGACGACGATCAGCTCCTCGGGGAGCTCGTCCATGTCGTACAGCTGCCGCCAGGTGAGGATGCGCTCGCCGTCCGGCTCGGCCCCGGGCAGCACGCGGGGGGTCGCGCCGGTGGCGATGATGATCACATCGGCCTCGATCCGGCGGTCGCCGACCACCACGGTGCTCGGGCCGTCGAGCCGGCCCTCGCCCCGGACGATCTTGACCTCCTCGTAGCCGAGCCGGTCGGCCACGTCGAAGGACTGGGCGCGGGCCAGGTCCTTCACCCGCTTGTTGATGCGGGGGAGGTCCGCGGTGAGCCCGCCGACCTCGCCGTCGGGTCCGCCGTCGAACTGGACGCCCAGCCGGGAGGACTCGCTGAGCACCGACATCCGGACGGAGGTCGCGATCAGGGTCTTGGACGGGACGCAGTCGTAGAGGACGCTGGCGCCGCCGGGGCCGTCGCGCTCCACCACCGTCACGTCCGCGCCCAGACGCGCGGCAACGAGGGCGGCCTCGTAACCGCCCGGTCCTCCACCCAGAATTACGATACGCGTGCTCACAACGCCCATTCTCCCGCACGGAGGGCGATGAGCGGGCCGGTACTCTAAGGCAGCGTGGCTCTGTATGCGGCGTACGCCTCCAACTTGGACCCCGACCAGATGGCCGAGCGGGCTCCCCACTCGCCCCTGCGCGACACCGGCTGGCTGAAGGGCTGGCGGCTGACCTTCGGCGGTGAGGAGATCGGCTGGGACGGTGCGCTGGCCACCGTCGTCGAGGACTCCGGCGCCGAGGTCTTCGTCGCCCTCTACGACGTCCCCGAACTGGACGAGCAGGCCCTGGACGCCTGGGAGGGGCACGAACTCGGCCTCTACACCAAGATCAGGGTCCGGGTGCAGACCCTCTTCGGCGAGGAGCTGGCCTGGATCTACGTCCTCGACGCCTACGAGGGCGGCCTGCCCTCCGCGCGGTTCCTCGGCATCATCGCCGACGCCGCGGAGAAGGCGGGGGCGCCCGAGCCCTACGTCAAGGAGTTGCGGGCCCGGCCCTGCGACACCCTCGGCACCGAGCCCTGATCCCGCCCCACCTGGAGAACCCTCCAAAACCCGCCGGAGCGGCACCGGAGAGTTTGGTAGAGATTCGGCGCGTGTCGACTTCACCGTCCCCCTAGCCTGGTGGAGTGCAGAACAACCCGTATGAGCTGGCCCGTGAGGCCGCGACCGCGCTGACCGAGCGAACGTTCGAGAAATTCGATGTGGCCCTCGTCATGGGCTCCGGATGGGTTCCGGCCGCCGACGTCATCGGCGAACCGGAGTTCGAGCTGCCGTTCACGGACCTGCCGGGGTTCGCCGCCCCGGCCGTCCAGGGGCACGGCGGGAAGGTCCGCGCGGTGCGGGTCGGAGACAAGAACGCGCTGGTCTTCCTCGGCCGCACCCACCTGTACGAGGGCCGGGGGGTGGACCCGGTGGTCCACGGCGTCCGCACGGCCCTGGCCGCGGGGGTCGAGACCGTCGTCCTGACGAACGCCGCCGGAGGCCTGCGCCCGGAGAAGCAGAAGATCGGCGACCCGGTGCTGATCGGCGACCACCTGAACCTGAGCGGGGCCAACCCGCTGACCGGCACGTCCTTCCTCGACCTCACCGAGGTCTACTCCAAGCGGCTGCGGACGCTGGCCAGGAGCGTCGACCCGGAACTGGACGAGGGCGTCTACGCGGCGTTCCGCGGCCCGACGTACGAGACCCCGGCCGAGATCCGCATGCTGCAGACGCTGGGCGCCGACCTCATCGGCATGTCCACGGTCCTGGAGGCGATCGCGGCGCGCGAGGGCGGCGCGGAGGTCCTGGGCATCTCCCTGGTGACGAACATCGCGGCGGGCCTGTCGGACTCCCTGCTCGACCACGAGGAGGTGCTGGCGGCAGGGCTGGCCGCCGCCGAGCGCATGGGGCGCCTGCTGGTGACGGTGGTGGAGCGGCTGTGAACCTGCGGGAACGCGCGGAGCTGTGGCTCGCCCAGGACCCCGACCCGGTCACCCAGGCCGAGCTCGGCCTGATCCTGGAGAGCGGGGACACCGCGGCGCTGGCCGACAGGTTCGGCTCCTCCCTGGAGTTCGGGACCGCCGGGCTGCGCGGCGAGCTGGGCGCCGGCCCCAACCGGATGAACCGGGTGACGGTCATGCGGGCCGCGGCCGGGCTGGGCCGCACGCTGCTGGCCGGGCGGGAGGCGCAGGGCCAGGCCGTCATGATCGGCTACGACGCGCGCCACGGCTCCCGCAGGTTCGCGCTGGACACCGCGGCGGTGCTGTCGGGCATGGGGATCCGCCCCTGGCTGCTGCCGGCCCCGCTGCCCACGCCCGTCCTGGCGTACGCGGTGCGGCACGTGTCGGCCGACGCCGGGGTGATGGTGACCGCCAGCCACAACCCGCCGGGCGACAACGGCTACAAGGTCTACTGGAGCGACGGCTCCCAGATCGTCCCGCCGGTCGACGAGGAGATCGCCGCCGCGATCGAGGCGGTCGGGCCGGTGAACGAGCTGCCGCTGGGCGTGGCGCCCGGCGGCTCCCGCGGCCCGGACGACCAGAGCTGGAAGGTTCTCGGGGACGAGATCGTCCAGGCGTACCTGGAGGCGCTGCGCGGGATCCCGCTGGGGGACGCGCGGGACGTCCGGGTCGCCTACACCCCGCTGCACGGCGTCGGGGCGGCCACGGCGCTGCGGGCGTTCATGGAGTTCGGGTTCGCCGCGCCGCTGGTGGTGCCCGAGCAGTGCCTGCCGGATCCGGCCTTCCCCACGGTCGCCTTCCCCAACCCGGAGGAGCCGGGGGCGATGGACCTGGTGCTGGAGCTGGCCGGCCGGGTCGGCGCGGACCTGGCGCTGGCCAACGACCCGGACGCCGACCGGTGCGCGGTCGCCGTCCCGCTGCCCGGAGGCGGCGGGCGCATGCTCACCGGGGACGAGGTCGGCGGTCTGCTGGCCGAGCACGTGCTGCGCCGCACGAGCGGCGACGACCGGCTGGTCGCGACCACGATCGTCTCGTCGTCGCTGCTGGGGAGGATCGCCCGGGAGTACGGGGCGCACTACTCCGAGACCCTCACCGGCTTCAAGTGGATCATGCGGGCGGGTTCGCCCACCCACCGGCTCGTCTTCGGCTACGAGGAGGCCCTCGGCTACAGCCTCGGCGGCGACCGGGGCGTCCCGGTGCACGACAAGGACGGGATCGGCGCCGCCCTGGCGGTGGCGGCGCTGGCCGCCGAGGCCAAGCGCGACGGCCGGACGCTGCTGGACCTCCTGGACGACCAGGCGCGGCGCTTCGGCGTGCACGCCACCGGCCAGCTGTCGGTGCGGGTGGCCGACAAGGCGCTGATCGACGAGGCGATGGCGGCGCTGCGCCAGGCCCCGCCCGCCGAACTGGGCGGCCGCGCGGTGGAGCGGATGGACGACCTGGCCGAGGGCGTCGACAACCTGCCGCCCACCGAGGGCCTGCGGTTCCGGCTGGAAGGCGGCGCCCGGGTGGTGGTCCGCCCGTCGGGCACCGAACCCAAGCTCAAGTGCTACCTCGAGGTCGTCGTGCCGGTGGAGGGCGACGACGTCGCGGCCGCACGGGAAGCGGCCGCCACCGGACTGGAGTCCCTGAGGACGGCGATGGCGGCCCACCTGCCCGCCTAGATCATCGATGGGCATCGCTGATCGGCCGCATGCCACTTTCGCGGCCGAAGGCCCGGTTCCGGAGAGAGATCCGGAACCGGGCTTCACGCTTCCGGGCGTCAGGAGACGGGCGCGGGCGCCGCGGAGCGGAACCGGCGCGTGATTCCGGACGCCCAGAGGGCGACGGCGATGAAGAGGACCTGCTCGGGAACGCGGAACCAGAGCGGTGTGGCCGGGTCGCCGTTCAGCGGGATCTCTTCGACGGCCGCGTGGACGTTGGCCGGGAACATCAGGACGAACAGGATGGCGAGGCAGGCGCCGGCCGCCGGGCGGGTTCTCGTCAGGACGAGTCCGAGTGCGCCGAGGAACTCCAGCACTCCGGTCGCGTAGACCATGAAACGGGGAAACGGGACGTAGGACGGGACCATCGCCACCATGTCGTCGTGGTTGGGCATCACCGTGACGCTTTCCGGAAGGAAGTGCGCGAAGCCGGTGAAGACGAGCATGACGGCCATGCCGTGGGCGGCGCAGATCCGCAGATCGGTGAACCCGCGGACCCCGAGCGAGCCGAGGAGGCGGAATCCCAGCAAGGGGACGGCGAGGAGCAGGAGGGTCGTGAACATGATTTTTTCTCCAAGGGGCGGGCCGGTCGGCTTAGGTAGTGATTGACCAATAACTTTCGAGGGTGAAAAAAGAGGGCCGTGAGGCCCTCGGGAATCAGCCGGAGGAAAGCCTCACGCCGGTCCAGACGCGGTCTTCGGGCGGGTAGCCCAGGGCCACCCAGGTGTTGATCATCATGCCGGAGGACAGGAACTCGGTGGTGATCGCGGGGTCCCCGCCGAGCAGCAGGTGGACGGTGTCGTAGAGCTCGTTCCAGTCGCGCCGGACGATCTGCCCGAACTCCTCGTCCCCGCGCTGCTGGGCCTGGAAGGTCGCGACCTGGACCTGCATCTGCATCATCAGCAGGTCGGTGTCGGCGATCAGTTCCAGGTAGGCGCCGGCCAGTGCTCCGTAGACCTGGTTCGGCGGCACCCCCTCGGCGGCCTCGACGAAGGTGTCGCGGGTCCGGGTGAGGCAGAGCCGCGTCGCGGCCAGAAAGATGGCTCGCTTGTTGGAGAAGAGGCGGAACAGATAGGGCTGGGAGACCTCGGCCCGCCTGGCGATGGACTCGGTGGAGGTGCCCTCGTAACCGCCGCGGGCGAACTCGCTCATCGCCACGGCGGCCACGCATCGGCGGCGCTCCTCCGCGCTCATCCTCGGGCTCATGACAGGAAGGTTAGTGACTGATAACTAACTCCGCAACCCTCCTCAGAAATCTCCGCCGCCGAAACCGCCACCGCCGAAGTCGCCGAACCCCCCGAAGTCACCTCCGCCTCCGAAGTCCCCACCGCCGCCGAACCCGTCGGAGTGGCCGACCGTGCCGTAGCCCATGCCCAGCCCGCCGCCCCACATCGAGCCGATCGCGGTGCCCAGGAGGATCGAGTTGAGCATGCCGAACCCGCCGTAACCGGCGTAGTAACCGCCCGCGTAGGGGGCCCACTGCGGTCCGGCCTCCCAGTAGGGGCGGCGCTGCCCGGAGACCTCCACCATCCGGGCCTCGGGGTCGTACCCGTTCTCGACCCGCTCGGCGTCCGCGGCGCAGGCCGGTACGTCGCGTGGTCGCCCGCCGACCGGGGCCCACATCACGTCCTTGACGGACGGGCCGTGCTGGGGGTTGAAGAAGCAGGGGGCGCGGCGTTCGGGGACGGGTTCGCCGGCCTGCCTGGCCCGGACGGCGACCATCGAGTAGCGGCCGTCCTCCAGGGCCTGGGTGACCCGTTCCATGTCCTCGGACGTGCGGGCGGACTCGGTGGCGGCCTTCGCGCGGTCGTAGGAGTCCAGGGCGCGCACGTAGTCGTCCTTGGCGGCCTGGTCGACCTTCGGGCTCTTCAGGTCGAGGTCGAGCGCCGCGATGTCCTCGCCGAGCCGGGTGACGTCCTCCTCCACCCCCTGCTTGAGCTCCTGCATCTGCCGTTGCTCGTCCCGGGCCCGGCGGCGCCTGCCCGCCCTGACGTAGAAGAACCCGCCGACCACCAGGAGCAGCAGCACCCCCAGGAACCCGTAGGTGAGGGCGCTGCTGGCGGTGGACGGCTTCTGCCCGCTGGCGACGTTCACCGACTCGACGAAGGCGACCAGCCCGTCGGCGGGTTCGCCCCGGTTCTCGCCGGCGGCCTCCGAGGCGAGCCGGCCGGCCTCGCCGCGGTTCAGCCCGGTCTGCCCGAGCGAACCGGCGACGAAGTGCCGCCCCGACAGCAGCCCGTAGACGCCGGTGCTGCCCACCGCGTTCGCCACGTCCGACAGGTACTGGTCGGAACTGGCGGCGGTGCCCATGTCGCCGGTGACCATGAGGTACACCGGTGATTCGGACTCCTTCAGCGCCTGTTTCACCCGGGCGATGCCCGCCGCGTCCAGCGAGGTCTGGTCCGGAGAGGCGTAGAACCTCTCGCTGCGCAGCGCGGAGACCACCTGGGGATCGGGCGCTTTCACCGCGTGCGCCCCCGCGGCTCCGGCCGGCAGGCTCGCCGCCAGCAGGACGAAGAGCAGGAAGAACACACGCAGTGATCTCATATGTCCATAGTGCGCAGTTTGTGGCTTTTTAATCGCAAAGAGGCGGAAAAGACTGTTTGATCGGTCACGTTCCGCCGGAAGCCTTCGGACGGCTTCTGGGATCAGGAGGCTCCGGGAGCGAGGCGAGCGGCACGGGAGAGGAGATGGCGGCGCTCCGGGGCGCTGGGGGCCCGGTGGGCGGCGGCACGGTAGGCGGCCGCGGCGGCGGAGAGGTCGCCCTGGAGCTCCAGGAGGTGGGCGCGCGTCGCCAGGAGCCGGTGGTGGCGGGCCAGGCGGGAATCGGACTCCAGGACCGCGAGCAGTTCCAGCGCGGCGGCGGGGCCGTGGACCATGGCCACCGCGACCGCCCTGTTGAGGGAGGCCACGGGGTTCGGGGCGATCTTCTCCAGGAGGTCGTACAGGGCGAGGATCTGGAGCCAGTCGGTGTCCTCCACCCGCTCGGCCTCGGTGTGGACGGCGGCGACGGCGGCCTGCAGCTGGTAGGGGCCCAACGGGGAGGGGCCGCTCAGGGCGCCGGTGAGCAGGGCGGCGCCCTCGTCGACGAGGGCCCGGTCCCACAGGGCGCGGTCCTGTTCGGGCAGGGGCACCAGCTCCCCGTCCGCGCCGGTGCGGGCCGGGCGGCGGGCCTCGGTGAACAGCATCAGGGCCAGCAGTCCCGCGATCTCGGGCTCCCCGGGAAGGGACCGGTGCAGCAGACGGGTGAGCCGGACGGCCTCTCCGGACAGCTCGGGCGCGGTCAGGGAGTCGCCGCCGGAGGCGGTGTACCCCTCGTTGAAGACGAGGTAGAGGACGTGCAGCACCTCGGCGAGCCGCTCGGCCCGCTCGGACTCCTCGGGGAGCCGGAAGGACAGCCCGGCGGCCCTGACGCTCTGCTTCGCCCGGCTGATCCGCTGGGCCATCGTCGCCTCCGGGACCAGGAACGCCGCGGCGATCTGCGCGGTGGTCAGGCCGCCCACGGCCCGCAGGGTCAGGGCGATCCGGCTCGGCGTGGACAGGGCCGGGTGGCAGCACAGGAAGAGCAGTGCCAGGGAGTCGTCCCGGTCTGTCTCCGGGTCGGTGTCGGCGGGCCTGCCGAGCAGCTCCGACTGCGGAGTGGCCAGCATGACGCGGTCCTCGCGGTCCCGGCGGGACCTCTCGGCCCGCATCTGGTCCACCAGCCTGCGCGAGGCGACGGCGACCAGCCACCCCCGGGGGTTGTCCGGAACGCCCTCCTGGGGCCACTGCAGGGCCGCGGAGAGGAGCGCCTCCTGGACGGCGTCCTCGCACAGGTCGAACTGCCCGTACCGCCGGACGAGGGCCCCGAGGGCCTGCGGCGCGAGTTCGCGCAGCAGGCCCTCGAAAGCGGGGACGCCGTTCACGCGTCCGCCGGAGCCTCGTGCAGGACCGGCCACAGCTCCACCGGGTCCTGGTCGGCGAAGGGCATGTCCGCCGCGATCTCCAGCGCACGCTCCTCGCTCTCGCAGTCCAGGAGGTAGAAGCTGGCCATGTACTCCTTGGTCTCCAGGTAGGGCCCGTCGGTGACGACCGGGGCCCCGTCCTTCCGCCGCACCAGCTTGGAGTTCACGGCGTCCGCCAGCCCGTACGCCCCGAGGAGCTCCCCGCTTTCCCGGTACCGCTTGTTGAAGGCGTCCTGCGCGGCGACGGCCTGAGGGAACTCCTCGGCCGGGATCGAGTCCCACTTCTCCTGGTTCCCGTAGATCATCAGCAGGTACTTCATTGTGGTCTCCCTTCGTTCCGGTGTGTTCTCACCCCTCGGTCGGAGCCGTTCACGCCGCCTCGACACCCCCGCCGTTCTCTCCTCGATTTTTTTCACGGCTCCTCCGGGCGGACCGGGAAACGGCCGGAGGCCGGTGCGCGCTCGGGGAGCGTGCGCCGGCCTCCGGGAGGAGACGGAAGGGACCCGTCAGTCCTTGAGCTCGCAGATGGCGGCGCCGCTGGTGACGGTCTGGCCGACCTCGGCGGACAGGCCGGTGACGGTGCCGGCCTTGTGCGCGGTGAGGGGCTGCTCCATCTTCATGGCCTCCAGGACGACGATGGTGTCGCCGGCCGCGACCGCCGCCCCCTCCTCGACGAGGATCTTGACGATGGTGCCCTGCATCGGGGAGACGAGGGAGTCGCCGCCGGCCGCGGCCGCCCCGCCCTTCTTGCCGCCGCGCTTGGGAGCCGCCTTGCCCGCGGCGGCCGGGGCCGCGCCCGCGCCGAGACCCGCGGGGAGCACGACCTCCAGGCGCTTGCCGCCGACCTCGA
This sequence comes from Actinocorallia aurantiaca, assembly GCF_039533685.1. Lineage (NCBI taxonomy): Bacteria > Bacillati > Actinomycetota > Actinomycetes > Streptosporangiales > Thermomonosporaceae > Actinocorallia > Actinocorallia aurantiaca. Next base: position 47,965 of record NZ_BAAATZ010000001.1, on the reverse strand, counting down.
CGACGACCTTCTGCCGCTCGGCCTGCTCCTCCACCTCGGTGGCGGCGGCGTACGGCTCGATGGTGTTGTCGTACTCGGTCTCGATCCACCGGGTGTGGACGGAGAACGGCGCCGAGGTGTAGGCGTCCTGGGTGAGGACGTCCCGGTGGAAGGGGATCACCGTGGGCATGCCCTCGATGACGAACTCCGCCAGGGCGCGGCGGGAGCGCTCGATGGCCTGCTCGCGGGTGGCGCCGGTGACGATCAGCTTGGCGACCAGCGAGTCGAACGACTGCGGCACCGTCTGGCCCGCGACGTACCCGGAGTCCAGGCGCACGCCGGGACCGGTCGGGGCCTGCAGGCCGGTGATCGTGCCGGGCGCCGGGAGGAAGCCGCGGCCGGCGTCCTCGGCGTTGATGCGGAACTCGATGGAGTGGCCGCGCACCTCGGGGTCGCCGTAGCCGAGCTCCTCGCCGTCGGCGACGCGGAACATCTCGCGGACCAGGTCGATGCCGGTGACCTCCTCGGTGACCGGGTGCTCGACCTGGAGGCGGGTGTTGACCTCGAGGAAGGAGATCGTGCCGTCCTGGCCGACGAGGAACTCGCAGGTGCCCGCGCCGACGTAGCCGGCCTCCTTCAGGATCGCCTTGGAGGAGGTGTACAGCAGCTCCATCTGCTCGGAGCTGAGGAACGGCGCGGGGGCCTCCTCCACCAGCTTCTGGTGGCGGCGCTGCAGCGAGCAGTCACGGGTGGAGACGACGACCACGTTGCCGTGGGAGTCGGCCAGGCACTGGGTCTCCACGTGCCGGGGCTTGTCCAGGTAGCGCTCCACGAAGCACTCGCCGCGGCCGAACGCGCCGACGGCCTCGCGCACCGCCGAGTCGTACAGCTCGGGGACCTCTTCGAGGGTGCGGGCGACCTTCAGGCCGCGGCCGCCGCCGCCGAACGCCGCCTTGATCGCGATCGGAAGGCCGTTGGCCTTGGCGAACTCCACGACCTCGTCCGCGCCCGACACCGGGTCGGCTGTGCCGGCCACCAGCGGAGCCCCGACCTTCTGCGCGATGTGGCGGGCCTGGACCTTGTCGCCCAGCGCGGTGATCGCCGCGGGCGGGGGGCCGATCCAGATCAGGCCGGCGTCGATCACGGCCTGGGCGAAGTCCGCGTTCTCCGCGAGGAAGCCGTAGCCCGGGTGCACCGCGTCGGCGCCGCTGTCGGAAGCGATCTTCAGCAGCTTGTCCACGCTCAGATAGGACTCGGCCGCGCTCTGCCCGCCCAGCGCGTAGGCCTCGTCGGCCACGCGTACGTGCAGGGCGTCGAGATCCTGCTCGCTGTAGACCGCCACGCTGCCGAGCCCCGCGTCCCGGCATGCGCGCGCGATCCGCACCGCGATCTCGCCCCGGTTGGCGATGAGAACTTTCCGCAACGTACGTCTCCGTCCCTGAGAACCGTCGAGAGGGATCACCCCTGACCTGACCCGTCAGAACGCGAGTTTAGGGAATCGGGTTTTCTGCTCCGTAATCGCCTCCTTATTTGGACGCTTCCGCAGCTGAAACACCCACCTGAGGCCGTTTTGGCCGGATGCGGACGCGCCCCGGACGAGCCGCCCGGGGGCGAAGTGGTGTGAGCTGTGGAAGGTACGCCGGAAACCGGCTCTACGAGCGGAAGGACCACCCCATGGGAGCGGACCGCAGAGGCGGCAACATCGCCCAGATGGAAGAACTCGCCCGCCTGTTCTCCCGGCACTCCAAGAACCTCGACGCCCTGATCAAGGACCTCAACGGCCGCACCGTCGGCTCCGCCGAGATCTGGTGGGGCCCCGGAGCCGACCGCTTCCGCGCCGCCTGGGCCGAGGCCAAGTCCGCCTTCGACAAGATGGCCGTCGCCCTCGAAGAGGGCTCCGCCGACGTCCGCCGCTCCCAGCAGAACATCGAGTCCGCCACCCGCTGACCCCCGCCCCGGCGGGCCCGCCCCGCCGAGGGGAGGGCTCAGGGGACGATCTCGCGGACGGTCACGCCCATGCCCGCGTACCGCGCGGGAAGGACGGTGCAGATCGGCCGGCCGTCGGGGGAGTCCGCCCTGGGGCGGGCTTCGAGCGCCGCGTGGGCGAAGGCCCAGTCGGCGCCGTTCTCGAGGAGCGCGCCGAGGGAGTAGCCCTCGACGCCGCCCAGGGGCAGGAACTGGAGCTTGTCCAGGGTCAGCAGGAACTCGCCGAGGCGGGGCCGGCTCGCGGTCGCGGCGGCCAGGCAGAGGGCGGGGACCAGCAGGGGCTGCCCCGGCTCCTTGGCGGCCTCGACCATGATCTGCGCCATGCGGCGGCTGCCGATCGCCACCAGCGCCGTGTGGTCCAGGACGTGCGGGATCACCGGGGCCTCGTGTCGGCGGGGATCTCCTCGGCGGGAGTGCCCTCGGCGAGCCACCGCTCCCAGTCGGCGCGGGTGCCCTCGGGGTCGACGTTCGCGCGGTACTCGGCGAGCAGGAAGTCGTACAGGTGCCGCCTCTGCTCCTCGAGCTCGGCGAGGTCCGGCTCGCGGGGCCGGCCGAAGGCGCTCTCCAGCAGCTCCTGCACGGAGATCTTCCGCTCCGCGGCGAGCTCGGCGAGGTGACGGCGCATGCGGTCGTCGATCTGGAAGGACGGGGCTCCGGAACGGTCCGTCCGCCGAGCGCGGTCCCGGGCCCCCGCCGACCCCGGGGCGTCTCGGGAATCGAACTTCGGTGTCATGGCCAGATCCTGGCACGACCATCCGACACTCTCTGTGATTTTCGAGATACCCGCGGTCATGAACGGTCTGCGGTGGCGGGCCTGGGGCCATACGGCGGACTCGCTCCCCTCGCTCGACCCGGCCGGTTCCGGTGCCCGGCCCGCCGGGCCGGGCGGAGGACCGCCTCCGGAGGGCGTCAGTCCTCCTCCGGGGCCGGGGGGAGGGCGGCCTGGACGGGGGCGGGGATGCCGGAGAGCACGAGGAGGCCGCGGCCCGGAGGGCCGGTGTAGGTGGCGTTGCGGGGGAGGCGGAGGCCGAAGAGCTCGCCGTCGTCGGGGGACTGGATGCCCAGGAGGAGGCCGGTGCGGGTCTTGCGGGCGTCGGCGATGAAGCCCCGGTAGCCGCGGCCCAGGTCCTCGGTGGTGCCCGCGATGACGACGGCGTGCTCGCCGTCGCGGGCGCTGCGCAGCAGGGACTGGACGGCGTCGCCCAGCTCGGTCTCGTCGATGAGCTCGGCGTCGTCGACGAGGACGGCGAAGCGGTGCTCGGGGGCGACGATCGCCTCGACCTCGGCCTCCTCGGCGGTGGAGTCGAGCACGGCCAGCACGCCGGGGACGTCGCGCAGCTCCCGCAGCGGGGAGCGGCGGGGGGCGATCGCCAGCAGGGGCACACCCCGCTCCAGCAGGGACCGCGCCATCGTCATCAGGGTGGTGGAGCGGCCGGAGCGCGGCGGGCCCGCCACGATGAAGGACGGGCCGTCCTCCAGCAGGTCGATGCCGACGGGCGAGAGCGTGTCGCCGCCCGCGCCGACCAGGCACCACAGCGGGGACGGCGGGCGGTGCTCGGGGGCGAGGGCGAGCGCCTCCTCGGTGGTGACGCGGGCGGGGAGCTCGTCCACCCGCAGCGGGCCCGGCCGCACCCTGCCGTAGCGGGCCGAGGCGGCGGAGGCGATCGCGTGGAGGGCGGCGACCTGGGCGGTGCCGGACGGGTCCTGGCCGAGGAGCCCGATCTGCGACTCCAGGGTCGGGGCGTTGGGGGTGACGCGCAGGGCCCGCCCCGGAGGCATGCGGGCGGGGATGTGCGCGTCGGGCAGGCCCGCGTAGCCGTAGTCGGACGGATCGGCCATGCGCATGATCAGCCGCCGGTCGAAGGCCATCGCGGCCTGGCCCATCAGCCCCGTGCGGTCGCCGGTGAAGACGGCGCGCAGCCCGACCGCGGCGCCCTCCTGGAGCAGCCGCAGCAGGGACGTGACGAGCCGCCCGTAGTCGTAGTGCTCGAAGGAGGCGGTGAAGCCCTCCCAGCGGTCGAGGAGGAGCACCATCCAGGGCAGCCGCTCGCCCGCCGAGACGGTGGCGCGCTGCTCGGCCAGCGAGGCGAACCCCGCCTCGGCGAGCAGCTGCTGGCGGCGCCCGACCTCGGCGCCCAGCGCGTTCAGCAGCCGCTCGACCCGGTCGTAGGAGTCGCGGGAGACGACGGCGCCGCAGTGCGGCAGGGCGGCGAGCGGCGCCAGCCCGCTGCCGCCGCAGTCGACGGCGTACAGGTGCACGTCGTAGGGGGTGCAGGAGGCGGCCAGCGCCCCGGCGAGGGAGCGCAGCGCCGTCGTGCGCCCCGACTGGGCGGATCCGGCCAGGTAGAGGTGCCCGTCGTTCTCGAGGTCGAGGGCGAGCGGCGCGCGGCTCTGCTCGGCGGGCAGGTCGGTGACGCCGAACTCGACGGGCGGGACCCGCACCACCGAGCCCCCGGCGGCGGGCCTGGGGGACAGGACGACGGCGTCGGGCAGCGGGGTGAGCCACGGGCTCGGCTGGGGCGGGATGCCGGCCTTGCGCGCGGCGTCGGCGATCGCCCGCACCAGCACCGCCAGGTCGGTGACCTGCTCGTCCTGCTCCTCCTCGTGGACCGGCAGGGGGTGCCCGAGCTGGACCCAGCCCAGCGTCCGCGCCTCGGTGGGCCGGTTGCCGCCGCCGCGCCTCCCGCCGATCCGCGCCGACTGCACGGCGGCAGGGGCGCCCGCCCCCGACCTCACGTAGCACCGGCCCGGCGTCGCCTTGGAGATGCGGGCGGCGTCGGGGACCTCCAGCACGTCGGAGGAGTCCTCCGCGTCGGTGACCCGGAGCGCGATCCGCAGGTTGGTGTTGGCGCGGATCTCCGCGGTCACCACTCCGGCGGGCCGCTGCGTGGCCAGGATCAGGTGCACGCCCAGCGAGCGCCCCCTGCGGCCGATGTCCACCAGCCCGTCGACGAACCCGGGCAGCTCCGCGGCCATCGCCGCGAACTCGTCGATGACCAGCACCAGCCGGGGCAGCGCCGGCGGTCCGCCGGGCCGCGCGGCGCGGGCGGCCTGGTAGTCCTCGATGTCCTTGGCGCCGGCCTCCAGGAGGAGGTGCTCGCGGCGGCGGAGCTCGGCGGCGAGGGACTCCAGGGCGCGTTCGGTGAGGTGGCCGTCGAGGTCGGTGACCATCCCGACGGTGTGGGGGAGGGCGGCGCAGTCCTTGAAGGCGGCGCCGCCCTTGTAGTCGATGAGGACGAAGGTCATCTCGTCCGGGCGGTTGCGGACGGCCAGGGAGGCGATGAGCGTCTGCAGCAGCTCGGACTTGCCCGCGCCGGTGGTGCCGGCGATGAGTCCATGCGGGCCGTCGGCGCTCAGGTCGACCTCGAACGGGCCGCCTCCGCCGACGCCGATCGGCACCCGGGTGCCGCGCCCGCCGCGCTTCCAGCCGTCGAGGACGTGCGCGGCGGTGGGGTCGGGCAGCCCGAGGAGGTCCAGCAGCCGGGCGGAGGCGGGCAGCGCCTCGGCGGTGTCCTCGCGGGAGACGTCCTTGACGGGCGCCAGCGCACGGGCGAGCCGCCCCGCCCACAGGGCGCTCACCCGGTCGGCGAGGACCGGCCCGAGCGCCTCCAGGGCGTGGCCGCGCAGCCGCAGGTGGTCCTCGCCGGCCCAGGAGGCGACGACGGTGCACTCCTCGGGCAGCAGCCGGTCCTCGTCGTCCAGGCAGACGACGTGGACGCCGTACTCGGGCCCGTGCTTGAGCACCTGCGGCATGCCGGGAATGCGCCGCAGGGTCCGCGCGCCGTCCAGGACGAGCAGGATGTTGTAGGGGACCTCGGCCTTCGGGCGGGAGGAGGCGTCGAAGAAGCCCTGCTGCCGCCCCCGGCGCCGCTCGGTGATCTTGATGGCGAGCTCGGTGACCCGCGCGGCGGCGCCCGCCGGGTCCGCGCCGACCAGCGCCACGCACTCCTCGCCCTCGCGCGGCGCGCAGTGCGGCAGCCAGCGCACCCAGTTCCAGTCCTGCTCGGCGTCCCCGTCCGCCGCCAGCACGACGATCGACAGGTCGCGGGGGCTGTGCAGCACCGCGGCCTGCGCGAGGAGCCAGCGCGCGACGCTCCGGGAGCGGTCGCGCGGCCCGGTGAGGCCCAGCACGCCGTACTCCGGCAGGGGGAGCGGCACCGGGACGCTGCGCGCGAGCGGCGGCATCTCCTGCTCGCTGCGGGCGAGCGCCTCGCGGACGTCCTCCTCGCCGCCCTCCAGTTCGACGTCGGCGGCCAGGTCGGCGAGGCCGAGGCGGAGGTGCAGGGTGTCGGGGTCGTTCAGGCGGCGCTCCCACAGGCGCCGCCGCGGTCCGGTGGCGGTGAGCAGGATCTCGGCGGGGTCGGGGTGGGCGGCCCGCCGGTCCCGCTCGTCCGCCCGCCGCAGCGCCTCCAGATCCCTGGAGAAGTAAGCGGACTTAAGCTGGTATTCCTTGTAGGCCTTTTTGTAGGACTTCCTGCCGTACATGCGGTCGCCGATCCATTCGGCGACCATCATCAGCGGCCAGGCCAGGGCGAACAGGGCCCAGTACCACTGCCCCAGCACCCAGGCCATGACCAGCCCGAACACCGAGAACAGAAGCGCTCCGAACAGCCGCAGCCGTTCTCTTCCCTGCTTTTCCGGAAGGTGGGGGACCTTCATTCTCTTCGGTTCCCGGCGCGGCGCTATCCGGGGCGGCCGGTTGAAGGCCAGGCCCTGGGAAAGGGGCTCCAGATGGGTGTCGGGAGAAGTGTTCGGCATGAGGGCCAGAACCGTGCTCCCGCGGACGAGCACCGCGCCCTCGGGCCATTCCCGCTCCTCGTCCAGCTCCTCGCCGTCCAGGGTCGCCGGCTCCAGGGCGCGCACCGTGGTGCCCGAGCGCCCCACCGTCACCGTCACCCCCGACGGGAGGTTCACGACGCCGGGACCCAGCCGGTGCACCCGCCCGGCCTCGGGCCCTCCGATGACGCGGACCTCGACCAGCCCGCCGGGTTCGGACGTCATGGTGGCCGGGACGGTGGAGGCGTCCAGCGTGACGATCGCGCCGTCGCGCAGCTCCCGCGCGGCACGGGCCGTGGGGTCGAGCATGCGCCCGTCGGCGTAGATCGCCTGCTGCAGCGGGACGATCTTCTGGCCGTTCCGGCCGTCTCCGCCGCTCCGGTCGTCCCGCCCGGCCTCCCCGCCCTGCGCGAGCAGCCCCGCCAGCGTCCGTGCGACGGCCGCCACCGAGGCGTCCGCGTCACCGCTGACCAGGACGTCGCGAGGACCCGAGCTGTCCAGCGCCGTCAACGAGATCCGCACGCACCACTCCCGCTTCGCCGGGGGACGGAAGGTCGGCACAAGAGTCCCACAGGAGCCCGGCGCGCGGGAGCCGTCGAATGACGTCCTGTGGACGAAGCCCGTTCCGGACGGAGGCGTTCAGCACCCATGACGAATCTGCGGTCATATGTCAGTCAGATCGATGGAATCGGCGGTGATTTCCGGCAGGGCGACGGCGTTTGCACATCGGGGGAAAAGGGTAGCGGGGCTGCCGTTACTCTTGATCATGCCCCTCGCGCGAATGTGCGGGGATCGCCCCTGAGGACTTCCGAAAAACGGTCAATTTCTTACACCGGGTTACGAGACTGCGTCAGGTACCGGAATCCATTGACGTGAGGTTGTCAAGACCGCGAGCATGGTCGCTCCGGCCGTTTGCAGAGTGCTCGGATATCCCCCCGGAGTGGCCAGAGCGATGAGGACCAGTCAGCCCAGTCAGCCGACGACCGGCACCAACAACACCGGCCCCCGCGGCCTCGGCACCGGCCTCGCGGCCTCCGCCGGACAGCGGCTGCCGGTGCCGCCGCGGGAGCGCAAACCCGCCCTGGCGGCCCTCGCGGTGCTGCTCATCCTGGGAGGTGCGCTGGTCAGCGCCTACCTCGTCATCCAGAGCGGCCAGCGGGTCTCGGCGATCGCCATCGACAAGGCGGTCGCCGCCGGCGAGCAGATCCCCGTGACCGCCCTCAAGCAGGTGTCGATCGGCGACACCGGCATCCCGTACGTGAGCTGGAGCGAGCTCGACGAGGTGACGAAGTCGTACGCCCTGGTGCCGCTGACCCCGGGCGCGCTGCTCGTCAGCGGCATGACGACCCAGACGCAGGAGACCGCCAAGGGGCGGGTCCTCGTCGGCCTGTCGCTGAAGGCCGGCCAGCTGCCGAGCGAGGGCCTGAAGCCGGGGCAGAGGCTCGCCCTCTACGCGGTCGGCGGGCGCAGCGAGTCGGGCATCAAGCCCGGGACGATGCTGTCGGCCGACGCCCTGGTGTACAAGACCCCCGCCACGTCGGACGACGGGTCCCTGGCGTCGAAGACGAAGACGAGGACGAGCACCGAGGTCCGCGTCTCCGTCGAGGTGCTGCCCGAGCAGGCGCCGGCCATCACCCTGGCGGCCTCCGCCGGGGACATAGCGGTCGTGGTCGTCCCGCCGGGCACCACGGTGACGATGCCGCAGGCCCCGCAGTCCAAGCCCCAGTCCAAACCGCAGCAGCCGACGACCAAGCCGGGCGGGTGACCCGTTGGCACTGATCGCACTGGCAGCGGACAAGGGCGCGCCGGGGGTGACCACCGCGGCGGTGGCGCTCGGCGCCGTCTGGCCCCGTCCCGTCCTGGTCGCCGAATGCGACCCGGCCGGCGGCGACCTCGTCTACCGGCTCCCCGGCGAGCACGGCATGCTCGACCCGGCCAAGGGCATGCTCTCCCTGGCCACCGAGGCCCGGCGCGGCCTGCGCCCCGAGCAGATCGCCCCGCACACCCAGCGGCTGGTCGGCGGCCTCGACGTGCTGGCCGGGCTGACCAACGCCGAGCAGTCCAAGGGCCTGGACTGGCTGTGGAGCCCGCTGGGCCGCTCGTTCGCGATCCTGCCGGGCGTGGACGTGCTGGCCGACTGCGGCAGGCTCGGCCCCGGCGCGGGGCTGCTGGACCTGCTGCGCGAGGCGGACCTCGTCGTCCTGGTCACCCACGCCACCCTGGAGCACGTCGCCCACCTGCGCGAGCGCATCTCCCAGCTGTCGGCCGACCTGCCCCAGCAGCGCGCCCAGCTGGGCGTGATCGTCGTCGCGGACCCGCGCGGCTACCGCGGTTCGCTGACCGAGGTCGAGCGGGTGCTGGCCCAGTCGAAGCTGCCCGCCCAGGTGATCGGCGGGCTGGCCTACGACCCCAAGGGCGCGCAGATGCTGCGCGGCGAGTGGGGAGGCAGGCTCGACAAGTCCCTGCTCATCCGCTCCGCGCGCGAACTGGCCGGCCACCTGCTGGCGCGGCCCGCGCTGGAACGCGTGGCACAGGCGGCCCGCGACCACCCGTCGGTGACGGCCGAGCCGCTCCGCGGCCACTCCACCGGCCCCCAGCAGGCGTTCCGGCAGCCGGATCCCCGCCAGTCGGGATCGCACCAGATCCTGGGCGACGGAAGGGGCCGCTAGATGGACCACGTCCTGGTCAAACGACTCCGCCAGGAGGTCGGCGACAGGCTGGCCCACCAGCGCAGGCTGGACGCCGCGTCGGGCCTGCAGCCGATGTCCTCGGAGGACGAGCGGCAGTTCGCCCGCGCGCTCATCTCCCAGGTGCTGGAGGAGCACGCCCGCTCGGAGATCGGCTACGGGCGCCGCCCGCCGACCCCCCACGAGGAGGAGGAGTACGCGGCGGGCATCCACGCCGCGCTGTTCGGCGTCGGTCGGCTCCAGCCGCTCCTGGAGGACCCCGAGATAGAGAACATCGACGTCAACGGGTGCGACCGGGTGTTCCTGTCCTTCGCCGACGGACGCGAGGTGATGGGCGAGCCGGTCGCCGACTCCGACGAGGAGCTCGTCGAGCTCATCCAGATCCTCGCCGCCTACTCGGGCCTGTCGTCGCGCCCGTTCGACACCGCCAACCCGCAGCTGGACCTGCGGCTGCCCGACGGGTCCCGGCTGTCGGCCGTCATGGACGTCACCCAGCGGCCCGCGCTGTCCATCCGGCGCGCCCGCCTGGGCAAGGTGTTCCTGGACGACCTGATCGGCAACGGCACCCTCTCGCCCGAGCTGGCGTCGTTCTTCCGCGCCGCGGTCGGCGCCCGCAAGAACATCATGATCTCCGGGGCGACGAACGCGGGCAAGACGACGCTGCTGCGCGCCGTGGCCAACGAGATCCAGCCGCACGAGCGGCTCATCACCGTCGAGCGCGCGCTGGAGCTCGGCCTGGAGCAGTTCCCCGAACTCCACCCCAACGTCGTGGCGTTCGAGCAGCGGCTGCCCAACTCCGAGGGCCAGGGCGAGATCTCGATGGCCGAGCTGGTGCGCCGCTCGCTGCGCATGAACCCCTCCCGGGTCATCGTCGGCGAGGTCCTGGGCGACGAGATCGTCACCATGCTGAACGCGATGACCCAGGGCAACGACGGCTCGCTGTCGACGATCCACGCCAACTCCTCGATGGAGGTCTTCAACCGCATCGCGACGTATGCGATCCAGTCGGAGGAGCGGCTGCCGATCGAGGCGACCCACATGCTCATCGCGGGCGCCATCGACTTCGTCGTCTTCATCGACAAGCGCAACGACTACCACCGGGGCGGCAGGCTGCGCCGGTTCGTCTCCAGCGTCCGCGAGGTGACCGGCTGCGACGGCCGGGTGCTCTCCTCGGAGATCTTCGCGCCGGGACCCGACGGGGCCGCCCGGATCCACGCGCCCGTCGCCTGCGCCGACGAGCTCGCCGAGTTCGGCTACGAGCAGCAGGGGACGGTGGTGTGGCGGTGACGCTCGACCTGGACGTCGTCCTCGCGCTCTTCGGCGGCGGCATCGCCATGGCCGGCCTCGTCCTGCTGGCGATGGCGGTGCGCGGGATGCCCGCCAAGCCCGGCCGGCGCACCCCGCGCTCCCGTGAGGAGCTCGTCAGGGCGATCACCACCAGGACGGGCATCGCGGTCATCGTCGGGGTGGTGTCGCTGATCGTCACCCAGTGGGTGGTCGTCGCGGTCGGCATGGCGCTGCTGGTGCTGGGCTGGGAGAGCGTGGCGGGCGGCGCGGCCGAGGAGCGCCGCTCGATGGCGCGCCTGGAGGGCCTGGCCTCCTGGGCGGAGTCGCTGCGCGACACCATCGCCGGCGCGGTCGGCCTGGAGCAGGCCATCCCCGCCTCGGTCAGGGCCGCCGCGCCCGCCCTGCAGCCGCCGCTGCGCGCGCTGGTCGACCGGATGCACACCCGGGTGCCGCTGCCCGAGGCGCTGCGCCGGTTCGCCGACGACCTGAACGACTCCTCCGCGGACCTCATCGTCGCGGCGCTGATCCTCAACGCGCGGCTGCGCGGGCCGGGCCTGCGCGAGATGCTCGGCGCGCTGGCCACCTCGGCCCGCACCGAGCTGGAGATGCGCCGCCGCGTGGCCGCCTACCGCGCCTCCACCCGGCGCAGCGTCCAGATCGTCGTGACGTTCTCGGTCGGGTTCGCGCTCGTGCTGACCGTCCTCAACCCCGGGTACGTGGCGCCCTACCGCTCGTTCATGGGCCAGATCGTCCTCGCGGCGGTCGTCGGCCTGTACGCGCTCGGCTTCTTCTGGCTGCGCCGCCTGGCCAGGTTCCAGCTTCCGCAGCGCCTGCTGGGCGAGTCCGAGCCGGCCGCCGCCGAGACGGAGCGGCCGCTGCGCGGCCGCGCCGCGATGGACGCGGGGGTGGGCCGGTGACCGGGGCGATGCTGGCGGGAGCCGTCGTCGGGCTGGGGCTGTTCGCTCTGCTGCGGGCGCTCTTCCCCGCCCGCAGGGGACTGCGCTCCAGGCTGTCGGAGTACGACGAGGTCGCCAGGCGCGCCCAGCCGGGGAAGTCCGGCGCGCGTCCCCAGATCCTCGTCAGGCCCTCGAAGCCGGCGAGGGCGGAGGGCGAGCCGGAACGCCGGATGGACAGGGTCCAGTCGGAGCTGGGCAGGGAGCTGGCGAAGTTCTGCGAGGACCGCGGCTGGGAACTGCGCAGCACCCGCGCCGACCTGGCCATCCTGGGCCGCGACTACGAGTCCTACCTGGCCAGCAAGATCCTCGCGCCGGTCGCGGCGCTCGCCTTCACGCCGGTGTTCGTGGTGCTGGTGATGTTCGCCGGCGGGATCTCGCTGAGCATCCCGCTGTGGGCGGGCCTCGCCTTCGCCGGAGTGGCGTTCTTCTTCCCCGACCTCCAGCTGAGGCAGGCCGCCGCGGAGGCCCGCGAGGACTTCCGGCACGTGGTCGGCGCGTTCCTCGACCTGGTCGCGATGAACCTGGCCGGGGGCCGGGGCGTGCCCGAGGCGCTGATGACCGCCTCGCAGGTCGGGTCCGGCTGGCCGATGCTGCGCATCCGGGAGACGCTGGCCAACGCGCGGATCGCCGGCATGACGCCCTGGCAGGCCCTGGGGGTGCTGGGCGAGGAGATCAACGTCGCGGAGCTGGCAGACCTGGCCGCCGCGCTGGCGCTGGTCGCCGACGACGGCGCCAAGGTGCGGCAGTCGCTCTCGGCGCGGGCCGGCTCGATGCGCAGCCGGGAGATCTCCGCCATCGAGGGCAGGGCCGGCCAGAACTCCCAGACCATGCTCATCGCCCAGCTCTCCTTCTGCCTGGGCTTCCTCGTCTTCCTGATCTACCCGTCGGCCATCCAGGTCATCAGTTTCTAGGAGGTCAAATGAACCCGCTTCAGCATCCCGCCGTCGCCTATCTCCGGACGGTGCTCGCGGTCCGGATGGACCGCCTGCGCGACGAGGAGGACCGCAGCGCCGGGGCGTCCGCCATCGAGTGGGCCATCATCACCGGCCTGATCGCGGCGATCACCCTGGCGATCGCGGTCACCATCCGCAACGCCATCGAGGGTGCCGCCAACAACATCCAGACCCAGTAGTCCGATGGCAGCCCCCGCCGGGAAGGACCGGGGCGCCACGGCCATGGAGTGGGCCCTGCTCACGCCGGTGATCCTGCTCGTCATCCTGCTGTGCATCCAGTTCATGATGGTGTACCACGCCAACCACATCGCGCTGGCGGCCGCGCAGTCGGGATCCCGGGCGGCCCGAGAGGCCGGTCCGGGAGGCGGATGGGAGGGCGTCGGCGACGACGCGGCCCGCACCACCGTGGCGCAGCTCGGTCCCGGAGTGCTCCTGCTGACGAACGTCACCCCCTACGGGGACGGCGTCTACGACCGCGGATTCGAGGTGACCGGCACGGCCAAGGCCGTCGTCCCGGGAATGACGTTCACCGTGACCAAACGCGCCGTCGGGCCGGTGGAGTGCTTCCGCCCGGACGTCGGCGAGGCCAAGGTCTGCGAGGAGGACGCCGGATGAGCTCCGGGCGCGACGACCGCGGCGGCATGACGCTGGAGCTGGTGCTGCTCACCCCCGTGCTGGTGCTGCTGTTCCTCTTCCTGGCGCTGGTCGGGCGGCTGGTGAACGTGCAGAGCCAGCTCGACGGCGCCGCGAGGGACGGGGCCAGGGCGGCCTCGGTCGCCCGCGACGAGGGCGACGCCCAGGCGTTCGCCGTCGAGGCCGTGGACCAGTCCCTGGGCGGCGGCAACTTCTGCCTCGGCGACGCCGCCCAGACCGAGGTCGACCTGGGCGACTGGGGCCCCGGCGGCCAGGTCACCGTGACGGTCACCTGCCAGACCGACCTCACCGGCCTGAACCTGGTGCCGTTCGCGGGCAACCCCGAGAAGACCGGGACGGCCTCCGCCCCGATCGACACCTACCGCCGCATGGACTGCGGCGGAGAACCCTGCGAGGTCCCCGAATGACGGGAGAGGCGCGAACCGGCCGCCGTGAGGACCGCGGCACGTTCAGCATGTTCACCGTTCTGTTCGCCCCGATGGTGCTGCTGTTCGCCGGACTGCTGTTCGACGGCGGGCTGGCCATCCACGCCAGGCAGCGCGCCCTGGACATCGCCGAGCAGGCGGCCCGGGCGGGCGCCGACGAGATCGACGTCGAGGTGCTGCGCGACACCGGCGAGCCGGTCCTGGACGGGGACGCCTGCGGCCGCGCGCTGGAGTTCGTCGCCGCGTTCGACGCCGACGGCTACGACGGGGGCTGCGCGCTGACCGGCGTCGACGAGGTCACCGTTCAGATCGCCAAGCAAGTCGACACCCTTTTCCTCGGTCTGATCGGAGTGAACGCGTTTACCATCGAGATCGAGGCCTCGGCACATCCGGAAGACGGGGCGTGACTGAACTGATGCGTAGGCAACCCGTGGCGGCGAGGGAACGCCGGAGCGCCGGCGAGGTGCTGGGGGGGCTCCTGGCCCTGCTGGCGCTCGTGGCGCTCGCCGTCGGCGTGCCGGCGGCGCTGCTGCGCTTCACCGGTTCGCCGATCCCCTCGGAGGCGCCCGACGCGTCGGTCTTCACCGATCCGCTCGACATCGAGAGCATCCTCTACGTCATCACGCTCGGCGTCTGGCTGGCGTGGCTGCAACTGGTCTTCTGCCTGGTCGTCGAGCTCCACGCGGGGGTTCGCGGCATCGGGGTCCCGGCGCGGGTGCCGCTGGCCGGGGCGACCCAGGCGGTCGTGCACAAGCTCGTGGTGGCGGTGCTGCTGCTGTTCACCGCGACGACGGCCATCATGCCCGCCTTCACCCAGATCCAGCAGGCCCAGCAGCCGTACCGGATCACGCAGGCGGCCGCGCACGAGGAGCTCGCGCAGCACGGCCGGCACGCGCCGGGCCACCTGGAGCGGCAGAAGGTCGCCTCGGCCCCGGAGGAGCGGGACGGCGCCACCGCCAAGATCTACACCGTCCAGCCGCCGCACGGCCGCCACCATGAGAGCCTCTGGGAGATCGCCGAGAAGTGCCTGGGCGACGGGCGGCGCTACAAGGAGATCTTCGAGCTCAACAAGGGCCACGTGCAGCCCGACGGCTCACACCTGCACAAGGCGAGCCTGATCCGTCCCGGCTGGGTGATGGAGATGCCCGCGGACGCCCGCAACACCCAGATCATCCCCAAGTCCCAGCTCCAGGACTACTTCCGCGAGGGCCACGCCGACCCGAAGGACGCGAAGCCCAGGCCCGCGCCGAAGCCGGAGCAGCAGAAGACCGAGGACAAGACCCTCGCCGCCCCGCCTCCGGCGCAGGAGGAGAAGAAGCCCGGGACGCAGGCGCCGCGTCCGGACCGGCCCGGCGAGGTGCACGCCGAACAGCGGCCCCAGCAGTCGCCCGCGCCGACCCCCGTCCTGGAGATCCAGCCGCAGGCGCCGGCGTTCCCCTGGCCCGAGGCGCTGGCCGGCACGTCGCTGCTGGCCGCCGGGGTGCTCACCAGCCTGGGCATGCGCCGCCGCGCCCAGCTGTCGCGGCGCCGGGCCGGGCAGATGATCGCGCGCCCGGAGGACGGGAGCGCGCTGGCCGAGCAGGCGCTGCGGATCGGCGCGGACACCGAGGGCGTGCGGGTGCTGAACCTGGGCCTGCGCCAGCTCTCCCAGGGCCTGGCGGCCCAGAAGCGCACCCCGCCGACCGTCTACGGCGTGCACCTGGGCCCGCGCACCCTCGACCTGTGGATAGCCCCCGCCGACGAGAACCCGCCGAGCCCGTGGGAGGCCCACGACGGCGGCCAGGTGTGGCGGCTGCCCACCTCCGCGCTCGCCTCACTCGAGGCCTCGGACTTCGCCGACGTGCTCGCCCCCTACCCGGGCCTGATCTCGCTGGGCACCAACGAGGGCGGCCGGGTGCTGGCCGACCTGGAGGCCGCGCACGGCCTGATCGCCGTGGACGGCCCGCCCGAGCAGCGCAAGGCGGCGCTCGCCGCGATGGCCGTGGAGCTGGCCACCAACAGCTGGTCGGACCACATGCGGCTGACCCTCGTCGGCTTCGGCGACGAGCTCCAGCAGATCGCCCCCGACCGGATCCGCTGCCTGCCCTCGCTGGCCGAGGCGCTGCCGGAACTGGAGGCGCGGACGGCCGAGGTGCGCCAGGCGCTGCAGGCGGCGGGCGCGGACTCGGTGCTCACCGGACGGTGCCGCGGGGTGTTCGGCGAGGCGTGGATGCCGCACTACCTGGTGATGGCCGACCAGCCGTCCAAGTCCGACGCGGCCAGGCTGGTCGCGCTGGCCAGGACGGGGCAGCGGCTCTCGGCGGGGTACCTGGTCGCCGGGCACGTCGAGGACGCCACCTGGCACTGGAAGATCGACTCCGAGGGCGTGCTGGACGCCGGCGTCCTGGGCTTCCAGGTGGAGGCGCAGCGCGTCTCCGAGTCCCAGTACCACGCGGTCGCCGGCCTGTTCCGCGTCGCCGCGCGCCAGGAGGGCGTCCCGCTGCCCGCGGTGCGGCCGGAGCAGCCCGCCGGCGCGGCCGGAGACCGTCCGGCCGCCGACATCAGGGTGCTGGGCCGGATCTCCGTGGACGCGCCCGGCGCGGTCGACCCGAACCGCCGGGACATCTGCGCCGAGGTTCTGGTGTACCTGGCGACGCATCCCGGCGGGGTGCACCCGACGGTGCTGAGCGGCGCGGTCTGGCCGCGCGGCGTCACCGCGGGCGTCCGCGACAGCACCATCGCGATGGCCTCCGACTGGCTGGGCCGCGACTCCCGGGGCAGGCCGAACCTCTACTACGACGAGCGGGGCAGGCTCAAGCTCGGCTCCGAGGTCCGGATCGACCTCCAGCACTTCCGGTTCCTGCTGTGGCGTTCGGCGGCGGAGCCCGCCTCGGAGGCCGCGTACCTGTCGCACGCGCTGGAACTCGTCCGGGGCCCGCTGCTGGCGGACCGCGCGAAGGGCCGCTACTCCTGGCTGGCCGCCGACGCGCTGGAGTACGAGACCGTCGCCCGGGTGGTGGACGCCGCCCACCGGCTGGCGGAGCTCCGCCTGGCCGAGCCGGACCCCCGGGGCGCGGTGCAGGCGGCACGCTCCGGCCTGCGCCTGGCCCCCGACGACGAGCTCCTGTGGCGCGACCTCCTGCGCGCCACCGGGGCGACCGGCGACCGGACGGCCGTCCACGCCGTCCTGGACGACCTGCGCGGCCGGCTCGACTTCGACCTCCTCCAGCCGGAGACCGAGGCCCTCATCGACGAACTGGCCCCCCGCGCCCATGCCCGCGGCGCGTGAGGGTCGGGGGCGGTGACGTTCTCCGCGCTCGGCCGGACGGGAGGAACAGCGGGGCCGGGAGAGAGCTCAGGCGTCGGACTTGCCGAAGCCGATGCCGAACTCCCGGTAGATGCGCTCCCAGAAGCCGTCGCGCAGCCAGGTGCGGGCCTCCTGGTAGGGGCGCAGCGAGCGGCCGAGCATCTTCTCGGCGTCGATGAGGAGTTCCTTGTCGATGACCGGCGGCAGGATCGGCCCGGGCAGGAGGTCCCGGATGTTGTCGCGGCCCCGCTCGAACACCCATTTCTGCGCCACGTGCTCGCCGACCTCCAGCATCTGGTTGCGATCGGGTCCGAGCTTGCTCTCGGCGGGCGCCTTGGCGGCGGGCACGGGGGGCCGGACGGGGATCGGCGGCGCGACCTTCCCGGCGAAGACCTGGGCGGGGGAGGGGACGGGCGGCGGCTTGGGCCCGTTCAGCGCGGTGGGCGCCGGGGCCGCGGCGGGCACGGCGAGCATCCCGGCCTTGACGAAATAGGGGCGCAGGAAGTCGGCGGGCAGCACCTCGACCGTGTCGGACTCCCAGACCAGCCACTCGGCCTGGTTGGAGCCGTGGGTGGGCTCGACGCCCCACAGGTGCACCCGCACCCCGTACCGCTGGGCCGCCTCGACGGCGGGCAGCATGTCCTCGTCCCCGGCGAGCAGCACCGCGTCGGTGATCGCGCGGTGCCGGGCCAGCGCCTCGAGGTCGGCGCGCAGCTGGGCGTCCACGCCCTTCTGCTGGCCCTGGGCGTTGAGATTGCCCAGGCGCAGCTTCACCAGCGGCAGGTTGGCGATGACCCGCTGCTCGACGGTCGGCTGCTTGCGGGGCGCCGCGTCGAACCAGTACAGGCGCAGCAGCTCGCCATTGATCTTGGCGTCGGCATGCGCGGTCAGTGCTTTGATGAGCTTTTCCGCGAATACCCGGTATTCACGCCTGGAGCCGGCTTCGAGTAGCAGGGCTCCGGAGGCAGCGTAAAGATAGCCCGCGTCCACGAAAACGGCATAGCGGGCAGGTTGCGGTAGGAACTCCGAAGCAGCCATTGGTACACCACCTTATGTGTACCCGAGCTTTCCGCGCGGCTAGTTGCACCCCGCGTTTCCGCCGATCACGGAGCGTCAGCCCGGCAGGGCGCTCGCCCTCCACGCCCCGGGGCCGGGGCGGAGAGGGCGGCGCGCCAGGCGGGAGCGGTCGGTCCAGGCCGACGGGCGGCGTGCCGGAGGCGCGGCCGCCCCGCCCGCCGCGCGGGCGGAGACGACCGCGATCAGTGCGGCGATCTCCTCGGGGGTCGCGTCACCCTTGACGATCTGAAGGAACGGACGCTCACTCATCTTCAACCTCCGGCGAAGTGCACCGACACCGATCGACTACAGCGACATATCTACTAAAGCGGAATATTGCCGTGCTTCTTCGGCGGAAGGGTCTTGCGCTTGTCCTTGAGGGCGCGCAGCGCCTTGATCACCTGAATGCGGGTCTCGGACGGCTTGATGACCGCGTCGACATATCCGCGCTCGGCGGCGATGTAGGGGTTGGCGAGGGTGTCCTCGTACTCGGTGATCAGTTCCGCGCGGCGCACGTCCGGGTCCTCGGCCGTCGCCAGCTCGCGCCGGTAGAGGATGTTGACCGCGCCCTGCGCGCCCATCACCGCGATCTGCGCGGTCGGCCACGCCAGGTTGACGTCGGCGCCCAGGTGCTTGGAGCCCATGACGTCGTAGGCGCCGCCGTAGGCCTTGCGGGTGATGACCGTGACCAGCGGGACGGTCGCCTCGGCGTAGGCGTACAGCAGCTTGGCGCCGCGCCGGATGATGCCGTCCCACTCCTGGTCGGTGCCCGGCAGGAAGCCCGGCACGTCCACGAAGGTCAGGACCGGCACGTTGAAGGCGTCGCAGGTCCGGATGAACCGGGCGGCCTTCTCCGAGGCGTCGATGTCCAGGCAGCCGGCGAACTGCATCGGCTGGTTGGCGACGACGCCGACGCTGCGCCCGTCCACGCGGCCGAAGCCGACGACGATGTTCGGCGCGAACAGCGGCTGGACCTCCAGGAAGTCGCCCTCGTCCAGCACCGCCTCGATGACCTTGTGCATGTCGTAGGGCTGGTTGGCCGAGTCCGGGATCAGCGTGTCGAGCTCGTCGACGAGGTCCAGGGCGTCGGCCGGCTCGAACTCCGGCGCCTCGGACATGTTGTTCGAGGGCAGGTAGGACAGCAGCGCCTTGACGTAGTCGATCGCGTCCGTCTCGTCCGGGGCCAGGTAATGGGCCACGCCGGACTTGCTGTTGTGCGTGTGGGCGCCGCCCAGCTCCTCGAACGTCACCTCTTCGCCGGTGACGGTCTTGATCACGTCGGGGCCGGTGATGAACATGTGCGAGGTCTTGTCGACCATGACGATGAAGTCGGTCAGCGCGGGGGAGTAGACGTGCCCGCCCGCGTTCGCGCCCATGATCAGGGAGATCTGCGGGACGACGCCGCTGGCGTGCACGTTGCGCTTGAAGATCTCGGCGTAGAGGCCCAGGGCCACCACGCCCTCCTGGATCCGGGCGCCGCCGCCCTCGTTGATGCCGATGATCGGGCAGCCGGTCCTCAGCGCCATGTCGAGCATCTTGACGATCTTCTCGCCGTAGACCTCGCCCAGGGAGCCGCCGAAGGCCATGACGTCCTGGGAGAACACGCAGACCTGGCGGCCGTCGACCGTGCCGTAGCCGATCACGACGCCGTCGCTGTAGGGGCGCTTCTTCTCCAGCCCGAACATGGTCGAGCGGTGCCGCGCGAACTCGTCGAACTCGACGAAGGAGCCTTCGTCGAGCAGCGCGTCGACACGCTCGCGGGCGGTCATCTTGCCCTTGGCATGCTGCTTTTCCACGGCCGCCGCCGAGCCCGCGTGCACGGCTTCGTACCTGCGTCGCTCAAGGTCGGCGATTTTTCCCGCCGTGGTGTGAATGTCGATCTTTTCGACAGGGGGTTCAACCGCTTCCATCGCCATGCGCGCAAGAGTAACGGGGCGCTTTCTCCGGATCTCGCACCGGGGGGTCGCGTGAGTGGTATAGACCAATCGTTTCCTAGGTAGGATGCTGAAGTGACCAAGAGCCTCGCCACCCGCATCCGCCTTGACCTGCCCGAAGAGCTGCGCGCGGACGTGCGGCTGCTGAGCTCCCTGCTGGGCCGGGCCCTCGTCGAGTACGGCGGGCAGGACCTGCTGGACGACGTCGAGAACCTCCGCCACTCGGTGATCGCGGCCCGCAAGGGCGACCTGCCCGGGGACCGGGTGGCCGAACTGGTGGCCTCCTGGTCGCTGGAGCGCGCCGAGCTGGTCGCCAGGGCCTTCTCCGTCTACTTCCACCTGACCAACCTCGCCGAGGAGCACCACCGCGTCCGCACCCTGCGCCAGCGGGACGTGGCGGGAGGCGAGCCGCAGCGGGCCTCCTTCGCCGCCGCCGTGGCCGAGCTGGAGGACCCGGTCGCGGCCGTCGCCGGGCTGGAGTTCCGGCCGGTCTTCACCGCCCACCCCACCGAGGCGCGGCGCCGGGCCGTGGTCACCTCCATCAGCCGCGTCAGCGACCTGCTGCACGCCTACAACGGCTCCGGCGCCCAAAGCGAGCGCGTGGACCTGCGCCGCAGGATGCGCGAGGAGATCGACCTGCTGTGGCGCACCGCCCAGCGCAGGCAGCAGCAGATGGACCCGCTGGACGAGGTGCGGGTCGCGCTCGCCGCCTTCGACGAGACCATCTTCCGGGCGGTCCCCCGGATCTACCGGTCGCTGGACACCGTCCTCAAGGGCGACGACGAGAACGACGACGGCGCCACCCGCCCCCCGCTGGCCCCCGCCTACCTGCGCTTCGGCAGCTGGATCGGCGGCGACCGCGACGGCAACCCGTACGTGACGGCCCAGGTCACCCGCCAGGCGTTCAAGATCCAGTCCCAGCACGTGCTCATCGCGCTGGAGAACGCCGCCACCCGGATCGGGCGGCAGCTGACCGTCCACGACGGCACCACGCCGCCGTCCCCCGCGCTGCGGAGCGCGCTGGGCGCGGCCCGCACCGCCCACCCCGAGGCGCTCGGCGAGATCGCCGCGCGCTCGCCCGGCGAGCCGCACCGCCAGTACCTGCTGTACGCGGCCGAGCGGATCAGGGCGACCAGGACGCGCAACGCCGACCTCGGCTACGGCGGGCCCGGCGAACTGCTGGCCGACCTCGTCCTGCTGCAGGAGTCGCTGGCCGCGGCGGGGGCGACCCGGCAGGCCTACGGCGAGCTGCAGCACCTCCTCTGGCAGGTGGAGACCTTCGGCTTCCACCTGGCCGAGCTGGAGATCCGCCAGCACTCCGCGGTCCACGAGAAGGCCCTGGCGGAGGTGCGGGCGGGCGGCGCGCTCTCGCCGCAGACCGAGGAGGTCCTCGACACGATGCGGGTCGTCGCCTGGGCGCAGAAGCGCTTCGGCGAGCGGGCCTGCAGCCGCTACATCATCTCCTTCTCCCGCTCGGCCGCCGACATCGCCGCCGTCTACGAGCTGGCCGCCTCCCTCGGCGCGGAGGCGCCGGTCCTGGACGTCGTCCCGCTGTTCGAGACGGGCGAGGACCTGGAGCGCGCCGTCGAGGTGCTGGACGAGGCGATCGGGCTGCCCCCGGTGCGCGACAGGCTGGCGCGGACGGGCCGGCGCCTGGAGGTCATGCTCGGCTACTCCGACTCGGCCAAGATCCTCGGCCCGGCCAGCGCGACCCTGCTGCTGTACGACACCCAGGAGGCCCTGGCCCGCTGGGCGGAGGCCAACGACGTCACGCTGACGCTCTTCCACGGCCGCGGCGGCTCGCTGGGCCGGGGCGGCGGCCCCGCGGGCCGGGCGATCCTGGCCCAGGCCCCCGGCTCGGTGGCGGGCCGGTTCAAGGTGACCGAGCAGGGCGAGGTGATCTTCGCCAGGTACGGGCACCCCGAGATCGCGCGCCGGCACGTCGAGCAGGTGACCCACGCGGTGCTGCTGGCCTCCACCCCGGAGGTCGAGCGCACGGCGCGGGAGGCCGCCGCGCGGTTCCGCCCGCTGGCCGACCGGCTGAGCGAGGCCGCGAACCGGGCGTTCCGCGGCCTGGTCGAGGCCGAGGGCTTCGCCGAGTGGTTCTCCCGGGTCTCCCCGCTGGGCGAGATCGGCGAGCTGCGGATCGGCTCCCGCCCGTCCCGCCGCACCGGCGCGAGCACTCTGGACGACCTGCGCGCCATCCCGTGGGTGTTCGCCTGGACCCAGACCAGGGTCAACCTGCCGGCCTGGTTCGGGCTCGGCTCGGGACTGGCCGCGGTGGCCGGCGACCCGGACCTGCCCGAGGCGTACGCGTCCTGGCCGTTGTTCGCCGCGATGATCGACAACGCCGAGATGTCCCTGGCCAAGACCGACCGCGACATCGCCGAGCGCTACCTGGCCCTGGGCGACCGGCCCGACCTGAGCGCCGCCGTCATGGCCGAGTACGACCGGACGCTGGAGCTGGTGCTGTCGGTCACCGGGCACACCCGCCTGCTGGAGAACCGCGTGGTGCTCTCCCGCGCGGTGGAGCTGCGCAACCCCTACGTGGACGCGCTCAGCCACCTCCAGCTGCGCGCGCTCAGGGCGCTGCGGGAGGGGGGCGCCGCCGGGGGCGAGGAGGCCCAGCTGGAGAACCTCCTGCTGCTGTCGGTGAACGGCGTGGCCGCCGGCCTGCAGAACACCGGTTGAGCACCTCCCGCGGCGGGTGGGGTTGGATGGGTTCATGAGCTCCTACTCCGACCTCGACCGGCCGCCGCTGAACGAGCGGTCCCTGAACCGCGCGCTGGTGCGGGAGGGCTCGTTCTGGCGGGACATCCGGGTGCTGGAGGAGACCGGCTCGACCAACGCCGACCTGGCCGCGCGCGCCGTGCGGGCCGCGGCGGGCGGGGACGAGCTCCCGGAGGGGACGGTCCTGGTGGCCGAGACGCAGACGGCGGGCCGGGGGCGGCTGGGCCGCGCCTGGAACGCCCCGCCGCGCTCGGGCCTGATGTTCTCGGTGCTGCTGCGGCCGGGCGCCGCGGTGCCCCCGGCCCGGCTGGGCTGGGTGCCGCTGCTGACCGGGGTCGCGGCGGCCGCCGCGATCAGGTCGGTGACGGCGCGGGCGGGAAGGGGCGGCTTCGAGGACGAGCCCGGCGGGTCCGTCGTGGAGGCGGGCCTGAAGTGGCCGAACGACCTGCTGGTGGGGGACCGGAAGCTGGCCGGGATCCTGGCCGAGCGCGTCGACGACGCCGTGGTGGTCGGGATGGGGCTGAACGTGTCGCTGCGCGAGCACGAGCTGCCCGTTCCGACGGCGACCTCGCTGGTGCTGGAGGCCGCCTCGGTCAGCGACCGCGAGATCGTCCTGCGGGAGGTGCTGCGGGAGCTGGCGCTGCGGTACACCGAGTGGAAGGCCGCGGACGGCGACCCGGACGGCAGCGGGCTGCGCGCGGCCTACCGGGAGCACTCCCTCACCCTGGGCCGGGAGATCAGGATCGAGCTGCCCGGCGGGAACGCCGAGACGGGCACGGCCGTTGACGTGGACGCGGAGGGCAGGCTGGTGGTCGGGACGGGCACGGCAGAGCAGGCGTTCAGCGCGGGTGATGTCGTCCATGTCCGGAATGCGAGACTGGCGGGACAGTAGTGACAACCATCACATAACCTTTGTCGCGCGGCAGTGGCGAGCGGCCGCGGAATCGGGGAGTCGAAGGATGTCCGGGCAGGGGCAAGGGTCCCAGGAGCTGGAAGAGCTCCTGCTGGGCGGTCAGTTGCGCTACACCAGGGTGGACGCCGCGGAGATGACCGGAGTCTCCAAGGAGTTCTCCGAGCGGCTGTGGCGCTCGTTCGGCTTCGCCGGCCCTGCGGACGACGTTCCCGCCTTCTCCGACAGCGACCTGGAGGCGCTGCGGCGGGTCAAGGCGCTGCTCGACCGGGGCGGGAGCGCGGAGGAGTTCGTCCTGCGCCAGGCCAGGGCCCTGGGGCAGACCATGGCGAAGCTCGCCGAGTGGCAGACCGGCATCATGCTCAACGGGAACGGCAACGGCGAGAGCACCCGGCTGAGCGAGGGCTACCTGGCCGAGATGGAGCCGCTGGTGGTGTACGCCTGGCGGCGGCAGCTCGCGGCCTCCGCGGCGCGGGCGCTGGCCGAGGCGTCGGACGGCGACCTGCCGGGCCGGGGCCCGGTGGCGGTCGGCTTCGCGGACATGGTCTCCTTCACCGCGATGAGCCGGGAGCTCAGCGAGCTGGAGCTGGGCCGGGTGGTCGAGCGGTTCGAGGAGACGGCCGCCGACATCGTGGCGGCGCACGGCGCGCGGCTGGTGAAGACCCTCGGGGACGAGGTGCTCTACGCCGCCGCCGACGCCAGGGTCGGGGTGGAGATCGGGATGGCGATCTCCGAGGCGGTCCGGGAGGAGACCGAGGTCCCCGACGTCCGGGTGGGCATGGCCTACGGGCCGGTGCTCCCGCTGATGGGGGACATCTTCGGCACGACGGTGAACATGGCCTCGCGGCTCACCTCGCTCGCCCGTCCGGGCACCCTGGTGGCCGACCCGGCCCTCGCCGCGGAGCTGGAGGGAGATCCCGACTACGAACTGGTCCGGATCGTGCGTAGACCGGTACGTGGTCTGGGCATCATCCAACCGTACGTAGTGCGGCGTTCCTCACAGCGATGACAAACGATAAAAAAT
The DNA here is from genome assembly GCF_039533685.1 of Actinocorallia aurantiaca. Taxonomy (NCBI): domain Bacteria; kingdom Bacillati; phylum Actinomycetota; class Actinomycetes; order Streptosporangiales; family Thermomonosporaceae; genus Actinocorallia; species Actinocorallia aurantiaca. The sequence goes on along the minus strand of NZ_BAAATZ010000001.1, from coordinate 23,322 downwards.
CATGGACACACGGAGTAAACCGATAGTTCATCTTCAAGGGGGACTGTTAAGAATCATGAGCGCGACTCCAGGGCAGATTCCCCGTGACGACTCCCTTCCCGAAGATCGTTTCCTGGACCGCGAGGAGAGCTGGCTCCAGTTCAACCAGCGGGTCCTGGAACTCGCGGAGGACCAGGGCCTTCCGCTGCTGGAGCGGGTGCGGTTCCTGGCCATCTTCGCCACCAACCTGGACGAGTTCTTCATGGTCCGGGTGGCCGGACTCCTCCGCCGGATGGCCACCGGCCTGGCCGTCCGCTCCGCCAGCGGCCGCCAGCCCCGCGAGGTGCTCGAGCGCACCGCGGTCATCGCGCACGACCTGATGCTCCGCCACGCGGCCTGCTTCCGCGACGACGTCCTGCCCGCCCTGTCCAAGCAGGACATCGAGATCCTGCGCTGGGAGGAGCTGGCCGAGACCGAGCGCGAGCACCTGCGCCGCCTCTTCCGCGAGCGGATCTACCCGGTGCTCACCCCGCTCGTCGTCGACTCCGCCCACCCGTTCCCCTACATCTCCGGCCTGTCGCTGAACCTCGCGATCGTCGTCCGCGACCCCGACACCGAGGCCCGCCTGTTCGCCAGGGTGAAGGTCCCCGAGGTCCTGCCGCGGTTCATGGAGGCCTCGCCCAACCGCTTCACCCCGCTCGAGGACGTCATCGCCGCGCACCTCACCCAGCTGTTCAGCGGGATGGAGATCCTCGAGCACCACGCCTTCCGGGTCACCCGCAACCAGGACCTGGAGGTCGACGACGACATCACCGAGGACCTGCTGCAGGCCCTGGAGCGGGAACTGCTGCGCCGCCGCTTCGGCCCGGTGGTCCGGCTGGAGGTGGAGGAGTCCATCTCCCCCGAGGTGCTGGACCTGCTCACCGACGAGCTGGGCGTGGAGGAGCGCCAGATCTACCGCGTCCCCGGCCCGCTGAACCTCGGCGGCCTGAACCAGATCGCCGACCTCGACCGCAGCGAGCTGAAGTACCCGCCGTTCGTGCCGTCCAAGGCGGCCCTGCCCACCGAGCTCAGCGTCTTCACCGCGCTGCGCGAGCGGGACGTCGTCGTCCACCACCCCTACGACTCCTTCGCCACCACCGTGCAGCGCATGGTCGAGGAGGCCGCGGCCGACCCCAGGGTGCTGGCGATCAAGCAGACCCTCTACCGGACCAGCGGCGACTCCCCGATCGTGGACGCACTCATCGACGCGGCCGCGGCGGGCAAGCAGGTCGTGGTGGTCGTCGAGATCAAGGCGAGGTTCGACGAGAGCGCCAACATCGAGTGGGCGCGCAAGCTGGAGCAGGCCGGCTGCCACGTCGTGTACGGCTTCGTCGGCCTGAAGACCCACTGCAAGCTGCTGCTGGTCGTCCGGCAGGAGCCCGACGGCACCCTGCGGCGCTACTGCCACATCGGCACCGGCAACTACCACCCCAAGACCGCGCGCCTGTACGAGGACCTCGGCCTGCTGACCGCCGACCGCGAGATCGCCGAGGACGTCACCGAGCTGTTCAACCACCTGACGGGCTACTCCCGCCAGGTCAGCTACCGGCAGCTCCTGGTGGCCCCCAACACCCTGCGCAGCGGCCTGGTCCTGCGCATCGAGCGGGAGATCGGGCACCACCGCGCGGGCCGCCCGGCGCACATCCGCTTCAAGTGCAACAGCCTCGTGGACGAGGTCGTCATCGACGCCCTCTACCGGGCCTCCCAGGCGGGCGTCCCGGTGGACGTCTGGGTGCGCGGCATCTGCGCCCTGCGCCCCGGCGTCCCGGGCCTGTCGGAGAACATCCGGGTCCGCAGCGTGCTGGGCCGCTTCCTGGAGCACTCCCGGGTCTTCGCCTACGAGTGCGGCGGCAACCCCGAGGTGTGGTTCGGCAGCGCCGACCTCATGCACCGCAACCTCGACCGGCGCATCGAGGCGCTGGTGCGGGTCAACGACGTGGGCCACCGCGACGAGCTGCTCAGGCTGCTGGACAAGGGCGTGGCCGCCGACACCTCCTCCTGGTGGCTGGCCGGCGACGGGGTCTGGACCCGCCACCACAACGACGCCGACTCCCCGGCGCTGGACATCCAGACCCATCTGATGCGCTCGCGACGCTGGAGAACCGTGGATGGCGGCTGATCCGGAGATCCGGGCCGCCGGGGCCGTGCTGGGCCGGTGGAACGGCGCGGTCCGGGAGGTGGCCCTGGTCCACCGCCCGAGGTACGACGACTGGAGCCTGCCCAAGGGCAAGCCGGATCCGGGGGAGCATCCGCTGCGCACCGCGGTGCGCGAGGTGACCGAGGAGACGGGGAGCGTCCCCCGGCTGGGCCCCCGGCTCCCGACCGTCTCCTACCTGACGGCCAGGGGCCCCAAGCGGGTCGACTACTGGGCGGCCGAGGTCGCCGAGGAGGGCCCGTTCCGGCCGGACGACGAGGTGGACGCGCTGGAGTGGACGCCCGTCCCCGAGGCGTTCGGCATGCTCAGCCATCCCCCCGACGCCGAGGTCCTGCGCGCCTACGCGGCGCTGCCCGCCCGCACCCGCCCGGTGATCGTCCTGCGGCACGCCTCGGCGGGGGAGAAGAAGGACTGGCGGGACAGGGACCTCGTCCGTCCGCTGGACGACCGGGGCCGCCGGGAGTCCGCCGAGCTGGCCCCGCTGCTGCGCGCCTACGCGCCCCGCCGGGTGATCAGCTCGGCCACGGCCCGGTGCGTGGAGAGCCTGCTGGACTACGCGTCCGCGCTGGACGTCGCGTTCGCCGCCGAGCAGGACTTCACCCTGGACTCCACCACTCCCGAGCGGGCCGCCGCCCGGTTCCGCGAACTGCTCGGCTCCCGCGGGTCCGACGGGATACTCGTGTGCACGCACGGCGAGCTGATCCCCGTCCTGGCCCGGGAGGCCTGTCCCGGCGAGGGGCTCCCGGAGGACCCGTCGCTGCGCAAGGCATCCTTCTGGGTCTTCCACCAGCCGGGCCAGGACGGCGGCGCGCCGGTGTCGGTGGAGCGCCACGCCGTCCGCGAACCCTTCGGGGCCTAACCCAGCCGGGGGACGGCCCTGGAGCGGGCGTCCGCCCAGGCCGCCTCGACCTCGTCCCGGGCGCGCTCGGCCTCGCAGTGCTCCAGCCCGTACAGGGCGCCGAGGCCGAACGCCTCTTCCACGGAGGCGGGTTCCACGGCCCTGAGCTGCTCCTGGGCGATCACGCCGTCCTGGAACCGGCCCAGCACCTCCTGAAGGTCCTTGGCGGCCTTGGAGACGGCCTTGGCGTCCCCGCCGAGCACCTCGCAGGCGGCGTCGGCGGTGTAGCGCACCCGCTTGGCGGCCTTGCGCGTCTCGTGGCGTGCCGCGTCAGCGGCGGCAGCGCCCTCGGCGGACTCGCTCTCGCCGATCGCGTCGTGGGCCCGTTCGAGCCGCCTCCAGCTCCGCCGGACGAGCTTGCGCAGTTCCTTCTCGGCCTCGCCGTGCGCGCGTGCGGTGAAAGGCGGGGCGGCCAGTAGCCGGTCCAAGGCGTCGAGCAGGGCGAAGTACCGCTCGCCGGAGAGCTCCTTGCGGATGGAGGTGTAGCCCTTCCGCTCCCGCTTCTTGATCTGGCGGAGCCACGGGGGGTTCTGCCGGCAGACCTCGGGCAGCGAGGCCAGGCGCCCGCTGAAGCGCTCGTGCAGCACCTCGGCATCCCGGACCTCGCCCAGTACGCCGGCCAGCCAGCGCAGCTCGGACTGCAGCGGGTCGGTCACCGCGCGGTCCAGCAGGGGGCGGCCGCTGGCCAGGACGCTGCGCAGCCGCCGTACCGCGACCCGCATCTTGTGGACGGAGTCGAACACCTCCAGCCGGACCCTCGGGTCGTAGGCCAGGATCTGGTCCATCTGCGCGGCGATGTGCCGCAGCAGCGCGTCCCCGGCACGGGAGCCGTCGAGGGAGGGCGGGACGGGGACCCGGGGGCCGAGCAGCCTGCCCAGCTTCGAGGAGCCCGCGGCGCGCTCCGCCCCGGCCTTGCGCAGCCGGGCGCCGACCTTCTTCAGCAGCCTCGGATCGCCGGAGACCAGCTCGACCTCGACCTCGCGCCAGGAGGAGGAGCCCGGAGTCCCGGTGATCGTCCCGGTGACCAGGTCGTCGGCCAGCTCGGCGAGCACCTCTCCGGACGGGGAGCGCAGCTTCCGCACGGTCCGGACGGTGGAGAGCACGGCGACCGGACCGACCTCCCGCCCCCGGACGTAGGCGGGCAGGAGGCGCGCCAGTTCGGCGGGAAGCTCGTCGGAGAGAGGGGCCTGACGTTCGTGCTTGGAGTCCGGCCCGGCGGGGACCTTCAGGTGCCATCCCGCGTCGGTGCCACCGGTGCGGCGGCGCAGGGTGACCTTGCGGGCGGCGAGCCTGAGGTCCTCGGTGTCGTGGTAGACGGCCTCGAGCTCGTACGTGACGGGCTCGCCCACCTCGGCCAGACCGCTCAGGTCCGGCAGGACGAATCCGGTGTCCGCGTCGAACTTGAGCTCGACCTCCAAGTGCTCGGTCATGTCCGATGGCCCCTTCTGCCGACCTCGATCAGGACATCCAGGGTTTCACTTGGAGATAACGGATGCGAACCCGTTCGGCCGGGGCTCGTTCTAGCTGGGGTCGGTGAAACGCTGGATGTAGAGCGGCTCGCCCAGCTTCTGCAGGAGTTCCAGCTCGGTCTCCAGGTAGTCCACGTGCTTCTCCTCGTCCTCGAGGATGTGCTCGAAGATCCGGGCCGAGGTGACGTCGCCCTTGCGGCGCATGACCTCGATGCCGTGCCGCAGCCGGGTGACGGCCTCCATCTCGACGGCCAGGTCGGCCTCGAGCTGCTCCTTGACCGTCTGCCCGATGCGGAGCATGTTGAGCTTCTGGTAGTTCGGCAGCGCCTCGAGGAAGAGCAGCCGGTCGGTGAGGACCTCGGCGTGCTTCATCTCGTCGATGGACTCTTCGTAGGTGTGCTTGGCCAGCTTCACCAGGCCCCAGTTCTGCTGCATCTTCGCGTGCAGGAAGTACTGGTTGATGGCCGTGAGTTCAGCGGTGAGCTGCTCGTTCAACAGTGCGAGGATTTCCTTATCGCCTTCCATGGGTACATCCAAGCACGTTATCCGGGCAGCACAACAAGCCCGGTAGCGTGTCGCTACCAGGCTCTTTGGGTGCTCTTGGCCCCCGTGCCGGGGAAGGGGATCAGGCGGCCGGCTGCTTCACCTCCCTGCGGGTGCGGCGCGGCTGCTGCTGCGGGGCGCGGACGGGTTCGCCGGTCGCGGGCTCGGCCCGCGGGAACTCCGTGTCGCCCTCGGGAGCGGAGACCGGCTGCAGGGTCGCCGGGCCGCCGGTGAAGGCGTCCATCAGCTCCGAGGCGGTCTTCCACTCGCTCACCATGGCGCGGATGCGCCTGGTGCAGGTGCCGCAGCCGGGCTTCATGCCGCAGCCCTCCTTCACCTGGCGCGTGTTCTGCGCCCCTGACGCGAGGCACTCGTGCACGGCGTCTTCGGTGACGGCGTTACAGATGCACACGTACATCGCGAATCCTTAGGGGCGTTGATTAGGTTAGGCATCCCTAAGTTACCTGAGCCTTACCTCACCTGACCAGACCCCATCTGGTGCCGACGGACCCGGCGGGAGGGGTGGAAGTCGCGAGAGTCCCTGAAAACAAGGAGCTCCGGGCGTTTTCGAGTCTTGGGTGATCTGGGTCACATATCCGGGTCATGCTTGTTTGTTGACCCTGTCCCTGGCGGAGACGACCGGCAGCCCCGTGTTCCTCTGCCGGGTCCTCAGCACCCACGCGGAGAGCATCACGAGATTCCCCGAGAAGAACAGCAGGAGGAGCCCGTTCCGGTCGGACCACTGCCCCTTGTAGGACGTCTCGGTCACCGGGAGCCCGAACAGGTAGGTGAAGAACCAGGCGAAGATCGTTGAGGTGCCGTTGGCCAGTGCGTACCACCAGACGGGTCTCCCGCCGTCGGCCAGGAGCCCCACGGCCCCCGCCCAGGCGAGCAGGCCGGACAGGATCATGATGACGCCGAGGTAGCTCTCCAGCCTGAACCCGAGGGGCAGTCCGAGGAACTGGGTCATCAGGACGCCGCCGAAGAGCACGACTCCCGTCGCCCGTGCCACCTCGGGGTGTGGCTGCACCGGCGTCTGGGACATAGGGCTTTTCCTCCACAACAATGTGATCAGTCGTATTTGAGTTTGTACTACGAGTGGCAAACCGCAGGTCAAGCCTGTGTGCTTGGCCAGGAAACGTTCATGAATGGTCCTACGATCGGTGCATGACCTCAGTACTGCTCGCCGAGGACGACACGTCCATCTCCGAGCCTCTCGCGCGTGCGCTGCGCCGGGAGGGCTACAACGTCGAAGTGAGTCCCGACGGGCCCCAAGCCCTGGAGAGGGCCCTTGGAGGCGGAGTCGATCTCATAGTGCTGGATCTCGGGCTGCCCGAGCTGGACGGGTTGGAGGTGGCGCGCCGGGTCCGGTCCGAGGGGCACGGCGTGCCCATCCTGATCCTCACGGCCCGGGCCGACGAGGTCGACACGGTGGTCGGCCTGGACGCCGGGGCCGACGACTACGTGACCAAGCCGTTCCGTCTGGCCGAACTGCTGGCACGGGTTCGAGCGCTGCTCCGCAGGGGCAGCACCGAGACACCGATAGTGCAGGGGGTCAGGATCGACGCCGAGTCCCGCCGGGCGTGGATGGGCGAGAACGAGCTGCAGCTGACCACCAAGGAGTTCGACCTCCTGCGGGTGCTGGTGCGCGACGCCGGCAAGGTGGTCACCCGCGAGCAGATCATGCGCGAGGTGTGGGACACCAACTGGTGGGGGTCGACCAAGACCCTCGACATGCACATCTCCTGGCTGCGCCGCAAGCTCGGGGACGACGCCGCCAGCCCCAGGTACATCACCACGGTGCGGGGCGTCGGCTTCCGGTTCGAACGCGGAGACTGAGGACGAGCCCGGCCGCCTCCGCCGGCCATGGGGGATGAATGAGACGCCGACTCGTACTGTCCACCCTCGGGGTGGCGGTCACGGCGATCCTTCTGCTCGGCATCCCGCTGGCCTACGTGGTCAGCAAGCTCATCTACGACGATGCCAAGCAGGGGTTGGACACCGCGGCCGCCAGCCTGGTCAAGGAGGTGGAGGTACCGCTGGGTCAGGGCCGCAGGCCCGACCCGGCGCAGATCTCCGGCGCCTACCCGAACCTCTACGTCGAGATCAGGCTGCCCGACAACACGGTCGAGACGGCGGGCCTGCCGCCCAGCGGGCCCGTCATGTCGTCGACCAGCAGCCGGGGCAACGTCACGGTCACCGTCCACCGGCAGTACTCCGAGGTCCGGGACGACGTGCTGCGGCAGCTGATGCTGATCGCCAGCCTGGTCCTGCTGGGCGTGGCGATCGCCACCGGGATGGCGATCCTGCTGGCCCGCAGGCTGACCCTGCCGCTGGTCGACCTCGCCGAGACCGCCGCGGGGCTGGGCACGGGCAACGCCCGGCCCCGGCGCCGCCGCTACGGGATCTCCGAGGTCGACACCGTGGCGGAGGTGCTGGACAGCAGCGCGGTCCGGATCGCCGACCTGCTGGCGGCCAGCCGCGAGTTCGCCTCGGACGCCAGCCACCAGCTGCGCACCCCGCTCACCGCGCTGACCATGCGCCTGGAGGAGATGATCGAGGCCGCCGACTACCCCGACGTGGTACGTGAGGAGGGGCAGGCGGCCCTGGCGCAGGCCGAACGGCTGGTCGCGGTGGTGGAGCAGCTGCTGGCCAGGGCGCGGCACGACCGCACCGGCCAGGCGGTGCCGACCGCGATCGACCTGGTGATCGAGCAGCAGGTCGAGGAATGGCGGCCGATCTTCGCCAAGGACGGCAGGCAGCTCAGGATCGAGGGCGAGCCCGACCTGGTGGCGGTGGTGACGCCCAGCTGCATGTCGCAGGTCCTGGCGACCCTGCTGGACAACTCCCTGATGCACGGCGAGGGCACGGTCACCATCCACACCCTGATGACCAAGCAGAACGTGATCATCGAGGTGGGGGACGAGGGGCCCGGGGTGCCGCCGGAGCTGGCCAGGAAGATCTTCGAACGGAACGTCAGCGGGGGCGGGGGCACGGGGCTCGGCCTCTACCTGGCCCGCTCGCTGGCGGCGGTGGACGGCGGCAGGCTGGAGCTGGTGCAGCCCAAGCCCGCGCTGTTCGCCTACCTCATGCGGCGCAAGGAGGACGCCCAGCTGGCCTCCGAACGGGTCGTCAGCGGCCCGGTCTGATCCCGGCGGAGGCGCCCGCCTGCGGGCGGCGCTGCTGCGCGGGCATGGACGCCCGCACCGCCTGCGGGGAGACGGCCTGCGAGGCCGCCGGGGCGGACGCGGTCTGGACGACCGGGGCCGACGGCAGGAACACCCACTTGCGGTACGTCCAGAACCGGAAGACCGTGGCGGCCCCGGTACCGATGATCATCGCCAGGTTGACGCCGATCGCCGAGGTCTGGTGCAGGACGTAGTAGCCGAACGAGATGAAGATCTGGCTGATCACCAGGCCGGCCCCGTTGAGGGCGAAGAACAACGTGTACTCCCGCCGCAGCCCGCTGCGCTCGCGGTGCCGGAACGTCCAGTACCGGTTGGCGAAGTAGGCGAACGTGGTGGCGATCACCGTGGCGATGGTGAACGAGGTCATCGGCCCGATGCCCAGGCCGACCTTGAACAGGTTGAACGTCGCGAAGGTGATCACGAACGCGATGGCGCCCACGCTGCCGAACTTGGCCAGTTCGCGGGCGATGCGGCGCACCCGCGTGCGGAGGTCCACGAGGAGGCTCACAGCAGAACGACCAGCCCTTCGGTCAGAGCACCTTCACGCACGGTGTGCGATGAGAACAGAACGTCATCCCGGTAAGCGGACATTCCCGTCATGACGGTGAGCGAGGTCCGCAGGGGCGCCATTCGGATACGGTACCCCCGCTCCGGGTAGCGGGAGGGGAAAGGGAGGAGAGATCCCCCTTACAGACCCTCTCGCAATCTCTCGCCCTTGGCTTTCGCCTGACGGTACAAGTCCTGCTGGAACTCCTGCATCTTCTTCTGAAGTTCGGGGTTCTCCACGGCGAGGACGCGCACGGCCAGCAGGCCCGCGTTGCGCGCGGCCCCGACCGCGACCGTGGCGACCGGCACCCCGGCCGGCATCTGGACGATCGACAGGAGGGAGTCCATGCCGTCCAGGTACTTCAGCGGGACCGGAACCCCGATCACCGGAAGGGGGGTGACGCTCGCCAGCATCCCGGGCAGGTGGGCGGCGCCCCCGGCCCCCGCGATGATCACCTTGAGCCCGCGCCCGGCGGCGCCCGAGCCGTACTCGATCATGTCGTGCGGCATCCGGTGCGCCGAGACCACGTCGGCCTCGAACTCCACCCCGAACTCGGTGAGCGCCTCGGCGGCGGCCTTCATCACCGGCCAGTCCGAGTCGCTGCCCATGACCACGCCGACCTGCGGAGCCATCAGTTCTTCCTTTCCTCGGGGTAGACCGACCCCGGATCGCGCAGGTAGTCGACGGCATGCGCGGCGCGCGCCCGCATGCGCGGAAGGTCGTCTCCGGTCACGTTCACATGGCCGATCTTGCGGCCGGGCCGTACGCCCTTGCCGTAGAAGTGGATCTTCGCGCCGGGGTCGTGCGCCATCACGTGCTCGTAGCGCGGGTAGAGATCGGGGTCCTCGCCGCCGAGCAGGTTGCCCATGACCGTCCAGGGGGCGCTGACGGAGGTGTCGCCCAGGGGCAGGTCCAGGACGGCCCGCAGGTGCTGCTCGAACTGGGAGGTGCGGCTGCCGTCCATCGTCCAGTGGCCCGAGTTGTGGGGCCGCATGGCCAGCTCGTTGACGACCACGCCGCCGGCGGTCTCGAACAGCTCGACCGCCAGCAGCCCGACCACGCCGAGCTCCTCGGCCAGCCGCAGCGCCAGCTCCTGGGCGCGGGCGCCGGTCTCGGGGTCCAGCCCCTCGGCGGGGGCGACCACCTCGACGCAGATACCGTCCTTCTGCACGGTCTCCACCACCGGGTAGGCGGCGCCCTGGCCGTGCGGGGAGCGGGCGACCAGCGCCGAGAGCTCCCGCCGGAAGTCCACCCGCTCCTCGGCCATCAGCGCGGTGCCCGAGGGCAGCACCTCGGCGAGCAGCGCGGCGGCCTCGTCGGCGGAGCCCACGATCCACACGCCCTTGCCGTCGTAACCGCCGCGTGTGGCCTTCAGCACCACCGGCCATCCGTGATTTTCGGCGAAGGCCGTGACATCGTCTTTGCCGTGCACCGGGGCGAACGCGGGACAGGGGGCGCCGAGGGCGGACAGCCGCTCGCGCATCACCAGCTTGTCCTGGGCGTGCAGCAGGGCGGCGGATCCGGGGTGGCAGACCACTCCGGCCTCCTCCAGCGCCCGGATGTGCCCGCCCGGGACGTGCTCGTGGTCCCAGGTGACCACGTCGCAGCCCTCGGCGAAGGCGAGCAGGTCCTCCAGGGACTCGTGCGAGCCGAGCCGGACGTCGGCGCACACCAGCGCCGCGGACTCGTCGGGGGCGCCGGCCAGGACCCGCAGCCGGACGCCGAGCGCGATCGCCGCCTGCTGGGTCATACGGGCGAGCTGACCGCCGCCCACCATCCCGACGACCGGCATCTGACCAGGACTTCTCACACCGAGCAGCTTAGTGGGGCGCACCATGATGTTTGACGGCACACCGACGATCATCGGACACCGGGGCTGTGGCACGGGTCCGGAGGAGAACACCCTGGAGTCCCTCCTGGGGGCCGTGGAGCTGGGCCTCTCCTGGGTCGAGGTCGACGTCCAGCGCACCGCCGACGACAGCCTGGTGGTGCGGCACGACTTCACGTCCGAGGACGGGTCCTTCCTCATCGACGGGCCGGGGGAGGGCCTGCTGCGGATCGAGGAGGTCTTCGAGGCGCTGCCCGAGCACGTCGGCGTCGACGTGGACGTCAAGACGGTGCTGGAGGACGCGCTGGACCCGCGCACCGGGCCCCTGCTGGAGGGGATCCTCAGGGCCGAGGCCCGGCGGCGCCCCCTGATGGTCACCTCGTTCGACCCGGCGCTGCTGCTGGCCCTGGCCGGGACCGGGATCCCGCGCGGCCTGCTCACCTGGCTCTGGTTCCCCATCGGCCACGCCGTCGCCACCGCGGCCGGCCTGGACCTGCAGGCCGTGGCCCTGCACACGGCCTCCTGCGACCCCAACCCCAAGCAGCGCCCGTTCGCCGACTGCGTCGACACCGCGCACAAGGCGGGCCTGGAGGTCATAGTCTGGTGCCCCAAGCCCGAGGACCTGCACAAGTACGCCGCCGCCGATGCCCTGATCGTCGACGACGTCCCGGCCACGCTCGCCGCACTGGAGGCGAAGGTGGCCGGGTCCGCCGCTACTTGAGGATCTGGCGGGCCATGACGACGCGCTGGATCTGGTTGGTGCCCTCGTAGATCTGGCAGATCTTGGCGTCGCGCATCATGCGCTCCACCGGGAAGTCCTGGGTGTAGCCGTAGCCGCCGAGGAGCTGGACGGCGTCGGTGGTGACGTCCATGGCGACGTCGGAGGCCAGGCACTTGCACGCGGAGGAGACGAAGGTCAGGTCCGGGACGGTCTCGCCGTGGAAGGCGCGCTCGGACTTGATCGCCGCGTGGTAGGTCAGCTGGCGGGCGCCCTCCAGGCGCATCGCCATGTCGGCGATCATGAACTGCACGCCCTGGAAGTCGCCGATCGGCTTGCCGAACTGCTTGCGCTCCTTGACGTAGCCGATGGCGTAGTCCAGGGCGCCCTGGGCGATGCCGAGGGCCTGGGCGGCGATGGTGATCCGGGTGTGGTCCAGGGTCGCCAGGGCGGTCTTGAAACCGGTGCCCTCGGCGCCGATGATCCGGTCGGCCGGGATCCGCACGTCCTCCAGGATGACCTGGCGGGTCGGGGAGCCCTTGATGCCGAGCTTGCGCTCCTTGGGACCGAAGGAGACGCCCGGGTCCGACTTCTCCACCACGAAAGCCGAGATTCCGCGGGCGCCCTTGCCGGGGTCGGTCACGGCCATCACGGTGTAGTACTCCGACACGCCCGCGTTGGTGATCCACATCTTGGCACCGTTGAGGACCCAGTGGTCGCCGTCGCGCACCGCGCGGGTCTTCATGCCCGCGGCGTCGGACCCGGCTTCGGCCTCCGACAGCGCGTAGGAGAACATGGCCTCACCACGTGCGACCGGCGCCAGGTACTTCTTCTTGAGTTCCTCGCCGCCGGAGAGCAGAACGGGTACGGTGCCGAGCTTGTTCACCGCGGGAATGAGCGAGGAGGAGGCGCAGGCGCGTGCCACCTCCTCGATCACGATCACGGTTGCCAGCGCATCGGCCCCGTTGCCTCCATAGGCTTCGGGGATGTGGACGGCGTGCAGGTCGTTGGCGACCAGCGCGTCAAGCGCCTCCTGCGGGAAGCGGGCGTTCTCGTCGACCTCGGCGGCATGCGGCGCGATCTTCGTCTCGGCGAGTTCGCGGATCGTCTGTCGGAGCAGTTCGTGCTCTTCGGACGGGGCGTAGGCGGGAAAGTCAGAGCTCATGGTAGGCATGCTACCCGCCAGTAGAATTTGAGGAGATTGCGGTGGTTCAACGGCTCACGGTCATCGGGACCGGATACCTCGGCGCTACCCACGCGGCGTGCATGGCCGAACTCGGTTTCGAAGTGCTCGGGCTCGACGTCCTTCCTGATCGTATCGAACGCCTGGCGGCCGGAGACCTTCCCTTCTACGAACCGGGCCTGCCCGAGGTGCTCCGGCGCAACCTCGAGAACGGCCGCCTGCGCTTCACCACCTCCTACAAGGAGATCGCGGAGTTCGGCGAGGTGCACTTCCTGTGCGTCGGCACCCCGCAGAAGCCCAACGAGTACGCCGCCGACGTCTCCTTCGTGGACTCGGCGATCACCTCGCTCGCGCCGCTGCTGACCCGCGGGTGCCTGGTCGTCGGCAAGTCGACGGTCCCGGTCGGCACCGCGTCCAGGGTCTCGGAGCTGCTGCGCCGGCTGGCCCCCTCGCCCGAGGTGGAGCTGGCCTGGAACCCCGAGTTCCTGCGCGAGGGCTACGCCGTCCAGGACACCCTGCGCCCCGACCGGCTGGTGGTCGGCGTGGAGTCGGAGAGGGCCGAGCGGATCATGCGCGAGGTCTACGCCCGGCAGCTCGCCGAAGGCGTCCCGCTGGTGGTCAGCGACTTCCCCACCGCGGAACTGGTCAAGGTCTCGGCGAACGCCTTCCTGGCCACGAAGATCTCCTTCATCAACGCCATGGCCGAGGTCTGCGAGGCCACCGGCGCCGACGTCACCAAACTGTCCCAGGCCCTGTCCTACGACGACCGGATCGGCGGCAAGTTCCTCGGCCCCGGCCTGGGCTTCGGCGGCGGCTGCCTGCCCAAGGACATCCGGGCGTTCATGGCCCGCGCCGGCGAGCTCGGCGTCGACCAGGCGCTGTCGTTCCTGCGCGAGGTGGACGCCATCAACATCCGCCGCCGGATCCGCATGGTCGACCTGGCCCGCCACCTGCTCGGCGGATCGTTCCGCGGCCGGAAGGTCTGCGTGCTGGGCGCGGCCTTCAAACCGAACTCCGACGACGTGCGGGACTCGCCCGCCCTCGACGTGGCCGCCGAGATCAGGCGCCAGGGCGGCGACGTGACCGTCTACGACCCGCAGGCCCTGGACAACGCCCGCAAGGCCCAGCCGGACCTCGGCTTCGGCGAGTCCGCCCTGGACGCGGCCACGGACGCCGAGGTCGTCCTGCTGCTCACCGAGTGGAAGGAGTTCCGCGAGCTCGACCCCGAGGTCCTGGGAGCCCGGGTGCGCGAGCGCAACATCGTGGACGGCCGCAACACCCTCGACCCCGAGCGCTGGCGCACGGCTAACTGGACGTACAAGGCCCTGGGCCGCCCCTGACGGGCGGCCCCGGCCGGGGCGGTCAGCGGTCCCTGGTGAGCCCGAGGCCGGGCGGGCTCGTCAGGAAGCCGAGCCCCCAGGAGATGTGCATCGTCGCGTAGACGAACGGCAGGAGGAGTTTGGCCTTCCACGGCAGCTCCTCGGAGGTCAGCAGCGTGCCGCCGACCGGGATGGCGAGGAAGTAGCCGACCGGCAGGATCCAGCCCGGCCAGAACCCGACCAGCCCCGCCAGGGTGCCCACCAGGATCCCGGCGACCGCCAGCGGCGGGGCCAGGTACCGAAGGTTCAGGGTGCCCTGGTGCTCGCGGCCGACCACCCGGCGCCAGCGGCCGGTGTAGAAGAACTGCTTGGCCAGCTGCTTGATGTTCGGCCGGGGCCGGTAGGTGACCCGCATGGCGGGGGTGAACCAGACCTTTCCGCCGCTCTGGCGGATCCGGTGGTTCATCTCCCAGTCCTGGGCCCGCACGAAGGTCTCGTCGTAGCCGCCGACCCGCTCCAGCGCGCTGCGCCGGAACGTGCCCAGGTAGACCGTCTCGACCTCGCCCGGCTCGCCTCCGGTGTGGAAACGGGCGTTGCCGACGCCGAACTTCGACGTCATCGCCCGTGCCACCGCCTTCTCGAACGGGGTGACGCCCTCGGCGGCCATGAGGCCGCCGACGTTGTCGGCCTCGTACCGGTCCATGGCCTCCACCGCGATCCGGATGTAGTCCGCGGGCAGCAGCGAGTGCCCGTCGACCCGGACGATGATGGAGTACTGCGACGCCTTGATCGCGATGTTCAGCCCGTTGGGGGTCCGCCCCGTCGGATTGCGCGTCAGGATGATTCGGGGATCGCGGGCCGCGAGGCGCCCGGCGATCTCGTCGGTGCGGTCCCTGGACGGCCCGAGCGAGAGCACGAGCTCCAGCTCCCCGGGGTAATCCTGCGCCATGATGTGGTTCACGGCGTCCTCGAGGTGGCGTTCCTCGTTGAGGACCGGCATGACGACGGATACGGCCGGCCAAGTGGTGCGCGGCTCGCCGTCAGCGTGGAGAGACTGATTCATGACGGCGCCACGGTAACGTATCCAGCCAGGTCCGCAGGCCACGATCGGAGGGTTTTCCGTCCGGCGGGGTGGAGCGAAGGGGGCTGGCATGGCCGGGGAAGACGACCCGATCGAGCAGTATTTCCGCCCTCGACCAGCCGGGGCGGAGGGTCCGGGAGGGCCGGTGGCCGACGACAGCGGCAGCTGGGACGCCGTCGCCCTCGACAGCGAACGCGCGCCGAAAGTGGTGGTCGAACCGTCGCGCGGACGCCGCAGGGCGGGCGGTCCGGGCGGTCCGGGCTCGGCCCGCGAGGCGGTGCGCCGCCGCCGCAACCTCATGGCCACCGCCGCGGCCTCGGCCGTGGTGCTGTTCGCCTCCGGCGCGGCCTGGGGCTTCCAGGAGTTCCTTCAGGGAAAGATCCAGACCGTCGACATCGACCTGGGCGAGGGCTCCGGTCCGAAGGGGTCGATGAACATCCTGCTCGCCGGCGTCGACAGGCGCGACGGCATGAGCACCGCCGACATCAAGCGCCTGCGCCTGGGCCGCGAGGCGGGCGCCCGCTCGGACACGATGATGCTGATGCACATCTCCGAGGACCACTCCAAGGTCACGGTGGTCAGCCTTCCGCGCGACACGCTGGTGAACATCCCCGCGCACAAGGACTCCGAGGGCAAGCGGGTCCCCATGCAGCAGGGGAAGCTCACCTGGGCCTACTCCTACGGCGGCCGGCAGCTGATGAAGGACACCATCGAGGACCACACCGGGCTGGTCGTCGACCACTACGTCGAGGTCAACTTCCTGGGCTTCCTCAAGGTCGTCGACGCCGTCGGCGGGGTCGACGTCTGCACCGAGCAGGCCATCGACGACCGCGCCAGCGGGCTGAAGCTCAGCCCCGGCACCCACCACGTGGACGGCGCCCAGGCCCTTGCCTTCGCCCGGGCCAGGCACGGCCTCGGCGAGGACATCGGGCGCATGCAGCGCCAGCAGGTGTTCCTGTCCTCCCTGCTGAAGCAGTCGCTGAGCAAGATCAAGGATCCGGTGCGGGGCACGAAGGTGCTCAACGCGATGCTCGAGTCGGTCCGGGTGGACGCCGGGCTGAAGAAGGACGCGCCCAAGCTGGCGGACCAGTTCAAGGACCTGTCGCTGGACGACGTGGAGTTCGCGAAGGTCCCCATCGCCAACCAGGCGGGCAGCGCGCTGATCGGCGGCGTCAACCAGTCCGTCGTGCTGTGGGACGAGTCCGAGGCCCGCAAGCTGTTCAAGAGGATCGACCGGGACGAGCCGCTGGCCGAGCCGAAGCCCACCGCGACGGCCACCGCCGCGAGCAAGCCGATCACCATCCCGCCGGAGCAGATCTCCGTCCAGGTGCGCAACGGAACCGGCGTCACCGGCGTGGCCAAGAAGGCCAGCGCCGGGCTGACCGCCGCCGGATTCCGCGCGTCCTGGCTCATGGGGGTGGTGCAGCGCCAGAACACCAAGCCGACGGTCATCCGCTACGGTCCGGCCCGCGCCGACTCCGTGCGGACCCTGGCCGCCTCGATCCCGTTCGCGAAACTGCAGAAGGTCGACGCCCTGGGCACCCGCATCGAGGTCGTCGTGGGCAGCGAGTGGGCCAAGCCCAAGGCCGTGAAGACGGCGGCCGAGCAGGCCGCCCCCGAGTACGAGACCAGGACGGCCGCACAGAACCTGTGCGGCTAGCGGCCGGCGGCCAGATGCTCGGCCACGACCAGGTCGAGCGGGGTGGTGACCTTGAGCAGCCGCTCGTCGCCCTCCACCACCCGGATCGGGACGTCGGGGAGGTAGCGGTGCACCACGCCGCAGTCGTCGGTGGCGACGAACTCCGGGTCGCGCAGCGCCAGCTCGTAGGCGGCGCGCAGGGTGCCCAGCCGGAATCCCTGCGGCGTCTGGAAGCGGGCGAGGCTCGGCCGGGGCGGCATGTCGCGGACCAGCCCGCCGGAGACCGCCACCACGGTGTCGGTGACGGGCAGCGCCACCGCGACGGACTCGTGGGTCTCCAGGGCGGCCAGGCAGCGGTCCAGCACGTCGTGTCCGACGAACGCGCGGGCGGCGTCGTGGAACAGGACCCGGGTGTCGCCGGGCTCGTCCCCCATCGCCTCCATCGCCTTGAGCGTGGAGGCGGTGCGGGTCTCGCCGCCCTCGACGACCTCGACCCTGCCGCCGTAGGGGGCGGCGAGCTTCTCGGCCGCCGCCACGTGGCCGGACGCCATGACGACGATGACCCGGTCCAGCCCGGCCGCCGTCGCGAAGGTCTCCACGGGATAGGCCAGCAGGGGCCGCCCGCCGACCTCGATCAGCTGCTTCGGCCTGCCCGCGCCGACCCGCAGGCCGAGCCCCCCGGCAAGGATCACACCGGCTGTTTTCACCTGGTACACCTCAGTTTCCCGCCCGTACACCCAGTAGGGTGAGGGCTTTGTGATCTGACCTGCTGTGTTGTGGAGGCCGCGGGTGACGTTCGTGGTGCTGGCCACCGAGCCAGACGACCCGACAGCCGAGCTCGCGTATGACGACCGGGTGACCGTGCTCGACCGGCTGCTGGCGCAGCTGGCGGCACACAACGTATCGGACGTGCGGATCGTCGCCCGGCCCGAGGCGGCACCGGTGCTGCGCAAGAACGGGCGCGAGGTGATCGAGTCGCCGGACCTGGCGACCGACCTCTTGGAGATCGGGAGGCTGGCACGGGCCGGGCGAGAGCTCTACCTCGCGCACGCGGACCTGGTGATCAGCGACGAGCTGCTCGTCCGGCTGCTGTACGACAAGACCACCACCGCGGTCACCGCCAGGCAGCCGGTGACGGGGAAGCGGCCCGCCGTCCGCATCGTCCGGCGGCGGGTGGTCTCGGCGGGCTCGCCCTTCCACCAGGTCACCGACCCCGACGGCGTCTTCCGCGGCGCGCTCAAGGTCACCGAGCCGGAACGGCTCGCCGACCTGTGCGACCGGCTGACCATGCTGGTGGACCTGCTGCCGCGGGTGGACGTCCCGGTCCGCAGGCTGGGCCGCCGCACCGCCGAGGGCCCCGAGGTCTTCGTCGACAACGACGCGCGCGACGAGTTCGACCGGCGCGTCGAACAGGACGCCGTGCTCGGCACCACCGCCCCGCGCGGGGACGACGCCGCCGGGCTCCTGCTGGTCGCCCTGGCCCGCTCCGGCACGCGGGTCGCCGCCCGCAACGTCGACGTCCTGGTCTGCGAGCGGGTGCTCGCCCCCGAGCAGGCGGACGCCGCCCGCCGGGCCGTCGAGGCGGTCGACGAGGACGCGGTCAGGCTCGCCGCGGCGGTGAAGTCCAACGACGGCTTCTTCACCACCTACTTCGTCAGCAGCTACTCCAAGTACCTCGCCCGCTGGGCGGCGCGGATGCGGCTCACCCCCAACATGGTGACCTGCATCTCGATGGCGATCGCCGCGATCGCCGCCCTGTGGTTCGCCGAGGGCACCCGGACGGGCCTGGTCACCGGCGGGATCCTGCTCTACTTCGCCTTCGTCTTCGACTGCGTGGACGGCCAGGTCGCCCGCTACACCCGCCAGTTCTCCACCCTGGGCGCCTGGCTGGACGCCACCTTCGACCGGGCCAAGGAGTACCTGGCCTACGCGGGGCTGGCCGTCGGCTACAGCGTGACGCACCCGGGCGACGTCTGGGGCCTGGCCTGCGCGGTGATCATCCTGCAGACCTGCCGGCACATGGTCGACTTCAGCTTCGCGGTCCACAAGGGCGCCGCGCCCCCGGCCCCGATCAAGGAGATCCCGCTGGACGTCCCCGACGACAGCCTGCTCGACCCGCCGGCCCGGGCCGCCGCCGCACGCAGGGGCGGCCTCGGCATGCTGGCCGTCCGGGCGAGCGCCGCGCTGGAGCGCGTCCCCGGCGCCCGCTGGGCGAAGAAGATCGTGATCCTTCCGATCGGCGAGCGGTTCGCGCTCATCGCCCTGACCGCCGCCTTCTTCGACGCCCGGGTCACCTTCCTGGCGCTGCTGGCCTGGGGCGGCCTGGCCGCCGCCTACACCCTGTCCGGACGGATCCTGAGGTCCCTCGCATGACCGTCGAAACCGACCCGCGCGCAGCGGCGCGCACCGCCCAGCAGCGCGCCTACCGCGACGACGGGATCCTCTCCCGCTCGCTGGGGGAGATGGCCGGCGGACGGCTCGGACCGCTGGCGCCGACCCTGATCGTCGGCGCGCTGACGGTCCTCGTACTGATTCTGGGCGCCTCCGGCGGCGACCTTCCGGCGCTGCTGGCGCCCGCCGTGCTGCTCACCCTGCTGGTCGGCCCGACCTCGACGCACCCGCACGACGGGAGGCTCGACTGGCTCGTACCCCCGGTGATCAGGGCCATCGAGTATGGTTACCTGGCCGTGCTCGGGTTCAGCCAGGGGGTTCCCCGCCCGCTGGTCTACACGCTGCTCGCAGTGCTGGTCTACCACCACTACGACACCGTCTACCGGACCCGCCAGGGACTGTGGCCGCCCGACTGGGTGTACCAGGCCGGACTCGGCTGGGACGGCAGGATGCTGATCACCGCGGGCGCCGCGATGATCGGGCTGGCCACCCCCGCCTACGCCGTCCTCGCCCTTTATCTGGGCGTGCTGTTCGGGTGGGAGAGTGTCCGCACCTGGCTGGAGAACGAACGCGGCGGTACAGGTACCGAAATTGATTTGGAAGAGGAGGCCGGCGCATGATCGGCATGATTCTGGCGGCGGGCGCGGGACGCCGGCTCCGCCCGTACACCGACACCCTGCCGAAGGCGCTGGTGCCGGTCGATGGTGAGACCACCATCATGGACATCGCGCTGAAGAACCTCGCCGAGGTCGGTCTCACCGAGATCGTCGTCGTCGTGGGCTACCGCGCGGAGGCGGTCGAGGAGCGCAAGGCGGCCCTCGAGGAGAAGTACGGCGTGAAGCTCACGCTGGTGCACAACGACAAGGCCGAGGAGTGGAACAACGCCTACTCCATGTGGCTGGCCCGCGAGCACTTCGCCAAGGGCGTCCTCATGGTGAACGGCGACACCGTCCACCCGGTCTCGGTCGAGCGGACGCTGCTGGCGGCCCAGAACCCCGACAAGGCCGACATCCTTCTGGCCGTCGACGACGTCAAGAAGCTCGCCGACGAGGAGATGAAGGTCATCCTCTCGCCCGAGGGCACCCTGCAGCGCATCACCAAGCTGATGGACCCCTCCGAGGCCGCCGGCGAGTACATCGGCGCGACCCTGCTGTCCCCGGCCGCCGCCGAGGCCCTCGCCGACGCGCTCAAGGCGACCTTCGAGAAGGACACCGACCTCTACTACGAGGACGGCTACCAGGAGTACGTCAACCGGGGCGGCACCATCGCCGTCGCCCCCATCGGCGACGTCTCCTGGGTGGAAGTCGACAACCACGACGACCTCGCGAAGGCCAGGGAGATCGCGTGCCGCTACTGACGCGGATGCTGACCGCGCCGCTGTCCATCGACGTGCGGCGCGGCGCCATCGCGTCCCTCGGGGAGCTGCTGGCCGACCGGCGGATCGCCACCGAGGGCCGCGTCGCGGTCGCGGTGGGGCCGGGGCAGGGCGACGTCATCGCCGAGCACATCCGGCCCACCCTCGCCGACTGCGAGGTCTTCCGGGTGCCGGGCGGAACGGTCGACGCGGCCGTCCAGCTCGGAAGCCAGCTGCGCGGCGGCTCCTACGAGGCGATCGTCGCGATCGGCGGCGGCAAGACCATCGACGCCACCAAGTACGCGGCGACCCTCGCGGGAATCCCGATGGTGTCGGTCGCCACGAACCTGTCGCACGACGGCATCTGCTCCCCGGTCGCCTCGCTGGAGCACGACAAGGGCAAGGGCTCCTTCGGGGTCGTCATGCCGATCGCGATGATCGTCGACCTGGACTACGTGCGGGCCGCCCCCGAGGGCCTGGTGCGCTCGGGCGTCGGCGACGTCGTCAGCAACCTGTCGGCCGTCGCCGACTGGGAGCTGGCGCACGCCGAGACGGGCGAGCCCATCGACCGGCTCGCCCTGACCGTCGCCCGGACCGCGGCCGAGGCACTGATCTACCAGCCCGCCTCGATCGAGTCCGACGCGTTCCTGACCGTGCTGGCCGAAGGGCTGGTGCTGTCGGGCATGGCCATGTCGTTCGCCGGCTCCTCCCAGCCGGCCAGCGGCGGCGACCACGAGATCCTGCACGCCGTCGACCGGCTGTTCCCCGGCACCGGCAACCACGGCGAGCTCGCCGGGATCGGCGCGCTGTTCTGCCACTTCCTGCGCACGGAGTACCTCGGCGAGGAGCCGCGCAGGGCGGAGGTCGTCGCCGAGTGCCTGACCCGCCACCGGCTGCCGCTGGTGCCCGGCGACGTCGGCCTCACCGCCGAGCAGTTCGCCGAGGCCGTCGCCTTCGCGCCGTCCACCCGGCCGGGCCGCTACACCGTCCTGGAGTACCTGAACCTGGACGAGGCGAAGATCCGGACCGCGGTCGGCAAGTACACACAGGAGTTCGGTAGCTGAGATGCCTCCCAGGAGCTACACCCTCAAGGAGATCCGCGAGAAGGGGCAGCCTCCGGGCCTGAAGGACCGCCGCAACGAGGAGCACTGGGCCGGACGGCTCTACGCCCGCTCGCTGTCGCCGTTCCTCACCTGGATCTCGCTGCGGATCGGGCTCTCGCCCAACCAGCTCACCTACCTGATGATCCTGTCCGGCATCGGGGCCGGGGTCGCCTTCGGCTTCGGCACCGGCCTGGTCAGCGCGATCGTCGGGGCGTTCCTCGTCCAGCTCTACCTGGTGCTGGACTGCACGGACGGAGAGGTCGCCCGGGTCACCGGACGCACCTCCATCACCGGCGTCTACCTGGACCGGCTGGGGCACTACTTCTCCGAGGTCGCCGTCGTCATCGGGCTCGGCTTCCGCGCGGAGAAGCAGTTCGACCTGCCGTGGGGGCAGGGCGGCTGGATCATGCTCGGCCTGCTCGGCGCGCTCGGCGTGGCACTGATCAAGGCGGAGACCGACAACGTCGTGGTGGCCCGGGCCAAGTCCGGGCTGCCCGCCGACCCGCCCGGGGGAGACCGCGCGCTGCGGCCCACCTCGCCCTGGCTGGCGCTGGCCCGCCAGGCGGCGTCGTTGCTGAAGTTCCACCGCATCATCGGCGCTGTCGAGCTGTCTTTGCTGATCCTCGTCGCCGCGGTGCTGGACCACCTGCTCAATCTTCCTTCGGTCGCGACCGAAAGTTTCGGGTGGTTCGCCTACACGAGCGACGGGACGCGGCCCCTCATCGAATCAGGCGGCTATTTCGGTTCGCCGGTCGAATGGACCGTGACCAGAGGGCTGCTGGTGGCGGTCGCGGCGGTCGCGGTGCTGCAGACGGTGCTGCACTTCGTGAGCGTCGTCGCATCGCGGCGTCTGAAGTAGAAGGATGGTGTGATGCTCTCCGTCGTGGTGCTGACCATGGGAAACCGTCCCGTCGAACTGGATCGGGCGCTGCGCAGCGCGTTGAACCAGAAGGACGTGGACGTCGAGGTCGTCATCGTCGGCAACGGCGTGCGCGGTGACTGGACGTCCCCCGTGGACGACTCCCGGATCAGGACGCTGTTGCTGCCCGAGAACATCGGCGTCCCGGCGGGACGCAACCGCGGGGTCCTGGAGACGAGCGGAGACATCGTCGTCTTCCTGGACGACGACGGCTACTACCCGTCGCTGGAACTCGGCAAGAGGCTCCAGTCGATGTTCGACGAGGATCCGACGCTCGGCATCGTCTCCTTCCAGATCAAGGACCCGGACGGAGGGCCCGGCCAGCGGCGCCACGTCCCCCGGCTGAGGGCGGGGGACCCGAACAGGTCCTCCGCCGTCACCACGTTCCTGGGCGGGGCGAGCGCCATGCGCCGTTCGGCCTTCGACGCGGGCGGGGGACTGCCGGAGAACTTCTTCTTCGCGCACGAGGAGACGGACCTGGCGTGGCAGGCGATGAACGCCGGCTACCGCATCGTCTACGACGCCGAATCGGTGATGTGCCACCCGCCGACGCTGGCGACCAGGCACGCGGCGTTCTACCGGTACAACGCCCGCAACCGGGTGTGGCTGGCCAAGCGGAACCTGCCGTGGCCGATCGCGCTGACCTACCTCGCGGTCTGGGTGGCGCTCACGATCCTGAGGGAGCGCAGGCCGTCCGCCCTGAAGCCCTGGTTCAAGGGTTTCGTGGAGGGATGCCGCAACGACGCGGGGCCGCGTCGGCCCATCAGCTGGCACACGGCCTGGCGGATGACCCGCACCGGTCGCCCGCCGATCATCTGAGAAAAATCTTGTGGTTTTGGTTGACTCCCCTCGGGGCAGGAGGTAAGTTTCTCTCTTGTGCCCGACCGGGGCGCGGGACGCTGGGCGGTCTGAGACCGCGGCGGCCGGCCGGCGGGTAAAAAGCCAGGAAAATGAAGGTGCGCTACT